>DAIUCN010000080.1:0-20505 GCA_036846165.1 Prosthecobacter sp.
CGACACCGGTGTCGACGACGCGGTAGTCGTAGGCCGGCTGGGGTTCGACCACAAAACCTTCAAACGGGTTGCCGCCCTGGCCGTCGTCGCGGGCGGCGAGGGTGGTCATGCCGCCTTCGAGCTCGTTTTCGAGCTCGGCCTGCAGGGCGTCGGCGGCGGGTTCGTTGAGCACGCCGGTTTCGATCAACTGGCGACGGAACAGGGTGGCGGTCGACGGATGCGCGGCGATGGCGCGCGCCATGTTCGGCTGGGTGAAGGCGGGTTCGTCGGTCTCGTTGTGGCCGTAGCGACGGTAGCACACGATGTCGAGCACGACGTCGCTGCCGAACTGCTGGCGGAATTCCAGGGCGAGGCGGGCGGCGCGCATGACCTCAAGCGGGCAGTCGCCATTCACATGGAAGACCGGGGCGTCGATCATCTTGGCGACGTCGGTGCAGTAGCGGCTGGAGCGGGCGTCGGCCGGCAGGGTGGTGAAGCCGATCTGGTTGTTGACGACAATGTGGATCGTGCCGCCGGTGCGGTAGCCGGGCAGCTGGGAGAGGTTGAGCACCTCGGCGACGATGCCCTGGCCGGCGAAGGCGGCATCGCCGTGGACGAGCACGGGGATGACCTGGTTGCGCGCGGTTGTGTCATCGAGGAAGCGCTGGCGCGCGCGCGCCATGCCTTCGACCACCGGATCGACCGCTTCCAGGTGGCTCGGGTTGGGGGCGAGCATGACGGCGACCTCACGGCCGTCGCGGGTGCGGCGCACGGTCTCAAAGCCGAGGTGGTACTTCACGTCGCCGTCGCCGGCGACCATGTTCGGCACGTAGTTTTCCGAGAACTCGTAAAACAGGGTTTCCAGCGGCTTGCGCAGGAAGTTGGCGAGCACGCTCAGGCGGCCGCGGTGGGCCATGCCCATGACGATTTCCCGGCCGCCGAGCGCCGGCAGGCTCTCCAGAATCGTTTCCAGCGCCACCAGCATCGATTCGCCGCCCTCGACCGAGAAGCGCTTTTGGCCGACGAAGCGGCGGTGCAGGAAGCGCTCAAAGGTCTCGGCTTCGAGCAGCCAGCGCAGGGCGGCGGTCTGTTCCTCAGGGGCGGGGGAGGGTTCAAACGGCCGCCGTTCGATGCGTTCCAGGAGCCAGTCGCGCACCTCCGGCGCGTGGATGTGCATGAATTCGTAGCCGGTGGTGCCGCAGTAAACGCGCCGCAGCTCCTCGAACATGGCGCGCAGGGACAGCGGCTGGCCGTCGCGGAACATCTGCGTGCGCACTTCCTGATCCAGTTCGGCGGGGGTGAAGCCCAGACCCTCGGGGGTCAGGCCGGCAACCTCGGGGCCGGTCGGGCTGAGCGGGTCAAGGTGGGCGGCGGTGTGGCCGAGCCGGCGGAAGGTGAGCAGCGCCTGGGTGACGCGCATGCGGAAATTCAGGGTCTCTTCCGACAGGCCGCCGGCTGCCGGTTGTGATCGCCCGCCACGCTTGGCGAGTTCCGCCAAGCCGAGTTCAAAACCTTCGAAAAACGACGCCCAAGTGGCGTCCACCGCAGCGGGGTCGGCCTTCCATTCGAGGTATTTGGCGTCGAGGAGGTCGGAATTGGCCCGAAAGGGCACGGTGGCATTCATAAACGAGGGGGGAATGGCAGAATGATGTGGTTTGCTACGCTTGCAACCCCGTTCGGAGGTGCAACGACGGTTTCTGGGGTGTGAGGAACGTTTTTTGGATGTTGGGCGAGGGGGGAATCGCCCGCTGAGAGGGACCCCGTTTCTTGGAGTTGTTGACACTGCGATTGTGAAGAATATCAATAACTCTTAACAAATCACGGTCTCCATGGCGCAAAATGTTTATCGCTCGGTCAGCAAGACCCGCTCCGCTCCGCGCCGGAGCGAGCGCGCGCGGCCGGTCGGACTGCGCCGCGAGGCCCGCGGCCTGAGCGACGAGCAGCGACGTTCGCTCAAGCGCTGGATCGCCGTGCTTGGCCTGCTGCCGCTGGGCCTGGTGACAGGGCTGACCGTGGTGGAGATGTTCTGGCGGGCCTTGGTGCGGCTGGAGTTCTGGCGCAGCGAGCCGCTGGTGTTTTTCATGCTCGGCGGCGCGGCCTGGTGGCTGGCCTACCTGGGCGGGCTGCGGCCGATGCACACTTACGTGTTCGGTCACGAGGTCAGCCACCTGCTGATGGCACGCGCCTTTGGCGGCAAGATCTACGACTGGAACCACGGTGCCGCGGGCGGCTACGTTGAGACCGACAAGGCGAACACCTGGATCACCCTGGCGCCCTACCTGATCCCGCTGTACGCGCTGGGCGTGCTGGCCCTGTTCGGCATTGCCGCGCTGTTCTGGAACCTCAATGCCCTGGTGACGGTCGACGCCCGGCTGGTGGTGTTCAGCTTCAAGCCGGTCTGGCTGTTTTACGTCCTGCTCGGCGTCACCTGGTGGTTTCACGCCACCTACACCTGCAAAACGGTGGCGATGGAGCAGAGCGACCTGCAGCGCAACGGCGAGTTTTTCTCGATGCTGCTCATCTTTTTGGTCAACGTGCTGCTGCTGGCCCTGCTGCTGATCGCCGCCTCGTCCTCGCCGGGGCTGGGGCTGGCGGAGGTGGGGCGCTGCTGGCTGGCGACTGCGGCGGCGCTCTGGGACTTCACCCTCGGGCGTTTTTGGTGAGCGCGGAATTCCCGCTGGCGGGACGGCCGGGCAGCGCCACCATGGCGGGCATGGAGACCGAGGCCGCCGACAACGTCTGGAGCGTCAGCCAGCTCACCCGCGAGATTCGCGAGGTGCTCGAGGAGCGCATTGGCACGGTCTGGGTGGGCGGCGAGGTCAGCAACCACCGGCTGCAGGCGAGCGGCCACCAGTATTTCACCCTCAAGGACGAGGGCTCGCAGGTCTCCTGCGTGCTGTTCCGCGGCGCCGCGCGGCTGGCGGCGCGCTTCCGCGATGGCGACCAGATTGAGCTGCAGGGGGAGCTCTCGGTCTATGAACCCCGCGGCCAGTACCAGCTGGTGGTGCGCCAGGTGCGCCTGAAGGGGCAGGGCGGGTTGCAGGCGCGTTTCGAGGCGCTCAAGCGCCGCCTCCAGGCCGAGGGCCTCTTCGATGGGGAAACCAAGCAGCCCATTCCAAGGTTCCCGCAGGTGGTCGCCCTGGTCACCTCGCCGACCGGTGCCGCCCTGCAGGACATGCTCAACATCCTGACCCGGCGCGCGCCCTGGCTGCGCGTGCTGGTTTATCCGGTGCGGGTGCAGGGGCAGGGGGCGGAGATCGAAACGATCCGCGCCCTTGAGGTGCTCAACGCCGCCGAACGTCACGGTTTGCCGCGCCCCGACACGATCGTCATCGGCCGCGGCGGCGGCAGCCTCGAAGACCTCTGGGCCTACAACGAGGAGGCGCTGGCCCGCGCCATCCATGCCTCGGAGATCCCGGTCATCTCGGCGGTCGGCCATGAGATCGATTTCACCATCGCCGACTTTGTCGCTGACCTGCGCGCGCCGACCCCGAGTGCGGCGGCTGAGCTGCTGGCACCTGACGGCGCCGAATTGCGCCGACATTTCGAGGCCGCGCAGCGGCGCCTGCAGGGGCGGGTCGAGGCGCGGCTGGAGCAGGACCGACGCATCCTCGAACTCCTGGCCAAGGGCGCGCTGGAGCGCGGACCGGAGCGACAGCTGCAGCAGGCCGAGCAGCAGGCCGATGAGATGACAGCGACCTTGGAAGCGGTCGTGCGTGAGCGCCTGCAGGGGCTGGCCGACCGGCTGGCGGAAAGCCGGCAGGTGCTGGCGCAGCGGCATCCGCAGGTGGTGCTCGCCGAGGCCGGCCATCGCGTGGAGGTCGGTGCCGCCCGCCTGCGCCAGGCGGCGGAGGTGCGGCTGGCGCGGCTGGGCGACCGCCTGACGGCGCGCCTGGACCTGCTGCGCAACCTCGGACCGCAGTCGGTGCTGGCGCGCGGGTTTTCCTACACGACCGATGCCAGGGGCCGGGTGCTCAAGGATGCCGCCGAGGTCGCCGAGGGCGAAGTCGTCCTCACCCGGCTGGCCGCCGGACAACTCGAGAGCGTCGTGCGCCGGGCCGAGCCGGCAGGTCGCGCTTGACGCAGCGCCGAAGACCCCGACCATCCGCGAGCATGTTCCTCCTCACCCCCCGCTACCTGAAGCACGCCAAACAGCTCCACAAGGGAGTGACCCGCTTCATCGACTACAAGCGCGACCTGCTCGCCGCGGACAAGCTGGAGGAGATTTGCGATCTGCGCCGCTCGCTGGAGGAAGCCATGCGCCGGCGCGACCGCGCCCGGTTGAAGGAACTCAACGAGGTGATCAACCGCGTTTGCGGCGCCGCCCTGCCGCAGCCGCCGCAGAGCGAGTTCGCCGAGAACATCGAGGTGTTCTTCGTCGCCATTGTCATCGCCCTCGGCATCCGCGCCTACATCGCCCAGCCCTTCCAGATCCCGACCGGCTCGATGCAGCCGACCCTCAATGGCATCACCGCCCGCGCCACCGCCGAGGACCCGCGCCCGGGGCCGCTTGGCTGGCTGCTCTCGCAGTTCACCAGCACGCGGCACATCCACGTGGTCTCCGATCACACGGGGTACCTGCGCGACAGCGAACCGCTCACCGAGCATCGCTTCCTGATTTTCATGCCGTACTGCAAGCTGCACTTCCGCGACGGCCACACGATCCGCATCAACGCGCCGCAGCGGCAGTTGCTCGACGAACTGCAGCTTTGGGCGCACATCAACGCCAAGCCGGTCAACGTCACCGATGACACCCCCGACCGGCGCATGGTGTACGGCCTGCGCGGCGGCGAGTACATCAAGGAGGGGCAGCTGCTTGCCAGCGGGGTCGTGCGCAATGGCGACCACGTGCTGGTCGACAAGTTCTCCTACCACTTCCGCACGCCGGTGCGCGGTGAGGTCTTTGTCTTCACCACCAAGCATGTCAGCGGCATCCGCGTGCCCGTGGAGCAGGGCTCGCAGCACTACATCAAGCGCCTCGCCGGCGTGCCCGGCGACCGCCTGGAGGTGAAGGCGCCCGAGCTCTGGATCAATGGCGCCAAGGCGACCGAGCCCGGCTTCCGCAAGGTCATGCAGGGCACGTACGAGGCGCCGGTCGAGGGCTATCGCGGCTATTCCGACCCGCGTGTGGTCGGCGGCCGCATCGACCGCATCGAGCTGGGCGAGGAAGAGTACTTTGCCATGGGCGACAACAGTTACAACAGCAGCGATTCACGCGCCTGGGGCCCGGTGCCCGAGCGCAACCTGGTGGGACCCGCACTGTTCTGCTATTGGCCGCTGACCTCGCACTGGGGCCTCATCCGCTGAGGTCTCACTCCTCCAGTCGCCAGTCGCCGCTTGTCTTCTCGACAAGCTGGGTCTTGATTTGGTCGAAGGACGAGCCGCGGGTGTAGGCATGGATGTAGAGGCGCTGCTTGCGTGCCTGCAGGTTTTCCCGGACGATGCCGATCTGACTGAAATCGACCGGATCCTGGAAGTCGGCAAACCAGTACAGCGCGTCCGCCGAACGCACCTGGTCGCTGAGCAGGGCCAGCCAGGCATAGGAGGAGCCGACGTTGTGGATGAAGTAGGTCTGCGGCCGCCGCGACAGCACGCGGAAGACCTCCTCATTCGGAATCGCCTCCTTGCGGTCGATGCGGAACTTGCGCACGGCGTCGTAGCTGCCGCCGTAGAGGCGCCAGAATTTTTCAAACTCCTCGCGCGAGGTGGGAAAGACACCATCGCCATCGAGCCCGCGCGGCGGCGGTTTGTCGAGCCCGCAGCCGTAGTAGAGCACGGCGACGCTGCCCTTGGCGACCTTGTCGACCTCCTGCAGCACGCGCGGCAGGTGCGAGGCCATCGAGCCGGAGACGTCGAGCACAACCGCCAGCCGTCGTGCCTTGATCTGCATGCCGAAGAGCGAAAAGGGCTGGAAGGTGACGCCGTCGCGCCCGCCCAGGCCCATGCCGCGGCCGAAGCCGCCACCGGCGCCGGCGAGGCCCATGCCGCCACTGAGACGGCCGCCGTTGAGCAGGCTGCTGGCCTGCGGCAATTCCATGAGGTCGGGCGCATCGTCCGGCAGGACGAGGTCGGAGAGGGCATTGGCGACGCCGAGTTTGCGCATCGGCACCGGCTTTTTCAGCCAGGGGTTTTTCTTTTGCTGGACGCGGTGCTGCAGTTCCTGCGAGGCCTGCGCCCCCTGGGTGGTGCCGCCGCCGGAAAGGAAGTCGACCTGCTCGCTGGCCACCTGATTGACGACGATCCAGGCGGCACTGAGCAGCAGCACGGCATGCACGGCGAGGCTGGTCGCCAGGCCGCGGCCGCCCCAGCGCTCCCAGTACTGGCGCCAAAGCTGTGCCGCCCGCGAGGTGGCTGGAGCCGGATCGGCCTTTTCCGCTTGGTCTGACCTGTCTGACTTGTCGGACTTGTCGGACTTGTCGGACTTGTCTGACGGCTCGGACTTGTCTGACGGCTCGGACGGCTCGGACGGCTCGGACGGTTCGGACGGTTCGGATGTTTTCGGGGACTCTCGGGGTTCTGAGTTTTCCGGTGCATCGGCAGGGACGGGAGCCGGGTCCTGGGGCGGTTCCGGCGCCGGTTCCGGGGTGGGCGCGGCGCGGCGACCAATGACCGTGCGCCGCGGCGCCGCGGGTGCTGCGGGTGCTGCGGGTGCTGCGGGTGCTGCGGGTGCTGCGGGAGCCGGGTCCTGGGGCGGTTCTGGTACGGGTTCCGGCGGCGGCGTGCGGCGGCCGACCACGGTGCGCCGCGGCGCCTGCGGAGGTGGCGGTGCTGCCGGGGTTGGTGCGTGAGGTGGGGCCGGTGGCTGCTCAAAGAGCTCGCGCCACTCCTCGGACAGCGGTGCTGCCGGAGCTTCCGCCGGCGGGCGCGAGGCCGGCCCGATGCGGGTGCGCGCCTTGCCCTGCTGGGCCTGCCAGAGCTGCTGCTTGGGGGAAAGCCCGTCGGCGGCGGTGGGCAGCCGGCTCAGTTCATCTGGGTTTTCCTCGGGCATCGGAGGCGTAAGTTGCGACAAGCCGTGCTCCGAATCGAGCACAAACTGCGCCGACCCTGCCCGGCCCTGTCAGGCAGCCTCGTTCTCTCAGGGCCTCGGTGCCTGTCCGGCTTCGAGGTCGATGCCGAACAAGGCACCCAGATCCTGGGCGGCGAGGTCGCCGGCCTGCGCGTCAAGACTGGCGCTGGCGGCACGACCCGCCTCGGTCAGCAGTTGGGCGGGATCGGCACCACGCAGCAAAAAAAGCGCCTCGGGATGGGCGTCAAGTTCGAGGCCGACCCCGTAAAAGACCGCGGCGGCGTGCTTGCAGGGTTCGGCATCGTCGGTGCAGTCGCAATCGAAGCGGATTTCGTCGGCCCGCGGGAACAGACCGGCGTCGGGATCACACAGCAGGCGCAGCAGGTCCTCGCCCAGGCGACCGCTGAGCAGGTCGAGCAGGGACGGCCCGGAAGCGGTGGCGGCCTGCTGCAGGCGGCTCCAGGTCTCGGCTTCCAGGGGGCGGATGCGCAGTCGGGTCGTGTGCAGGGTGTGGTCGGCCACGACGGCCTGCACCTCGCCGGGGTGAATCGTCAGGTCATACACCCGGCCCTGGCGCAGGCAGGTGCGACCGGGGGCGAGCCGGCCCTCGTACGCGGTCATGTCCTGCAGGTGACGGCACCAGGCGCGGCCCCAGAACTGCGCGCAGAGGTGGCCCGACTTGGGGGCGGTCAAAGCGGCCAGGGGTTCGCCCTCGGCGCGGTGGCGTGCGATCTCGCGGGCGAGACGTGCGCGCGCTTCTTCGGCTTCTTCACGGGAGGACCAGGACATGCGGGGCGTCCGCCCAACCAAGCCGGATTTTGCGCTTTGGCCAGGAATAGCTCTGGCGCCGCGGCGCTCCTGAGGCATGATCGCCGCCCATCTCCCATGATTCCCGCCAAGACGGTCCTGCTGCTGCTGCTGTCGAATGTGTTCATGACCTTCGCCTGGTATGCGCACCTGCGCGACCTGCGCTCCAAGCCCCTCGTCCTCGCCATCCTGGCGAGCTGGGGGCTGGCCTTCTTTGAATACTGCTTCCAGGTGCCGGCCAATCGCATCGGCTACGGCGCCTTCACCCTGCCGCAGCTGAAAATCCTCCAGGAGGTGGTGACCCTCACCGTGTTTGTGCCCTTCGCCGTCTTCTACATGAAGGCGCCGCTGACCTGGAACTACCTCTGGGCCGGACTCTGCCTGATGGGCGCGGTGTACTTCATCTTCAAGCCGCAGTGAGCGGCGCTTGCCGCGCTGGACCGGCCGCGCTTAACTGCGGTCATGGACCTGCGACATCTGCGCTACTTCCAGGCGGTGGCCGAGGAGATGAATTTCTCGCGCGCGGCCCGGCGCCTGCACATCGCCCAGCCGGCGCTGTCGCGCGCGGTCCAGGAACTCGAGCAGGAACTCGGCGCGCGCCTCATCGAGCGCGACCGCCGGACCCTGGCGCTGACGCCGGCGGGCGAGGTGCTGCTGCATGAGACCGGAGTCATTTTCGAGCGGCTTGAGGAATCGTTGCGCCGGGTGCGCCGCGCCGCCAAGGGCGAGGAAGGGGAGCTGCGTCTCGGGTACATCGGCCCGCCGACCCAGGCGTTTTTGGGAAGGCTGCTCGCCGAGTACCGCCGCCGTTACCCGAAGGTGTCGCTGCATCTCGAGGAGCGCACGCCCGAACGGGTCTGGGAAATGGTCGCCAAGGGACGGCTCGCCGCCGCCATCACCCGGCCGCTGCCGGGGCAGGGCGAACGGGTGCTGGCGACCCTGCCGCTGCGCGCCGAACCGCTCGGCGTGGTGGTGCCCAGGGAGCATCCGCTTGCCGCGAACAAGACCGCGCCCTGGCAGGCGCTGGCCGATGAACCGCTCATTGTGCTGGCCCGGCGCGAGGGCGTGGGGCTGCACGACGAGATTTTGGCGGCCTGCCGCGAGGCGGGCTTCACGCCGCAGATCGCCCACAGCCCGAGCCTGATGGGCACGGTGCTCAGTTATGTTGAAGCCGGTGCCGGTGCCGGCTTGGCGACCGACAGCGTCGCCGCTGCCGCCATGCCGGCGAGCCTGCGCTTTGTGGCGCTGGAGCCCGAGCGCACCGTGCCGCTCGTCCTGGCCTGGAATCCCGCCGAGGATCCGCCCGCCGCCCGCGCCTTCCGCGAACTCGTCGAGGCCTGGAAGGACTCGGGCAAGTTGTGGAAGTGACGTGGGCGCCTGCCACGAGCGTTTGCGCTTGGATGGACTTCACGCCAAGGCGCGAGGGCAGGCGGAGATAGGTCTCTGCTTGGCGTCTCGGCCTGAGACACTCCATCGCAGGTGTTTTTCCCCACTGCTGCCCTCGGTCTGGCGCTACGGGAAGGCGTCGGCCGCCTGAACTGTCGCGGAGTGGAGCCGGGGCTGTGGGCGAAAGCGGCGCAGAAGCGCCGCACTCCATGGCGCTGCGCGCGCCCCACCATCAGACCTCGTCGTCGCTGTCGTCGGCGCCGGCTTTTTTGCCGCGCAGCTTGGCTTCCATGAAGGCGTCGAGATCGCCGTCCATGACGCCGGAGATGTCGCTGGTCTTTTCGCCGGTGCGCAGGTCCTTGACCATCTGGTAGGGCTGGAAGACGTAGCTGCGGATCTGGCTGCCCCAGCCGATGTCGGTCTTTTCGCCGTACTGGCGGGCGACCTCGGCGGTGCGCTTGTCTTCCTCGATCTGGTACAGCTTGGCCTTGAGCATGGCGAGCGCCTTGGCCCGGTTCTTGGGCTGGCTGCGCTCGATCTGGCAGGCGACGATGACCCCGCTCGGGATGTGGGTGATGCGCACGGCGGTTTCGACCTTGTTGACGTTCTGGCCGCCCTTGCCGCCGGAGCGGTAGGTGTCGACCTTCAGGTCTTCGTCGCGGATCTGGATGTTGATCTCCTCCTCGTTGTCGGGGGTGACGTCGATCGAGGCGAAGGAGGTGTGGCGCTTCTTGGCGGCGTCGAAGGGGGAGATGCGCACGAGGCGGTGCACGCCGCGCTCGTTCTTGAGGAAGCCGAAGGCGTTCTCGCCCTGGATTTCCAGCGTGGCGGAGCGGGTGCCGACCTCATCGCCCTCCTGGTGGTCGATGATCTGGACCTTGTAACCCTTGCGCTCGCACCAGCGCACGTACATGCGCATGAGCATGTCGGCCCAGTCGCAGGCCTCGGTGCCGCCGGCGCCGGAGTGGATGGTCATGAAGGCGCTGCCCCGGTCGAAGGGACCGGACAGCAGCAGGTCGAGCTCGTAGGAGCCGATGTCGCGGTCGAGGGAGTCGTACTCCTTCTGCACCTCGATCATGCTGGCGGTGTCGCCCTGCTCGCGGGCCAGCTCGATGAGTACGGGGAATTCCTCCACGCGGGCCTCGAGTTCGCCAAGCGGCGTGATCTGGCGTTTGATGACGTTGGCACGGTCAATGACCTTCTTCGCGGCGTTCTGGTCGTCCCAAAACCCGGTGTCGGTCATCTTGTGTTCCAACGCGGACAGCTCCTCAGTCAGGCTGG
Source organism: Prosthecobacter sp. (assembly GCA_036846165.1). Taxonomy (GTDB): domain Bacteria; phylum Verrucomicrobiota; class Verrucomicrobiia; order Verrucomicrobiales; family Verrucomicrobiaceae; genus Prosthecobacter. Next base: position 10,460 of record DAIUCN010000080.1, read on the forward strand.
GGAGGTCAAAGATACCTCCGGAGCTCGCTCAGGCGGCCTTTAAGGCTCGCCACGTCGAACGCCTGGAGGTCGGTCAGGACTGACTTGGGGGTCGTTTCCATCGGCCGCTGCGATAGGGCAGAAGCCATGCGGATGCAAACGGAAATGCGTCAGGCGGCCGGCCAGAACGCACGAAACACGAAGGCGCCCAGCACACCGCCGAGCGCGGGACCGACCACCGGGATCCAGGCGTAGGCCCAGTCGCTGCCGCCCTTGCCGGGGATGGGCAGCAGGGCGTGGGCGAGGCGCGGTCCGAGATCGCGCGCCGGATTGATGGCGTAGCCGGTGGGGCCGCCGAGCGAGAGGCCGATCGAGCCGACCAGCAGACCGACCAGGGCCGGGCCGAAGCCGGTGTCGAAGCCGCTGTCGGGCTGCAGGTTGGCGGGCGACAGGATGGCGAGCACGCCGAGCACGAGCACGGCGGTGCCGAGGATTTCGCAGATCAGGTTGGCGGGCGCGTGGCGGATGGCGGGGCCGGTGCTGAAGACGGCGAGTTTGTCGCCAGGCGCCGGCGTTTCCCGCCAGTGCGGCAGGTAGGCCAGCCAGACCAGCACCGCGCCGGCAAAGGCGCCGGCGAACTGGGCGGCGAGGTAGCCGGGCACCAGGGCGGTGTCGAAGTTGCCGATGGCGGCGAGGCCGAGGGTGACCGCCGGATTGAGGTGGGCCCCGCTGATGGCAGCCGTGCAGTAGACGGCCACAGCGACGGCCATCCCCCAGCCGGCGGCGATGACGATCCAGCCACTGTTGTGGCCCTTGGTTTTGCCGAGCACGACGTTGGCGACGACACCGTCGCCAAGCAGGATCAGGAGCAGGGTGCCGAGGAATTCGGCGAGGTAGGGCGACATGGCGGGAAAAGCTGGAATTTCCCCGTGAGCGTACCGGTTGGGCCGCGCGCCGGCAAGACTCAATGCCAGCCGGTCACTTGAGCGTCATCAGGTAGGCCAGCAGATCGGCCACGCTCTGATCGGGCAGGGCCTCGAGCAGGCCTTCGGGCATCAATGAGCGGCGGATGAACTTGGTGCTGCGGATCTCGGCCCTGGCGATCCGGCGATCCGGCAGGCCGGCCTGGCGCACGACGACGGCGTCCTTGTCCTCGCTGACGAGGAAGGCATCGACGAGATCGCCATTGGTCAGTTCGACCCGGTAGATGCGGTAGCCGGGTTCCATGGCGGCGTTCGGGGTCAGCAGGTTGCGCAGCACGGCCTCCAGTCCCATGGAGCCGGCGCCGCTCAGGTTCGGGCCGATCTGGCCACCGGCGTTGCCAATCTGGTGGCAGGCGGTGCAGAGCGCGGCCAGCGGCTGGCCGGCCTGCGCATTGCCCTTGGCCGCCAGGGCCGTGTATTTCTGGAACTTGGCGTCGAGCGCCTGGGCCTGTGCCTCGGTGAGCAGTGGCGGGGTATCGATCGTCTTGGCGAAGCGGGCGCCCTGGCCGAGTTTTTTGGGATCGGTCAGATCCGTGCGATCGGTCGGATCCGTCCGATCAAAGCCACTGCGGATTTCGGCGGCGGTTTTGGCCCGGTGCAGCACCCGGAATTCCATGATCGCGCCTTCGGTGCCCTTGGCGGGACCGCTCCAGCCGATGCGGCAGTTTTGCCAGGTGGCGGGTGCGGGTTTGCTGCCTTCGGCGTCGAGTTCGCCGTTTTGGTAAATCCGGATGATGCCGAGAGCGTCGCGGGTGATCGCGAGGTGGGTCCACAGGTCGGGAGTCATCGGCTTGTTGGCCACGCAGACGTCGTGCAGTTCGGGACCGGCATAGGCGCGGAACTTGCCGCCGAAGAAATTCAGCTGCAGGCCGTTGGGCACGCCGAGCAGGCAGTCCTCATTGCCGATGCCGGGCGCCAGCCGCACCCAGGCCTCGACGGTGAAGGGACCGTCGAGGGTGATGTTCGAGTCCACCCAGGCACTGTTTTGACCGTCGAGCAGCAGGACCTCGCGGAAGACGCCGCCGAGTTGCTGCTGGAGCTTTTCCAGGGCGGGATCATCGCCGAGCACGGTGGCGAGGCGTTCCAGAATGGCAAAGTCGAGGTCGTTCGCAGGCACGGTCTTGTCCAGAATGGCCGCCACCAGGAATGCCGCGCCTCCCTCGGCCTGGCCGGAGAGGGGCAGCAGCACGCGTCGGCGCTGTTCCGTGCGGAGTTTGGGATACAGCTTGAACAGCCTTTCGCAGGCGCTGCGCGCCACGTTGGTGCTGGTGGAGATCAGGGCGTCCAGCGCCGCCTCGCGAACGCTGCTGTCCGGATCGGATTCGGCCAGCACATAAAATACCTGGGCTTCCTGGGTGCGCAGGGCGGTGAGGGCTTTGAGCCGGTGCACCAGCTCGCCACTGGTGTCCATGGGCACGGATTCCTTTTGGAAGACGCGGTTTTGACGGTCGATCAAGGGCAGTAGGATGGCATCCTCCGGGCCGCGTTGGAAGCCGATGACCAAGTCCAGCGCTTGCCGGCGCACCTTTTCATCCGCGTGTTGGATCATCTGTTGTGTGACAAGGCGGATCAGGGGGGTGATTTTGCTGACGTCGATTTTCGTGCGCTGCGCCAGCAGCTTCTCGGCGACCGCGGCGCGGGTGGGTTCGTTCGTCAAAAGCGCCTTGAGCGCCTCTTCGACGCCGAGTTCTTCGGGAAACTGGGCAAGGCGCAGCAGTTCCTCGTCGTTCGGGGCGCGGTCGAGCTGCGGCAGCAGTTCGGCGACGCGGGAGGCGCTGGTTTTCGGTTCCAGGGCCAGCGAGGCGAGCACGCGGGCTTCCACCGGCAGCTGTGCGGCGGATTCCGAGTCGAGGAATGGGGCGACGAGGTCGGGATGACGCTCGAGGAACAGGCGGACGAGGAAGCGCTCGAACTCGCGGTCGTAGGCCTCGCGCACGGGGATCTGTTTCGGGCCGCGGGAGGATGGGGCCAGCGGACCGGGCAGGCTGGGTTGGGCAAAGGCGAGCAGTTCCAGAAGGGTGTCGGCGGTGAGCTTTCGGCCGAGCGCAGTGATTTTGCCAAACGTGGAGTCCGCCAGGTACTCGCGTCCGGCCCAGTGCTCCGTCGGCAGGTGTCCGCGATCCTGCAGTTCCTGCCAGGCCAGATGAGCCCGGCCGAGGGGGGGCTGGTCGAGCATGGCGGTGAGTTCCTCCCGGCTCTGCTGCGTGAAATCCGCCACTTCGGCCTTCGCCTGTTTCGGCCGCACCCGCCAGATGCGGCCGCGTGTCTTGTCGCGATCCGGATGCGCGCGCGGCACCTCGTTGTGGGAGATGATCTTGTTGTACCAGTCGACGATGTAGAGGCAGCCGTCGGGACCGTTGGTGAGGGCGACCGGGCGGAAGAAGGGATCGTCGCAGGTAATGAGGTCGGCGAGCTGCGCAAGCTTCCAATACGCGCCGTCGCGGTGCATCGCGATCGTCTGGATTTTCGAGGTGATGGGATTGGCGATGGCCATCACGTGGGTGGGATTGGACAAAGTGGCTTCGGCTGAAGCCGTAACCCCTTTGGGGGAGAGGGGTCCACTTTCGATCAGCGCCAGTCCGCTCAAGCCGGTGCCGCCCATGCGGAACTCGGCCTGTGGGGGGAAGTCGGGCTGATAGCTCTTCTTCAGCGCCTCCATGCCGCCGGGGTAATAGGCGTATTCGTGGAAGGGCATGACCGGATAGCCGTAGTCGTTGGCCTCCTGGATGAAGGCCTCGCCCGCGCCGGTGATCACCAAGCCCCAGATGTTGTTTGGGCCGGTGCTGATGACCTCGAACCCGCTGCCATCGGGTCGCAGGCGCGCCATGCTGCACTTGGGCCAGTCGACGACCTGGTCGCTGCCGGGCTTGCGCACCTGGCTGTGATTGAAAAGGCCCTGCGCCATCCAGATCCAGCCACCGGGAGCGCGGGTGAACTGGTGCGGAAACAGGTGCGAATCCTGCACGCCAAAGCCCGTGAGCACGACGTCAAAGCTGTCCGCTTTGCCGTCGCCGTTGGTGTCCTTGTACAGCTTCAGATCGTGGCCGTGCTGCACGTAGCAGGTGTCGCCCGCCCCCCAGGGCAGGATGCCGAGCGGGATGGCGAGGCCGTCGGCAAACACGGTCGGATCCGTCAGTCCGCCCGCGGGGATTTTCCCGTTCAACGACTCGCGCGGATAGACGAGGACCTTGTCCCGGCCCTTGCCCGCGTACACCGCCTCGGCGGCAGCGGGGTTTTCGTTCGCATCAATCGGGTACTCGAGCGCCGTCTGCGTCCACATCCGGCCGCGGTGGTCGAAGTAGACGCTGACAAATTTGCCGAGCCCCTCGCTCTCCTGCACGACGAGCTCGATTTCGTAGCCCTCGGGCAGTTTGAATTTTTGCCGCTGCTCCTGGGCGGTCAGGGCGCTGCCCTGCACGTCGTTGTAGCTGATGTCGCGCTTCGGCGCGGCATTCTTGGCGGCCGGTTTCGGCGGCAGCTTCGCCTTCATGCCTTCAAGGCCGCCGATGCTCTGCCAGGTGGGGACGCCGGGCGTGGGCGGCAATTCCTCGATTGTGACGTCCTTGACCTGCACCAGGCAGGCGCCGCCGCTGTGCACCTGCGGGGCGATGTGGCCGTCGAGCGCGATGTTTGGGTCGGTCTCGGTGTAGTCGATGCAGAGCACGCCGTTGATCCAGGTGCGCAGGCGCGGGCCCTCGGCGCGGATGACGTAGTCGTTCCAGCCAAAGACATCGACGACCTTGTCCAGCGCCGACTGCTGCTCGGGCGTGGGCGACCAGATGACCTTGTTGCGGCGATGTTCATCGTAGATCTTGCCAAACCAGCCGGCACCACAGTCGATCTGATAACCGCTCATGGCGGTGCCGTCGGGCACGGAGCGGATTTGGATGCCGGAGTTGATCAGGCCGGTCTTCGGATCGCCACTGCACTTGATTTTAAGCTTCAGCTCGAAGTTCTGAAAGGAGCGCTGCGTGCGGATGAAGAAGTTTTTCGGGATCTTCTCCGTGGTTGAGCCGCCAGTGATGCAGCCGTCCTCAACGCGCCAGACGGCGGCATCAAAAACCCAGCCGTCGAGCGTCCGGCCGTCGAACAGCGACACGGGTTCGGCACGGGCGGGGACGGCGAGGAGGAAGCCGAGGACCAGGAGGGACAAAAGGCGGTGCATGCGCATAGAACGCCACGGATGCAGGGCGCTTGGCAAGACAACATCCACCGGCACCTGACTGAAACGCACCCGCTCAGCTTCGGCTGCGGTAGTCCGAGGGCAGGCAGCCGACCCAGCGCTGGAAGGCGCGGGCGAAGGCGATTGGGCTGCGGTAGCCGACCTGGCGGGCGACAAATTCCTGCTTGTCATCGCTACGCGTGAGCAGCTGCTGGGCGGCGCGGATGCGCAGCGAGGTCAGGTGGGCCATGGGGCTGCGGCCGAGTTCCTTCCAGCACAGGCGGCGGAAGTGTTCCTGGCTGACGTGGGCGGCATGGGCCAGCGAGGCGACGGTCCAGTCCTCAGCCAGCCGCGCTGCCACCTCATCCCAGAGACGGCGCAGGCGCTCGTCCTTCTGCCAGGGTTTGGCCAGCCGGCGCAGTTGCAGGTGCAGCAGTTCGATCCAGTGATGCAGGGCATGGCTGTCGCGCCCGCCCAGCCATTCCCCGCGCAGGCCCTGCCAGACATGGGCGAACTGGTCGGCGTCAACCTTGAGGCGGACTGGCGAGGCGGCACTGACCAGCGGCGTGACAAAGACGGGTTCGTCGTAGCGGGCCCAAAGAAAGCGCCAGCGTTTGTCCTGCATGGCGTGGAAGGCATTGACGCCGCGCGGTGGCGCCAGGCAGGCCTGGCCGGCGCTGAGGCTCTGCCAGCGACCGTCGAGCAGGACGCGACCCGAACCCTGGACGCAGACCATGACAAAGCTGCCGGCGGGTTGCAGGCGGACGCGCCGGTAGGGATGCCAGGCGTCATCGATGCCGAGGCGGGCGAGGCGGACGGCGGCGAGGGCGGGGCAGTCCGCCGCCTCCAGGCACCAGCGCTGGGTGCGGCTGCCGTCGACCGTGGTCTCGGCCAGGGGCAGTCCTGGCGCGGCAACACGAGTTGGGGTGCCGCGTGCAGGCTTCATGCCGCTCAGTATTGCAGCCACTGGCGCAGCCAGCCGAAGGAGGCCGCAAGGACGGCGACGACGACGGCAAACTCGAGGTAGAGCGCGAGCCGGCGGTTGCGGTCGGCGCGGCGCTGCTGCAGCGGTTTGCGTTGGCTCGGGCGGGCGGTACGGCCGGCGTAACCGAGCGGCGGCAGGGTGTCGCGGCTGGCGATGCGGCGGCGGGTCATCTCGATCGGCGCTTGGGTGATGGTCACCTCCAGACGGTGGATTTCCGCCTGCACCTCGCGCGCCCGACTGGTGAGGTCGCGGATGTCGCTGCCGCGGGGCTGGTGAATCAGGGTTTCCTTGACCGATTTGCTGCGGCTGGAACGAACGCGTTTGTTGCTGACGGTGAAGGCCATGGCGGGAGTGGGTTAAAACAGAAGTTTGACCAGGATCAGGCCGAGAATCAGGGTGAGGATGAGCGGCAGGGTGAAGGCAAAACCGCGGCGCAGCCAGGCGCGGGTGTCGTCGGCACTGGCGGGGTCGGCGTTGCGCCGGGTGGCCGGTGTGGCACCGGCCTCGAGATTGGCAACGCCGGTCGGTTGACTGGCGGAGAGGCGGCGCAGACCTTTTTCGAAACTGGCCTCCGCCTCCAGTAGACAGCCAAGGGCGTGATCCAGTTCCTGTTCCAGTTGGTGGCGGTGCCAGCGCTCGGGCAGGAAACTGCGCAGTTCGTCGAGACGGGCGCGGAAGTCGTGCTGGGCGGCGGTCAAATCCTCCAGATAATGCCGCGTGCTGTCGAGGTCCTGGTCGATGGCGTGCAGGTGCTGCTCAAGAACACCAGCCAGGCTCTCACGGCCGTGAATGAATTGCTCCTGCTTCTGCTTGAGGGTCTCCAGCAGGCGGCGTTCCTGTTCGATCTGCTCCTGTTCCTGGCGTAGCTTGGCAAGCCGCTCCTGGGCTTCGCGCACCTGGCGTTCAACATTTTCGCCCTGGCGATCCTCATCCGTGAAATCGCCACCAAACTCAGGCGCCTCGTCAAAGCGAAAGACGTTGTCCTGAGTGGGAGCGGCGGAGGGCGGCGGACGGCGCAACATGATTATCGCTTGATAACTTAGCGATAAAAATATTATAGTTTTCCAAGGTAATCCAGATGTTTTGTGCGATTTTTTGCAGCCCGGAAAGGCAGTGTGCCGAAAAGCAATGTTAATAAGAACACCAAAAGCAGGGCCAGGGCATCTTGGAACGGGGTGAGGGAGGGCGACAGGCCCGTGCTTTGAAGTTTCCAGCGGTAGATTTCCGGCGCGGCGAGCACGCCGGCACTGAGCAGGATGTAGAGAAAGCTGCTGACGAGACAGAGCGTGCCGCCGAAGCCGGAGATGATGCGGGCGGGATTGGGCTCGCGGAAGTTGGGCAACCAAGCCCCCAGGGCGAGGGCGAGGGCGTTGAGGCCGTAGCTGATGAGAATGACGGCGCCGCCGAAGACAAGGCTGCGCTGCCAAGGCAGGGCGAGGGTGACGCAGGAGAGCAGGATGAGCACCAGCGTCAGGAGCGCCATGGCACTGCTCGCAAGGCGCAGCTTGAGGTCCATGATGCGCGCCAGCGACAGCGGCGACAGGCCGAGAATCCACAGGCGCTGGCCTTCGAGACTGATCTGCGGGAAGACAAAGCGCGTGGTCAGGGTCGACAGGGCCAGGCAGCAGACGAGCAGGTTGAGATGGCTGATGACGGTGACCCAGAAGGTGCTCTGCAGGTTGTGGCCGAGGCGTTGCAGGTTGAGGGTGTAGATCAGCAGCAGGCTGAAGATGACCAGGCACTGGCCCCATTGCGCCGGTTCGCGCAGGAAGGTGCGCACGTCCTTGGCGAGCAGGGCGCGTTCGGCGCGGCCGGGACGCGGTGAGTGCGCTGGAACGGGGCGGCGAAACCAGGGGAGGGCGGCGGTGCCGGCGCGGAGCCAGGGGCCGGCGGTCATGATCCGGTGCCAGGCGGGATAAAACAGGCGGGTGCCAAAGCGGGCGGTGAGGTGGAGGGCCAGCAGGGCATTGGCGAGCAGGAGCAGGAGATGAAAGACCGCGTTGCCCGGCGCCCCGCGGCCCGCGGCGGCAAACAGAACCTCGGCCACCCAGGAACTGGGCAGCAGCGGATGGGTGCAGAGTTCCGAGTGGCGCATGACGGCCTGCAGGCTCGCCACCAGATCGCGCTGGCCAGGCGTTTCCTCGGTGCCGAACCAGGGGCGCAGCAGGACGAAGACTAGCAGCAGACCGACAGCGGTGGCCGGTTTCCACCAGGACCGGCGGGCGTGACGCACGAGCAGCAGCAGCAGCCAGGTCGACAGGCAGGCGGCGAGGCCGACCAGGCAGAGCAGGGCGGGCAGGCCGGCCAGGTAAAAGGCCGGGCCGGCTCCGTAGACCCGGCCGAGAGCGGCCAGCACGGGCGCGCTGAGCACAAGCAGCCCCCAACTGGCCAGCAGCATGCCCTCCAGGGTTTTCCAAAGCACCAGACTGCTCCAGGGCAGGGGCAGGGCCACCTGCCAGTCCATGCCGACGCGGCGGAACAGGCTCATGCCGGTGATGGCGGCGTTCGACACCACCAGCATGACAAAAAAGAAGAAGAACAGCAGGTGCACCAGGCGCTCGACGAGCAGGTCGCCGAACAGCGGCATGGCGGCGACGAACTGCAGTCCCTGGGAAACCAGCAGGTAGGTGGCGGCGCAGTAGATCAGCAAAAAGCCGCCGATGGTCGCCACCAGCAGGCGGTTGTCCTGCAGGGCTTCCCGCGCCCGCTGCCGTGCCATGCGCACATGCGCGCGGGCAAGCAGCAGGGTGGCGGCGGCGGAGGTCATGGATTCCCTGGGGAACGCCCCGGACCCGGCCGGTGGTCGGCTACTTTTTCGCCTCGCCGCCGCCGGCGTTGGCGATGGCCTGCATTTCCGGCGGCAGGAAGGCCTTGAAGCGGCCCTTGTCGATCGCCTTCATGTAGGCCTCCATCGGCGAAACGAAGCCGTCGCGCAGCTTGCTCCAGATCGAGTCGTCCATGAACTGCATGCCGTCGGCCTTGCCGCCGATGATGACGTCATAAAGCTTCTGGGTCGCGCCCTCGCGGATGATGGCGCCGACGGCGGGTGTCGACACCATGATCTCGTTGACGGCGACGCGGCCCTTGCCGTCGGCCTTCTTCATGAGCAGCTGGGCGACGACGCCCTTGAGTGAGGCGGCGAGCATGGTGCGCACCTGGCTCTGCTGATCGGCGGGGAAGACGTCGATGATACGGTCGACCGTCTTGCGCGCGTTGTTGGTGTGCAGGGTGCCGAAGACGAGCAGGCCGGTTTCGGCGGCGGTCAGGGCGAGCGAGATGGTTTCGAGGTCGCGCATTTCGCCGACGAGCGCGATGTCGGCGTCCTGGCGCAGGGCGGCGCGCAGGCCGTCGGCGAAGGACGGTGTCTGGATCGGCACCTCGCGCTGGGTGATGATGCTCTTTTTGTTGCGGTGCACGAACTCGATCGGCTCCTCGATCGTGATGATGTGGCGGCGGAAGTTCGTGTTGATGTAGTCGAGCAGGGCGGCCAGCGTCGTCGACTTGCCGGAGCCGGTCGGGCCGGTGACCAGGACAAGGCCGCTGCGCAGGTGGCCGAACTCCTTGACCACCGGCGGAATGCCGAGGCTTTCCAGGCTGGCGATCTTGGTTGGAATGATGCGGAAAACGGCGGCGTAGCCGTTCTGCTGCTTGAGGTAGTTGCAGCGGAAGCGGTGCTCGGCGTCCATTTCGTAGGCGAAGTCGAGGTCGCCCTTCTCCATGTAGCGCTCCCAGGCGCGCGGTTCACAGATCTCGCGCATCATGGTTTCCATGGAGGCGGCGGTGAGCACCTCCTCGGCGATCGGGCGGATCGAGCCGTGGACACGGATCTTCGGGGGCTGGCCCTGGCTGAGGTGGAGGTCGGAACCACCGAGTTGGATGAGCTGGTCGAAAAGTTGGTCGATGATGGGCATGGCTTGCGGGGGGGCCGGTCTAGGGG
>DAIUCN010000081.1:0-20500 GCA_036846165.1 Prosthecobacter sp.
AGTGGTAATAAGCCGTGTCCGAGACCGCCCCATCCGGAGCCTTGAGCCGCTTCTGGCGCATGACCGCAAGCAACCCCAGCCCGCCGCCACGTCAAGCCTTTTTCTAATAAAGGGACAGACACTTTATAGGAAATTTCTGCGCACTAACCAAGCTTGCATCAGTGCCTGGCATTTTGCGGGCCCGTCCGAGAAAACCGCCTGCGCGGTAGCGGTTTGGGGGCAGAATGAGGGCATGCGACGTCTCCTGGTCTTAGCGGGGCTGCTGGCCCTGGCGGCAGTCTGGGTGTGGCGGCGCCACACCGCGATGCCCGACACCCTGCCACCCTACCCTACCCCACCTGCCGCCGAGGTCTGGCGTGAGTGGTCGCCCACTCAGCGACTGGCGGATCTGCGGACACGGGTGCAACCGGTTCTGGCCGAGACGCTAACGGCCCGGGGCACGCCGCTCGGTTCGCCGGCCCTGCTGCGCGCCTTCAAGGAGAGTGGCGAACTCGAACTCTGGCTGGCGGGCGACGCGGGCTGGCAACGCTTCCGTACCTATGCGGTGGCGGCGCAGTCGGGCGGGCTCGGTCCCAAGCAGCGCGAGGGCGATCGCCAGGTGCCGGAGGGCGCCTACGGCATCACCGCCGGCGCCCTCAACCCGGCCAGCACCTACCACCTGTCCTTCAACATCGGCTATCCCAATGCCGAGGACCGTCGGCTGGGTCGCACCGGCAGTTTCATCATGATCCACGGCGGCGCTGTGAGCATCGGCTGCCTGGCGATGACCGACCCCTGGATCGAGGAAATTTACCTGATCATCGAAGCCGCGCTGCGTGCCGGCCAGGCGGAGGTGCCGGCGCAGTTCTTCCCGTTTCGGATGACCGAAGAACGTCTGCGCGCGGCGGCGGACTCGCCCTGGCACGCCTTCTGGCAGAGCCTGCGCCCGCTGCACGACGAATGGCCGCCTCACCAGTGACCGTCGACCTCGACGCCGAGCCGGTAGCGCCCCTTGCTCTGGCCCAGCTTGACGCGGGCGCCGTAGATGTGGCCGAGGTTGGCCGAAGTGAGCACGTCGTCGCGATCGCCGCAAGCGTGCACCCGCCCCTCGTGCAGGAGGAGCAGGCGGTTGAAGCAGGGCAGGATTTCCTCGACGTGATGGGTGACCAGCACCAGCGAGGGTGCCTCCGGCCAGGTGGCGATGCCGGCCATCCAGGCGAGGAACTGCTCGCGCGCCACCGGATCGAGCCCAGCGCAGGGTTCGTCGAGGATGAGCACCTCAAAGCGGGCCATGAGCGCGCGGCAAATGAGCACCTTCTGCTTTTCGCCCTGCGACAGGGTCGCCCACAGGCTGCGGCGCAGGTGAATGCCGCCGACCGCCTCCAGCAAGCCGGCCGCCTGCTTTTTCAGCGCGGCGGAGGGCGGTTGCCAGAGGTTGAGCTTGGCGTCGCGACCACTGGCGATGACATGCAGCACCGGCTCGCCCGGCTCGATGTAGGTGGCGAGGGTGTTGGTGACCAAACCGACGCGCTTGCGCACCTCGCGCCAGTCGCTGTTGCCGAAGCGGTCCTCGCCGATGCGGATCTCGCCGTCGGTGGCGGGTTCATAGCCGGTGATGAGGTTGATCAACGACGTCTTGCCGCAGCCGTTGGGGCCGAGGATGCACCAGTGTTCGCCGCGCTGCACCTGCCAGTCGATGTCCTGCAGGATGCGGCGACCGCCGCGCACGAAGCTGGCTTGGTGAACTTGAAGCAGGGGGCTCATGGGGCGGCATTCATGGACGCGCTTTTGCCGGCTGGCAAGGCGGCGGCCGTTGACCGCGGCGCTTTCCGGCTGTTTAATCCCCCTTCCCATGGAAACCCGACGCACCGCCCAGCAGCACCGCAAGACCGCGGAGACGGACATCCGGATTGAACTGACTGTCGACGGCTCCGGCCAGTCGCAGATCGACACCGGCGTGCCGTTCTTCGACCACATGCTGACGCTGTTTGCCAAGCACGGCCTTTTCGACCTGAAGGTCAAGGTCAAGGGCGACATCGAGGTCGACTACCACCACACCGTCGAGGACACCGGCATCGTGCTCGGCCAGTGCTTTCGTGAAGCGCTCGGCAGCAAGGCCGGCATCACCCGCTACGGCTTCTTCCTGCTGCCCATGGATGAAACCCTGGCCGAGGTGGCGCTCGACCTGAGCGGTCGCGCCTTCCTCAGTTACCACGCGCCCGAGCGCGTCGAGGCGATCGGCGGCGTCAACCGCTTCAGCTACCAGCTGGTCGAGGAGTTCCTGCGCGCCTTTGCCTCGTCCCTGCTCTGCACCCTGCACGTTGAGATCCGCCGTGGGCGCGACGCCCACCACATGGCCGAAGCCATCTTCAAGGGCCTCGCCCGCGCACTCGACGCCGCCACCCGGATCGACCCGCGCGTCACCGGCATCCCCAGCACGAAGGACGTTCTATGAAGCTCGGCGTGCTGGATTACGGCGCCGGCAACCTGCGCAGCGTGCTCAACGCCTTCGCCGCCATCGGCGCGCCGGCGCAGCTGGTCGCGCAGCCCGCCGATTTCGACGGCCTCGACCTGCTGGTCTTCCCCGGCCAGGGCGCCTTTGGCGACAGCGTGCGCATCCTCAAGGCGCACGGCCTCTGGCAGCCGCTCAAGGACTGGCTGGCCGCCGAGCGTCCCTACCTTGGCTTCTGCCTCGGCTACCAGCTGCTGTTTGAAGGCAGCGAGGAGTCGCCCGAGGTCGAGGGTCTGGGTGCCGCTCCCGGTCGCGTGCGCAAGTTCCCCGCCCTGCCCGGTCTGAAGATCCCGCACATGGGCTGGAACCAGGTGCGCTGGGAAGCGCGGGCCGAACCCTGGCGCCAGGGCCTGGCCGATCCCTGCCACTTTTACTTCGTCCACAGCTACTACCCGGAAGTGGCCGATCCGAGCCTGGCGCTCTGTCACACCGACTACGGCGTGCCCTTTGTCTCCGGCATCACCCGCAAGAACCTGATGGCCGTGCAGTTCCACCCGGAGAAGAGCCAGGATGCCGGCCTGACCCTGCTGCGCAACGCCCTGCAGGTACTCGCGCCGGGCGCGTGAAGCAGGCTACCCCCCGCCTCCCGCGCTGGCCATGTCTCCCGCCCTGCCCTTCAGGGGCGCTTCGTCCGTGCACACCCAGTGCAGCCTGCGCCGGCAACCCGCAGGCAACACAAATCCGCGGTTGACTTCGCCGCGCTCGAGATAAACATATCAACGCATCTTGATGCGTTAATTTGTTCTAACCCACCCACCCCATGCCTGATTACAAAGTCAAAGACATCGCCCTCGCCGACTTCGGCCGGAAGGAAATTGAAATCGCCGAGCACGAAATGCCCGGCCTGATGGCCACGCGCGAGAAGTACGGCCCGAAGAAGCCGCTCGCCGGCGTGCGCGTCACCGGCTCGCTGCACATGACCATTCAGACGGCCGTGCTGATCGAGACCCTCAAGGACCTCGGTGCCGATGTCCGCTGGGCCTCCTGCAACATCTTCTCGACCCAGGACCATGCCGCTGCCGCCATCGCCGCAACCGGCACACCGGTCTTCGCGTGGAAGGGCGAGACGCTGGAGGAATACTGGTGGTGCACCTGGCAGGCGATCATCTTCCCGGGCAACAAGGGCCCGCAGCTCATCGTCGACGACGGCGGCGACGTCACCCTGCTCATCCACAAGGGCTATGAAATGGAGAACGGCGACGACTGGGTCAACACCCCGTCGGACAACCACGAGGTCAAGGTCATCAAGGACCTGCTCAAGGACATCGCCAAGAAGCAGCCGGGCATCTTCCACGAGATCGTCAAGGACCTGAAGGGCGTCTCCGAGGAGACCACCACCGGCGTGCATCGCCTCTACGAAATGGCCCGCGCCGGCAAGCTGCTGTTCCCCGCCATCAACGTCAACGACAGCGTCACCAAGTCGAAGTTCGACAACCTCTACGGCTGCCGCCACTCGCTCACCGACGGCATTTTCCGCGCCATGGACGTCATGCTCTCGGGCAAGGTCGCCGTCGTCTGCGGCTATGGCGACGTCGGCAAGGGCTGCGCCCAGGCGCTCAAGGGCCAGGGCGCCCAGGTCATCGTCACCGAGATCGACCCGATCTGCGCCCTGCAGGCCGCCATGGAAGGCTTCCGCGTGCTGCCAATCGAGGACACCCTCGGCATGGCCGACGTCTATGTCACCACCACCGGCAACAAGGACATCATCCGCCTGGAACACATGGAGGCCATGAAGGACCAGGCGATCGTCTGCAACATCGGCCACTTCGACAACGAGATTCAGGTCGACAAGCTCAACGCCCGCGAGGACGTCAAGCGCACCAACATCAAGCCGCAGGTCGACCGCTACACCTTCCCGAAGGGCAACAGCATCTACATGCTCGCTGAAGGCCGCCTGGTGAACCTCGGCTGCGCCACCGGCCACCCGAGCTTCGTGATGAGCAACAGCTTCACCAACCAGTGCCTCGCGCAGATCGAACTGTGGGCCACCAAGGACAGCCGCCCGATCGGCGTCACCGTCCTGCCGAAGCAGCTCGACGAGGAGGTCGCCCGCCTCCACCTCGACAAGATCGGCGTCAAGCTCACCAAGCTGACGAAGGACCAGGCCGACTACATCGGCGTGCCGGTCGACGGCCCCTACAAGGCCGAGCACTACCGCTACTGAAGCGACGCTGGCACGCCACGCGATTGCCACCTCCCCACCGCGCGGACGGCCCCACCAGGCCGTCCGCGTTGGTTTTATGTGGGTCGGTTCTCAGTTCTCGGTTCTCGGTTCGAAGTCCAAAGTTTCGAGCCCGCGGGCCAGCCGTCGATCCGCCCTCCGCCTTTTTGCATTCCGCACAAACAATCGCTTGCACGAACGGGGCGCCCGTTTACTTTTCTGGCCCTGTTTCCCGAAACGGAACAGATTCCTGAGTAGCTCAGCGGTAGAGCGGGTGGCTGTTAACCACTAGGTCGTAGGTTCGAACCCTACCTCAGGAGCCACCTTCCGGCAGAGTAGCTCAGCGGTAGAGCAGAGGACTCATAAGCCTTTGGTCGGGAGTTCAAATCTCCCCTCTGCCACCAAGGAAGGGGCGGCTCCCGCGCGGGACATCCCTCCGCGAAGACTCACGGGATCACTGACCGTTCGACGCGGCGCAACCTGCCGCGACACGATGCCAAGCCTGAGCGCCGTCGTTTGCGAGCCTGCTGTAGCGCGGGGCATCGACCCGCGAAAGGCACGCGGGCCCCTGCCCGATCGCAGCCTCAATCGCGCCGGCATTCGTACAGCGACGCGATGCCCAAGCTGAGCACGGTCGTGTGCACCTCCGCAAAACCGCAGGAGCGGATCAGCGACTCCATCGCCGGACCGGAGGGGAAGCGTTCGACCGAGCTGCACAGGTACTCGTAGGCCTCGCGCCGGCCGGTGATCCAGCCGGCGATGCGCGGCATGACGCGCTTCAGGTAGAACAGGTAGGCCTGGCGCAGGCCGGGCAGGCGCGGCAGGGAGAAATCGAGCACGAACAGGCGGCCACCCGGCCGCAGCACGCGCCGCATCTCGGCGAGCGCGCCCGGCCAGCTCGCCATGTTGCGCAGGCCGAAGGCCACCGTCACAACATCAAAGGCCTCATCCTGAAACGGCAGCTTGGTACCGTCGGCGGCGACGAGTCGGTCGAAGCGGCGTGCCTGCGCCTCACGCATCATCGGCAGCGAGAAATCCGCGCCGAGCACGAGCGCCTGCGGGCAGCGCCGCTGCAGCTCGACGGCGAGGTCGCCACTGCCGGTGGCAAGGTCGAGAATGCGCGCGGGTTCGGTCGCCGCCACCCGGCCGGCGGTGCGTCGTCGCCAGAGCACGTCAATGCCGAGGCTGAGCACGTGATTGGCAAGCACGTAGCGCCGGGCGATACCGGCGAAGGCGTTGCGGACATAACCGGCGTCTTGCATACATGAACCACCCCCTTTGGGATGGTGCGCGCGAGAGGACTCGAACCTCCACGATGTTACTCACTAGAACCTGAATCTAGCGCGTCTACCAATTCCGCCACGCGCGCAATTGCCAATGGTCGGGGCACGGATGATGGACTCTCCTGAGGGAATCTCAACTGAAAAAACAAGATTGTTTTGTCCCCGCCCCGCCGGGCGTTTCAGGCGCGAGCGGCATGCTCGGCATCAAGGGCCCGGGCCGAGGCCTGCCGCGCCGCCGGCGTGCGGAACAGCACGGCGATGGCGATCGTAACGAAGGTGCCGAGGGTGATGCGCCAGGGGAAGGACAGCACGAAGGGCGTGTCGATGCCGAGGGCGTTCTGCACGCCGAGCACGTTGCTGAGAAAGAGCACGGCCGCGATGCCGCCGAGCATGGCGGTGACGTTGCCGGCGTCGCTGCCGCGCGTGCGCGTGAACACCGCGAGCAGGAAGACGCCGAGCAGCGAGCCAAAGGTGAAGCCGAGGATGCCGAGCACCAGCGGCAGGATCTCCACCTTGGGGTTGTGCGCCATGAACCAGGCGGTCCAGACACCGACGACGATGATCAGGAAGGCGAACAGCACCGTGCTGCCGCGCAGCACGGCGACGCGGCGCGAATCCGGCGCATCGGCCGGCAGGCGCGGCAGGATGAAGTCGCGCGACAGGCTGGTGGCGAGGGCGTTGAGGGCGGTGCTCAGCGAACCCATGGCGGTGGCCAGGATGCCGGCGGTGACCAGGCCGCGCATGCCGGGCGGCATCTCGTTCATGATGAAGAACGGAAAGACCTCGCGGCTCTCGACCGGCAGCCCCGGATTGGGATGCGCCTGGTAGTAGGCCTTGAGCAGCACGCCGACGAGAATGAAGGCCGAGACGATGGGCAGGTCAACCAGGCCCGAGAGGATGGTGGCGAAGGCGCTCTGGCGACGGTTCTTTGCCGTCAGCATGCGCTGCACGGTGTCCTGATCGATGCCATGCGTGCTCATCGTCACGAAGGTGCTGCCGATGATCGCCGCCCAGATCGTGTACTCGCTGGTGAAGACGTTCTTGATCCAGGCCCAGGCCCCCGCCTCGGCCGGCTTGGCGAAGTCGAAGAACACCGGCTCGCGGATCACCGCGGTCACCGAGTCCCAGCCGCCGGGGATCTTCCACAGCAGGTAGGGGATGGTGAAGCCGAGCGAGGCAATCAACACGCCGACCTGGATGAAGTCGGTCCAGATGACCGCGCGGATGCCACCGACCGAGGTGTACAGCGCCGTCAGCAGGGTCACCCCGACCACCGCGCCGGCGTAGAGCCAGAACTTCGTGTTGGCATCGACCGCGCCGCCCTGCCACATCGCCACCGCCAGCACCAGAATGATGGCGGACACATACAGGCGCGTACCCATCGCCAGCACGCGCGTGACCATGAAGGTGATCGAGGCAAACTTGCGCGTCACCGGCCCGAAGCGCGTCTCCAGAAACTCGTAGAGCGAGATGACGCCGTGGCGGTAAAAGACCGGAATGAAGAGGAAGCTGACAATGATGCGCGCCAGCACCGTGCCGATGGCGAACTGGGCATAGCTCCAGTTCTGCCGGCTGTAGCCGGACTCCGGCGCACCGAGGAAGGTGGCCGCACTGATCTCCGCCGCCAGGATCGAGGCGAGTACGGCCCACCAGGCAATCTGGCGGTCGCCGAGCGTGAACCCTTCGACGCTGCCGCTCTTGCTGCGCTGCGACAGGCCGATGCCCAGGATCAGCGCGAAGTAACCAAGGATCACCAGGGCGTCGAGGAGGTAGTGCATGCGCAAAACCGACTCTCACCCGCAAACGGCCCGCGCGTCAAGCTGCAAGAGTCCCGGCGTCGCCCTCAGGTGCGGACGACGCCGAAAACCCAGCTCAGGGAGCCTCCTGCAACTCGACGGCCCCGGACAGCACCGGGCTCGTCTTCAGAGTCTGCCCCTCTCCGGGAAGCTGCGGCAGCAGGAACGCTCCTGCGACGCGGTTGGTCCCGCTTGCACGGCGCACGATCTGGCCGAAAAAGCCGACCTTGCCACGGGTCAGGGCCGGACTCGCCTCCTGCAGCGTGAAGCTGCCACTGAGAGCACCGGTCTTCGGGTTGAGCTTCACCGCCACCTTGCCGGGGTTGTCCGCGAGGCTGGGCAGGCTGACCTTGTAAAGATCGCTCAGCGTGAAGACCAGTGTGGGATCGGTGTCCGAAGCCTCCACCCCGGCACCGCTGAAGCTCAGGTGTACGGCCCCGGGAGCCGGCAGTCCCAGAACCGGCAGCTTGGTGCCGGCACCGAGTCGGCCGCCATCGACCTGCAACACCCGTGCGTCAAAGCCGTCCGGATACAGCCTGCCCGCCAACGCCGGCCGCAGCCAGGTGGCGTCGCCCTCCAGACGATTGTCCTCCGCCGGAGTCGCCGCCACCACCTGCAGGGTCGCGGCCAGGCTGCCCAGCTTCTTGGTCACCGGCGCCTGCAGCCAGGCCTCGCCCGCTTCCCCGAGCAGGCAGGCTCCCGCAAGCGCCTCGCCATCGGCGGCGCGACCCACAAACTTGACGCCCCCCGTCGGGCTCACCATCGCCGTCAGATAGCCCGATCCCTGGGGCAGGGTCGGATCCGCGACATCCTCCGGCGTCACCCAATCCAGCGCGGCGCTGTAATAACCCGCATGGGCCGAAGCCGGATGCTGGGCGCTCCAGGCGGATCGCCAGCCGGTGCAGGCCGCACCGCCGAAACTGCCCGTAACCTCGCCCGTGTCAGCATTCAGGGTGAGCGTCAGAGGCAGCCCGCCGAGCAAGGTGTCAATCTGCGGCGCCACCGCCGTAAGAAAGCCCTTGGCACTGCGTGCCGAGGTTGCCGCCCCCTTCTCCCCAAAGGCCCCCACCTGCTTGAGCGTGTAGGCACCGGTGGAAGTCACGGTCAGGCTGAACCAGCCGCCCAACTGCCGGTTGCCGGCATTGCGCGCCACCAAACCGCCAAAACTGCCGACCCGCTTCGGAGCCAGGGCGTCCACGACCAGCGGCAGCATCACTTCGGGACCAAAACCGAACTGATTGGCCGCCTTGAGGTGCACTTGCGAACTGCCAGCGGCCGTGGGACGTCCGCTGATGCGACCGGTGACGGCATCCGCTTTCAGGCCCTTGGGCAGGCCGGAGATCACAAAACTCGTCGGCAGATTCTCCACCGCAGGCGTGAACTCATACCAGGCGCCAATCGTCACCGCGGGCAGTTCCGCGCTCGTGATCACCGGCTTGACGGCAGGCAGGACCGTCACCGTGGCCGCGTCCGAATCGACGCCGCCGGGACTCAACGCATTGCTGACGCGCACCCAAAAACTTCGGGTTTCATTCAACACCGGCGTCGTCAGACTTGGACTGTTGCCGCCCACCGGCGTGCCCGTGTCGCCGGCATTGCCCTGGTACCATTGGTAGGTGATCGGCGTCCCGCCCGTGGCAACCACGGTCAGCTTGGCCGTCTCGCCGCCGAAGATCGTCACCGGCAACGGCTGCTGGGTGAGGCTGACCGGCGTCGCCGCCGTCACCCGGATCGTGAAGGCACCGGAGGCGGAGCGGCCGTTGAACGACGCCCCTTCCCAGGCGCGGATGGTGACGTTGAAATCGCCGGTCTGATTCGTGGTGCCGGTCATCGTCGTGGTCTTGCCCTTCTGCGAGGTCAGGGTCAGGCCGCTGGGCAGCGAGCCGGTCGAGACCGACCAGGACTGTGGCGTGTGACCGCCGCCACCGACGATCTTGAAGACACCGCCAAAACTGCCGCCGGCCGTGACCGGCACCACGCGCGAATCGGCGTCGGGCGCGACCTGGGCGACGGTGGTCGCCCCGGCGACGCTGTCAAAGGCACCGAGACCGACAACGGTGGCGATGGCGAGCTTGGCGGTTTCCAGGCCGGCGGAGGAGGTGAGGAACTGGACTTCCGGCAGGAGCACCTGCGCGGCGGGACTGCGCTGGAAGAGCAGCAGGAAGGAGCCGTAGCGCTTGCAGGCCCGGCGGAGTTTCAGGAGGAGGGAGGTGGATTTCATGGCGAGGGGTGGAAGGAGGATTCGCGGTCGGGATTCCGGGGTCAGTTGCAGCCACAGCCGCCGCCGCCCACGCCGCCGCCGCCAAAGCTGGCTTCGCGCGAGAAGTAGGCGTGCTGGGTCATGCTGATGAGCAGGGGGTCGCGATCGGGACGCATGAGCGGATGCGCCAAACGACCGCGTTCATAGGGTTTGACGCGCACGAGGTGCTGGGAGCAGCTGCACAGCGCGAGGCCGGCGGCACAGGCAAAGAGGAAGAGCTTCATGGCGGGAAACGGCGGGGCTCACTCGGCCAGCAGGGCCTCGATCTCGCGGACATACTCGGCCTCGGTCTCGCCGCTCTGGAAGCCGCGATGGACGTGGCGAATGCGGCCCTTGCGATCGACCAGGTAACTGGTCGGCATGGTCGCCGGATTGAAGCGGGCCACGGCCTTCTGTGCCGCATCATGCACGAGGGGGAAGCCGACGCGCTGGCGCTTGGCGAAGGCCTGGTAGGCGTTGGCCTCCTCATCGACGCCGATGCCAAGCACGACCAGGCCGCGCGCCGCATACTTTTGGTGCAGGCGCTGGAGCGCCGGGAAGGAGGCGCGGCAGGGCTCGCACCAGGAGGCCCAGAAATCAACGAGGACCACCTTGCCGGTGGTGTCCGGCAGGGTGGCGCCCGGCAGCAGGGACGGGAGTTCGGGCAGCGGACTGCCGGCTTGGGGATCCGCGGCTTCGAGCTGGGCGAAGGTCAGCAGGGCGGCGGCAACGACGAGGGGGTGGAGGCGGTGTTTCATGGGGTGGTGGATTGGGTTTGCGGCACCGCCTCCTGCACGAGGTGGCGGTGAAAGTGGCGGGTCAGCAGCAGGCCGTGATCGTCCTGCAGGCAGGCCTCGACGCCGGGGGCGGCCTCGACGAAATCGCGGCCCTCGCGCAGGCCGAGGATGAAGCCGCAGGTCGAGTAGATGCCGGCAACCAGACAACTCTCCGCCACCACGGTGACCGCGCGCAGGCCGTGGCGGACGGGCCAGCCGGTGCGCCGGTCGAGGATGTGGCCGTAGCGCACGCCGTCGTGTTCGAAGCGGCGCGCGTAATCGCCCGAGGCACAGACGGCGCGACCGGAAACGGCGAGACCGCCGAGGCAGCGGTCCGGATGCACCCCGTCCTGAATGCCGACATGCCAGAAGGGATGCCGGCCGTTGCCCCCGAGGGCGCAGAGGTCGCGCCCGAGATCGACCAGCAGGTCCTCCAGCCCGTGCCGCCGGCCGATGGCGACGAGTTGATCGACCGCATACTCCTTGCCGAAGCCACCGAAGTCGAGGCCCATGCCGGGCTCGCTCAAAAAGACGCGCCCGGGCTCGCGGCGCACCAGCGACCAGTCGCAGAGCACCCGCGCCGCCTCCACGGCCGCCACCTCGGGCAGGCGTTCGCGCGCCTGACGCCAATCCCAGACCCGCAGCAGCGGCAGCATGGTGGCATCCATCAGCCCCCCGGTCAGCCGGTGCACGGAATCGGCCAGGTCGAGCATCTGCTCCATCTCGGCATCGACCGCCACCCAGTCGCGGCCGGCGGCGGCATTGATGCGCGAGACCAGCGAATCCGGACGAAACCGGGAAAACTTCGCCTCGAAGCGACCGAGCCAGGCGAGCGCTTCATCGACAAAGTGCAGCGCACGCTGGGTTTCGGCGCAGCGAAACTGCAGAGCACAGGCCGTGCCGAGCGCGCGGAAGGCCAGACTGCGCACGCCGCGCGCATCGGCTTCAAGGGAGACAGGAGGAGGGGCCATGGTGATTCAGAATTGGAAGCTGACACCGACGGTCACGAGCCGAGCCCGTGGATAGGCTTCGGCAGGCGCCTGGCGCGAGCCGCGGCCCTGCATGCGGTAGTCCTCGCAGGCGGCAGAGAGGCTGCAGTGCTCGCCAAGGCGCAGGCGCAGCTTGAGGCCCAGGCTGGCGGTTTGCAGCGAAGAGAGGCGATAGTCCGCCGAGTAATGCGGGCCGCGCCCCATCGGATAATCCTCGGCGCGCGCCCCGCTCACCTCATCGAGGCTGTTGTGGAAGAAGTCGGCGGCCGACTGCAGGTAGTAGCGACCGAACGGAATCCATTCCAGGCGGCCACCCCAGAGCGACTGACGCCACTCGAGCTGCCAGGTCTGGGAAAACACGCCGAAGTCATCGTTGGAAATCCGCCAGAGCGCGTCGAGCGCCGCCTGGGGACCCTCGAAGAAATGCGTGCCCTGCAACTGCAGGACCGTGCGCAGCCGCTCGGCCGGCCGGTTCTCGCGGTAGAGATTGACGACATCGATCGTTCCGCCCAGGCCGTCCGGCACACTGTCAGTGCGCTGGATCGCCTTGTAGGGGTCGTTCAGGTAACCCTCATTGTAGCCGACGGTGACGTTGGCGGAGAGGATCGTGTTTTTGTCGAGGATCTGGCTGAGGCCGAGGAAGAGGTCGTAGCTGTACTTCTTCTGGTAGGGGATGCCGATGACGCGAACGCTGTCATCGAGGTAGTTGAGGCCCGCCGACAGCGTCGTGTTCTTCTGGTTCAGCTCCCAGTGATCGCTGATCGAGAGACCGTTCGACAGGTAATCGCTTTCGCGGCTGCGCGACAGCTCCAGCTCGAGCCGGTGGTCGCCAACCTGACGGCTGAGCGCGGTGAGAATGCCATGGCGCACATCCTCGATTTCGGCCAGAAAGGGCTGTCCACCGCCCGGCTGGGCTCCGGTCGGGGTTGCGCCGCTGACGGCATCGCGCAGCAACTGAAAGCGCACCAGCGTCTGCTCGTCGAGGTGCATCTCGGTCCGGTAGTACCAGGACTCGATGAGCATGCGATCGGACGCCTCCTTGTACTGCTGGTAGCTGGCGTCATAACGGAATTTCTCCTGCGCGGCGAGCGGCAGGGCTGGCAGGAGCAGGGTGGCGAGTGGCAGCCGGGAATCGGCGGCAGAACGCGGGAACGAACGGCGGAAAAGACGGGACATGGCAAGGCAGGCGGGCAATTGAAGTGGCGGCAGAACCGAACAGGCTCTGAACACACCGTTCCCGTGCGGGAGCGGCGAAACCTCCAGGGCGGATGGCGTGACGATCGTGCGTCACCCGCGCTTCAAACCTGCATCTGCACGCTGGTCCATCCCCAACGCGGCAACGCGGCCAGGGGTCGCTCGGACCACGGCACGGTGCGGCGCTCCAACTCACAACGCGTCTCCTGACCCACCGCCCAGGGCAGCGGTTCAACGGCGACAAACACCGTCTGCAGCGACGTCGCCTCACCGACCTTCTCTTCGCGATCGGAACCGGTGGCCGCCTCGAGGATGGCCAGTCGGCAACTGTGATCGCCATGCCCATTGAGCGCGCTCAGGCTCGCCAGCAAGCGGCCGAGTTCATGGCGATGCTGGCAGGGCTCCGGGGTGGGCGACTCTTCCGCATGGGCGAGAATGAGTTCATAACCCGCCGCCGTGTGAGCCACGATGAGGCGATGCTCCGCGTCGAACTCAGCCAGCGCCGTCAGGGCCGCGGGTAGCACCTGCGTGCCGGCCACCAGATAGGCAAGCCAGAGCAGGGCGGCAATCGCGCGGAGAGTAACAGCAGCCGGACGCATGAGCAGTGTTGTCGAGGACAACACCGACAAAGACAGGCAACTTCCGACTTAGTTCAAAAGAAAATCAAAATGGAAGTGATTGAGAATGAGATGCATTCGTGACCTGTGTGCGCGAGCCCGTCGACGCGTCCGCGCATCGAACCGCAGCACCACCGGAACGCACCAGACGGAGTCGCTGCGCTGACTGGCCTCGCCCACGGTGGTGCTGCGGGTCTTCGGGCGGCCCTGCTTTGCCGCGGGTTTTGCTACCGGTTTTGCTACACAGATTGCTCCATAAAAAAGCCCTGAAAACCTCGCATGCCAGCTTGGCAGCGGCATCTGAGCTGGTCCGAGGCAAGCCATCAACGCCATTCGCTGACATTGGCAGAAAGCTTCAGCAATCGCTTTCTTCACCCCCTTGTTGAGGAGGTGGCTCGGGACGGAATCGAACCGCCGACACGGGGATTTTCAATCCCCTGCTCTACCGACTGAGCTACCGAGCCAGATCCGCCTTGTTTGGGCGGGCGCGACAGTGGCAAAGGCCGGGCGCTTGCGCAACGGATTTTTGCATTTTTGTCGCACCGCGCCCACCTGGCCTCAGCCCACCGGCGAGACTTCCTGCGGAGGCGACTCGGCGGCAAACTTGAGCCGCTTCGTCTCCTCGTCGAAGGTGACCTTGACGGTGTCGCCCTCGCGGACGTCGCCGCGCAGCAGGTGCTCGGCGAGAGGATCCTCGATGTGCTTCTCGACGGCGCGGCGCATCGGCCGGGCGCCGTACTGCGGGTCGTAGCCCTCCTTCATGAGGAATTCGACCGCGCTTTCGTCGAGCGCGAGGTGGATGTTCTTGCTCTTGATGCGGGTGACGACCTTGGAGATCTCCAGATCGACGATCTGGCGCAGCTCGGTTTTCTCGAGCATGCGGAAGACGATGAGGTCGTCGAGGCGGTTGAGGAATTCCGGCTTGAAAAACTTCTTGGCGGACTCGCCCAGCTTGGCCTTGATGCCGGCGTTGTCGGCAGTGCCCTCGGCCATGGCGGCGAAGCCAAGGCTGGTCTGGCGCTTGATCTGTTCGGCGCCGACGTTCGAGGTGAGGATGACGATGGTGTTGCGGAAGTCGATCTTGCGTCCGAAGTTGTCGGTCACCTGGCCTTCTTCAAGGATCTGCAGCAGCAGGTGCATGACATCCGGGTGCGCCTTCTCGATTTCGTCGAAGAGCACGACGCTGTAGGGCCGGCGGCGCACGGCCTCGGAGAGCTGGCCGCCCTCCTCGTAACCGACGTAGCCGGGAGGCGCACCGATGAGGCGGCTGGCGGTGTGCTTCTCCATGTACTCGGACATGTCGAGCTGGATGAGGGCCTCGGCGCTGCCGAACATGAACTCGGCGAGGTTCTTGGCGAGGAAGGTCTTGCCAACGCCGGTCGGGCCGAGAAAGAGGAAGCTGCCGATGGGACGGCGCGGATCCTTGAGGTCGGCACGCGAGCGGCGCAGGGCCTTGCTGATGGCGATGACCGCCTCGTCCTGGCCGATGACTCGGCCCTTGAGTTCCTGCTCCATCTTCAGCAGCTTGGCAGCCTCGGCCTGCTCCATGCGCTGGAGCGGCACGCCGGTCCACTTGGAGACAACCGCCATGATGTCGTCCTCGGTGACATCGACGACGCGCTCGGTGTTGTTTTTGCGCCAGGTCTCGAGCATCTCGTCGTGGCGGTTCTTGGCGTTCTTCTCGCTGTCGCGCAGGCGCGCGGCCTTCTCGAAGTCCTGATCCTTGATGGCACCCTCCTTCTCCAGGCGGATCTGCTCGATCTCGGCCTCG
The DNA here is from genome assembly GCA_036846165.1 of Prosthecobacter sp. GTDB lineage: Bacteria > Verrucomicrobiota > Verrucomicrobiia > Verrucomicrobiales > Verrucomicrobiaceae > Prosthecobacter. The sequence continues at coordinate 15,318 of DAIUCN010000081.1, forward strand.
ATGTCCTTGAGCTGGGGCGGCCGGGTCATGGCGGCGATGCGCGCCTTGGCACCGGCCTCGTCCATGATGTCGATCGCCTTGTCCGGCAGGAAGCGGGCGGTCAGGTAGCGGGCGCTGAGGCTCACCGCCTGGCGGATGGCCTCGTCGCTGTAGCGCGCCTTGTGGTGCATCTCGTACTTGCCCTTGAGGCCGAACAGGATCTTCACCGCGTCCTCGACCGAGGGTTCCTCCACCTTGACCTGCTGGAAGCGGCGCTCGAGGGCGGCGTCCTTCTCGATGTACTTGCGGTACTCGTTGAGGGTGGTGGCGCCGATGACCTGCAGTTCGCCGCGGCTGAGCGCCGGCTTGATGATGTTGCTGGCGTCCATGGTGCCCTCGGCCGAGCCGGCGCCGACGATGGTGTGCATCTCGTCGATGAACAGGATGACGTTCTTGCTGCGGCGGATCTCGTCCATCACCGCCTTGATGCGCTCCTCAAACTGGCCGCGGTACTTGGTGCCGGCGACCATGAGGGCGAGGTCGAGGGTGACGACACGCTTGTCGCGCAGGATCTCCGGCACGTTGCCGGCGGCGATCTCCTGGGCCAGGCCTTCGACGATGGCGGTCTTGCCAACGCCGGCCTCGCCGATGAGCACCGGGTTGTTCTTGGTGCGGCGGCAGAGTATCTGAATGACGCGGGCGATCTCGTCGGCGCGGCCGATGACCGGGTCCATCTCGCCCTTCTGGGCGATCTCGGTGAGGTCGCGGCCGAAGGCGCGCAGCGCCGGGGTCTTGTCGCCCTTCTTCTTTTTCTTGTCCTCCTCGGGACCGGCGCCGGGGGCGGCGGCCTCGCCATCCTCGTCCTCCTCCTCCTCGGCGGCGGAGCCGGAGAAGTTGGGGTCGAGTTCCTTGAGGATCTCGTTGCGGGCGCGGTCGAGGTTGATATCGAGGTTGCGCAGGACCTGGGCGGCGACGCCCTCGCCCTCGCGCAGCAGGCCGAGCAGGATGTGCTCGGTGCCGACGTAGCTGTGGTTGAGCGCCTTCGCCTCCTTGCTGGCGAGGGCGAGCACCTTCTTCACGCGCGGCGTGTAGGGGATGTTGCCGGCCATCTTGGTCTCGGGACCGGAGCCGACCTGCTGCTCGACCTGCAGGCGCACGGTCTCGAGGTCGAGGCCGAGCTTGGTGAGCACGTTGACGGCCACGCCCTGGCCGAGCTTGATGAGGCCGAGCAGCAGGTGCTCGGTGCCGACGTAGTTGTGGTTGAAGCGGTCGGCCTCCTTGCGGGCGAGAGCCAGGACCTGTTGGGCGCGCGGCGTGAAATTATTCATCATGGGAATCGGAGGTAGGCGCCTCCGGCGGGTTTTGTGTTGAAGAAATGTTAGCGGGACCGTCGAGGGATTGCAACCGCGCGCGGGTGATTTCGGCCCGCAGGGCGTCGCGCTCCTCCGGGCTGAGATCGCGGCCGGCGCCGAACTGCAGGTGGGCGGGCTGGATCTCCAGCAGCAGCAGGTCGAGAAGCCCGCGGTCGCAGTTCGGCACAAGGTCGAGGTCGGCGCCGAGGCGCAGCAGGGAGAGCAGGTTGAGCGCCTCCTTGGAGGTTAGCACGTGGGCGTAGCGCAGGATGGCGTAGGCCCGGCCGACCTGGTCGTGCAGCATCGTGGCGTTGTCCTCGAGCAGCTTCTGGCGGGCGTTCTGTTCGGAGTTGACCACGCGTTCGATGACCTTCTCGATCTGGGAGATGATCTCGCCCTCCTTTTCGCCGAGGGTGTGCTGGTTGGAGATCTGGAAAAGGTTGCCGAGCGCCTCGGTGCCCTCGCCGTAGAGACCGCGCACCGCCAGGCCGATCTTGCCGACCGCCTTGAGCACGGGATTGATCTGGTCGGACAGCACCAGCCCGGGCAGGTGCAGCATGACCGAGGCGCGCATGCCGGTGCCGAGGTTGGTCGGGCAGGCGGTCAGGTAGCCGAGCTTGTCATCGAAGGCATAGGGCAGCGCCGCCTCAAGGGCGGAGTCGGCCTCGTCGACGAGTTGCCAGGCGCTGCGCAGGTTGAGGCCGGGACGGATGCCCTGGATGCGGAAGTGGTCCTCCTCGTTGATCATCACCGACAGGCTCTGCGCGCGGTCGATGACGACCGCGCAGCCGGCGGAGCGGGCGGCATGTTCACGGCTGATCAGGTGGCGTTCCACGAGCACCTGCTTGCGTACCTTGCTGAGGCCGGCGTACTCCTCGGCGTAACCGTCCTTCATGTGCGGCAGCGCGGCCACCTTCGGGCGCGCGAGCGCCAGCAGCTCGACGCGCTGGTGCTCCGGCGAGTAACCGGGGAAGCTGAACCCGCGCAGGTTGCGGGCCAGTCGCACCCGCGAGGTCATGACGATCTCGGAGTGCGGGCCGCTGCCCTTCATCCAGTCGGCAGGGTGCTTGAGGAGGGTTTGAAAACGCATGGGGGTCGTACCTTTGGAAAGCCTGGCGGGTGGGATGTTCGATCAGGCGGCGGGAGGTTGGGGCGGCGCGGGCGCGGCGGCGGCCTTGGCGGCGGCGACTTCGGCGGTCTGGATCTCGCCCTTGAGGCGGGCCGCGTCCTCATAACGCTCCTCGCGCACTGCCTGGTCGAGTTCCTGGCGCAAGTGGGCAATGCCGGCGCTGGCGACCGCCCGGGCGACCAGATGCTGGGGCGCCTTGCCGACGTGGCGGGTGCCCTTGTGCATCGACTTGAGCAGGCCTTCGATGCTGTGGCGGAAGGTGGTGTAGCACTCCGGGCAGCCCATGCGGCCGATCTTCTTGAGCTGGGCCGAGGTGAAGCCGCAGGCCGGGCAGACCAGCTCGGATTCGGCGCTGCCGGGTGCCGCGCTCAGGAAGGCCTCGGCCAGGCCGAAACCGGTCTCGTCGGTCACCCCCTTGGCCTTCGAGCAGGCGTCGCACAGGTTCACCGTGGTCATCTGCCCATTGATGATCTGGGTCAGGAACACCGTGGCCTCGTTGTCGCAGATGTCGCACTTCATGAATTCGTGGGGAAAGAATGCCGCCGGAAAGGATACGCCCGCGACCCGCGACCGGCACTGATTATGGCAGCCTCATGGGCGCGTCAACCACCGTGGGCACGCAGTGACGGCGAAAAAGGCGGCCTGGCTTGCCCCACCCACCCCTGGCCAGCCGCTTGCCGACACAAAAAAGCCTCCTGCCGGTCGCCCGGCAGGAGGCTGCGGGAAGACCACGGCTCAGGCGAGGGCCTGGGCGACGGCCTCGGCCGTAATGCCCAGTTCCTTGAACACCGTGTTGCCCGGGGCGCTCATGCCGAAGCGGTCGATGCCGATGACCTGGCCCTGGGTGCCGACGTACTTCCACCACAGGCCGGTGACACCGGCTTCGATGGCGACGCGCTTGACGCAGGCCGGCGGCAGCACCTCATCGCGGTAGGCCTGCGGCTGGCGGTCGAAGAGTTCCATGCAGGGCATCGAAACGACGCGCACGCCCGGGCGGCCCTTGGCGGCCTCGACGGCCCACTGGACTTCCGAGCCGGTGGCGATGACAATGGCCTCGAGCGCGGCGCTTTCCTTGACCAGCACGTAGGCGCCCCTGAGGGTGCCCTGGCGGCGCACGGCGGCGCTGACGTGACCCTGGTGCGGCAGATCCTGGCGGCTGAGCGCAAGCAGGGTCGGACCGTCGGCGCGGCTGAAGGCCTGGGCAAAGGCGGCGGCAGCCTCCTCGGAGTCGGCCGGGCGGATGACGTCGAGATTGGGGATGACGCGCAGGCCGCTGACCGTTTCCACCGGCTGGTGGGTCGGGCCGTCCTCGCCGACGCCGACGCTGTCATGGGTGAAGATGTAAGTGACCGGCAGCTTGGCGAGGGCGGCCAGGCGGATGCTCGGGCGGCAGTAGTCGGCAAACACCAGGAAGGTGGCGCCGCTGGCGAGGAAGAGACCGTCGTAGGCGATGCCGTTGCAGATGGCGCCCATGGCGTGCTCGCGGATGCCGAACCAGATGTTGCGACCAGTCGGGTTGGCGGCGGAGAAATCGCCACCATCCTTGAGGTAGTTCTTGGTCGAGCCGAACAGGTCGGCGCTGCCGGTGATCAGGTGCGGCACCGCCTTGGCGATGTGGTTGAGGATCTCGCCACCGCTGTTGCGGGTGGCGGCCTTGCCCTCGGCCGGCGATTCCGGCACCAGCTTGAGCAGGTCCTCGGCCTTCAGTCCACCCTCGCGGGCGGCCTTGAGTTCGGCGGCCTTCTCCGGATTGGCGGCGGCCCAGGCGGCAAAGGTCTGGTTCCACTGGTCATGGGCGGCGGCGCGCTGCGCCTTGAGCCCGGCGAAATAGTCCTTCACCGCGTCGCTGACGTAAAAGTGCGTGCCTTCCGGCAGGCCGAGGCCCAGCTTGGCGGCGTCGATGAACTTGGCGCCGCCCTCGCCGTGGCCCTTGGCGGTGCCGGCGACTTCCGGGATGCCCTTGGCGATGACGGTCTTGGCGATGATGATCTTCGGCTTGCCGTTGTCATCCGCCTTGGCGCGGTCGATGGCGGCGCCGAGCGCGTTGAGATCGTGACCGTCGACGGTGACCGCGTCCCAGCCGATGGCGGTGAACAGGGCCTGGGTATCCTCGCTCTGGGTCACCTTGGCCATGGCGTCGAGGGTGACGTCGTTGGAATCAAAGATGAGGATGAGGTTGTCGAGGCCGTTGTGGGCGGCGAAGGCGACCGCCTCGCGGGCGACGCCTTCCTGCAGGCAGCCGTCGCCGGCAAGGGCGATGACGTGGTGATTGAGGATCGGGTGTTCGGCGGTGTTGTACTTGGCGGCGGCCATCTTGCCGGAGAGCGCGTAGCCGACGGCGTTGCCGATGCCCTGGCCGAGCGGGCCGGTCGTGCACTCGACGCCGGGCGTCTCATGGAACTCGGGATGGCCGGGGGTGGTCGAATGCAGGACGCGGAAGTTCTTCACCTGCTCGAGCGGCAGGTCGTAGCCGCTCAGGTGCAGCCAGCCGTAGAGGAACATCGAGCCGTGGCCGGCGGAAAGGATGAAGCGGTCGCGGTTGAGCCACTGCGGATCGGCGGGATCGCAGACCAGCTTGTCGCCAAACAGCACGGCGCCGATGTCGGCGGCGCCGAGCGGCAGGCCGAGGTGGCCGGAGGAGCACTTGTGGACGGCGTCCATGGCGAGGCCACGGGCTTCGTTGGCGGCTTGGGCGAGAAGGGAGGTGTTCATGGGGTGGGGGG
>DAIUCN010000082.1:0-20448 GCA_036846165.1 Prosthecobacter sp.
GACCAAGCCGCCGCGCGCGCGCGGCGGCTTGGTCTGGGCGGGCGACACCGGCTTTCACTTTCTCGACGAGGCGAGTGGCTTCAGCACGGCGATCGCCGATCCCGAGCCGAACCTGCCGGACAACCGTTTCAACGATGGCAAGTGCGATCCCGCCGGCCGGCTCTGGGCGGGCAGCATCTGCCTGAAAAAGCGCCCCGAGGCGGCGCTCTACTGCCTGCACACCGACCTGCGAGTCGAAAAGAAGTTCGGCCCGGTGACCAACTCCAACGGCATCATTTGGAGCCACGATGGCGGCACGCTGTATTACATCGACACGCCGAGCAAGAAGCTGCGCGCCTTCGACTTCGACGTCACCACCTCGGCGATCTCCGGCGAACGGGTCCTCTGGGACACGGCCGCGGATCCAAGCAGTCCCGACGGCATGACGATCGATCGCGACGGTCGCCTGTGGATTGCCTTTTGCCATGGCGGCAAGGTCGTCTGCTTCGATCCGGCCACGCGTGTCGTGGTCGAGCAGATCGATTTCCCCTGCATTGAAACCACCGCCTGCGCCTTTGGCGGTCCCGACCTCGGCGACCTGTACGTGACCACCGGCCTCAAGCCCGGTCTCGACGAACCGCTGGCAGGTCGCCTGTTTGTCTGCCGCCCCGGCGCGTTCGGCGTGCCGGCCACCTGCTTCGCCGGCTGAGATCATGTCGTTTCGCCTCGAAATGCTGCAGGTGGCGCGGGTCGCGCCGAAGCTGCTCGGCGAGTCGGCCGGCCTGGTCGCCGCCTTTCTGCGCTCGCGCCTGCACCCGGAAGGCGGATTCCTCGACCGCGGCGGCAGGCCCGATCTGTACTACACGGTCTTCGGACTCGAAGGACTTTCCGCCCTGCAGGAGAGCGTGCCTCTGGAGCCGACCCACGCCTGGCTGACGGGGTTCGGCGATGGCGAGGGACTGGATTTTGTCCACCTCTGCTGCCTGGCGCGCTGCCATGCCGGCCTGGGGCTGGAAGGTCTGCCGGAGCCGTCGCGCCTGCGTCTGGCCGAGCGGCTGGAGCGCTGGCGCACGCCGGATGGCGGCTATCATCAGTCGCCCGGTCGCGGCAACGGCAGCGCCTATGGCTGCCTGATAGCCTGGGGTGCCTACCAGGATCTGGGCCTGCTGCCGCCCGACGCGTTGGCCATCGCCAATTGCATGGACCGCCTGGAGACGCCCGATGGCGCCTGGTCGAATGAGCCCGGATTGACGCTGGGCTCGACCACGGCGACCGCCGCCATGCTTTCGCTGTATCGCCATCTGCAACTGCCGCCGCCCGCGGCTGCCCTGGCCTGGCTGGAGCGGCAATGCCTGCCGGACGGCGGCTTCCTGGCCGTGCCGGGGGCGCCGGTGCCCGATCTGTTGTCGACCGCCGTGGCCCTGCACGCGCTCTCCGACCAGCCGCAGGCCTTGGCGCGTCTGCGCGAACCCTGCCTCGATTTCCTCGACTCCCTGTGGAGCGCCGAGGGCGGTTTCCATGGCAATTGGACCGACGACGTGCTCGATCCCGAGTACACCTACTACGGCCTGCTGGCGCTCGGTCATCTGGCACTCTGACCCCATGGGGTCGTTTGGGAAAGACCGGCTTGGCCGGCCAATCAGGGCTCGCCGGCGCGATCGAGCCGGTAGATCACGCGCCGCAACCCCGAATTTTCCTCGACCGAGCGGCCGACCGTGCAGCCGAGCAGGCGTTCGATCATCTCGCACTCGATCTTTTCGACGAGCGGGTACTTTTTCACGACCTCGGCAAAGGGACAGTGGTAGTCGACCAGGCGCAGGGCACCGGTGGGCGCGCGTTCCACGGCGGACAGGCAGCCCTCCTGCGTGCGCAGGCGGGCGAGCACGATGGCCTTGTTTTCCAGGACGTCCTCGGCGTCGATCGCCGGTTGGAAACGGGCGGTGCGCTCCTGCAGCCAGGCGTAGAGCAGCTTTTCCGCGGCGTTGGGACCGAACACCCGCTCGGCCTGGGTGAGCAGTTCGAGGATGGGGCCGCTGCAACCGCTGTCGAAGACGGGATTGAGCTTGGCGGTCAGGCGGTAGATCTTTTCCGGGCGACCATGCGGCACCGGATGTCGCCAGGTGTCGAGGTAACCCTTGCGGACCATGGCATCACAGTGCTGCTTGACACCCATGTAGCTCATCTGAAGGGGGGCACGCAACTCATTGACCGTCATGCCCGAGGACTGCTTGAGGAGGCGGATGATTTCGATGGCAGGCGAGGGAAGCAGGTCGCGCAGGAGAGAAAGAATCATGGCCGCAGGACGATCCTAACGTGCGGAGGTGGCTGGCCCATAGGCCATTTTGCCATCTTTTTCCGCAACAAGTTTGACAGGCGCTTTTTCCCAGCCGTAACCTTGCCGAAGAATTCCCAATGCGCCCGCCGCCCGCCCCGCTACCCGAGAAGGAGTTTCGATCGCACGCCCCTGGGTTTTGGCGGGATGACGTCGTGCCTCCAGAAGAATGGAATACCGCGGCCTGGCAACTCCGTCATCGCATCACCAGTCTGGCCCAGCTCGAAAAGCACCTGGTGTTGACGGATGAGGAGCGAGCTGGTGTTCTGCTCAGTGGCAACAAGCTGGCGATGGCCATCACGCCTCACTACTTCAACCTCATCGATCCGGAGGATCCCGAAGACCCGATCCGGCGCCAGGTCATTCCACGCATTGAGGAGACCTGGGACGATCCCGAGGAGATGGCCGACCCCTGTGGCGAGGATGGCCGCATGCCGGTGCCCGGGCTGGTCCATCGTTACCCGGACCGCGTGCTGTTCTTGGTCACCGACCGCTGCGCCAGCTACTGCCGCTACTGCACCCGCAGCCGTGTCGTCAGCGGGGTGGGTGAGCAGGAACTGCACACCGACCACGAGGCCGCCTTTCGCTATCTGGAAAAGCACACCGAGGTGCGCGATGTCCTGCTCAGCGGTGGGGACCCCCTGCTGTTCAGCGACGCCAAGCTCGAAGCCATTCTGGCGCGTCTGCGTGCCATTCCTCACATCGAGTTCCTGCGCATCGGCAGCCGCGTGCCGATCTTCCTGCCGCAGCGCATCACGCCCGAGCTCTGCCGCATGCTGCAGCGCTATCACCCGCTCTGGCTGAGCATTCACACCAACCATCCGCGTGAACTGACCACCGAGGTGCGCGAGGCACTGGGTCGGCTCGCCGACCACGGTGTGCCGCTTGGCAACCAAAGCGTCCTGCTGCGCGGGGTCAACGACGATGCCGAGGTGATGAAGTCGCTCGTCCACAAGCTGCTCATGTGCCGCGTCCGGCCGTACTACCTGTACCAGTGCGACCTCATTCAGGGCAGCTCGCACCTGCGCACCAGCGTGCAGGCCGGGGTCGACATCATTGAGCAGCTGCGCGGCCACACCACCGGCTATGCGGTGCCGCAGTTCGTCATCGATGCCCCCGGCGGCGGCGGCAAGGTGCCGGTCAATCCCGACTACGTGCTGCTGCGTGACGAGCAGCGCACCCTCATCCGCAATTTTGAGGGGCGCAGTTTCGAGTACCCCGAGCCGGCCATGGCGCGCCTGCCCTGAAGCAGTGCAATTGCGGACTTGTCGCCCGCCCCGGACACGGGCAATGATGCGCCCGCATGCTTCGGTATCAGATCCTTGTCGCCCTGCTTCACTTCCTCGTCTTCCTGATCGGGGCGGGCATCGGCTCCTTTCTGAATGTCGTCATCCATCGGCTGCCGCGCGGCCTTTCGGTCAATGAGCCGCGCCGTTCCTTCTGCCCGTCCTGCCGCTGGCAGATCCCCTGGCATCAGAACCTGCCGGTGCTGAGCTGGCTGTTCCTGCGCGGTCGTTGCGCCAATTGCCGTGCGCCCATCCCGGTGCGTTACCTGGTCGTCGAGTTGGTCACCGGGTTGCTGTTCTACGCGGTCTTCCTGCGCTTTGGCGGCGACTGGGCCCTGGCGGCCGACTGGGGCCCGCGGGTGCTCTGCCTCTGGCTGTTCACTGCCCTGCTGGTCGCGGGTACCTTCATTGACATCGAGCACTACCTGCTGCCGCACCCGATCACGATGGGGGGCACGGTGGCCGGTCTCTTCTGTGCCACCCTGCTGCCGGACCTGCTCGGTCAGGAGACGCGGCTGCATGGCTTTTTGGTCTCCTTTGGCAGCGCCGCGCTCGGTCTCGGTGGTCTCTGGCTGGTGGTGGAGCTTGGCAAACTCGCCTTTGGTCGCAAACGCCACCGCTTCGACGGCCAGCAGCCGTGGAGTGTCACCCAGCCCGATGAGAATCTGCCGCCGATCGTGACCCTGGACGGTGAGGCGTACGCGTGGGAGGACCTGTTCAGCCGTGCCAGCGATCGCCTGGTGCTGGCCTGTGCGCGTCTGAAGACCAACGCCGGCGAATGGTGCGATGTCAGCGTGGAGTTGTGGGCGGAGAAACTGGTCGTGCGTTCGGCCAGTGGCGACGTCCAGGAATTCCGCATCGAGGACGTGACCCTGCTTGAGGGCACGGCCAGCGAGGTGGTGATTCCGCGCGAGGCGATGGGCTTTGGCGACGTGCTGTTCCTGATGATGATCGGCGCCTTTCTCGGCTGGCAGGCGGTGATCTTCACCGTCTTTGCCGCCTCGGTGCTCGGCACCCTGTTGTCGGGTGCCACCCGCCTGTTTGGCCTGGCGGCCTGGAGCAGCAAGCTGCCCTTCGGTCCCTACCTGGCCGGTGGCGCGTTGATCTGGGTGTTCAGCGGCCCGGCTTTGCTGGCCTGGTATCTCGGCAAGCTGCGACCCCCAGGGGTGGACTGGTGATCACCAGCCGCCACCGAGGGCGCGCAGCATCTGCACGGCGGCGACCAGGCGCTGACCGTCGAGCTGGGCCTGGCTGAGTCGGGCGGCAAGCACGACACGTTCGGCATCGACGACCTCAAAGTAGTTCGACAAACCGCGATCGTAGCGCAGCCGCGCCAGCTTGGCGGTTTCCTGGGCGGAGGCAACGGCGGAGGCAACGGCGGCGCGCTGGCGCTCGAAGGTGCGGGCATCGAGCAGGGCATCCTCAACCTCGCGCAGAACGGTGAGCACGGTCTGCTTGTAAGTGGCGATGGCCTCCTCGTGGCGGGCACGGGTGCCGCGCAGGCCGCCGAGAAGGCGCCCCCCCTGGAAGATCGGCAGAGTCACCTGCGGGCCGAGGTTGGCAGTCTTGGCGCGGCCTTGCAGGAAATCCTCGGAGCCGACGCTTTCCAAACCGGCCGTTCCCACAAGGCGGAAACTCGGGAAGAAGTCGGCGGTGGCGACGCCGATGGCGGCGTTGGCGGCGCGCAGGTTCTGTTCGGCGGCCCGCAGGTCCGGGCGGCGCTGCAGGACCGTGCTGGGCAAACCGGCGGGCACGCGCGGCGGTGCAGGCAGGCGGGCGCTGCGTTGCTTCTGGAAATCAGCGGGCGGTTCGCCGCAGAGCACGGCAAGGGCGTGCTCCAGCGAGCCGCGCTGGCGTTCGATGGCGACCAGGTCGGCGCGGGTCAGCTCCAGCTCGGTGCGGGCGCGCGCCACATCCATTTCATTGGCGAGACCGCCCTGAAAACGGGAGTTTTGCAGGGTGAGAGCCTCCTGACGAAGGTCGACTGTTTCCTTGAGAATCCGGCTCTGGGCTTCCAGCGAGGCGGTGAGGAAGTGATGACGGGCGACCTCGGCGGCGACGATGAGGCGCTGGGCATCGACGAGATCGCGCTGGGCCTGCTCACGGGCACGCGCACCCTCGACACCGCGGCGCACGCGGCCCCAGAGATCGAGCTCGTAGTTGAGGTCGAGGAACAGGCGGTAGCGATCGCGCTCAAGCTCGGGCAGGCTGGCGCCGGAGGGCAGGTTGGCTCCGACGCTTTTGGCGGAGAGGCGCTCAAAGGTCGCGGTGTTGAGAATGCCGAGCTGCGGGAACCAGGCGGCGCGCTCGATTTGCGACAGGGCACGGGCCGACTGCACACGCGCCAGCGCACCGGCAAGCTCCTGGTTGCCCGCGAGAGCACGGTTAACCAGACTGTTCAACTCGCTGTCGCGGAACAGGGTCCACCAAGTGTCGGGCACCGGCATGGTGGCCTTGGTGGCCGACGACTGCTTCCAGCGGCCGGGCAGCTTGAGCTCGGGTGCGGCAAAGTCGGGGCCGACGGTGCAGGAGGTCAGCAGCAGGGACGCGCCGAGGGCGCGGGCGGTCACGGGGGGCATGGCGGAGAACACGTCAGCGCGGGCTCAGTTCTCCGTGTATTTTCCGAGGTCGCGGAATTTTTGGTAGCGCTGCTCAAGCAGTTGCTCGACCGGCTTGTCATCGAGTTCGGCGAGGGCGGCGAGCACCCCGTCCTTGAGGGAGGCGGCAGCGGCGGCGTGGTCGTGATGGGCGCCACCGGTGGGTTCGGGAATGATGCCATCGATGATGCCGAGCTTGGCGAGATCCTGGGCGCTGAGCTTCAGGGCGCTGGCGGCCTCGGGCGCGTGCTCGCGGTGCTTCCACAGGATCGCGGCGCAGCCTTCGGGACTGATGACCGAGTAGTAGGCGTTTTCGAGCATGAGCACGCGGTCGGCAATGCCGATGCCGAGCGCACCGCCCGAGCCGCCCTCGCCGATGACGACGGCGACGACCGGCGTGCGCAGGGTCATCATCTCGCGCAGGTTGAAGGCGATGGCCTCGGCGATGTTTCGTTCCTCGGCGCCGATGCCGGGAAAGGCGCCGGGGGTGTCGATGAGGGTGACCACGGGCAGGCCGAACTTCTCCGCCAGGCGCATGGCACGCAGGGCTTTGCGATAGCCCTCAGGGTGGGCGCTGCCAAAGTTGCGCAGCAGGTTCTCCTTGGTGTCACGCCCCTTTTGGTGACCGATGACGACAACCTTGCGGCCACCAATGGTGGCAAATCCGGCAGGCATGGCTGCGTCATCACCGATGTGACGGTCGCCGTGGATCTCGACGAAGTCGTCACAGCACTGGCGGACGTAGTCGAGCATGAAGGGCCGGTTGATGTGGCGGGAGATCTGCACGCGCTGCCAGGGATTGAGATTGTCGTGAATGTCCCGCATCAGGGCGTCGGCCTTCTTTTCCAGCTCGGCGATCTGGGTGGCGAGCTTGTCACTCGGCTTGCTCGCGTACTTGCGGCGCGCCTCCTCGATCTCTTGGCGGAGTTTGGCGACGGGTTTTTCGAAATCCAGGACTTGTTTCATGGGGAAAGGGGTGGGTTAGCGGATCAGGTAGAGTTTGGAGCCGTTTCGCACGAGGGCAAACATCTCCTCAAGGTCTTCTCGACCGAGAAAAATGCCCGGCGGTGGTGCCGGTGGCGGGGCGGGCCGGCCATCCGGCCCGGGAGCGGGTGCCGGTTCAGGCTGAGGTGGCGTACGCAGGACAACACCGGCACGGCTGCCAGGCAGCCATTTGTCGGCTTCGGCGTAGCGCGGATCGGTCGACAGCACGGCACGGCCGTCGAGCATGGCGGATTTACCCTTGATTTCCATTTCTGTGGGCAACTTCAGGCCGGCCGGCAGGCGCAGGTCGGCTGCCTGGTATTCCTTGAAGAACACTTCCTTCTCGCCGGCAACCCGGCGCAGGGTGACGGTTTTGGCCGAGACATCAACGACGAGGTTGAAGCTGACCGGCAGAACCGTGAGGTGATCGCCAGGGTGCAGGGTGGCGCCCATGAGGCCGTTGAGGCGGATGAGCAGGTCCATCGTCGTGTTCTGGCGGGTGGCAATGAGCGCGAGGGAATCGCCTGGTTGGACGATGTAGTCGCGCTTGCCCGGCACCGGCTCGCGCGAGAACAGTTCATCCATGTTGATCTCGCCGATGATACGTTTTGCCTCGGGGGAGGCAGCGGAATCGGGGAACTGCTGGACGATGCGGAAAAGTGCCTCGCGCGCCTCGTTGAAGCGTCCCTCCTTGAGCAGGCCGGCGGCAGTCTCGAAGCGCTTGAGGCCGGGGTCGATCTTCGGCAGTTCGGCGCGGCGGATGCGCGACAATTCCTCGCGCAGTCGCTCCTCGGGCGAGAGCACCTTCATGTAGATGTAGTAGGCAAGGGCCATGCTGCCAAGCGTCAGGCCCAGCACGACGAGGTAAACAAGGAGCTTGAACTGGGCCCTGGCCATGACGGGGTCGGCGTGGGCTCAGCCCAGGAGGCCGCGGCGCTTGAAGTCGAACAGGTTGATCTGCTGGGACTTCTCAATCATTTCGACCGTGAAGCGAAGCAGGCAAATTTCCCAGGCGTCATCAACGCCGGCGATGACCGCGCGCATCGGGTTGCCGGAAGCACGGATGTCCTCGAGCAGGCGACCGCAGACCGCCTCCATCGGGTCGTGGACGATTGCCTCGGTCATCTCGTCCATGCGGAAGCGGAAGCCGTATTTGAGCACGGCCAGGCGGTGCAGGTTCTCCTTGAGGAACTCCCCAAAGGCGGCGCCCTGCGGGCCGAAGCCCTCAAAATTGAAATCGGCCGCCATTTGCGGGTCGGGGCGCAGGATGAGAGGTTTTTCGGCAGTGATCTGGCCCTGGCGGATGCGGGTGGTGTTGACCTGGTCCATGAGCTCGGTGACGAGCTGGAACTCGAAGCGGGTGCTGCCGAAGGTGTCGATGCGCCGGTCCGGCTCGTGCAGGACCCGTGTCATTTCCAAGGCGTACTGAATGTCATGCTCCGTGTGCATTCGAGGCCAACCTAGAGCGGCCGGGCGCACAGGCGAGCGATTTCTCAGGCCTCTCTTGCATTCCCCGGCCAGCCGCGCTAGGTGCGAACGTTTCCCATTTTGATGAAAGCAATCCTGGCACTCGAAGACGGTCGGTATTTTGAAGGCGAATCCTTTGGTGCAGCCGGCACTCGCACTGGCGAGGCCTGCTTCAACACCTCCATGAGCGGTTATCAGGAGGTGCTGACCGACCCCTCCTACCGGGGCCAGATCGTCGCCATGACCTACCCGATGATCGGCAACACCGGGGTCAACGGCCTGGACCCGGAGAGCGACTGCCCGCATGTGCGCGGCTTTGTCGTTGAGGAACTCTGCGAGGTGCCCAGCAACTGGCGCAGCACGGCCTCGCTCGATGCCTACCTGAAGGAGTGGGACATTCCCGGCATTCAGGGCATCGACACCCGCGCCCTGACCAGGCACCTGCGCACTCTTGGTGCCATGCGCTCCGTGCTCACCACCGAGCTCACGATTGAGGAAGCGGTGCGCGCCGCCGCCGACAGCCCGCCAATGAGCGGCAGCGATTTCGTCAAGGAAGTCAGTACACCCAAGGCCTACACCTGGGATCCGGAAGATCTGGAGAGCCGCGCCTGGGACATTCCCAGCCCGAGTCAGAACCGCGAGGGCGGCCCGCTGGGGGCCTTCCTGCCGCTGGGCGAGGCCCGTCATCATGTCGTCGCCTACGATTTTGGCATCAAGCGCAACATCCTGCGAGGCCTGCGCCAAAGCGGTTTCCGGGTCACCGTCGTGCCCGCCGCGACCTCCGCCGCCGAGGTGCTGGCGAAAAACCCGGACGGTGTTTTCCTTTCGAATGGCCCCGGCGATCCCGCCGCGCTCGGCTACATCCACGAGCAGATCCGCGCGATGATCGGCAAGAAGCCCATCTTCGGCATCTGCCTGGGTCACCAGGTGCTCGGCCACGCCTATGGCGGCCGCACCTTCAAGCTGAAGTTCGGCCACCGCGGCGGCAACCAGCCGGTCAAGGATCTGCGCACCGGCAAGGTTGCCATCACCAGCCAAAACCACGGCTTCGCCATCGATCCCGCCAGCCTGCCCTCGAACGTCGAGGTCACCCACATCAACCTCAACGACGGCACGGTCGAAGGCATGCGCCATCGCGAGGCGCCGGTGATGAGCGTCCAATACCACCCCGAGGCGGCTCCCGGCCCGAACGACGCGAAGTATTTCTTCGCCGAGTTCGCCCAGATGATCGAGGCCGGCGTCTGAGCCCGCGTCTTGACTCTCCCGTGCGCGTCGCCATGATGGCGCATGGGAAAACTCCAGGACAAAGTCGCCGTCGTCACCGGCGCGGGCCGAGGCATCGGCCGCGCCATCGCTGAAACCTTCGCTGCCGAGGGCGCGAAAGTCGCCGTGGTCAGCCGCACCGAGGCCAGCTCGCAGGCCGCCGCCGAGGCGATCAACGCCGCCCATCCCGGCGCCGCCAAGGCCTATGCCGTCGATGTCGCCGATGCCGACGCCACCGCCGAACTCGGCAAGGCCGTGCTCGCCGACTTCGGTCAGGTCGACATCCTGGTCAACAACGCTGGCGTCACCAAGGACGGACTGCTGCTGCGCATGAGCGAGCAGGACTGGGATTTCGTCGTCGACACCAACCTCAAGGGCGCCTTCCACATGGTCAAGGCAGTGCAGCGCAGCCTGCTCAAGCAGAAGGGCGCACGCATCATCAACGTCGCCTCCGTCATCGGCCTCATCGGCAATGCCGGCCAGGCCAACTATGCCGCCAGCAAGGCCGGCCTGATCGGCTTCACCAAGTCGCTGGCACGCGAGTTCGCCGGTCGCGGCGTCACCGCCAACGTCATCGCGCCGGGCTTCATCAGCACGGACATGACCGGCGTGCTCGACGAGAAGATCAAGGCGGCCGTGCTGGAGAAAATCCCGCTCGGCGACTTCGGTCAGGCGGCCGACATCGCCGCCGCCGCCCTCTTCCTCGCCAGCGCCGAAGCCCGCTACATCACCGGCCAGGTGCTCGCGGTCGACGGCGGCATGGTCATGTGAGCCGGCTCACTCGACCAGCGTCAGTGTCAGGCGGCGCAGGTCCATTACCGACGCACCCGGGATTTCCAGGGCGCGCAGGGCGAGTGTACCCGTGCCGGCCTTCAACTGCAGTCGACCGAGCGTTAGGGTGCGAAACTCCTTCATGGTGCTTTCTCCATGTGGCCGCGGCAGGGTGTCCTGATTCGTGTACAACGGCGGGTCCCAGCCCGGCTGCACCGTGCCGGTCAGGCGGCTGTCGCCAAAGCTCAGTTCGATCTTGGAACCGGCATCCGCCAGCGGACAGGTGTAATCGACGCTCACCTCGTAAGTGCCGGTGGTGTGGACATCGATGTTCCAGACCAGTCGGTCGTCCAGGCTTGTCCAGTTGACAAAGTAGGAACAGTTCGGCGCGTTGCTGCTGCGCTTGACTCCGCCGCGCGGTTCACCGTCGCGCGCCGGCAGCATCGTGATGGGGAATTCGCGGTAGCCGACGGTGAACGGGCGCGGATCGACCGGGTTGCTGCCCTTGGCCTTGCCCTTCGCGGGTGCCGGCACCTCGTGACTGCCGAACATCTCCAAGCGCCAGGCCTTGACCGCCGCCTGCAGGCGTTCAGCCAGTTCGGGTTCCCGGGAGTTGAGCGGTGTCGTTTGCCCCGGATCGGCGATCATGTCGAAAAGCTTGCCGGTGTTGTCGAGGCGATGGGTCTGGCTGCGCACGCTGACGTTGTTGCCCCAGCAGTTGAAGAGCAGGCGCTCCGGCCAATCGGCGTTTTCACCACGCAGCAGCGGACTGAGGTCGCGGCCGTCCAGCGGTTTGTCGCCGACCCGCGGCACGCCGGCCAGGCCGGTGAGTGTTGGCAGCAGGTCAATGGCGCCGCTGATTTCCCTGACCGTGCGCCCTGCCGGCAGACCGGCCGGCCAGCGCAGGTAGCAGACCGAACGCACGCCGCCCTCGTCAGTCTGGCTCTTCTTGCCCTTCATGCCGCCATTCCAGCGGTGGCTGTTTGGGCCGTTGTCGGAAAAGTACACGACGATGGTGTTGTCTTCGAGTCCAAGCTCGCGCAGGCGCTGCAGCACGCGGCCGACGTTGCGATCCTGGTTCTCCAGCATGGCGTAGGCGCAGCGGGTCTCGTCGGCGACCTCCAACTCAGCCTGGGTGGCCTGCTGGGTCAGTGGCCTGTCCTTGAAGCGCGACCAATCCTCGGCCGGTGCCGCCCAGGGGGAGTGCGGGGTGGTGAAGGGCACGTAGCAGAAAAACGGGCGCTTTTGGTGGCGGTCGATGAAGTCGAGCGCGCGGTCGGTGCAGACATCGACGATGTAGCCCTGCGTCCGCACCATGCGACCGTTCTCCTCCAGCGGGGCGTCGAAGTATTCGCCCCAATGGCCTGAAGTGTGGCCGAAGTACTCGTCGAAACCTCGCGCCATCGGGTGGTAGGGCCACTGGCTGCCGTTGTGCCACTTGCCAAACGCGCCGGTGGCGTAGCCGGCGGCCTTCAGGCTGTCGGCCAGGGTCTTTTCGCCGAGGTTGAGTCGCTCCTGGCCGGTGGACACCCCCTTGACTCCGCCCCGCGGGTGATAGCGACCGGTGAGAAATTCGGCACGGGTCGGGGAACAGACTGGACAGACGTAGAAGCGGTCGAGGCTGACGCCGCCCTTGGCGAGCGAGTCAATGTTCGGCGTTTGGAGCTGGGTGTTGCCGGACGCCCCGTAATCGCCCCAGCCAGCGTCGTCGGCGAGGAAGACCACGACGTTCGGCGGCGCTGCAGCCAGGCAGGCAGTTGCGCCAACGAGGAGGGCGGCAAGGCGGAGCAGGGGACGGCAAGACATGGCGTTGGGGCGGTTCAATGGGCGGCGGTGGTGACACCGGGAATGGGCACGGGGAAGATGGCATTGGCCTCGACCTCGCGGCGCAGCAGTTCCTCGGCCTGCCGGATCAGTTCGGGGTGCTGGCCGGACAGGTCGGTGGTTTCCCCGCGATCCTTGGCGAGGTCATAGACCTCCCAGGGGCCCGGCTTCGGGGTCTTGAGGTTTTGACGCACGAGTTTCATCGAGCCCAGGCGCACGGCGACCTGGCCGCCGTACTCGGGAAAGACCCAGAGCATGGGCTTGCTTCGTTCCATGCGATCCTTGCCAGTGGTCAGCACCGGCCACAGGCTCTCGCCATCAAGTCCGGAGGGCGTGGGCAGGTCCGCCGCCTCGCAGAGGGTCGGGAACCAGTCGGCGAAATAACCGGGGGTGTCACTGACCTTGCCGGCGGGGATCTTGCCGGGCAGACGCACAATCGTCGGCACGCGCAGTCCGCCCTCGTAGACGCTGCCCTTCCAGCCGCGCAGGTCGCGCACGCTCTCGAAGAATTTGCCGTCGGCGCCGCCGACATGGAAGGCCGAGGGCGGTCGCGGATGCGTGGCACCGTTGTCGGAACTGAAGATGACCAGGGTCTTGTCCTTCAGGCCATGCTGATCAAGGCGCGCAAGCACGCGGCCGACGTAGCTGTCGAGGTCGCTGATCATCGCCGCGTAACCGGCGCGCGGGCGCGGGTGCGGCAGGTAACCGGCGTCGCCGCGGTACGGCTGGTCATCCCATTCGGCGGGGAATTTTTCGACCGACTCCTTCGGCGGGTGCATGGAGACATGCGGCTCGATGAAGGGCAGGTACAGGAAAAAGGGCTCGCTCTTGTGGCGGTCGATGAACTGCTCGGCCTCGGCGATCATGAGCTTGGGTGCGTAGGTTTCGCCGAACCAGTCCTCCATGCGCACCTCCCCCTTGGGCTGCTGGGCGCGGCCGGGCACGGGCTTGGCATTGATTGGGATTTGCTGGTCGTTGCGCCACAGGTAGGGCGGGTAAAAGCTGTGGGCCACGCCCTGGCAGTTGTAGCCGAAGAAGTACTCGATGCCCTTCTTGTTGGGATCGCCGCTGCTGCCGACCGGCCCCAGGCCCCACTTGCCCATGGCACCCGTGCGGTAACCGGCCTTTTGGAAGGCCATGGCCAGGGTGAAGGCGCCCTCCGAGAGCGGGTGCTGACCCTCGAAGTACTTGTCGGGCTCGACCTTTTCCATCGCGCGATTGCCGCGCACCTCGGCATGCCCGAGGTGCTTGCCGGTCATCAGCACGCAGCGCGAGGGTGCGCACACCGGCGCGCCGGAGTAGTGCTGGGTAAAACGCACGCCCTGGGCCGCGAGGGCGTCGAGGTTTGGCGTCGGGATCTTCTTCTGGCCGTACACGCCGACCTCGCCCCAGCCGAGGTCGTCGGCGAGAATGAAGACGACATTCAGTTGGTCGGTGGCGGGCAGAACGCCTGCCAGGCCAAGGCTGAGGGCGGCGAGGGGAGCGAGTTTCATGGCAAGCCCTGACAACGTCAGCCCCGCCATGGGAATGTCAGCGTTTTTGCCGGCGCGCCAGCCACAGGCCGAGGCCGAGCAGGACGAGGTCGCGGACCAGC
Source organism: Prosthecobacter sp. (assembly GCA_036846165.1). Classification (GTDB taxonomy): domain Bacteria; phylum Verrucomicrobiota; class Verrucomicrobiia; order Verrucomicrobiales; family Verrucomicrobiaceae; genus Prosthecobacter. The sequence goes on from DAIUCN010000082.1 coordinate 14,098, forward strand.
AACTCCACATACTCGGAGCTGCCGCCACTGCCGAAGCAGCCGCAGCGGATGTCGAGGCCGCGCGCCCAGGCGATGAGGATGGCGGCGAGGAAGGCGAGCAGGCAGGCATTGAGCAGCAGCAGGCCGCCGGCGCGCAGCAGGCCGGTCATCACCGCCAGCCCGGCGAAAATCTCCAGCCAGGGCAGGCTCATGGCCAGCCAGGCCGCCCAGGGATCGGGCAGCAACTCAAAGCTGCGGATGTCGAGCAGGAAGGCCGCCGGATCCCAGGCCTTGACGGCGCCGGCGTAAACGAAGACGCCCCCGAACAGCAAATGCAGGAGAAGGCGCAGCATGATCAGTCCGCGGGTTGATCGACGGGGCCGGGTTCGTTGCGCTCCTGCGGCAGCAGCAGGGCGATGGCAGCCGCCGGGATGAACAGCCAGCCGGCCAGGTACAGGGCGCGGTGGTAGTCGCCCACCGGCGCATAGAGTTTGAAGAAGACCGTGCCGGCGGCGGCGACGATGCGGCCAATGTTGTAGCAGAAGCCGGCGCCGGTCGTGCGCAGCAGGGTGGGGAAGAGCGGCGGCAGGCACATGGTGAACAGGCCGAAGACCCCCTGGCAGAGGCCGATGACCGCATACCAGCCGAGCATCTGCGCGTGCGTCCAGGAGGCGCCTTCATGAAAGGCGGTCAGCATGGACGCGGCATAGCCGAGCAGCATGAGCACGATGGCGGCGCGGTAGCCCCAGAGCTTGGCGAAGAAGCCGGCGACGTAGTTGCCAAGAATCGAGCCGCACATGATCCAGACCAGGGCCTCGACGACCGCGCGGGTCTGGTCGGGGCCGGGCAGGGATTTCACTTCGGGCAGGGCGCGGATCAGGCCCTGCTGCCAGAACAGGAAGGCCCAGTGGGCGGTGAGCGAGACCGAGCAGATGATCAGCACGCGCCAGGTCGTGCCGGCCACTTCCGGTCCGAACAGCTCGCGCAGGCGCGGCGGTTCGCGCGTCTGCGCGGCATGGGTCCATTCCTCGGTCTCCGGCACCGCCTTGCGAATCCACAGGGTCAGCAGGGCCGGCAGGATGCCGACCAGGAAAACCGCACGATGGCTGGTGCTCTCCTCCATCCAGCCCTGGGTGACAATCCAGGCAAACACCGCGCCGGCGGCGCAGGCCAGCAGCACGCCGAGATTGACCGCCGTCTGCAGGGTGGCGGCGATCCAGGGACGCCACTTTTTCGGCCAGGTCTCCGACAGCAGCGAGGCGCCCACCGCCCATTCACCCCCGATGCCAAGCGCCGAGAGGAAGCGACAGATGAGCAGTTGCCACCACTCGGTGCAGAAGGCCGACAACCCGGTGAAGCCGGCATAGCAGAGAATGGTCAGCACCAGGGTGCGGCTGCGGCCGAGCTTGTCGCCCAGGCGACCGAAGAAGCCGCCGCCAAGCGCCCAGCCGACCAGGAAGGCCGCCTGAATGATCGACGCCTTGGTGTCGACGTCCGCAGGTTCCGCCGACAGCCCGCCCTGCAGCAACAGCGCCGCCACAAAGGGGGTGGCGACCAGCGTGTAGATGTGCATGTCCAAGCCGTCGAACAGCCAGCCTAGCCAGGCGGCCAGGCCGGAGCGCTTCTGGTGCGGCGACAGGTCGCGCAGGCGGGTGATCGGTTGATCGGTCAAACTCATGGCCGCCGAGTCTTTGCCAGCCGGCCGCCGATGGCAAGACGGCATTTTGCCCACCTCAACTTGCCCTTGGCAAGCTCCACCTCTGAGCTAGATTGCGTTTCGCACCAGGAGAGGTGGTCGAGTGGTTTATGGCTCCGGTCTTGAAAACCGGCGTGGCCGAAAGGTCACCGTGGGTTCGAATCCCACCCTCTCCGCGCAAGCCTGCGAGCAAGGAGAGGGCGCTGAGTCCGCGAAGGAAAATCCCACCCTCTCCGAGCGGGTCGGCGGGAAGGTACAGCGCGTCATACCAAAGTGCTGCCAGGCTTCAGTCCGCCTGTCATCATTGTTCTTCAAATGTCAGGCGCTTGGAATGAAATCTGATGCTGATGCATGTGTGTGTTATCTATTTTGGAGTAAAGTGCGGTGATGTTAGGTAAGTGCTGGTTAATGACTTACCATTGAAGTGGTTGGGTTTGGGTCTTTGATTATGTGTTTATCACCGGGTTTTTCATTTTGATTCGAACGGTTTCTTCTGGAGGCATGGCATGCCGGATCAGGATTTGAGTCAGGATAAAGAGTGAAGAAATTGTAACTCGTGGAATCGTCGGTTTTGTCACGCAAAAGACTTCGCGGGGGTGGGCCGAGTGCTTCAAGGATTGCGGCAAGTTATGAGTTTGTTTTCCTCTTTTGCCCTTGCTGGTTTGTCTGTTTCTCGTCTTCGCCGGTGGTGCTCGGCGGTTGCGGTTGCCCTGCTGATGCCCCAAGCCGTTGTGGCTCAGGAGCTACCACCGCCGTCGACCCAATTCGGCACGATTCTGGTGCGGCAGAACGACAACCTCAACACGTCCACCTCGATCACGATGTTCCGCGGCACGGGCGGCACGCTGCGCTGGGAACCGGTGCCGTTTTCCTCGAGTCGCGCGGACTACGCCATCAGCTTCCTCAATGAAAACGATTTCACCGCCGGAGCGCTCGTTGCCTCGGTGGCGCAGAATGGCCGCAACAACAATCCCTTCGGTGACACGATCGGCCAGTTCTATGCGACCGTGTCCGTGGCGACCTTCACCGGCATTGACCCGCCGACCTCCTACTTCCTTGCCACGGAGCGCGCGGCCCAGGGCACGGAGGTGAACATCGATGTCGCCTTCGGCTATTTCCCCTACGATCAGTGGCTCGGTGGCACGGGCTGGATTGCCAGCCGCGGCAACGGCCTGCCGCTCGACCGCTTCAACGGCAGCCCGGGCCTTGCTCTGGGATCCAATCTGGTCGACATCGGTTCGGGGGTGACCCTGCTGGATCTGCGTTCCGCAGATCCGACGGCAACACCGGAGAACGGCATCCTGCTGGTCAATCACGCCAAGAACGAGGACAACTATGCCTCCTTCGAGGTGCTGCCCGACGGCACCTGGCGGCTGCGTGTGCGTGACAACGGTTCCAACGGCACGGGCACCGAGCAGGATCCTGTCACCTTTGTCTACCTGCCGCTTGCCAAGATCGGCACCGACGGCCTGCAGGCGATGGCAGTGGTCAACAATGACGCGAGCACTGACCTTGCGGCCGGTGATTTCACCCTGACCAAAGCGGGGGTTGGCCGCTGGCATCTGGCGATTCCTGATGGCAGCCCCAAGACCGGCACCCTGCTCATCAGCCCGGCTGGTGGTGGCACCAACAACACGGACAACATCGTCTCGTATCAATGGGACCCGGTGAACAACGTTTGGGTGATCGAAAGTCGCGACATCATCAATGCCAGCGCGTTGCCCGTCCTGGAAGATGGCGCAACGCCAGGTGAGGACATGTTCAGCTTTGCCTTTTTCGGCGCGCCGCTGCTGCCCGATGTTCTGGTCTCGGCACCTCTGGAAGGGCAGATCTTCACGAGTCCGGCCGCCTTTGCCGTCACCGCCGACGCCTCCGACTTCAACGGAGCGGTGACCCAGGTGGAGTTTTTCCGCAACGGCAAGCTCATCGGCACGGTGACCGAGGAACCTTATGTCGTTCAGGAATCGGGACTCGACGGAGGTCGGTACCAGTATGTCGCACGCGCCACCGACACGGATGGTCAGGCCATCAGCAGCACGCCAGTGACCATCGTCGTCCGTGTGGATCCGGAGGATCCGCCGGTGCAGACAGCCTTGTTTTTCGACGGTCTTGTTGAGAATGTCACCATGGATCCGGCACCGGAATTGGGCGTGGGTGGGCCGCCAACCAAGGGGCTGACCTTGGAGGGGTGGTTCCGCAAGGAGGGACCGGGCGCCACGGCGAGTTCCGGCGTCGGCGGCATCGTGGTGCAGCCCCTGTTCGCCAAGGGCCGGGGCGAGTCCGACAACAACACGACCGACACGAATTACCTGGTTGGCATCACGCGCGACGGCCTGCTGGCGGCGGATTTCGAGGCAATACCTTCGCCGGGCGTGACGGGTGGGGCGAACTTTCCGGTTTTTGGCACCCACGAGCCGATCGAAGACGGCCGATGGTATCATGCCGCGGTGACCTATGATGGCGTGGCCGGTGTGTGGAAACTCTATCTCGACGGAGTCGAGGTCGGGTCGCGCAACACCATTCCAGGCGCCATGCCGCGCTACGACAGCAATCATCGCTTCGCCATTGGCGCGGCCTTGAACACCTCGGTCCAGCGCGCCGGTTCCTTCTTTGGCGCCATCGACGAAGTGCGGGTCTGGAACTACGCGCGCAGTGCCGAAGACATCGCGGCGACCAAGGATGCCTCGATCGTTTCCGCCTTCGGTCTGGTCGGCCGCTTCGGCCTGGATGAGGGCTCGGGCGTGGAGGTGGCCAGCTCGACGGGCAACATCCGCGGTGTCGCCACCGGTCCCGAGGATGGCGATGGCCTGCCGGTGGCAGGCTGGCAGCCGCTTTGGGTTGCCGGTGCGCCGCTGACGAAGTTTGCGCCCACGCTGGTGCTGCAGGAACCGGTGCAGGGCAGTGTCTTCCGCGGCACCACGCCGATCCTGATCCGCGCCACGGCAAGCGACAGTGATGGCAGCATTGCCAAGGTGGAATTTTTCGATGGCGACAACCTTCTGGCTGAACGCGTCAACCCACCTTACCAGTTTGTCTGGAACGGTGCCACGCCGGGGCCGCACACGGTGCGGGCGGTGGCCACCGACAATGACGGTGTGGTGGCGACTCAGTTTGCCGGCATCACGGTGGTTGAACCCTCGCCCCTGTTGCTGACCGAACTGCATTCCAGTCCCTCGCAGGGCGCGCCGGCCGGTGTTGGTGACTACTGGGAACTGACCCATTTTGGTGCGGAACCGCTTTCGCTGGCGGGTTACACCTGGCATGACTCCGCCCGCAACCGTGCGGCGGCCCTCGCCTGGGCGCTGCCGGCGGGCACGACGATTGCACCGGGTGAGTCCGTGATTTTCACGCCCGCCGATCCGGCCGCCTTCCGCGCTTGGTGGGGGCTGCCTGAGACCGTGCGTGTGATTCGGTCGCCCGGCGCCCCTGGGCTTGGCGAAAACGATGGCGTGGCCTTTTACGATGCCAGCGGTGTCGAGGTGTTTTATTTCAGCTATGCCGCCGGTGGCTTCACCCGCGCCGAGGGTCTGCCCGCCCTTGGCGGTCATGCCGGTCGCTCAGCCGGTGGCCTGGCCAGCGATGCCCTGGTTTGGGAGCCTGCCTCGGGGCTGGCGCAACCGCGCTACCGCGCTGCCCGCGCCGGTCGGGATGGCGCCGCGAACGCCGTCAGCGGCACGGATGTCGGCTCGCCCGGCAGCGCAGGTGGCGATGGAGTCGATCCGGCAATCCTGCTGCACTTGACGGTGGCGCCGACGACGTTCCCGGAGAATGCCGGAGTGAGCGCCGCTTTGGCGACTCTGGAGCGTTTTGGCGATCTGGAAGCGGCGCTGACGGTGCGCCTGCTGTCGAGCGACACGTCGGAGGCGACCGTGCCCGCCGAGGTGAGTTTTGCCGCCGGCGAGTCCGTGGTGAGCTTTGAGGTTGCAGCGGTGGATGACATTCTGGCCGATGGAGTGCAGACCGTGTTGCTCACCGCCTCCGCCACCGGTGCCACCCTGGCGACGGCGCAGCTTGCCGTGACAGATGATGGCGACATCGCTCCGCCGAAATTGCTGCTCACGGAAATTCAATCGAGCCAGTCCGACGCGGTGGGCGCGGCGGATTACTGGGAATTGACGAACCATGGTGAGGTGGATGTCGACCTCAGCGGGTACACCTGGGATGATGACAGCCGTTCGTTTGTCGATGCCCAGGCCTGGGCCTTTGCTGCGGGAACGATCCTGCCGGCGGGCAAGTCGCTCATCGTCACCAGCGGCGATCCGGAGGCCTTCCGCTCCTGGTGGGGGTTGGCGCCCGAGGTGCAGATTGTGCAGACGGTTGGCGCGCCCGGTCTCGGTCAGAACGACGGCATCGCTTTGTTCGACGCCGCGGGGCGCGAGCTGTTTTATGTGAGTTACGCCGAGGGCGGTTTCCAACGTCCGGATGGTTCGCTGGCCGCGGGTGGCCATGCCGGTGTGTCAGGGGGTGGCGCTCCCACCGATGCCTTGGTCTGGGATGTCGTGTCAGGCACCGAGACTCCGCGTTATGTGGCGGCAGTGGCCGGCCGACTGGAAGCCTTTCAGGCACCGGGAGCGACCGATGTCGGCTCACCCGGTCGTGGGGCGGTCGGTGCGCGCACGTCCTACACCCTGCAGTTGCTGCATTACGGCGATGCGGAGGCCGGGGAGCTGGCGCTC
>DAIUCN010000083.1:0-20130 GCA_036846165.1 Prosthecobacter sp.
GGGTTGAGCATGCGGCCGTGCTGCATAATGTCCTTGATCTGGTTGCCGTCGAGGGTCTCGAACTCGAGCAGGGCGGCGGCGATGGCGTCCAGCTTGTCCTTGTGCTCGAGCAGCACGGCCTTGGCCTTGGCGTAGGCGTTGTCGATGAGGATTTTGACCTCCTCGTCAATCTTCTGGGCGGTGGCGCCGCTGTAGTTGCGGCTGCGGCCGAGGTCGCGGGCCAGGAACACGGCCTGGTCGCCCTCGCCATACTCGATCATGCCCAGCTTCTCGCTCATGCCCCAGGCGCAGACCATGTTGCGGGCGATGTTGGTCGCCTGACGGATGTCGCCCATGGCGCCGTTGGTGACGTCGCCAAACTGGATCTCCTCGGCGACGCGGCCGCCCATGGCGACGACGAGGTCGTCGAGCAGTTCGCTCTTGCGGTGGGTGAACTTGTCCTCCTCGGGCAGCCACATCGTCGAGCCGAGCGAGGGGCCGCGCGGGATGATGGTGACCTTGTGCAGGGGATCGGTGTGCTCAAGCAGTTCGATGAGGATGGCATGGCCGGCCTCGTGGTAGGCGGTGTTCTCCTTTTCCTTGTCGCTCAGCGCCAGGCTGCGGCGTTCGCGGCCCCAGCGCACCTTGTCGCGCGCCTCCTCGAGTTCGGCGGTGGTGATGGCCTTGAGGTTCTTGCGGGCGGCCAGCAGGGCGGCCTCGTTGATGACGTTGGCGAGTTCGGCGCCGGAGAAGCCGGGCGTGCCGCGGGCGACCTTCGACAGGTCGGCATGCTCGGACAGCTTCACCTTCTTGGCGTGCACGTTGAGGATCTCCTCGCGGCCGCGCACGTCGGGCAGGCCGACGGTGACCTGGCGGTCGAAGCGGCCGGGGCGGAGCAGGGCGGGATCGAGCACGTCCGGGCGGTTGGTGGCGGCGATGATGATGATGCCCTCCTGGGAATCGAAGCCGTCCATCTCGACGAGCAGGGCGTTGAGGGTCTGCTCGCGCTCGTCGTGACCGCCGCCAAGGCCGTGGCCGCGGTGGCGACCGACCGCGTCGATTTCGTCGATGAAGATCAGGCAGGGCGCGTTTTTCTTGCCCTGCTCAAACATGTCGCGCACGCGGCTGGCGCCGACGCCGACGAACATTTCGACGAAGTCCGAGCCGCTGATCGTGAAGAACGGCACGTCCGCCTCGCCGGCGATGGCCTTGGCGAGCAGGGTTTTGCCGGTGCCGGGCGGGCCGACCATGAGCACGCCCTTGGGGATCTTGCCGCCGAGGCGCTGGAAGCGCTTCGGGTCCTTGAGGAATTCGACCAGCTCCTGGACCTCGTCCTTGGCCTCGTCGCAGCCGGCGACGTCCTTGAAGGTGACCTTGTTGCGGTCCTGGGAGAGCATCTTGGCGCGGCTCTTGCCGAAGCTGAGGGCGCCGCGGCCGGCGGACTTGAGCTGCTGGCGCACCAGGAAGTAGAGCAAGAACAGCAGCAGGAAGATCGGCAGCATGGAGACCAGCATGGTGCCCCACTGGTTGTTTTCGTAGCGCGGGATGAGCACCAGCCCGTGCTGGTCCATGAGCGCCTTGAGTTCCTCCTTCTGGTACTGGATGCTGACCGGCACGCTGAACGGCACCGACACCGGTTCAGCCTCACGCGCCGCCTTGCCCTTGAGACCCTCGGGCGCCTTGAACTGGAAGCCCTTGATGTACTCGGCGGTGGTGGTGTCCTGCTGGATCAGTTCGAGGTCGCGGGTTTTGTCGATCTTGTCTTCGCGGACGAGGTCGATGAACTCGCGGTAGGTGATGCTGGTCGCGCGCGCGCTGTCGCCGCGCACCATCAGGGCGGAGCCAACCAGCAGCAGCACCATGGCAAAAAGCAGGAAGCCGCGCCAGTTGAAGGGCTGGTCAGGGCCGCGGCGGCCGGAAGGGGGGTCGTTTCTGGGCGTGAAATCGTCAGACATGTCGTTGGAGGGTATCCTTGAAGGCTATACGTGCGCCGGCCAGGTGGCGCCGCGCGGGGTTTTTGATTCGGAACTGGTCGGCGCAAATGCCGGCATTTCAAGCGCGGATGCGCTGGCGGACGGCCTCGAACAGGCAGACACCGGTCGCCACGGAAACGTTCAAGCAGGGCACCTTGCCGGCCATGGGGATGCGTGCCAAAAAGTCGCAGTGCTCGGCAGTCAACCGGCGCATGCCCTCGCCCTCGGCCCCCATGACGATGCCGATGCCGCCCTTCAGATCGAGGTCATACAGCGACTGCGTGGCTTCATCGGCCGTGCCGACCAGCCAGACGCCGAGCTTTTTCAACCGGTCCATGGCCCGCGCGAGGTTGGTGACACGGACGAGCGGCACGTTTTCGGCGCCGCCGCAGGAGACGCGCAGGACGGTGTCGCTGACCGGGGCCGACTTGTCCTTGGGCATGACCACGCAGGCGACGCCGGCGGCATCGGCGGTGCGCAGGCAGGCACCGAGGTTGTGCGGGTCCTGGATGCAGTCGAGCACGAGCACCAGCGGGTCCGCCTTGCCGTCGAGCAGGAAGGGCAGGTCGTCCTCCTCATAGGTGCGCACGGAGGTTGGCGGCGCCTGGCTGTGGCGGTTCTGGCGGGCGGTCGGGGGCGGCTTGCGCATGGCGATTCAGGCCGCGACGGCGGCGTGCAGGAAAGCGGAAGGGCCGGTCACTCGCCGGGCAGGGGCTGGGTCGGGAAGGTCTCCACCCAGGGCAGGCCGTGGGCGTTGAGGTCGGCCATGAACGGGTCCGGATTGAGCTGCTCGAGGTTCCAGACGCCGGGCTGGCGGTACTCGGCCGGGTTGGTGAGCAGCTGCTTGGCGGCGATCATCGCCGGCACGCCGGTCGTGTAGCTGACGCCCTGGCTGTTGGTCTCGCGGTAGCAGTCCTCGTGATCCTTGACGTTGTAAACGTACAGGCGCTTGAACTGGCCGTCCTTGCCCTCGCCCTCGATCCAGTTGCCGATGCAGGTCTTGCCCTTGGTGTCGGCGCCGAGCGTGCCCGGCTCCGGCAGCAGGGTCTTGAGGAACTCGATCGGGATGATCTCGACGCCCTTGTGCACGACCGGATCGATGCGGGTCATGCCGACGTTCACCAGCACTTCCATGTGCTTGATGTAGGCGTCGCCAAAGGTCATCCAGAAGCGGGCGCGGCGCATCGGGATGTGCTTGGTCAGGCTCTCCAGCTCCTCGTGGTAGAGGCAGTAGATGTTCTTCGGACCAATACCCTCCGGGAAATCGAAGCTGCGCTTGATCTCCAGCGGCTTGGTCTCGACCCACTGGCCGTTTTCCCAGTAGCGACCGTTGGCGGTCACCTCGCGCAGGTTGATCTCGGGGTTGAAATTCGTCGCGAACGCCTTGCCATGGTCGCCGGCGTTGCAGTCGATGATGTCGAGGGTGTCGATGCGGTTGAAGTGATGCTTCAGCGCATGGGCGGTGTACACGTTGGTGACCCCCGGGTCAAAGCCGCAGCCGAGCAGGGCGGTCAGGCCGGCGGCCTTGAAGCGCTCCTGGTAGGCCCACTGCCAGTGGTACTCGAACTTGGCGACGTCGCGCGGCTCGTAGTTGGCGGTGTCGATGTAGTGCACGCCGGTCTCCAAGCAGGCGTCCATGATGGTCAGGTCCTGGTAGGGCAGGGCGACGTTGATGACGACCTCGGGCTGGAAATCCTTGATGAGGGCGACCAGTTCCGGGACGTTGTCGGCATCGACCGCGGCGGTGCGGATCGGCCGGGAAAGTTCGGCGGCAATGGCGTCGCACTTGGCCTTGGTGCGCGAGGCGAGCAGGATCTCGCTGAAGACTTCCGGGAGCTGGGCGCACTTGTGGACGACGACACGGCCGACGCCGCCGGCACCGATGATGAGGACTTTTGCCATAGGGGAGTGCAGGGTGGCGTCGGCGGCGGCGGAGTCAAGCGGCGCCGTGCGAAGAAATCCCTTGGCAGCCCGCCGGAATTTCCGAAGGTGGCCGCCTATGTTTTCCCTCGCTGACAAGACCGTCGTCATCACCGGAGCCGGCTCCGGCATCGGCAAAGCCATCGCCCTGCTCTTTGCCCGCCAGGGCGCGCGCGTCGAGGTGCTCGACCTGTCGGCCGAGGCGGCCCGTGGCACGGCCGAGGAAATCCGCGCGGCCGGTGGCGACGCCGCCGAGGCGGCCTGCGACGTCGGCGACGGCGCGGCGGTGACCGCGGTCATGGACGCCATCGTTGCCCGGCGCGGCCGCATCGACGTCCTGGTCAACAACGCCGGCATCGCCCACATCGGCACCCTGCTGACCACGACGGAAGCCGACCTCGACCGCCTCTACCAGATCAACATCAAGGGCGTCTTCCACTGCGCCCAGGCCGCCGTGCAGCGCATGGTCGCCCAGGGCGGCGGCGTTGTCCTCAACCTCTGCTCGATCGCCGCCAACATGGGCCTGCCCGACCGCTTTGCCTACTCGATGACCAAGGGCGCGGTGCTGACCATGACCTACTCGATCGCCAAGGACTTCATCGGCCAGGGCGTGCGCTGCAACTGCATCTGCCCGGCGCGGGTGCACACGCCGTTTGTCGACGGCTACCTGGCGCGCACCTACCCGGGTCGCGAGGCGGAGATGTTCGAGAAACTCAGCGCCGCCCAGCCCATCGGCCGCATGGCCAGCCCGGACGAGGTGGCCGCCCTGGCGCTGTACCTGTGCAGCGACGAAGCCTCCTTCGTCACTGGCTGCGCCTACCCGCTCGATGGCGGCGCGGTCAACCTGCGCTGACCCCGCGGCATCCCTGCAGCGACCGGGCCCCAAACTTTTTGGAGCCCGGCTTGACTTTCCCTGGGGCGACGGCATCACATCCGCTCCTCTCCCGACTTCATGCCCGCCGCCAGCCCTCAGCCCCTGTGGATCGCCCGTCGCTCCTCCATCCATCACCAGGGCCTGTTCGCCCGCTCCGACATCCCGGCGGACACACCCGTCATCGAGTACGTCGGTGAGAAGATCACCAAGGCCGAGAGCGAGCGCCGCGGCCAGGCCCTGCTGGAGCAGTCGCGCGAAACCGGCTGCGCCGCCGTCTACATCTTCACCCTCAACAGCCGCTACGACATCGACGGTGCCCACACCGGCAATGCCGCACGCCTGATCAACCATTCCTGCGATCCGAACTGCGAGGCCTTCATCGAGCGCGGCCGCATCTGGGTCTACTCGAAGCGCGCCATCGCCAAGGGCGAGGAACTCACCTACAACTACGGCTTCGATCTCGACACCTGGGAAGACCACCCCTGCCGCTGCGGCACGGAACGCTGCATCGGCTACATCGTCGACGAGGAGCACTGGCCGAAGCTGCGCCGCATCCTCAAGAAGCGCGCGACGGCGACCCAGAAGCTCGCCGACCTCGAGGCGCGGGCCGCCGAACTGCAGCGCCAGCTCGATGAACTCGACGCCGCCGAAGCGAAGGCCGCCAAGGCCGCGAAGAAGGCGACCAAGAAGGCCGCCGCCCCTCAGAAGCGCAGTCGCAAGTAGGTGCCGAGCACGGACTCGTGCGACCACACCGCCTGCTGACGGACCGAGAACAGCATGTAGAACAGGTCGAGATCGGCCTGGTCGGAAAGCCGGAAGGTCAGGCCGAGCGGCACCGCGCGGTTCTCCAGCGACTGCCGATTGGGCAGGTCGCTCAGCCATTCATGGCTGACAAAGCAGCGCGTCAGCGGCCCGAGCGGCTGCTTCAGCGTCCAGGCCGCCTGCAGGCGGTGGCGCGAGCGATGGATGTCGATTTCCTCGCGCTCGTTCCAGCGCCACTCCATGCGGTTGCGCAGGTCGAGCCGCAGCTGCGGACCCAGGTTGACATGCGGGTTGAGTTCCACCTCGGGTCGCCCCTGCCAGAAGCGTTCGCCGGTGGTCGGACTCTCGATGCTCAGCAGCGACAGCCCCAGGCCAAGGTCGAGCCAGGGCAGCAGGGCCTGGCGATGGCGGGGACTGGCGATCTGCACATAGGCCCCGTCCTCGTCATCGAGCCGGTTGCCCAGAAAGAGCCCGGTCGACGAGGTCTCCGTCCGCCGGAATTCCAGCAGGCTCCAAGCCCACCACTCGTCGCCGCGCAGCGGCGCCGCGAGCAGCAGGAAGAGCAGCAGCAGACGGATCATGAAAAAGCCTGAAGCACGGTCGATGCCACCCGGCAAGCCGGGACTGACTGCAATCGAACGGACGACGGGATGAGTAAACCACAGAGGGATGGAGGGGCACGGAGGTGGATCGGCAGGGCCTCTGTCCCAGAGCGCCGTGCAGGGTTGGCTGCCGGGAGCCCTTCGTCATTCGAGCTTCCTTGTTGGACATTGGCTATTTCTCGGATTTGAAAGCTCCCGCAGGTAAACCGCAGATCAGCCCCCCAGAACTCCCGGCAAGACCGGCCGTGTGTGAACGGTTCATATCGGCCATGCGCTGTTTTCTGCTCCCTGCCCTGCTCGCCCTGTCCCTGCCTGTGGCCAACGCCCAGCAGGCGAAGGCCGACAAGAAGTCACCCGCGCCCTTCCGCTGGGTCGCACCGATGGAAAACGCCGAGTGGGCGCGCAAGATCCTGCCGGAGGGAGTGCGTCACGCCACCTTCCGCAGTCCGTCGATGGGCATCGAGGTCGGTTACTACCTCTACCTGCCGCCCGGTTACGACAGCGGCACGCAGCGTTACCCGGTGGTTTACCACCTGCACGGGGGTCGTCCGGGGGCGGAAAACAAGGGCGTGCGGCTGGCGGCCTACGTCGACAAGGCCATTCGCGCCGGGCAGATCGAGCCGACGATCTACATCTTCCCCAACGGCGGGCCGGTGAGCTGGTATGACATGACCGACCGATCCAACGCCCTCGGCGAAACGGTCTTCGTGAAGGAACTGATCCCGCACATCGACCGCACCTGGCGGACCTGGGGCACACGCGAGGGCCGGGCCCTCGAGGGCTACTCGCAGGGGGGACGCGGGGCGACGCGCATCCTGTTCAAGCATCCCGAGCTGTTTCTGTCGGGCGCGCCCGGCGGTTCCGGCTACGGTCCCGAGCGGACGATCCGCGACAACGAAGGCCGCGAATCCGAAACCCTGCGCATCCTGCCCATCGGCTACAACGCCTGGGACTTGGCCAAGGCCTACGCGGCGCGACCGGAGCGCCCCGCCCTGAGCCTGCTGCTCTGGGACGGCACGAAGTGTTTCAATTATGCCGACAACCTGCAGTTCTCCGAACACCTGAAGGGCCTTGGCATTGAGCACGGCTTCCTGAGCCTCGATGGCATCGGTCACAGCGCGGTCGACAGCTATGAAAAGGATGGCCTGACGCTCATGCGCCACCATCAGAAGACCTTTGCGGCGCACCGGCCGAAGCCCTGAGTCAGCCCGTCGCTGGGATGGCCAGTCGGACCAGCAGGTGATCGAGCGCGGTCAGGTCGAAGGCCCAGTGGATTTCGAGATCAGCCAGGCGCGGCGCGTAGCTGCCGGCGGCGCGACCGCCAACCAGCAGGGCGGTCGAGGGCGGCAGCATCTCGCGGATCTTGCGCAGCTTGCCCTCGATGACTGGGCAGTGGGGCGGGTAGACAACGCTGAGGGCGACCGCGCGGGCACTGCGACCCCGGGCGCAGGCGACAATTTCCTCGGTGGGCAGGTTTGGACCGAGGTAGGTGACCCGCCAGCCGAGATCGCGGGCGGAGACACTGGCGAGCAGGGCGCCGAGTTCATGCACCTCGCCGGCCGGGGTGGTGATGATGATTTCCGGTGCCGAGGGCGCGGTTTGGCTGCCAGGCACCGGTGTGACGAGAAACTCGCGCAAGACTGCTGTGGCCATGTGTTCGTGGCCGGGTCGCAGGTTGCCCTGCTGCCAGGACAGACCGATTTGCTCGATGAGAGGACAGACGACCTGGTGAACGCAGCAGCGCAGGCCGAATTCGAGTCTTGCCTCCTGTAGCAGGCGGCGCAAGCGGTCGCCATCGTAAGCCTTGGCCGCCTCCATGCAGGCCTGAATGTGCTGCTCGGCCGTGGCGGCAGCGCCAGGACCTGGCGCGATTTCAGCCGGTGCCCTGAGCAGACCGGCTGCCACAGCCGTGCCCGCACGACTCTTTTGCAGTAGGGCATCCAGCTGGTCGGTGTCGAGGCGGGCGACACTGCCGATGCGGTGGCCGCATTCCGTCAACTCGCGCAGCAGGCGCAGGCGGGTAATCTCCTCGTCGCAGTAGAGCCGGCGGTTCGTGCCTGTGCGGCTCGGGGTGAGCGCACCGTAGCGACGCTCCCAAATGCGGATCACATGCGGCGTGACGCCGCTGCGTAGGCTGGCGACTTGGATGGTGGCGGGCATTGCAGGGTCTTCGGAAGCAGGGAGTGCGGAGGCGTTGGTTCTTGCCAAAGGGCGGCCGCCGCGCTTTACGGTCAGGAATACGTGGTGTTTTCCCTGCCGGGCGCACAGTTCTCAACTCCTTTTTGCCATGCTCAACCTCATCTGGGCCCTGCTCCTCCTCACCGGCCTCGTGGCCGCCGCCTGGTTTGGCCGGTTTTCCGGCGACAACGGCGTGACCGCCTCGGCCCTGGCCATGACCGAGACTGCCGTCATGGGCATCGCCCTGCCGCTGGCCGGCATGATGATGTTCTGGCTGGGCATCATGCGCCTGATGGAAAAGGCCGGCCTGCTCGAGACCGCCGCCCGCCTGGTCGCCCCGCTCATGCGCCGTCTCTTCCCCGACGTGCCCGCCAACCATCCGGCGATGAGCTCGATGATCCTCAACCTCTCCGCCAACATGCTGGGCTTGGGCAACAGCGCGACCCCGCTCGGCCTGAAGGCCATGACCCACCTGCAGGAGCTGAACCCGCACAAGCAGACCGCCAGCAACGCCATGGTCACCTTCCTGGCGATGAACACCGCCGCCTTCACCCTGCTGCCCTCGAGCGTCATCAACTACCTGACCGCCGCCGGGGTCAAGGGCGCCCACCAGGTCATCGTGCCCACGATCCTTGCCACCGCCGGCACCACCCTCACCGCCATCCTGGTCGCCCGCGGCTTGCAGGGCCTGCCGATCTTCCGCGCGCGCCCCGATGAAGCCGAGAGCGCCGCGACCAAAGCCACGGCCGACAGCCCGCCCCCGGCGGGTCGCAAGACCCGCCTGCTCACCGGCCTGCTGCTCCTGCTTTTCGGCGCCGGGCTGGTGCTCGAACTCGGCCCGCCTGCGCTGCGCGGGCAGGTGCTCGACGCCACCGGCCTGTCCCAGGTGCTGGAGGCCTCGCAGCAGCGCGCGCAAGCCCCGGCCGCCGCAGTGGAGGCGACCGAGACACCGGCCGAACCTCCGGCCTGGCGGCGCCTCATGAACGCCGGGTCCGGAGCTGCGATCCCGCTGCTGCTGGTGGTGACCCTGGCCGTTGCCCTCAACCGCGGCGTCAAGGTCTACGAGGAATTCGTCGAGGGCGCCAAGGAAGGCTTCGCCATGGCCACCCGCATCATGCCCTTCCTGGTCGCCATGCTGGTCGCACTGGCGATCTTCCGCAGCTCCGGTGCCCTGCTCATCCTCGAACTGCTGCTGGCACCGCTGCTCGGCCTGATTGGGTTCCCGGTCGAACTGTTGCCCATGGCGCTGATGCGCCCGCTCAGCGGCAGCGGCTCGGTCGGCGTGCTCAACGAGATCCTCACCCGGCCGGAAGCCGGTGAAACCCTGAAGTTCACCGCCGCCATCATGTTCGGCTCGACCGAAACCACCTTCTACGTGCTCGCCGTGTACTTCGGCTCGGTCGGCGTGCGCAAGGTCCGCCACGCCATTGTCGCCGGCCTCACCGCCGACGTCGTCGGCATGATGCTGTCGGTCGTCATCGGCCGCCTCATGTTCGGCTGATCGTCGACGTCAACCTCCCTGCACCGGCGGCATCAGGGCCAGTTCAAACCCCTCGTGCAGGGCAGCGTCGCGGCGCACGTAGGCGTGATCGAGCGCCAGCAGCAGGGCGGCATCCCACTCGTGCAGGGCCGGCCAGCGCGCATACAAATCGCGTTCAAGCAGCTCACCCACGGTCGCCGGCGCACCCGTCACCTCCAGCTCAGCACAGCCGGTCAGGTCCTGCAGCAGGGAGAAAAACAGCACGCGTCCGGTCATGGCTTGAGAATGCCGATGCAGGGCAGGTTGCGGAAGCGGCCCTGGTAGTCCATGCCGTAGCCGACGACGAATTCATCGCCGATCTCGAAGCCGCAGTAGTCGAGCGGCACCTCGACCGCGCGCGGCCGGACCTTGTTGAGCAGGACGCCGAGGCGCAGCGAGGCGGGTCGCTCGGCGAGCAGGCGCTCGCGCAGGGTGGCCAGGGTCAGGCCGGTGTCATAGATGTCGTCGAGCAGCAGGACGTCCTCGCCCGCCAGGCTCAGTCCGGGCGGCCAGGCCACGCGCACCTCACCGGATGAACTGGTGCCGCCGTGGTAACTGCTGGCGCCCAGACTGACCAGCCGCACCGGCAGGTCGAGCCGGCGCAGCAGGTCGGCGACAAAAAACAGGGAGCCGTCCATGAGGGCGACCACGGTCAGCAGGCGACCGCCGGCGTCGGCCTGGATGCGCGCGGCGAGTTCGCCGACGCGGGCATGGATCTGCTCGGCGCTGAGCAGGACGCGGTCGAGGTCGCTGAGGAGTCCGGTAGCCATGGCAAGATTTTCCCACCAAGGCGCAAACTGCGGATTGCCGCAACGGTCGGACGCGCGTTTCTTCTGGCATCATGATGGATTTCCCACCCGACACCCTGCGCGACCTACGCGTCAGCTACGAACTCGACAGCCTGATCGAGTCGACCGCCCCGGCCGACCCGCACGTGCTGTTCCGCGCCTGGCTCAAGGACGCCCTCGACCATGGCCTGGCCGAGCCGAATGCCATGACCCTGGCGACGATCGGCGAGGATGGCGGACCGTCGGCACGCACGGTCCTGCTCAAGGGGCTGAACGACGACGGCCTGCACTTCTTCACCAACTACGACAGTCGCAAGGGCCGCGAACTCGCCGCCAACCCGCGCGCCAGCGCGGTCTTCCTGTGGGCGCCGCGCCACCACCAGGTCAGCGTCCGCGGCGTCGTGCGCAAGCTGCCGCGCAGCGAGGCGGAGAGCTACTTCGCCGCCCGTCCCGCCGGCCATCAGATTGGCGCCTGGGTGTCCGAGCAGAGCCGGGTCATCCCCGGTCGCGAGTGGCTGGAGCAGCGCGAGGCGGAGATGCGCGCGCGCTTCGGCGACAGCCCCATCCCCTGCCCGCCGTTCTGGGGCGGCTACGTGCTCGAGCCCGAGGAGTTTGAATTTTGGCAGGGCCGGGTCAGCCGCCTGCACGACCGCCTGCGCTACCGCCGCGAGGGCGAGGGCTGGAAAATCGAGCGACTCAGCCCCTGACCGCGGTTTTTTCTGGCAGGCAGACCAAGACCGGCTTTTTTGGCTGCATGAACCGACGTCGCCTGCTTGCCACCGCCGCCTCCGGACTCGCCACCCCCTTCGTGCGCGCCCAGAGCAAGACCTCCCTGCAGGGCGCGGTCATCGGCCATGGCACACACCGGTATCAGGTCGATCTGCAGTGGTGCCAGGCCGACCGCGCCAGGCACCCGGTGAAGAACTGCCACGAGATGATTCAGGACGCCCAGGGGCGTCTGTTCCTGATCACCGATGAAGCCAAAAACAACGTCCTGATTTTCGACAAGGACGGTCGTGTGCTCGACAGCTGGACCCTGAACTGGCGCTCCGGCCACGGTCTCAGTCTCGACACCAGCAACGGCGGCGAACACCTGCTTCTCTGCGATCCGGGCAGCGGCACGGTGCTGAAGACCAGCCTCACCGGCGAGGCCGTGCTGCAGCTACCGCACGCCCATGCCTGCGGCGCCTACGATGCCAGCATGAAGTACGCGCCCACCGAGGCCGCCGCCGCGCCCAATGGCGACCTCTATGTGGCCGACGGCTACGGCTCGCAGTTCATCCTGCACTTCGACGCCCAGGGCAAGTTCGTGCGCAAGTTTGGCGGCATCAGCACCCAGGCGATGAACGCCGGCAAGTTCATGCAGGCCCACGGGGTCGCCATTGACCGCCGCGGCCCGGAACCGCTCGTGCTCTGCACCGAGCGCATCCGCAACGAGTTCCACTGGTACAGCCTCGCCGGCGAGTACGTCCGCTCGGTGTACCTGCCGGGCGCCTACCTGAGCCGACCCGTCATCGCCGGCGACTTGCTGCTGTCGGGCGTCTGCTTTGGCATGAAGCCGGGCGACTACCGCATGTGGCGCGAGCGCGGCTTCATCGTCATCCTCGACCGCGACAACCGCGTCGTCTCCGCGCCCGGCGCGCACACGCCCAAGCTCGACCAGGACGGCCAGGTCGGCCTGCTGCTGCAGAACGAGCCGGTGTTCCGCAACGTCCACGATGTCGGTGTCGATGACGCCGGCGACCTCTATGCCTGCCAGTGGAACGCCGACCAGGTCTATCCCTACAAGCTGCGCCGCGTCTGATCAGGGCTTGGGCGGCAGGGCAAAGAGGACCTGCACGCCGAGCTTGTCCGCCAGGGCCTGTCCGCGCTCCGGACCGAGCACGCACATCGCGGTCGCCAAGGCATCGCTGGTGGCGCCATCGGCGGCAATCACCGAACAGGCGATGCGTTCGGTCAGGCCGAGGCCGGTGACCGGCGAGACGATGTGCGAGTAGCGCACGCCGTCGATTTCGAGGAACTGGTACAGGTCGCCCGAGGTCGACACCGCACAATCGCTCAGCGTCAGCACGCGCAGGTCATCGTCCTCGCCCGGCCGGGTGAAGGTGCGCAGCTTGACCTCCCAGCCCTGCTTGCCCGGTGGCGGTTTGCCGACCGCGGTGTCGCCGCCCGCCTGCACGACCGCCCGCTCCAGGCCGTGCTCGCGCAGAACGCGCAGGCAGGCATCGGCCGCGTAGCCCTTGGCGATGCCGCCCAGGTCCAGCAGGGTGCCGACGGGCAACGTCACCTCCCGGGTCGCCGGTTCCAACCGGATCTCGCGCCAGCGCGCCGCCGCCTCCAGACCGCGTTGCACCCGCTCGACCGGCGGCAGCTTGCCCGTGCGCCGCGTCCGCCGCCACAGCTGGGTCAAGGGACCGCAGGCGGGATGGAAGCCCCCGTCGGTGGCGACCGCCAAGGCCTGTGCCCGTTCCAGCACACCAAACAGTTCGGCACTGACGGCCATCGGCCGCGCCGCCTCCGGCGCACAGAGGCGCATCAACTCGCTGGTCGGATCGTAGTCCGTGCACACCGCATCGAGTTGCGCGATCCGCTCAAAACAGGCCGCCACCGCCTTCTCCGCCAGCGCCCGATCCTTAGCGTAACAGGCAATGCGGAAGGTCGTCGCCATGCCCGGCCCGCTGAAGTCAAAACGCTCCTCGGCCTTCCCGGCAGCCACCGCCGCCAGCAGGCTCAGGCACATGACCCATCGGCGTGTCCGCATGAGAACCAAACAGCAAAGCGACGACAACAAAGGAAAATGCAAGCCACTCACGATGCAACACCGAGCCGCCATCAATGCCTCCGTGCTGTCGCGCCTGCGACCTTTTCCACATCGACCGCAACGACCTTGTACTCGGGGCACATCGTGTCGGCGTCGCACTCGCTGCTGGTGACGACGTTGACCAGGTTTTCCGGGAAGTGGAAGGTGGTGTAGAGGATGCCGGGTTTGACCTCGTCGCTGACCTTGGCCTTGAGGCGGACGTCGCCGCGGGCGGAGAAGACGCGGACGAGGTCGCCATCGGCGATGCCCTTTTTCCTGGCGTCGGCAGGGTTCACGGCGAGCAGATCCTCGGTGACGATGCGGGCGTTGCCGGTGCGGCGGGTCATGGTGCCGCAGTTGTAGTGCTCGAGGATGCGGCCGGTGGTGAGGATGAAGGGGAATTCATCGCCGTGTTTCTCGATCTCCTTCGACTCCTGGAAGCGGAAGAAGTGGAACTTGCCGCGGCCGCGCTTGAACTCGGTGGTGTGCAGGATCTCGGTGCCGACACAGCCGTCCTGAATCGGCCACTGCGTGCCCTGATCGGTGAGGCCCTCCCAGGTGGCGCCCTTGAAGAAAGGCACGATGCGGGCAATCTCGGCGAGTACGCCATCGGGGGTGTAGTCGTCCTGGGCGAGGCCGAGGCGCTGCATGACCTCGCAGAGAATGACGCCGTCGGGCTTGGTGCCGGCCAGCGGCGGGATGGCGGCGTTGACGCGCTGGACGCGGCGCTCGCCGTTGGTGAAGGTGCCACTCTTTTCCAGGAAGGAGGAGGCGGGCAGGACGACGTCGGCGTAGTCGCAGGTCGGGTTGAGGAAGAGTTCCTGCACCACGACAAACTCGAGGGCGCTGAGCGCGGCCTTGACGTGCTCGGTGTTGGGATCGGTCTGGACGACATCCTCGCCCATGATCCACAGGGCCTTGAGCTGGCCGGCGAGGGCGGCCTCGTACATCTGCGGGATCTTCCAGCCGATGCGGTCGCTCAGGTGCACGCCGTAGAACTCCTCGTAGCGGCGGTGCACCTCGGGATCGTCGACCGGCAGGTACCCCGCGCCCTGGTGCGGCTGGCAGCCCATGTCGGCGGCGCCCTGGACGTTGTTCTGGCCGCGCAGCGGGTTCACGCCGACACCGGGCCGGCCGATGTTGCCCGTCATCATGGCGATGTCGGCAATGGTCATCACGGTCTTTGAGCCATGGCTGTGCTCGGTAACGCCGAGACCGTGAAAGGCCATGGCGTTGTCGGCCCTGGCATACTCAATGGCGGCGGCGCGCACCTGGTCGCGCGGCACGCCGTGGATGCGCTCGAGTTCATCGAGATCGAGGCTTTTCAGGCCGGCTTCAAACTCCTCCCAGTTTTCGCAGCGGCTGCGGATGAAGTCCTGATCGACCAGGCCCGCCTCCCAGATGTAGTAGGCGAACATGTCGAGCAGGGCGACGTTGGTGCCGGGCCGCAGCTGCAGGTGATGGGTGGCGTAGGGGGCGAGCTCGATGGCGCGCGGGTCGATGAGGATGAGCGGCACGCCCTTCATGGCGCGCTGCTTGATCTTCGAGCCGGTGACCGGATGCCCCTCGGTCGGATTGGCGCCGATGACGAGGATGCAGTTCGTGAACTGCAGGTCGGCAATCTGATTGGTGGCGGCACCGGTGCCGAAGGCCTTCTGCATGCCCCAGGCGGTCGGGCTGTGGCAGACGCGGGCGCAGGCATCGATGTTGTTGGTGCCGAAGCCGACCCGGATCAGCTTCTGCATGAGGTAGTTTTCCTCGTTCGTGCAGCGGGCCGAGGAGATGCCGGCGATGGCGTCGCCGCCGTATTCGGCCTGGAGGCGGCGCAGGTTCGTGACAATATGCTCGTAGGCCTCGTCCCAGGTGGCCGGCTGCAGCTGACCGTCGCGACGGATCAGCGGCGTGCGCAGGCGGTCGGCATGGTTGACGAACTTGAAGGCGTAGCGGCCCTTGAGGCAGGTGTGCGAGTGATTCACCAGGGAATCGGTCGGCGCCTGAATGCTGAGCACCTCGCCGCCCTTGGTGGCGACGTTGAGGTTGCAGCCAACGCCGCAGTAGGTGCAGACGGTGCGGGTCTTCTTGGTGGCCTCGATCGACTTCGAGAAAAAGACATCGCTGATCGCCGAGGTCGGGCAGGCCTGGGAGCAGGCGCCGCAGGAGACGCAGGTGGAGTCCATGAAGGACTGGTCGAGCCCCTTGATGATGCGGGCGTTGAAGCCGCGGCCGTGCATCGACAGCACATGCTGGCCTTGCACCTCGTCGCAGGCGCGCACGCAGCGGGCGCAGTTGATGCACTTCGACAGCTCGCTGGTCATGTAGGGATGCGAGCGGTCCTTGGGACGGTCGAGGTGGTTGGCGCCGGCCGGGTAGCGCACCTGTCGGATGCCGACCTTGGCGGCGACCGTCTGCAGCTCGCAGTTGCCGTTCACCTCGCAGGTCAGGCAGTCCAGCGGGTGATCGGTGAGCACGAGTTCGACGATGTTTTTGCGCAGGCGGCGCACCTTCGGCGACTCGGTGAAGATGTGCATGCCGGCGCTGATCGGCGTGTGGCAGGAGGCGACCACGCGGCGCGGGCCGTCGGGCTGCAGGGCGACCTCGACCGAACAGACGCGGCAGGCGCCGTAGGGCTCGAGTTGGGGGGCGTCGCACAACGTGGGCACGTGACCGCGGCCGTGGCGGTCATCGATGACCTTGAGGACGGTGTCGCCTTCCTGGAAGCGCACGGGTTCGCCGTCGATAAAGGCAGTGAGGGTGGAGAGATCCTGGACCATGGCGGTGTCAGTCTTGGAAGTAGGGGCGCAGTTCGTCGGCGAAGTGTTCGAGGGCGTTCTTGATCGGCAGCGGCACACCGCCGCCGAGGGCGCAGAGGGAGGTCTGCTCCATGGTTTCGAGCAGATCGCCGATGAGCGTGCGGTCGATCTTGAACCCTTGATCCACGCGGGCCTTGGCGACCAGTTCGCGACCGCGCGTGCTGCCGAGGCGGCAGGGGAAGCATTTGCCGCAGCTCTCGTCGGCGGTGAACTGGAAGAGGTGCTCGATGTACTCGATCATCGGCAGCGATTCCGGCAGGCTGACGACGCCGGCGTGACCGAGCAGAAAGCCGGCCTGCTTGAAGCTTTCGAAGTCGACGGTGAGTCGGTCCACCTGGGCCATCGGCACGATGCCGCCGAGCGGACCGCCGATCTGCACCGCCTTGACGGGGGTTTTGAAACCGCCGGCGAGGTCGAAGACCGCGCGCAGGGGCGTGCCCATGGCGACCTCGTAGATGCCGGGCCGGACGAAGTGGCTGTCGAGCGAAAGCAGCTTCGGGCCCGTGGACTGCGGCGTGCCGATGGCGGCGTAGCCCTTGCCGCCGAGCGTCAGGATGGCGTGCAGGTTGGCGAAGGTCTCGACATTGTTGACGATGGTCGGCTTGCGGAACAGACCCTCCTGCACCGGGAAGGGCGGGCGCGTGCGCACCTCCGGACGCTGGCCCTCGATGCTGGCGAGCAGGGCGGTTTCCTCGCCGCAGATGTAGGCGCCGGCACCCTTGAGGGTCTTCAGGCGGAAGTTGAAACCGGAGCCCAGGATGTTGTCGCCCAGCAACCCCGCGGCATGCAGGTCCTCGATGGCCTGGTTGACGATCGTCAGCGAATCGGGGTACTCGGCACGGATGTACAGGATGCCGGTGGCGGCACCGGCATACCAGCCGGCGACCATCATGCCGAGCAGCACACTGTGGGGTCGCTGCTCCATGAGGTACTTGTCGATGTAGGCCCCGGGATCGCCCTCGTCGGCGTTGCAGACCACGTATTTCACCTCACCGGCCGCCGAGCGACAGCCGGCCCACTTGATGGCAAGCGGGAAGCCCGCGCCACCGCGGCCGCGCAGGCCGCTGGCCTTGAGTTCGGCGCCGAGCGCGTCGCGGTCGCCGCTGGCGAGCAGTTGCTTGAACGGGGCGTAATAGGCATCGACACCCGGGAACTCCGCCGTCAGTTGCGCCGGCTGCAGGGTCGAGATCACGGCATAACGATCCGTTGCATCCCCCTGCCCTGTCTCAAACAGCGACGTCAGCGCCGCCGCCGACTGACCCGAGTAGTTCCTGCCCTGGTACTGGAAGGCGCCGCCCTCGTGGCAGCGGCCGAGGCAGCAGATGTGGCCGATCTGCGAGTCGGGAAAATGCCCGTGCAGTTGTTTCTTGAGTGCCTCCTGCGTGCCGGCGCACAGGCAGGCGCTGCCGTTGCACAGGAAGACCTTTTTGCCGGCATTCTCCTTCTTCAGGAAGTCGTAGAACGACACCGCACCGAGGGTGATGGCATCGCCGAACAAATGTTCCTGGCCCATCTGGTGAACGAGGTCGTCGCGTTCGGCGCTGCCGTCCGCCTCAGCGGCCTCGACCATGCGTTCAAAGACATTCTTTTCGATGCCCTTGCGAAAGGACAGGGCGCTGAGGTTCTTGGACATGCAATAACGGGTTTCTCCAGTTATACCGGAGCCGGAGCCGTGCTTTCGAGAAAAAACGCCACCGAACCTTGCCTTTGCCGCGCCCGGCTTGCGGTTCTGCCCCGGCCGGACGAACGTGCACCGATGTCCCTCGCCAACCCCTGGTTCCTCGCCGCCCTCGTCGGCGTGCTCGGCCTCTTCCACCTCGATCTGCTGACCGCCCTGCTCAACAGCGCGCGCCTGGGTCGACCGCTGCCGCCGGAGCTGGAGGAAGTTTACACCGCCGAGACCCGCGAACGCCTGCGCGATTACCTGCCGGAAAAACAGCGGCTCGACCTGCTGCAGCGCGCCGCCGGCTTGGCCCTGCTGCTGGGCGTCTGGTGGAGCGGCGGCTTCGGCCAGTTGCAGCAAAGCGCCGCCAGCCTCGCGCTCGATCTCGGCGGCGGCCCGATCCTGACCGGTGTACTCGTGCTCGCCCTCGCCGGCCTGGCACTGTCACTGCTGGCCCTGCCCTTCGAAATCTGGGACACCTTTGGCATCGAGGCGCGCCACGGCTTCAACCGCACGACGCCGGGCACCTTTGTCAGCGACCAGCTCAAGGGCCTGCTGCTCTCGGCCCTGCTCGGTCTGCCGGTGGCGGCGGCCGTGGTCGCCCTGTTTGAAACCCAGGCGCGGGCTCCGCTCTACGCCTGGCTGTTCTTGGCCGGCTTCAGCCTGCTGATGAGCTGGCTGTCGCCCCGCCTCATCCTGCCGCTGTTCCTGAAGTTCCGCCCCCTGGAGGACGGCCCCCTGCGCACCGCGGTGCTCGACCTCGCGGCAAAACTGCAGTTTCCGGTCGCCGAAGTCAGCGTCGTCGACGGCTCGCGCCGCTCCTCCAAGGCGAACGCCTTTTTCACCGGCTTCGGGCGCACCCGCCGCATTGCCCTCTACGACACCCTGCTGGAAAAGCATCCCGCCGAGGAAATCCTCGCCGTGCTCGCCCACGAGATCGGCCACTGGCGCCTGCGCCACGTGCCGCGCCAGCTCGCCTTCGGCCTGGCCGATCTCGGCCTGCGGCTCGCCCTGCTCGGCTGGGCGCTGAACGCGCCAGGCTTCTTTGCCGCCTTCGGCGTGACCGGCACACCGGCCGGCATCGGCCTGCTGCTCGCCGGCGTGGTTTTCCACCCCTTCAGCCTGGCCACCGCCACGCTAGGGTTGGCGCTGAGTCGTCGCCATGAGTTTCAGGCCGACGCCTTCGCCGCCCGGGCCTGCGGTGGCGGGGCGGCGCTCGGCTCGGCCCTGAAGCGGCTCTGCGCCGACCAGCTCGCCCACCCGCAGCCGCACCCACTGACGGTGGCATTGCACCACAGCCATCCACCGCTCATCGAGCGCCTGCGCGCGCTGCCGACCTGAACTTTCGGCTTTTCAGTTGGCCCGTCCTTGGCTACAAAACAGGTGATGACCGCGCTTGCGAACATCCGGCACCTGATCACCCTGCTCGACGATGAATCCACCGTCGTGCAGGAGGCGCTTCGGCGCGAACTGGCACCGATTCGCCGTGAGCTGCCCGAGCACCTGCGGTTGATCGACCGACCGCTGACGGCCGACGAGGAGCGTCATCTCAACCGCATCCTGCTGCCAGCCCGCCAGACCGATCTGGAGGAGACCTGGATGCGCTGGCGCTGGCTGGAGCAGCCGACCGTGCAGTTGGAGGAGGGCATCGCCCAGATCTCCGCCTACCTGCACGGCTGGCGCACCCAGCCGGGCGACCTGGCCAAGCGCCTCGACGCGCTGGCCGAGGAGGCCTTCCGCGACCAGGGGCGGATGGATGCGCGCGAGCTGGCCGATTGGCTATTCGCCTTCCGCGACGGCGGCGTGCGCTTCCGTGGCAACAACAAGGAGTATTACGCCCCGCAGAACAGCAACCTGTTCTGGGTGCTCGAGACCGGACTGGGCAATCCGATCAGCCTCGGCTGCCTGTATCGACTGCTCGGCCAGCGTTTCGATCTGAACATCGAGGGCTGCAACTTCCCCGGCCACTTCCTCGCCCGCACCGAGCATGCCGAACGCATCTGGCTGGTCGACTGCTTCAACCGCGGCCGCTTCATGCTGGCTGCCGACGTCGCCCGCCATCACCCTGCGGCGACCCCTGCCGTGGAGGAAATCATCCGCCAACCCGCCTCCACGGACGCCATCCTGCTGCGCATGCTGCGCAACCTCGACGAGGCTTTCGAACGCTCCGGCCAGGACAGCCACCGGCAGTTCATGCGCCGGCTCGCCGTCAAGCTCATGGAGGACTGAGTTCCCCGCCCCCGACCGCATGTCGCCCAAGAC
>DAIUCN010000084.1:0-19462 GCA_036846165.1 Prosthecobacter sp.
TACCCCCTCTCCCCGCAACTGCTTTTTCACTCTTTCCTCACTTTTTTCTCAGGCGGACCCCCTGCTCACCCCCGCTCGGCAGCCCTCATTGAACCCGGACCCGCAGGCCGGAGCCCCCTGCAGGCCGCGCCACCGCCTAACTTTCTTTGACAGACCGCCCAACTTTCTTTGCCGGCGCGCCTAACGAACCCTGCTGGTTTCCCCTGCGCAACTCAGCGCGCCTCGCCGGTCAGGCGCTCGATCCACTTGCCAAGGTCAGGGGCGCGAAAGCCCTGCAGACGAGCCAGCAGCGCCTCTGGGCAGGTGTCCACCAGCAGACAGTCGCGATGCCCGCCCAGGAGGAAGCCGTCGGCGCAGACGCGGTCGAGAAAACCGAGCAGGCCGTCGAAAAAGCCGCCGACATTGAGCAGGCCAACCGGCTTGCCATGGAAGCCGAGTTGCAGCCAGGTCAGGGTCTCGAAGAGTTCGTCGAGGGTGCCGT
The DNA here is from genome assembly GCA_036846165.1 of Prosthecobacter sp. Taxonomy (GTDB): domain Bacteria; phylum Verrucomicrobiota; class Verrucomicrobiia; order Verrucomicrobiales; family Verrucomicrobiaceae; genus Prosthecobacter. Next base: position 482 of record DAIUCN010000084.1, read on the forward strand.
AGCCGCCCGGCAGGGCAATGAAGGCGTCGCTCAAGTCGACCATGAGCTGCTTGCGCTCGTGCATCGAACCGACCACATGCAGACGGCTGACACCGGCATGGCCGAGTTCCTTGTCCATGAGCGCCTGCGGGATGACGCCAATAACCTCACCGCCGGCGGCAAGGCCGGCATCGGCCACCGCGCCCATGAGACCGACCCGGCCGCCGCCATAGACAATGCCGATGCCGGCACGGGCGAGGTGGCCGGCCAGACCGGCAGCGGCGGCCGTGAAGGCGGGATCCACGCCGCTGTTGGAACCGCAGTAGAGGGCGATGCGCATGGGCGAACGGGTTTGCCGGCGCCGCGTCAGGCGGCGACCTGTTTACCGGCCTTTTTGGCCGTGGTGATGAAGGCCTCCTGCAGATACAGTGGTTCGAGAGGCCGGGCAGCCCGTGCCGTCACCGTCGCCTCATCCCAACCGGCGGCCAGGCGTGCCAGCGCGACCGCGTCGGGACGCACGGTGACCACACTCGTCAGTCCGAGCGGCACCAGCACGTCATAAGTGAACCAGTCGCCACCGGTCGCAACCTCGGCGCGCGCCGCCTCGGCATCGAGCAAACGGAGCCGCTCCACCGCACTGCCGGCGATGTCCGCCACATAGTACTGGCCGCGACGGGCGTCGCCGAGCACCCGATACGGCCTGGCCGCGGCGGTGACCAGGCTGGGCAGGCCGAAGACGGGCCAGCCACGCGCCAGGGCAACCGCCTGCGCGGCGGCGATGGCGATGCGTACACCGGTGTAGGAGCCTGGGCCGGTGCCGACCACAAGCCGGGCCGGCCCCGTACCGAGAGCCTCCAGTGCCTCACCAAGCGGCGCGAACAGGCGGGCATTGTGCGAGCGCTCACTGGTGAAAGCAGCCTCATGCAGCACATCGCCGTCACGGACGACGGCGAGCACGCCGCGCGGGCTGGAGAGATCGATGGCGAGAACAGCAGTCATGGGGCCGTCTTCTCCATCACACGCCGGGAGCCGTCCGGCAAGGCCTCGAACGTGAACCAGCGAGCCTGCGCGGGCAGCAACTCGGGAAACCGGTCGGCCCATTCGACGACCACCACTCCGGGTTCGTCAAGGATGTCATCCCAGCCCGCCGCCAGCACCGCCGCAGGGTGTTCGTGGCGATAAAAATCGAAGTGGAAGACCGGCAGCCGGCCATCGCGGTACTCATGAACGAGGGTGAAGGTCGGGCTGGTGACAGCAGCCTGAGAGCCGAGCCCGGCAACAATGCCCTTGGCGGCCTGGGTCTTGCCGGCACCGAGCGGGCCGCAGAGAGCCACCACATCCCCAGCAACCAAACGGGCGCCAAGGTCGTGTCCCCAGGCCCAGGTGTCATGTGGCGTCGCCAGTTTCATGCGCGAAAATGATCCCAGCCCCCCAGGGGTGCAGCGCTGCGTCGCGGGGGGGGAGTGAGCCGGCCGATGCAGGTCAATGGCAGGCGCGGGAAGGCCTTGCGCCAGGCGGCCAGCGCCGCGGGCCGCACCCCGGGGTCGATCGCCAGCAGCAGTTCATAATCCTCGCCATCGCCCCAAGCCTGGGCAGGACTGCAGCCGGCCGCACAGGGCAGCGCCTCAGGCTCCACCTCAAAGCCGAGGCCGGCGCCGCCGGCGAGGCGCGGCAGATCCTTGGCAAGGCCGTCGCTGAGGTCCATCATGGCGCGCACGGGCAAGCGCCGGGCCAGCCACTGCGCCTCGGCCAGGCGCGGCAGGAAGCGCAGGTGGCGACCGCCGAGTGAACCGCCAAGGCGGCCGGTGACAAAAAGTCGGTCGCCAGCGCGCGCGCCATGTCGGCGCACCCAACCCGTCGCCGGAGCATCACCGCTGAGACTGACCGTGACGATGAGCTGGCCGCCGCGGGCGGTCTCGCCGCCGACCACCGCCACCCCGAACTGACGGGCCAGCGCGTGCAGACCGCGGTAGAGATCGAGCACACGTCGCACCGGAGTGGTTGGCGGAGCAATGAGGGTGACCAGGGCATGGCGCGGCGTGGCCGCCATCGCGGCAAAATCGCTGAGCACGCGTGCCAGCGCCTTGCGGCCGATGAGGTGCGCGGGTGTGTCGACGGTGAAGTGCACGCCTTCGACAACCGTATCGGTTTTCAAAAGGAGGTGCCGCCCCTGGCGCGGCGCGCGAACCACCGCACAGTCATCGCCCGGCCCCTCGACGACGCCGGCGCCGCTGCAGCGGCCGCGGACGAGGCGACGGACGAGTTCGTCCTCACCGATGTCGGCAAGGGTTTTCATGCGGCGACCTCCGGAAAGGCAAGCAGCAGCACAAGGCTGGTGAGATTGAAGATGGCGTGCATGAGCATGGGCACAAGCAGGCTGCCACTGAGTTCATAAGCCGCGCAGAGCAGCAGGGCGAGCACGCTCAAAGGCAGCAGGCTGCCGACATGAAAGTGAACCACGGCAAACAGCAAGGCTGAGCAAAGCGCGGCAAACCAGGTGTCGGTGAAGCGCTTGATGACACCATAGATGAAACCGCGGAAGATCAGTTCCTCGACGAGGGGCGCCACGACGACGGCGGCAACCACAAGGACAAGGCGGGCGACGGCATCGCCGGAGTCACGAAAGGCGCGCACGGCATCCTGCGCCTTGAGGTCGGGCCAGAAGGACTGCAGCCAGGCGTTGACGCCCCAGGCGACCCCGTTGACGACGAGCAGCAGCGGCAGCATCAGAAGCGCGGTGAGACCAAGGGTCTGCAGCAGTCCGAGCCGGCGCACACCGAAAAGTTCGGCGGCATGCAGGCCGCGCACGCCCCCCAGGTAAAACAGCAGCAGGGCGGCGGCGCACAGCTGCACAAAGATGCCACCCGCCACCAGTGACGCGCTGAGTTCCGGTTCCGCCGCGGCAGCGGCACCGCCACCCGCCTGGCGCAAACCGCCTAGCAGCAGCAGCGACAACGCCGCCACGACAACAGCGTCGGCGGCCATGTACGGACGGGCGTCAACGCGACCGCTCCAGTTCCAACAGGCGGCGGGGCGCGCCAGACGCAGGGCCTTGTAGGCCACGGCGCCGGCGAGCAGGGCCAACCAGACAAGCAGAGTCACGTCCTTGAGGACGGCGGTTGTCAGGGCATCCATGGGAGTCAGCGCACCAGCCAGGCCGGCAGATAATACAGCAGGCCGGGCTGCACGGCACCGGACGGCCCCCCGGCAAGTTCCAGTTTCACCGGCCCTGCGGCGCGCGCCGTGGCCAGACCGAGCAGGGACAGCAAGCCCGGATTCGAGCGGTACTTCACCACCCGAGCCCCCGGCGCCTTGCCAAGCTCACGGGCCAGCTCCCAGGCGTCCTCCAGGTAGCCCACTTGGTCGACCAGGCCCTCCTTGAGTGCCTGGGCACCAGTGAAGACGCGACCGTCGGCGACCGTACCGCGCAGTTGGTCCGCCGTCTTGCCGCGGGCTTGGGCGACAATGCCGAGAAAACGTTCGTACATCTCATTGACCAGCCCCTGCACGTAGGCCTCCTCCTCCTCGCGCATCGGTCGTGCGCCGCTGAGGGTGTCCTTGAAGGCACCGCTGGTGAAGCTGCGTGCCCCGAGCCCCACCTTTTCAAACAGGCCGTGGTAGCTGAACGACTCCATCATGACACCAATGCTGCCGGTCAGGGTGGTTTCGGAGGCGACAATCTTGCTGGCACCGCAGGCGACATAATAACCACCGCTGGCGGCAACAGCATCCATGTACACCACGACCGGCTTCTGCGCCGCAGCCCGTCGCACCGCCGCGTAGAGGGTGTCGGAGGCGGTGACCTCACCGCCCGGCGAGTGGATGCGCAGCAGCACGGCCTTCACCTGCTCGTCAGCGACCGCCTGCTCGAGCGCCTGCTTGATGAGGTCGAGCTGCGGCAGGGCACCGCCGAGCAGACCACTGTCGCCCCCCGCCGAGGTGATGAGACCTTCCAGATCGATCTGCGCAATCTTGTCGGTCACGCCCGACGCCCCCGGCGCTTCCAGTCGCTCGTCAAGGGGCTCGCGCCTTTCCTCACCGGCACCGCCACTGCCGGCGATGGCGGCCGACTGAAGAATGTTGAAGCCGATGCTGATGAGCAGGGCGAGGACGAGCAGGCCGGTGAGGCACCCCATGGCGACGCGGTTCATGGCATGAGTCTAGGTGGGACCGAGCCTCCTGGCAAGGCCTCCGAAGCCGGGTTGACCATTGATTCAGGCGCCGACCGGCACGAAACTGCAACTGCACCTCGTTGACGGCGGCCCGCCGTCGTGCGAGGAGCGGCCGCTCCATGAAGTACCTCACCGTCATCCGGCATGCCAAGTCAAGCTGGGCCCAGCCCGGCCTGCCCGACCATGACCGCCCCCTCAACGAACGCGGCCGGCGCGCGGCACCGGCGGTGGCCTCTTTTTTGCAGCGCACCTACTTTGACGCCGCGCAGGCACCGGCACTGCTGCCCGCGCCCGAGGCCCTGATCAGCAGCACGGCCCTGCGCGCGGTCGCCACTGCGCAGTGCATGCGCGAGGCGTTTGGACTGCCGGTCGCGTCGCTGCAACTTGACTCCCGTTTGTACCTGGCCTCGGCCCAACGCCTGCTGGAGGTCGTGCGTGGCCTGGATGAATCCTGGCGGCACGCCGTGCTTTTTGGCCACAACCCGGGCCTGCTGGAATTCGCCGAGCACATCCTCGTGCGCGCCCACGTCCCGCGCATGCCAACCTGTTCGGCGGTGATTCTGGCGCTGCCGCACGCCTACTGGGGTCTCACGGACTGGGGCGAGGCGCAGTTGGTGGGCTATGTCACACCGCGGGCGATCGAGCGGCGTTTTCCTGAACTGTATGCCGGTATTTCGCAGCGCTCCGCGGACGAAGATGTTTAGGCCTTCTGCAGGTAGGTGAAGACAACGACACCCAGGAGGAGAAACGTGGCGGCAATGAGCATTCCGGCGATCATGAGGCTGGCTGAATAGGGCAAAAACGGCACGCGCGCCAGCAAAAGTTTCGGGCATGCAGCGGCGGTCGTGCGGCTCGGCGGGACAGATTCTTTGCCCCAGCGGTTGACATTCGCCTTGATTCGCCTGACGAGCAGTGCCAGTTTGCAGGCTCGTTTTACAACATTTCACCTCACTGACCATGGGACAACAGCTCAACAAGATCGTCAAACGCCGCCGCCGGAAACTCTACCTTGCCCGCAAGAAGGCGCTGGCCAAGTCCGGTCAAGCCCGCAAGGCTCCGGCCGCCAAGGCCGCCGCCGTCAAGCCTGCCGCCAAGAAGGCTGCGGCGAAAAAGCCGGCCGTCAAGAAGGCCACCAAGGCCGCCCCCGCCGCCGAAGTCCAGGCTCAGGCCGTTGAAACCCCGGCGGTCGCCGCGGAAGCCCCGGCGCCCACCGCCGAGGCCTGATCCCCGCGCGGACGAGGCCGACCGGAAAAAACCGGTTGCTTTCGTCCGCACCTCCGGCATTTTGTCCGCCCCTCAGACCGTATTTTTTCATACCATGGCAGTCGCTATCCGTCTCCGTCAAGAAGGCTCCAAAGGCCGTCCGTTCTACCGCATTGTCGCCGCCGACCAGCGCTACCGTCGCGACGGCCGCTTCCTGGAGATCCTCGGCACCTACGATCCCGCCCTCAAGGCTGGCAACGCCGACGTCAATCTCGAGCGTGTGAACGCCTGGATTGCCAACGGTGCCCAGCCTACGGAAACCGTCCGCAGCCTCATCAAAAAGGCGCGCGCGGCCCAGAAGGCCTGATCCGCCCTTCCCTGCTGCACCGACGCCGCCCGGTTCTCAGGCGGCAAACTCGCGTTTTCCGCCCGCCATGGACGCCCCAGAAGCCCTGCGCGAATTCCTGACCTACGTGGTGGCCAACCTGATCGACCATCCGAAGGAAGCCACCATAGCGAGCGGACGCAGCGCCAACGGCGGCCTGGTCTTTCGTGTCATGCTCGCTCCCGATGATGTGCGTCTGGTTCATGGTCGCAACGGCATGACTGCCAGCGCCATCCGCTCCCTGCTGCAGACCGCTGCCGAGCGTCACGGGCTCAAGGTGAGTCTGAAGATTGGCGCCATGCGCAACGAGGACGGCACAGAGCCCCCGGCCCACGCGGACACCGAAGCCGCTGAAGATGCGCCCGCCGAGCCCTGAGCCCCGATGCCCCTGAAGCTTCACGACACTCTGACACGCGCCGAGCGGCCGCTGCAGCCCCTCGACGGCCGCATGCTCACGCTCTACTGCTGCGGACCGACCGTTTACGGCCCCGCCCACATTGGCAACTTCCGCACCTTCGTCCTGCAGGACGTCCTCCGCCGCGTCGTCGAACACGGCGGCTTGGCCACCCGGCACGTGCGCAACCTGACGGATGTCGACGACAAGACGATCCGCGATTCGCAGAAGGCGGGCCAGCCGCTGACCGACTTCACGCGGCACTGGACGGAGAAATTCCATGCCGACTGCGCCGCACTCAACCTGCTGACGCCACATGTCGAACCCGGGGCGGTCGCCCACATCCCGCATCAGATCCGCATGATTGAGGCGCTTGTCGCACGCGGTCATGCCTATGCGGCTGCCGACGGCAGCGTGTACTTCAAGGTTGCCTCCTTCCCCGGGTACGGCCGTTTGTCGCACCTTGATGAACGCGAATTGAAGCCCGCGGCGACGGCGACCGACAGCGATGAGTACGGCAAGGATGCGATTGCCGATTTCGCCCTCTGGAAGGCACGCAAGCCCGAGGACGGTCCAAACTTCTGGCCAAGTCCCTGGGGCGAGGGCCGGCCCGGCTGGCACCTGGAATGCAGCGCGATGGCGCTGGAGTACCTCGGCGAGGACTTCGATGTTCACAGCGGCGGCGTCGACCTGGTCTTCCCGCATCACGAAAACGAGATCGCCCAGAGCTGCTGCGCCACCCACGGCCACTTTGCCCGTCACTGGTTCCACATCGCCCACCTGATGGTCGACGGGGGCAAGATGAGCAAGAGCTTGGGCAACCTGTACACGCTCGACGACCTGCAGCAGCGCGGGTACTCGCCGGCGGAAACACGCTACGTGCTGATCAGCGGTCATTATCGCGCGCCGCTCAACTTCACCTTCCACTCGCTCGACGCCGCCCGTCAGGCCCTGCACAAGCTCGCCAAAAACGCGCAGGCCCTGCGCACGGCGGCCGGGACGGAAACCGCCGCGCCGGCGCCCGGTCCGTTTGCAGCCGCCTGGGCGCTGCTCGAGGACGACCTCAATGTGCCGGGTGCCCTCGGCGAGGTCTTTGCCACCCTCAACCGCCTCAAGCCGGCCGCGCTCGCCGCCCCGGAGGCGGCGGCCGCGCTCGCCGGCCTGCACTTCCTGCTCACCGCCCTCGGCCTGCAACTGCCGGACCTGCAAGAGCAGGGTGCCAATGTCGTACCCGCGGAAATCACCGCCCTCGCCGAACGACGCTGGCAGGCCAAGCAGGCGCGCGACTGGCCCGCGGCAGACACCCTCCGCCAAGAGTTGGAAGCGGCAGGTTGGCTGGTTAAGGACGGCAAGGAAGGCTGGCAGCTTGAGCGCAAGCCCTGAGGCGTTAGATCGGCCCGTCTGGCGCCGTATTCTGCCCCGACGTGACCGCTTCTCCCTTCAACCGCCGCCAATTTCTCACCGGTGCCTACGGCATGGGCACCATTGCCCTTGCCTCGCTGCTCCAGGAACAGGGCCTGCTCGCCAATCCGGCCCTCGCCGGTGGCGGCCCGCAGCACCATGACCTGACACCGAAGCCCGCGCACGGCTTCGGCAGCGCCAAGGCGGTGATCTCGATGTTCATGCAGGGTGGCCCCAGCCACATCGATCTCTTCGAGCCGAAACCGGAGTTGATGAAACTCGACGGCAAGGACTTCCCCGGCGAGGTGAAGTACGATGATGCCGCCGGCGCCAGCCGTGAGGTGATGGGGCCGCAGTGGAAATTCAAGCCCCACGGCGAGAGTGGCATCGAGATGAGCGAACTGGTCCCGCACATGGCCGGCATCGCCGACGAGATGACCCTGATCCGCTCCATGCACACGGGCGTGAACAACCATGGCCAGTCGATCTACGCCCTGATGAACGGTCAGATCGTCGGCGGCAGGCCGACGCTCGGCAGTTGGATCACTTACGGCTTGGGCTCCGAAAACCAGGATCTGCCGGCTTATGTCGCCCTCACCGATCCGCGCGGCCTGCCGGTGCTTGGCGTCGACAATTTCAGCAACGGCTGGCTGCCCTCCGTCTACCAAGGCACGGTGATCCGGCCCAAGGAACCGCGCATTCTCAATCTCGACGCCCCGATGTCGCTCAAGGGCGAGGCGCAGGCGCGCTACCTCGACTTTGTGCAGCGTCTCAACCGTGGCCACGCCGATGCCCGCCCGGGCGAGAGCGACCTCGAGGCGCGCATCCAGAGCTTTGAACTGGCCGCGCGCATGCAAACCGCCGCCAAGGAGGCGCTCGACCTCAGCCAGGAGAGCGAGGCGACGAAAAGGCTCTATGGCATCGACCGGCCCGAGACGCAGGAATTCGGCACCCGCTGCCTGCTCGCCCGGCGCTTGGTCGAGCGCGGCGTGCGCTTTGTCTCCATCTTCACCGGCAATCAGACGTGGGACCATCACAGCAACATTCTCAAGAGCCTGCCAACCGCCTGCAAACAGGTCGATCAGCCGGCGGCCGCCTTGGTGCTTGACCTCAAGCAGCGCGGCCTGCTCGACAGCACGATTGTGCACTGGGGGGGCGAGATGGGGCGTCTGCCGGTCATCCAAAACCGTGCCGGCGCCAAGGGCCGCGAGGGCGTTGGCCGCGACCACAACACCTACGGTTTCAGCATGTGGGTTGCCGGGGGCGGATTCAAGGCCGGTTACGCACACGGCGCCACTGATGAATTTGGCCATCACGCTGTCGACAAAGTCGTCCACCACTACGACTACCACGCCACAGTGCTGCACCTGCTGGGTCTCGACTCAAAGAAACTCAGCTACAAGCGCAATGGCACCGAGCAGGTGCTGGTGGAAAACCCGGATGCTCGCGTTGTCCATGAACTCCTCGCCTGACGATCCGCCAGACGGGGCACCACTGCCTGCCGCCGGCTAGGGGCGCGTTGCCGCAAGGCCTGCCGTGTCGCCGGCACCTTCGCCAGAGGCCCCAGGATCGCGGGTCAATGGCCAGGTCGCACCGATGTTGAGCCTTTCGGGGGGCTCGAGGCCGCGCGCTTTGCCATCGCCAAAAACCACGGTTTGGTACGCGAGCGGGACCACGGTCGCACAAACACGCTCTTCCCCGAGGCGCTGGACATGCAGCAGCGCCGCATAGGTGCGCTTCTCGAGCTTGATGACATCGCCCGCGGCACAGGGCGCTTCGGCGGCAGCCAGACCCGGCATGACAAACTCCATGTCAACATCCTCAAAATCCGTGGCGCGCGCGCGCAACACCCAGCCTTGCGGGAAGACATCGCCTGAGGCCAGGGACCGCACTTCCAGCACACGGTAGGAACCGGTCAGATAGGCAGGCTGCTCGTGCTGGTGATTTTTCAGGTAGGAGCGCTTGAGCAGGTCATTGCGCAGACCGAGTTGGGCATCCGTGTAGGCAAAAAATTCGGCCATCAAGTCGCGGGCGCCAAAGGCCTTGCCTGCAGGTGCGGTGTAGAGCGAGTACGGGCGCAGCGGCGTCAATTTGCCGCACTTGGCGAGCAAGCTGTAGTTGAAGGGCTTTTCCGGCTGGGAAAAGACCATGATGCTGAAAAACCAGCAGAAGGTGGCCACACCCATCAGCAGGGTGATCAGCACCGCCCACCAAAAAATGCCGCCGCTTTCCTTCTTTTGCGACATGCTGCCACCTCCGTATGAGCGGTACTCGCTGCCATCGCTGAGAAATCTCACATGCATGATGAGGCTCTAGAGAATATGGATTTTATGGAAAATGATTTCCTCAACTTAAGGGCTGAAGATGAACTTGAAAAGGATCAATTGCGAAAACTTCGACAAACGCTTGTTTTCGAGAGGGTTATCCGGCCTGCTTGGGTTCAAAGGAGGTCCCGCAGCCACAACTACGGGCAGCGTGGGGATTTTCAATCTTGAATCCAGCATCATTGAGCGAATCCACGTAGTCGAGGCGGCAGCCGTCGAGCAGGTCAAGGCTGTCGGCGGCAAGGATGACGGAGACGCCGTCGCGGGAGAACACTTGGTCGCCCTCAGCCGGCAGAGCCACTCGCATCGCGTATTGCAGGCCGGCGCAACCACCGCGCTCAATGGCCAACCGGAGGCCACTTCCGGCCGGGGCATCATGCTCCGTCAGCAGACGCCGGAGTTGACAGACGGCAGAGTCGGTGAGCTGAATCATGAACGGGAAATGCGAGGCGAAAACCTTGTCTGCTTTCCACAGCAGACTTTCCGTTGCAAGTGTTACGCGATGACACACCGCCTAAATTGCAGCAAATATGTCAAAAATCCGCATTCTTCCTGATGCTCTGGCCAGCCAGGTGGCTGCCGGCGAGGTGGTCGAGCGTCCGGCCGCCGTGGTCCGTGAACTGGTCGAAAACAGTCTCGATGCCGGTGCAACGCAGATCACCGTCGAGGTTCAGCGCGGCGGGGCGGCTCTGATTCGAGTCACCGACGACGGCTGCGGCATGGGGCGCGAGGATGCCCTGCTTTGCATCGAACGGCATGCGACAAGCAAAATTCGCACCAAAGAGGACCTCGCCGCCATCCGCAGCTTTGGCTTCCGCGGTGAGGCCCTGCCGAGCATTGCCAGCGTCGCACGCTTTCGACTGGCAACCCGCGAGGCGACCGCCCTTGCCGGCACCGAGGTCGAAATTCACGGCGGCAAACTCGCGCATGTGCGCGACCACGGCGGCGCACCGGGCACGGTGATCGAGGCACGTTCGCTCTTTTTCAACGTGCCGGCCCGCCGCAAGTTCCTGCGCACCGAGGCCACTGAATATGCCCACATCGAGCAACAGTTCCGCCTGCATGCCATTGCCCATCCCGGCGTCGCCTTCACCCTCGTTCGCGACGGCACACCCGCCTTCCATCTGCCCGCCACCGCGGATCGGCTTGAACGCATCCGCGGACTGGTGGGCAATGAACTCGCCGCGCGCCTGCTCGAGGTGCGACTCTTCAACCATGAGGGCATCCGCATCCACGGCCACATCGGCGGTGCCGGCTTGAGCCGCTCCAGCCGTCAGCAGCAGCTGACCTTCCTCAACGGTCGGCCGATCGAGAGCCCGGCCATCAATTACGGCCTACGCGAGGGCTTTCACACCCTGCTCATGAAGGGACAGTACCCGGTGACCTTCCTTTTCCTGGAGATGGAACCCGAAAGCTTTGACATCAATGTGCATCCGGCCAAGAAGGAGGTGCGCTTCCACGATGGCATCACGGTGCGCGAAGCCGTCGCGCGCGCCGTCGGCCGCACCCTGGAGAGCAACACGAAACTGCCCGCAGCCGACAGCTTCACGCGCACGGCACGCCACACCGCACCGGCACCGCAACCGGTGCTGCCGCTGCAGGTGGGGGCGCCACCGGCGGCAGTCGGATCAGTCGGATCTGTCGACCCTGTCGGACCTGTCGGACCTGTCGGACCTGTCGGACCTGTCGGACCTGTCGGATCAGTCGGATCAGTCGACCCTGTCGGACCTGTCGAGCGTGGTGGGGCGGTTGAGGCAACGCCCCCGGCGGCAGCCATGCCGGCACCGGAGCACGAAGCGCCACCTGAGTTTCGTGTCATTGGTGTGCTGCACCGTCTCTACGTGCTACTGGAAAGTTCGGAGGGACTGGTGCTGATGGACCAGCACGCCGCGCACGAACGCGTCAACTTTGAGCGCATGCGCCGCGCCATGGAACAGGGCGGTGTACCCAGCCAGCGCCTGCTGATGCCGCTCACCCTGCAAGCCAGCCCGCGCGACGCCGACCTGCTGGCACGCAACCTGCCAACTCTGGCGCGACTGGGCATTGAGGCGGAAGCCTTCGGGCCAAACACCTTCAAAATCGAGGCTTTGCCGACCTTTGTAAAGACGGATGACCCCATTGCCTGGCTGGACCAGATCATCGAGGAGTTGCGCAGCGCCAGTTCGCGCACCTCCACTCTCAGGCTTGGCGAAGACATGATCGCCACCACCGTCTGCCGCCATTCGGTCAAGGCCAACGACCGCCTCGCCCCCCTCGAGATTGAGGCGCTGCTGCGCGATCTGCTCGCCTGCGAAATGCCCTATTGCTGCCCGCATGGGCGGCCCACGCTCATTCAGATGTCGCTCGCCGAGCTTGAACGCAAGTTTGGTCGGCGAGCACCCTGAAGAAATTGTCACATCTTCCGACTCGCCCAGCCACCATCGCCCCCTTTAGTGTCACTTTCGCCACAATCCCAACCATGATTCTCGCCTTTCTCACCTTTCTTGGCAGCCTCGGCCTCTTCCTCTTCGGCATGAAGGTGATGAGCGAGGCCCTGCAAAAACTTTCGGGCGAGCGCCTGCGCGGCATGATGCGTGCAATGACGGTGAACCGCTTCACCGGGCTGCTTTCCGGACTGCTGGTGACCAGCCTGGTGCAGTCCTCCTCGGCGACAACCGTGATGATCGTCAGTTTCGTGAATGCCGGCCTGCTCACCCTGTTCGAGTCGATCGGCATGATCATGGGTGCCAATCTCGGCACGACGACGACCTTCTGGATCATCTCCTTCCTCGGTTTCAAGTTCAGTCTCAGCAGCATCGCCCTGCCAATCATTGGCGTCGGCTTCCCGATGATGTTCCTGCGCAACGCCAAGATCCGTGACAGCGGCGAATTCCTGGTGGGCTTCGGCCTGCTGTTCTTCGGCCTGCTCATGCTCAAGGACTCGGTGCCCAACATCCAAAAGAGTCCTGAACTGCTTCAGTTTGTGCAAAGCTTCACCGGCAAGGGGATGCTGTCCGTGCTGTTCTTCTTTGCCTTTGGCACGGTGCTGACCATTCTCGTTCAGTCCTCCTCCGTGGCCGGTGCCATCACCCTCACCCTGGCCTACAAGGGCTGGATCGACTACCCCTCCTCGGCCGCCATCATCCTCGGGGAAAACGTCGGCACAACGATCACCGCCAACATCGCCGCCATCACCGGCAATACCGCCGCCAAGCGCGCCGCCTTCGCCCACTTTCTCTTCAACATGCTTGGCGTTGTCTGGGCAATCCTGCTCTTTGCTCCCTTCGCCGGGCTGATCGACTGGCTAATTCCCGGTGAAACCTCCAACCCCGAGGCCCTGCCCTTGCATCTCGCCGGCTTTCACACGGGTTTCAACCTGGTGAACATCATGCTGACGATCGGCTTTGTGCCATTCCTGGTGCGCCTGGTTGAAGGCGCCATCCGCGACCGGCCGGAAGGACCGGCAACCCATGTCAGCCTGCGTCGGGGTTCATTGCCGCAGACTGCCGAACTCAGCCTCGCGGAAGCCGAGCGCGAGGTGCAGACCCTGACGACGCATGCCCGTGAACTGGTCGACGGCTTCCTTGATGTGTTCGGTCGTCCGGAGGCGGAAACATCCGCCCGCCTCGACAACCTCCGCCAGTTGGAGGAGACGAGCGACGAGATCGCCCTTGATGTCACCCAGTATCTCGTGCGCTGCTCCTCGGCCGGCCTCAGCGAGGCTTCCATGGCGCGTGTCGCCGCCCTGCTGCGTGTCATCGCCGAACTCGAGGACATGTGCGACTGCGGGAACCGGCTTGTTCAACTCTCCAGCCGACGCGTGCGCAAGGGACATGAACTCCCGGTAGAGACCCTCGAACAACTGCGTGAGTACGGTCGTCTGCTCGCCGAATTCCTCACCTTCCTTGCCGGTTGCCTGCCCCGCGGCGTGCAGGCCCAGGACATGGAAGTTGCCCTGGAGATGGAGGCGCGCATCGACGCCGCGCGCAAGCGCCTGCGCAAGGAGTCGGTGACACGCATGCTCGCCTCCGGCGAGACCATCAAGGCGGAGGTTCTGTACATGGACGTGCTCAACAACATGCGCCGCATCGGCAAGCACGCGATGAACATCCTTGAGGCGCTGCGTGTGGAGGCCTGATCTTCGGGCTAGCCAATCCGGCCGCGCACGTAGGCTTCGGTGCGCGCGTCGCGCGGTGTCGTGAACAGCTCCAGGGTTGGCCCCGCTTCAATCAGCCGGCCCTGATAAAAGAAGGCCGTGCGGTCAGCCACACGCCGAGCCTGTTCCAGATTGTGAGTGACAATGACGATCGTGTAGTCCTGCCGCAACCGGCAGAGCAATTCCTCGATCTTCAGGGTCGCCACCGGGTCGAGCGAGGCGCAGGGCTCATCCATGAGCAGGATCTCCGGCCGATTGGCAATCGCTCGTGCGATGCAGAGGCGCTGCTGCTGACCGCCGGACAAGCCGGAAGCGCCCTCGTGCAGTCGATCCTTGACCTCGTCCCACAAAAAGGCCTCGCGCAGGCTGCGCTCGACCGCCTCATCCAGACGGCGCCGATCGCGGCAACCGGCAATGCGCAGCGGAAAGACCACATTCTCGTACAGGCTGGCGGCAAACGGATTGGTTTTCTGGAACACCATGCCGACACGGCGGCGCAGACTGATCACCTCGGCCGCAGGATCAAACACGCTGCGGCCGCCAACTTGAATGTCGCCACTGTGGCGGGCCTCATCATTGAGATCGTGCAGGCGATTGAAGTTGCGCAGCAGGGTCGTCTTGCCACACCCGGAAGGCCCGATGAAGGCGGTGATCTCACGCTCGCGCACGGCCAGAGTGACGCGGTCAAGCACCTGCTTCGGTCCGTACCAGAAGGAAAAATCGTCGATGTGGAGGGTCTCGCGCGGAATCATGGCGGATCAGAACAGCCCGGTCTGGTGGCGTCGACGCAGCTGCGAGCGGACCCGGATGGCCGCGAGATTGAGCAGCAGCACCAGCAGCAGCAGCAACAGGGTAGTGGCGAATACCATCGGAATCGCCGCCTCGGCGTCGGGCGACTGAAAGCCGAGATCGTAGATGTGGAACCCCAGGTGCATGAACTTGCGTTCGGGATGCAGGAAGGGCCAGACAGCGTCGACGGGTAAGGCCGGAGCCAGTTTGACGACGCCGGTGATCATGAGTGGGGCCACCTCGCCGGCGCCGCGCGCCATGGCCAGGATGACCCCGGTCATCATTCCCGGCAGGGCCCCCGGCAGGACAACACGGCGGATCATCTGCCAGCGCGAGGCACCGGCAGCCAGCGCTGCCTCGCGAATGCCCTGCGGCACTGCAGCCAGCGCCTCCTCCGTTGCCACAATGACCACCGGCAGGGTCATCAGCGCGAGGGTCAGCGAGGCCCAAAGCAAGCCCCCGGTGCCGTAGGTCGGTGCCGGCAGGCGATCGCGGAAGAAACCGCTGAAGTAGGGACAGCGCGCCAGCGCCAGGAACAGCAACAGCACACCGGCAATCCACAGCCCCCCCTCAAAGCGCCGGCGGCGGGCGACACGGCGCGCCTGGCCGCGCACCGGCGCGCCGTTGGCCACGGCCAGCCAGGCGGCGACACCAAGGGTCGCCAGCGCCCCCAGGGCGCAGAGCGACCAGATCAAGGGCGGCAGCGGCTGACGCGCTCCACCGTCGATGAAGCCACCGGCACCATAGACGAAGAAACCCAGACCGAAGACGCCAAAGACGATCGACGGCACGCCGGCAAGGTTGTTGACGCAGATGCGCACCGTGCGCACAGCCAGTCCCTGGCGCGCATACTCGCGCAGGTACACGGCGGCCAGCACTCCCAGGGGTGTCACGAGCACCGCCATGAGCAGGGTCATCACGAAGGTGCCAAACAGGGCGGGAAAAACACCGCCCTCGGTGTTGGCCTCGCGCGGTTCGGTGCTGAGAAACTCAGTCACGCCGGCTGCAAACACACGCAGCCGGGCCCAGATGTCGAGACCTGCTGCAGGATGCAGCCGCAACAGGTCGGCAAGCCGGTAGGAGAGCCCCTCGCCGGAGGCGAGTCGCACCTCGAGCCGTGCCACTTCCTGGATGGAACGCAGTCGAAGTGCTTCGTCCGCCAGCACCGCAAACTCGCCCAGCCCTTCACCGCCCGCCTGCTGGCGTTCCGCAAGGGCCGGGATGCGCCGCCTTTCGAGATCGAGAATCGCCGCACGCCGGGCATTGCCAGCCGCGAGTTCACGTCGCAGTACGATCTCAAACTCCGCCTCTCCCGCCCTGATGCGACGACCGCCGCCCAAATCCAGAAATTCGGGTCGAAAAATCGCGTCGCCATGCTCGGCCCGGCGCGCCACCCAGTAACCGTGCGCCGGCTCACACTCAAGAATTCGCTCCGCCTCAACACGGCGAAAGGCGAGTCGGTAGACCTCCTTGTTGCCGGTGAAGTAGTGGTGCTCCATGGCGCCATGGCGATCAGGTCCGCGTCGCTCCGCCACGCGCACGAGGCTGCCGGCAAAGTGTTCACTGCCGCCATCGTCCGTGCGCACGCTGACCCTCCAGACATCACGAGGCCAGAACACCGCCAGCCCCTTGACGGCGACCAGCAAGAGCAGGCCGGCAATCATGAACAGCCCCACGGTCAAGCCGGCCGCGCTGAGCCAGACGGCCGGCTCGGCACGAGGGGACGGCGATGGAGACTCGGCGGTCATGCACCGGTCTTGTAGCGGTCGCGCAGTCGCTGCCGGAGCAGTTCCGCGGCCGTGTTGAGGACAAAGGTCATCAGGAACAGCGCCAGCGCGCCCAGAAAGAGGGTCCGGTAATGCGTCGACCCCTGTGGTGCCTCGGGCAACTCGACCGCCAAATTCGCCGACAACGTGCGCATGCCGTCGAACGGATTCCAATGAGCGGCCAAGGGAAAGGCCCCCTCACTGAAAAGCAACCGCCCGGCCGCATCCATGACCGGCGTGTTGCCAGTGGCCATGACGACAATCATCGTTTCCCCCACAGCACGGCCAAAGCCAATCATCAGCGCTGAGAAAAGACCTGCCGAGGCGACGGGCAAAACCACCGTGCGCGCCACCTGCCAGCGCGTCGCGCCAAGGGCCTCGGCGGAGGCCACCAGGTCGCGAGGCACATTGGCTAGGGCGTCTTCCGCCAGGGTAAAGATGACCGGAATGACAGCGAAACCCATCATGAAACCCACGACGAGGCCGTTGCGCTGGTCGAAGGGCAGACCGGTGATCTGGGGCCACCACAGACGGAAGTCGGCAACGCGCGAACCGTCGGGCAGCACGGCGACGCAACAGGCGCGCTCCAGTGCCGGCCCCAGCTGCCAGGCCGACCAACCCGCAAGCAGGAGCCATGGAACCAGAAGCAGGGCTTCCCAGCCTGCGAAGCGAGACTGGACAAGGCCGGGCGGCAGCAGGCGCCAAACGGTAGCCGCCAGCAATGCCGCCGCCGGCAGCACAGCAAGCAGAAGCAGCGCCGATGGCAGCCTGCCCTCGATCAGCGGCGCCAACCAGAGTGCGGCGACAAAGCCGAGCACGACCGAGGGCAGCGAGGCCATGATTTCCATCGCCGGCTTGACCGCCGCGCGCAGGCGCGGGCGTGCAAATTGCGCCGTGTACAGCGCCGCCAGCAGGGCCACTGGCACCGCAAAAAGCATGGCATACAGGGTTCCCTTGAATGAACCGACAATAAGCGGCACCAGCGACAGCTTGGGCTCAAAATCGTCCGAGCCGCTGGTCGACTGCCAAACATGGGACGGCCGGGCAAAGCCCTCATACCAGAGCTTGCCCAAAAAGGCACGCAGGCCGGCCTCCGGATGCGGATCATCGATTCGAAACAGTCGCACCGAGCCGTCGGCAGCAACCGCTCCCAAATGCTCGCCGCGAGCGTCCAGGATCAGGGACGCCACTCCGCCCGGCAGCGGCAGGCGCCGGCGCACACTGGCCGTTGTCGCCTGACAAAGCGCCAGGCCGTCGGCACCGGCAACGACAAAGCTGCGGCCGGCTGGCGAAGCCGCACAGGCCTGCAGCGGTCCCGCGAGCGGCCGCAGTTCGCGGGTCAGGCCAAACTCGCGCTGATGCCCGCCCTCCGGCACAAACAGGCTGTGAATGCGCACCCGACCTCCGCGATCATGGCAGATCAGGCTGACCCCACCGGCGAGAAACTCAATGCCAGCCAATTCCGCGTCCTCGAACGGACGCCAGACTTGGCGCAACTGCCAGCCCTCCGGCGAGAAATGCAGGAACAAGACGCGACCATCACCGGAGCGAACCGCCACGCCTTCCGCAAGCACCACCACCTGCTCCGGCACAATCCCGCCGAGCCGTCCGGTCAAATCTTCGACGGATTCCGCCAGCACCGCACCGTCGCCCATCAGGCTGCGTCGCTGGCGCAGCACCAGCACCTGCAACCGGCGCCCCTGCGGGCTGTCTTCGAGGAGAGCCACGAGCCGGCGTTCACCGAAGCCCGCATAAGCGAGCTGACGAACCTGAGCCGGCTTTTCCGGCAGGGACGGCAGCCGTTCCACCTCGACCCGCCCCCCGCCTGTCGGCAGCGTCAGCAGGGCCAGGCTATCGTCGTCAAGCAGAGCCACGAAGCCGCTGCCATCGGGATTGCGGGCGAGATGCCGCAATTCCGCCGTCAACGACAACACCTGCTCGCCGTCGCTGCCACAAAAACGCAGGATGCCCGCCTCAGTCTCGCACCAGCCGACCCGACCGCTCTGACCATCGATCCAGAGCCCAGCCCCAAGGGGCGCCCGCATGGTCCCGAGCGGCTCAAGCCGCGCACCGCGAAAAAGGGGCGCCACCTCAAGGAGAATGAAGGCGAGCATGCCAAAGACCACCGCGATGACGGCAATGCCGCCAAAAACGATCAGTGCGTGCATGAAACGGTCGACCCGCCTCACGGCGGCGGGCACGCGGAAGCGTGCAGGCAGACCGTCGCCCTCCCCGCCGCGCGGGGGGGCGGCCGGGTCCTCGGCTCGGCGTGGGGATGACATGGCAACGTTCACAGGCGCCCGGCGGCGCCGCCTGCATCAAAGGGGGCGGCCGACGCTTTGCAACCGCGATTGCGCCACCTTCCCCTTGCCCGCCGGCGTAGAAACGTGTACTCATCCGTTCGCAACCACCCCAACGAGCCATGGCCCACAC
>DAIUCN010000085.1:0-19260 GCA_036846165.1 Prosthecobacter sp.
GGTGTGGAGCGGAGGGCGAGGAGTTGGCAGGTTGGGGCGGCCTGGGGCCGGGACTGAGAACCTCCGAGCGAACTCCCTTCGGCGGCATGACCCGCATCAGGTTCGGAGGGTCCTTTCCCTGCGGAAAGTCTCAGTCCCTGCCGGGACACCCCTGTCGTGACAAGAACGATTGTCGAAGCAGGGCGGGGGCTGGTCAATGCGGAATTGAGGCGGAGCCTCTCAATGGAAGATGGGAGATCGAAGATGGAAGATGGGGGGAGTGGCGGCGGGCGCGGGAGGGGCGGCAGCTTCGGCCCCGACGCAGCGGAGCCCTACCCGTTTCCCTTCACAGCGTCAGCGACCGGATCCGCTCCATGACTTCGTCGGCGAGGGACTGGTAGAGGCCGCGGCCGGCGCGGACGGTGGTGAGGTCGGGCTGGTAGGGTTCGCCGACGACGAGGGTGACCTGGGACGGGCGCAGGAACTTGGCGCCCTTGGGGTAGGCCTCGTAGGTGCCGTAGATGCGCACGGGCAGGACGGGGGCGCCGGACTTGGCGAGGAAGAGGCCGACGCCGGCCTCGGCGTCGCGCGGGCGGCCGTCGGGGCTGCGGGTGCCCTCGGGGAACATGAGCACCTTTTTGCCGCTCTTGAGCAGGCGGATGGTCGACTTCAAGCTCGAGGCATCGGGCTTGTCGCGGTCGATCGGGATGGCCTGCCAGCTGCGCAGGAGCCGGCCGGCGAGCGGGTGATCGAAGAGGGTCTTGCGGGCGAAGAAGAACAGCGGTTCGTCGAAGGCCTGGCCGATGAAGGGCGGATCGAGGAAGCTGACGTGGTTGGCCGCAATGAGGGCCGCGCCGGGCTGGCGCAGGTGTTCGGCGCCGACGACCCGGAAGTCGTAAAAGTTCCGCGCCAGGGAGCGGAAGAAGAGGTGGCCGAGGCGGTAGGACAGGTTCACGGCGGACGAAGCGTCAGGCGGCGGCGAGCCGGGAAGCGACCCCGGCGAGCACGGCCTCGACGGCCTGCTCGAGGGTGAGGTGGCTGTTGTCGATCACCTGCGCGCCCTCGGGCACGACGAGGGGCGAGCTTTTGCGGGTCGAATCGAGCCGGTCGCGCTCGGCGACCTGGTCGGCATGGCCCTGGGCGCGGCGGCGGGCGGCGCGCACCTCCTCGCTGGCATCGATGTAAAACTTCAGGCGGCTGTCGGGAAACACGACGCTGCCGATGTCGCGTCCCTCCATGACGAGCGGGCCGAGGGCGGCCAGGGCGCGCTGGTCGCGGACCAGGCGCTCGCGCACCTCGGGCACGCGAGCGACGAGGGAGACGCCGGCGTTGACGGCATCGCTGTTGAGGTCGTCGGTCGTCAGCAGGCGGCCATCGACGCGGACCTGGGTTTGACCGTCGGTCACCGGTGATTCCACGACCACCGCGGCGGCGGCGCTGCGGACCGCGTCGGGATCGGCGGGGTTGGCGCCGCGGGCGAGCACGGCCCAGGTGAGGGCGCGGTACATGTTGCCGGTGTTGACGTAGACGCGGCCGAGGCGGGCGGCGACGAGGCGGGCGACGCTGCTTTTGCCGGAGGCGGCGGGGCCGTCGAGGGTGATGACGTCGGGCTGCATCAGGCGAGGAAGAATCCGGCGAGGTCGCGGGTGAAGCTGGGGTAGCTGGTTTGGATGCATTCCGGGCCTTCGATGACCGTTTCGCCCTCGGCGAACAGGCCGGCGATGGCGAAGGCCATGGCGATGCGGTGATCGTGGAAGGTCGGGATGACCGCGCCGTGCAGGGGCGCGCCGCCGGTGATTTCCATGCCGTCGTCGAACTCGGTGACGTGAGCGCCCATGCGGCGCAGGTTTTCGGCGACGGCGGCGATGCGGTCGGTCTCCTTGACGCGCAGTTCCGCGGCGTCCTGGATGCGGGTGACGCCCTGGGCGAGCGCGCCGGCGACGGCGAGGATGGGCAGTTCGTCGATGACGTTGGGGATTTCCGCGCCGCCGATGACCGTGCCGTGCAGGTCGCTGGCGCGGATGAGGATGTCGCCGCGCGGTTCACCGGCGCTGGACAGCTCGCGCACGGAGATCTGCGCGCCCATGCGGCGCAGCACGTCGAGCACGCCGGTGCGGGTTGGGTTGAGGCCGACGTTGGTCAGGCGCAGTTCGCGGCCCGGGGCGGCGGCGGTGGCGACCAGCCAGAAGGCGGCGCTGGAGATGTCGCCGGGCACGACGAGGTCGGTGGCGCGCGCCACCTGGCCGCCTTCGACGGAAACGGCATCGCCGTCGCGCTGCCAGCGCAGGCCGAAGTGCGACATGATGCGCTCGGTGTGGTTGCGGGTGGCGACCGGTTCAATGACGGTGGTGGTGCCGGGCGCGTAGAGGCCGGCGAGCAGGATGGCCGACTTCACCTGGGCGCTGGCCATGGGCAGGGTGTAGGTGATCGGCTGGAGCGAGCCGCCGCGGATGGTCAGCGGCGCGCAGATTTTTTCGCCCTGGCCCTCGACCGAGGCGCCCATGAGGCGGAGCGGATCGGCGATGCGCTTCATCGGCCGGCGCGACAGCGAGGCGTCGCCAAACATCTCGGCGGAGAAGTCCTGACCGGCGAGGATGCCGGCGAGCAGGCGCATCGTCGTGCCCGAGTTGCCGCAGTCGATGGGGCCGGCGGGCGCCTGGAGTTTTGGGCCGCGACCGGTGATGGCGAGTTTGACCAGGCCGACGCCCGGGCGTTCCTCGAGCGGTTCGACGATGGCGCCCATCGCTTCCATGGCCTTGACCGAGCAGAGGCAGTCCTCGCTGGGCAGGAAGCCGTCGATGACCGTGCGGCCCTCGGCCATGCCGGCGAAGAGCGCGGCGCGGTGGCTGATGCTTTTGTCGCCGGGAACGGAGATCTCGGCGGGGAAGGTTTGCAGTTTGCGGACGGTGAGCGTGGCCATGTCAGGGTTGGGCCGCCGGCAGGAGGTCGCGGAGGGTTTTCGCCTCGGCGAGACAGCGGCGGAGCGCTTCTTCGTCCGGCTTGGCGAGGATTTCAACCAGCTCTGTCAGCACGGCGGAGGCCTCGCGCAGGCTGGCGAGCAGGGCCTCGCGGTTGGCGAGCGAGATGCCGGTCCAGAGGTCGGGATCGCCGCCGGCGACGCGGGTGGTGTCGCGGAAGCCGCCAGCCGCGCAGGCGACCGCCTCCGGATCGCCGCGCAGGGCGGCGAGGGTGGTGACCACGGCCAGCCAGTGCGGCAGGTGGGAGATGCGGGCGACCTTGCGGTCGTGTTCCTCGGGCGACATCGCCAGCACGCGGCAGCCGAGCGATTCCCAGAAGGTGCGCAGGCGGCGGGCGTCCTGGCCGGGGTTCGGGGTGAGCAGGCAGGCGGCGCCTTCGAACAGGTCGGCGCGGGCGGTGGCCACCCCGGTCTTCTCCGAGCCGGCCATCGGGTGGCTGCCGAGAAAGCGGTCGCCGAGCAGCGGGGTCAGCGCCTGCACGACGCTGCCCTTGACGCTGCCGACGTCGGTGACGAGCGCGTCGGGGGCGAGCGCTGCCTGGGCGACCTGGGCCGCCAGGGCCGGCATCGTTTCGACCGGGGTGGCCAGGATGACCAGGTCGGCGCCGGCGCAGGCGGCGGTGGCATCGGTGAAAAAGGCCGCGCGGATGCCGCGGGCGCGGATCTCCGCCTCGGCGCCGGGTCGCCGCGCCCAGAGACGCAGCTCGGCCTCGGGCCGGCGTTCCTGGAGGGCGAGCGCGAGCGAGCCGCCGAGCAGGCCGGGGCCGAGGACGCTGATGCGGGAGAAAGGCAGCATGGAGCCGGCACCCATCCACCGGGGGTGCGGCCGCGTCAAATGCCGCGGCGCTTGCCCTGCCCTGCCCCAGGCTTGCGAAAATCGGTCGCCCACGAACCGGTTCGGGTTGCAATCGCCGTTCAGGCTCCCAGGGTTTCCCTGCCATGTCAAACGCCCCCGTTTCTCCCTGGCACCAGCTTGAGCTGCGTGAAGTTTGTCGACTCCTGAAAGCCGATCTCGAGCATGGCTTGAGTACCGCAGAGGCGCGGCACCGGCATCACGAGTTTGGACCGAATCAGGTTTCCGCCCGCGCCGGCACGCCGGAGTGGAAGCGTTTCCTGCTGCAGTTCCACCAGCCGCTGGTGTACATCCTGCTGGTCGCCTCAGGCATCACCGCCTCGCTGCAGGAGTGGGTGGATTCCGGGGTCATCTTTGGCGTTGTCTTCATCAATGCCATCATCGGCTGGCTGCAGGAATCGAAGGCGGAAAAGGCCATCGAGGCGCTGAGCCGGCTGACGGTGGCCGAGGTCAGCGTGCGCCGCGACGGGCGTCGCCAGCGGGTGCCCTCGGCCGAGCTGGTGCCGGGCGACGTCGTCCTGCTGCAGTCGGGCGACCGCGTGCCGGCCGACCTGCGGCTGTTTCAGGTGCACCGGCTGCAGGTCGATGAATCCGCCCTGACCGGCGAATCGCTGCCGGTGGCCAAGCATCCCGATCCGCTCGAGCACGACGTCGTGCTGGCCGACCGCAAAAACCTCGCCTATGCCGGCACGCTGGTGAGTGCCGGGCAGGCCGAGGGGCTGGTGTGGGCGATTGGCGACCGGACCGAGACCGGGCGCATTGCGTGGCTGATTGCCGAGGCGGTGGAGATCTCGACGCCGCTGACGCGCAAGATCGCCGAGCTGAGCCGGCTGCTGCTGTGGGTGATCCTGGCGCTGGCGGGCCTGACATTCGTCATTGGACTGCTGCGCGGCGAACCGGTTGTGGACATGTTCATGGCGTCGGTGGCGCTGGCGGTGGGTGCCATTCCCGAGGGTCTGCCGGCGGCGGTGACCATCGTGCTGGCCATCGGGGTGAGTCGCATGGCGAAACGCCGGGCCATCATCCGCAAGCTGCCGGCGGTGGAGACATTGGGTAGCACGACGGTGATCTGTTCCGACAAGACCGGCACGCTGACCGAGAACCAGATGACCGTGCAGCGGGTGCATGCCGGCGGTGAGGTCTTTGAGCTGACCGGCAGCGGCTACGACACCGCCGGCGAGATCCGCCAGGGCGGCGCGCGGGTCGAAGCGGCCGAACGACCGGCCTTGCGCGAGTGTCTGCTGGCCGGCGTGCTGTGCAACGAGGCGCAGCTGGCCGCCGGTGCCGACGGTCGGCCGGGGATTCAGGGCGACCCCACCGAGGCGGCCCTGCTGGTGGCGGGCGCCAAGGCCGGGCTGGTGCATGCGGACACCCATGCCGGTGCGCCGAGGCTCGACATGATCCCGTTTGAATCCGAGCACATGTTCCGCGCCACCCTGCACCAGGCGGCGGCGGGCACGGTCATTTACAAGGTCGGTGCCGTCGAGCGCCTGCTCGACCGCTGCGATGATGCCCTGGGGCCGGACGGCGGCACGGTGCCGCTCGACCGGGAGGCGGTGCGCCGGGCGGTCGAGGCGATGGCGGCCGACGGCCTGCGCGTGCTCGCTTTCGCCCGCCGCGGCGGGGGGCATGTCGACGGCGCGCTCGGCCATGAGCATGTCGGTGAGGGCCTGACTTTCCTGGGCCTGCAGGGCATGATCGATCCGCCGCGCGCCGAGGCCGTGCAGGCGGTGGCGACCTGTCGGCAGGCCGGCATTCAGGTGAAGATGATCACCGGCGATCATGCCGTCACCGCGCGCGCCATTGCCGAGCGCATCGGTTTGGCCGAGACGATTCGTGTGATCACGGGTCGCGAGTTGGAAGAGGTGCCACCGGAACGGCTGCCCGAACTGGCGGAGGCGACCCAGGTGTTTGCCCGGGTCGCGCCTGAGCAGAAGCTGCGCCTCGTGCAGGCCCTGCAGGCGCGCGGTCATGTCGTTGCCATGACCGGCGACGGTGTCAACGACGCCCCGGCCTTGAAGCAGGCCGACATCGGCATTGCCATGGGCATTGCCGGCACCGACGTTGCCAAGGGGGCGGCCGACATGGTGCTGACCGACGACAATTTTGCCTCGATCGAGGCGGCGGTGGAGGAGGGGCGCGGCGTCTTCGACAACCTGCGCAAGTTCATTGTCTGGACCCTGCCGACCAACCTCGGCGAAGGTGCCATTATTCTGGTGGCCATCCTGCTGGGCCTGAGCCTGCCGGTGCTGCCGGTACAGTTGCTCTGGGTGAACATGGCCACCGCGATCCTGCTCGGCATCACCCTTGTCTTTGAGCCCAAGGAAGCCGACCTGATGCGGCGCCGGCCACGCGACCCGGCGCGGCCGCTGCTGACGCCGGCTCTGCTGCTGCGCACCGCCCTGGTTTCGCTGTTCATCGTCGGTGGCGGCTTCTGGCTGTTTTTCCACGAACTCAATGTCGCCGGCGAAACCGTCGCGGAAGCACGCACGGCGGTGGTCAACGTCATTGTCCTGGTCGAAACCGCCTACCTGTTCAGTTGCCGGTCGCTCAACCGGTCGGTCTTCCGCATCGGCCTGTTCAGCAACCCTCTGGTCCTGGCCGGGGCGCTGACCATGATCGGCGCCCAGTTGTTCTTCACCTACTCACCCCTGATGAACCGGCTGTTTCACACAACGCCGCTGGACGCGCGCTCGTGGATCGCCATCGCCTCGGTCGCCTGCGCCTCCTTTGGAGCGGTTGAGTTTGAGAAATGGCTGCGGTTCGGTTCCGGTCGCGGCAAGGTCTCGGAGTCGGACTGAGGACGCCCATCGCGCACCGCCGCGCGCAGGCTGTCGAGCAGGCGCGAGGGCTCAGGCACGCTCAGGAGCAGCGTGTAGCCGGAATGCGTGGGAATGCGCACCACGTTTTGGGGATCGCCGAGGAAGACAATGGCACGGGTGCCGTTGCGCAGCAGGAACCAGCCGCTGTTGCGCCGTGGGCAACCCGGTTCGAAAAGACGCCGGCGCGGCTGGTTGCCGGGATCGAAGCTGAGATCGGTGATCGAAGCGTGATCGAGGTTCAACTCCGCCAGCTGCACCCGATGCTTGCAGCAATGGCCGTGATGCAGGAGCAGACTGCCGTCGGCAATCTCGCATTCGAGCCGGTGGGCTGCCTGGAGCAGCCGCAGCAGACCGATCAGGATCGCCACGGCCACCACGGCCATCAAAACGACAATCCAGCCGGTCAGACTCTCGATGAACGCGGCCTGCAGCACCTGCGGCACCTGGGTGTGGACAGTGGCGGCTCCACCAGTGGCGAGGAGAACTGCGGAGGTGATCATGAGAAGGGCAGGGTTCTGCCCACTCTGTTCACATTTTGTTCATAACTTCAAGAGAAATGATAATTTCCGTAAAATCTCATGAGGGACCCTGGCCAGGCGATGGCAGGTGCACCAGGTGCTGCCGCCGCGTGAAGAGCAGACTGGCTCGCACCGCTCCGATGGGCAGGCCCGTCAAGCGGGCCATGGCCTGGCGGTAGAGCGCGATCTGCGGCGCGTAGCCCTGGCATTTGGCCTCCATCGCTGTGGTGTCGGCGACCTCATCCGTCTTGAAATCGACAATCCAAGCCCCCGCCAATCCCCCGGCGGTATCGCGCTCGAGCAGGACGCGATCAAAGGTGCCGGAAATCCAGTCGCCCTCAACGACCAGATCGAAGGAGCGCTCGCGCCAGACCGGCCCGCGCGGTTGGAACACGGCGGCACAGGCGGGGGCAGCGAGCACGCCGCGCACCTGGCGCAGGGCTTCGTGGGCGACCGGGTCGCCGCGGCCGGCAAGGTCATCGGCACGGACCAGACCGCGCGCCTGCCAGCGGGCCTCGAGTTCGGCCAGCGGCGCCAGCGACTCGACCTCGGCGAACAGCTCGTGCACGAGGGTGCCGAGGCGGCGGCCGGGTTCGCGACCGGCACCAAAAAGGACGTGTCCGGTCACGCGGAAGCTTTCTTCTCCGGAGGGTGTGCGCCGACGTGGCAGCGGCTGGGTGGCGCGCAGCAGCGGCCCGAGCGGTTCGGGGCGCGGCGCTTCGGCAGGCGGTGCCACGGCGGCGACCGGCACGCGCCCGGCAAACCATTCGGCATCGCCGGTCTCCCATTCGAAGTGCAGGCCGTCGCCCGCGTCGCGGGCGTGGTTGTCGCCGAGCAACTCGCGCAGCAGTTTCGCCTCGTTGACCGCCTTGCCGTCCTTGGGCGGCGGTTTGGCGAGCAGGTACAGGCCGTGCTTGGCGCGGGTCATGGCGACGTAGAGACGGCAGATTGACTCGAAGGCGGCGCGTCTGCCTGCCTGCTCCAGTCGGTCCTGCAGGGCCGGCAGCAGACGGGCACAGGCGCGCGGCGGGGTTTCCAGCACCCAGTGCACGCCATCGGCATCGCGGCCGGCAATGAGTCGCTCATCGCGCACCGCGTCCATGGCGCGGTCGTGCACGAGGTGCAGGACGAGATCGAATTCCAGGCCCTTGGAGGCGTGCACGGTCATCACCTGGATCGAGCGGGCCGGGCCGCGGGTGCGCAGCGGGTACTCGCGGGCGAAGCGCAGGAAGCCGTCGAGGCAGCGGCTGCCGTCGCCGTCATACTCCGCGGCGATGTCGGCCATCTGCGCGAGTCGGCGCCGGTGGAAGCGGTCGAGTTCCGGCAGCAGGGCCAGCAGGCGCGGCGTCCAGACTTCCATGAAGCCGGCGACGCCGCGCTCCTGGACGAGGGCCAGGATTTCCAGCGCCGTCAGGCGCCAGCCGCGTTCGGGGGTTTCAACCAAGGGCCAGAGCGGGGTCAGGCGCAGGTGGCCGCGCGCCTTGCGATCGCCGGGATGAGCGGCCAGGGCCAGGAGCGACAGCAGGGCGAGGGTGACCGCATTGTCGGTGCAGGGATGCTGGTCGGCCTCGCAGACGACATCGAAGCCGGTGCTGACGCGCAGGCGTTCGGCGAGCTCGCGCGCGTCCTTGTTCTGGCGCACGAGGATGGCGCAGCTCAGGCCGCGGCCGAGCGGATCGATCCGGCGCAGCAGGGCGGCGGCGAGATCGGCCTGATCGAGATCGGCATCGCTGGGCGACACCAAAGCCGCGTGGCCGGTCATCTGGGCTTTGGCGGCACGATGCGTCTGGAAGCGGAAGCCGTCCGTGCTGCCGGCAGGCAGGATGCCGGCGAGCGCGGCGGCATCGCCGAACACCGCGTTGACCATGTCGAGCACCGGCTGGGCACTGCGGAAGGAAACGCTCAGCGGCTGCTGGTGCAGGCCACCGCCATCGGCGCGTGCCGGGTAGGCGGCAAGGATGTCGGCAAACAGTTCCGGCTCGGCCTCGCGCCAGAGGTAAATCGACTGCTTGGGATCACCGACCGCGAAGAAGCTGCGCCGGCCGTCCTCATCCTGGATCACCTCGTCGACCAGGCTGCTGACGATGCGCCACTGCTTGCGGCTGGTGTCCTGGAACTCGTCGAGCATCCAGTGATCGTGGCGGGCATCGAGGCGGAACCAGAGGTCGCCACTGCCACCGAGCCAGGGCGACTGCTCCGCGGCGGCGCGGGCGAGCAGGCGCTGGACATCGGCAAAGGACAGGCGGCCGCGCTGGCGCACCTGAGCGGCGTATTCCCGGGCGTGCAGGTCGAGGATTTGCGCCAGGCCGCGCGTGCGTTCGGCGCGGACGACGAGTTCACGGTGCAGCAGGCCCTCGGCGAGCGCGCGCCAGGCGCGGCCGGCCTCGGGCGTGAGGGTCATGCGCACGCGGTTCCACATCAGCACCGCCGTGCCGCGCGGCAGGTCGTCCCAGACAGCCTCGAGCTTTTCCAGCAGTTCCTTGACCCGCTTCGGCAGGCTTTGCGCCGGCACGGTTTCCTGCACCTGCGTGAGGGTCTCATTCAGCAGATCGACGCCCTTCGCGTGCGGCACGAAGGCGGCACGCACACTGGCGATGAGATCGGCCATGGGCGTCAGTTCGCCCGCCGGCGCG
The DNA here is from genome assembly GCA_036846165.1 of Prosthecobacter sp. Taxonomy (GTDB): domain Bacteria; phylum Verrucomicrobiota; class Verrucomicrobiia; order Verrucomicrobiales; family Verrucomicrobiaceae; genus Prosthecobacter. The sequence continues at coordinate 9,783 of DAIUCN010000085.1, forward strand.
CCGAGCGCGGTGAGGTCGCCCCAGCCGCGCAGGGGGCGGTCGGGATCGCTGTCCTCCCAGAGCGTCAACCAGGCGCGGGTGAGGTCCATGAGCGACTCATCGACACGCTTTTCCTCGGCGCCAAAGGTCGCCTGCTTGTGGCCCTCCATGAGCCGGTTGAGGGCGGCGCCATCGGCCCCGGCATGCAGGCGTTCCAGCAGGGCGTCAAGGGCGGCGCGCCCCGCCTGCGCGGTCTCGGCCTCGTCCATGACCCGGGCGCTGGCGCCGAGGCCGAGTTCGAGAGGAAAGCAGGTGGTGACCGAGGCGAAAAAGCTGTCGAGCGTGCTCAGGCGCAGGCGGTGCAGTCGGCGCGTCACCTGGCGCAGCACGCGCAGGAAATCGGCATCGGCCGGCACCGCCGGGGTGCAGTCGCCAAAATAACCGGCCGCCTCCTCAGGTCGCACGGACAGCTCGGCGAGCCGGCGCAGGATGCGCTGGAAGAACTCGCCCGCCGCCTTGCGGGTGAAGGTCATGGCGGCGATCCGTTCCGGCGCCTCGCCGAGCGCCAGCAGGTGCAGGTGTCGGCGCACCAGCTGCCAGGTCTTGCCCGAGCCGGCCGAGGCGGAAATGAGCAGGTGCTGCAGGGACTCAGGCTTCATGGGCGCCACCGCTTTACCACGCCACCGCCAGCGACGCCAAGGGGAAAGCGCGGCTTCAGGCGCTGGCGCTGCCTCTCTACTCTTCGCCCACAAGCGCGGAACCTTTGGCCTGCAGCTCCAAAGACAGGCGTGCCAGGGCCTGCTCGACCGTTTCACCTTGTCGGCGCACGGCATCCGTCTGAGCGGTGTCGATGGCGAGTTTCGGGCTGGTCATCTCCACCCGCATGGGCGCATTGCCGAACCAGCTGTGGGCGATCCCGGCCAGGGTTTTCGGAGCCAGCGTTCGGGTGGTTTTGGAAAGAGTGATCAGGCTGTCCGTGCCACTGAGCCAGAGCGCCACTTCGTCTTCGACCAGTTCACTGACCACGGTGAGGCTTCCGGGCACGGGACCGGTGCTGCGCGTGCGCAGGGATTCTCGAATCTCCGTCCAATGGATCTGCTGTTTGCCATTCGCCCCGGTGAAAAGAAAACCTCCCCGCTGTCCCACCCGATCCAGGACAAGCCAGCCAGCAAAGGCGGATCGACGACTCGCCGCGCCCTCGTAGGCGACGCCGCTGCCGGCCAATTTGTAGACCAGCAGCCCTGGGTCGACCACCACCAGCAGTGCACCGGTGGTGGTGAACTTGCCGTCCGCCGTGGTCACCACAACACGGTACACTCCCGCGGATTCTAGACCCGCGTTCGTGATCGTGAGGCTGCTGCTGTTGGCACCTTTCACCGGCTTGCCGTCCTTGAGCCATTGGTAGGCCACCGCCTCCGCCACGGTGACGGTCAGCGTGGCATCACCTCCCAGGGAGGTTTCCACGTCCAGCGGCCCGACAGACCGATCGAGCTCGGGAAAAACCAGCTCAACGGGATCCGAAAGCGCTGTGCCGTGACTGTTCTTGACCACCACATCATAAACCCCGGCCTGACTGAACTGCAGGTTGTACAGGGTCAGGCTGGGGGATTTGGCATTGGCGAGGTTGACCCCGTTCCGGCGCCACTGCCAGGAGCAGTTGTCTGGGGTGCCAAGCCCGACAACCTCGGCCGTGAAGGTGATGTCACCAAAAAAAAGAGTCTCCACTCGACCGGCAGGCGAAACTTTGACTTTCGGCGCCGGCGAGACGACCTCCAGCAGGGCGATCTCGCTGGTGACAGCATTCACGGCGTCGCTGACGAAGACCTCATACTGTCCCTCATCCCGAAACTTGACCGACGAAAAGACGAGAGTGCTGTTGGTGGCCCCTGGAATGGCCACTCCATTCCGGCGCCATTGGTAGCTGACCATTCCGGTTCCCTCGGCGGCGACCGAGAGCTGTGCGGGCAACCCGGCATAAACCACGAGGCTTTCGGGCTGGGCCAAAATCATCGGCGACTCGACCGTCAGTTGTGCCGGATCCGAGGTTACTGTACCCGTGGCGTTGGTGACCCGCACATCGTAGTCACCGGCATCGAAACCACTGACCGGCGGCAGCACCAGCGTGTTCTGGGTCGCCCCTTCCAGTTCCTGACCATTGCGACGCCACTGCCAGGTGACGGCACTGGTGCTGGCAGCCTCCGCCGTAAACGTGACAGCTTCGCCCAAGGAAACCACCTGCGTCACAGGGTGTTGAGTGACCGTCGGTTCATCGAAACTCAAACCGTAAGCCATGTGAGCTTCCATGGAGTCATAGCCCGGAGGCGTGATCCAATCGTCCACGGTGACGAGGGTCTTGGGCACAAGGTGGTTCGTATTCGCCAAGGTCCGGAGGCTGTCCGTGCCGTAATGCCAGGGCCGGTTCCATGAGGAATCAGCATCCCCGGGGCGAGGGCCGTATCGTCGACGATCCGCCGCCATCGCTGCATCCACCTGACGGACGCCGATGTAGTCGCCCTGATCCTTGTGGTAGAGCAGGGCTCGGGCCCCCGGCACACTCTGGCGTCGATGACTGGGGTAAAGGGGATCCCAGCCGGCTCCCGGCGAGCTGTTCACGGCACGGGTTTCATTGTCCACCCGCGGGCTCGACGGATAATCGCGGTTGAAGCGCCCGCGCAGTGAATCGTAATACCCGACCCCGAGCGAACGGCCGAGGATACCGTCGCGGTGGAAACCCCACCAACGTGGCGCCTGGACGGGTGGATGATAGTAGAACGTGCCATCGACTCGGACATACACGACTCGATAAGAGCCCATGGTGATGAGGTCCGGTGTCGGCGCCTCGCTGGCGGGCAGCCTGAACTGGACGCGCTGAATCGGCTCCGTGTCTTCCGGATCATGGGAGGCGTGAATGCCCATTTCCATGACGCCGGAAGAAAAGCTCAGGGGCGCATCTCTGGAAACCGTGAAAAAGCGGGACACCAGGTCTGCATTCAGCAGGCCGCCAGTCGTCGGGAGGGGGACGTTGTGATCATAGCCCGCGTCCGCAGGCATGGCACCCATGCCATCGATCCTGCGTCTCAGCAGAAGCTTGCGCGCGTCGGCAAAACCTCCAACGACGCTGCTGCCAGCGGTTTCGAACAGGCTGCGTTGAATTTTGATCACCACATCCTTGTCGGTCGAAAACACCGCCATCCCGTTCACCAGAATGGAGCCCAAGTGCTCTTTCGACAGAACCAGCCTGAAGTCATGACTTTCCTGAGAAGACGCTGAGGGCGGCAGGTACAGCTCCAAATAGAGAAGGGCCTGAATTCGCTTCTCATCGACGGCCAGCGGCGTGTCCACCTCAAGGGTGTGATTCCAGTTTTCAGGGCGATACCCGGGGTGGAATTCCCACTGGCGGATGGGATCCACCCCCGGTCCAGGGTAGGCGGTGCCATACAGGCCTGGACGGTCGCGGAAGTTGCGCAGCGGCGGAAAGTTGGAGTAGTAGCGAGCTTTGATGGTTTCAGGGGAGTTACCAAGCCAGTGCACGGCAGCAAGGTTGCTGATATTGAAACCGTCGAGGCCAAGCCAGGACAGGTGCTTGGATTCAATCACGAGTTGGTTGTCAATGTACTCAGCCACTGCCAGCGCCGTGCGCCCACCGCTGACATTCGGGGTCGTATTGCTGTTGGCGAAGGCGTCGGCATAGGCATCAAGCGCCTCGGCCGGCTCGCCCTCCAGCGGGATCCGGTAATCGTAGTGCCCGGCCCCTGGAGACGTGTCCTTGATCGGGATCCGCCAACTGTACATGTCCGGCTGACCATCCCCTGTGCAGATGAAGTGCAGCCCAACCTGGGTGACCACCAACCTGGGCTCCGCAGCGGCGACGCGCTGGCAGATGCTGAACCCAAGGAACAGAACCAGCGTGGCACAAGCAGCGCCGAAAACCCGGCAGGCCCGCATGCCCGCCCCAGCAAGCCGCCGTCCACAGGCTTGCCGTGGGCCCGCAGGCAGGGTTTTCACGCACGGGGACTTTTGCATGATTGTCTAAGAATTGAAGGGCAGGCTAGCCTCGATCCGCAGCCGACAGCAACCCTTTTCTCCCTCCCGCCAAATCCGCCCAGCACCCTGAAATCTCTCGACAATCCGGGGCGTTTCCCTTCCCTTTGCCACATATGAACCTTTCCCGCTCCCTCCTCCTGCTCGCCTTGGCCGCCCTCACGCCCGTCCACGCGGAAAACTGGCCCAACTGGCGTGGCCCGGCCCAGAATGGCACCAGCCCGGAAACCGGCCTGCCGGTGAAGTTCAGTCGCACCGAGGGCGTGGCCTGGGCCACCGACCTGCCGGGCGTGTCGGCCTCGGTGCCGGCGGTCTGGGGCGACAAGGTGTTCCTCACCGCGCCGATCGCTGAGGAGCAAAAACTGGTCGGTCTCTGCTACGACGCCAAGACCGGCAAGGAACTCTGGCGCCGCACCGTCTCCGAGGGCGGGCCGCAGTGGGACAACAAGAGCAACCTCGCCTCCCCCTCCCCGGCCACCGACGGCGAGCGCGTCGTCTTTCTCTTCGCCGATGCCGTGGTCGCCGCCTACGGCTTCGACGGCAGCCTGCAGTGGCAGCGCGACCTGAAAAAGACGCACGGCGCTTTCGCCACCCAATGGACCTACGGCAGCAGCCCGCTGCTCGACGGCGGCAAGTTGTACATCCAGGTGCTGCAGCGCGATGAGGTCTTCGACTTTCAGGGCGTACAGAAGGGCACCCCGGGCAAGGACATGGCCTCCTACGTGCTCGCCCTCGACCCCGCCACCGGCAAGGACCTGTGGAAGGTCGTGCGTCCCGCCGACGCGGTCGCTGAAAGCCTGGAGGGTTTTTCCTCGCCCGTCACCCACGACGTCAACGGCCAGCGCCAGCTGCTCATCGTCGGCGGCGACTGCATCACCGGCCATGACGCCGCCACCGGCAAGGAACTCTGGCGCTGGGGCACCTGGAACACCGAAAAGATCGGTCACTGGCGCCTGGTGCCGAGCGTGGTCGCCGGCGACGGCATCGCCCTGGCCTGCGCACCGAAGAAGAACCCCATCTACGCGGTCAAGCTCGGTGCCAGCGGCACGGCCGAGGTCGCCTGGGTCTCCGATCCCAAGGATGCCAGCAGCGATGTCTCCACTCCGGCCTACCACGACGGCAAGTTTTACGTGCTCGACAGCGACCGCCGCAGCCTGAGCTGCGTCGAGGCGAAGACCGGCAAGCTCATCTGGCAGGGCGACCTCGGCAGCAAGGCGAAGTTCGAGGGCAGCCCGACGGTGGCCGATGGCAAGGTGTACATGAGCAACTTCTGGGGCGAGGTCTACGTCGCCCGCGCCGGCGGCAGCCAGTTTGAGCTGCTCTCGGTCAACGAGATGGGCGACGGCAGCAAGCCGAATGGCGACGCCAGCAGCGTGCGCAGCAGCATTGCCGTGGCTGACGGCGCCCTGTTCATCCGCACCCAGGACAAGCTGTTCCGGGTCGGCAAGTGAGCCGGATCAGGCCGAGCGCGCCTCGAGGCGGGCGACCATCTTGCGCACGTGTGGCGCCTTGTTTTCGCGCGGCTTGAGGATGGCCAGGCTCTTGGCGAAGCTGCCCCACTTGAGGATGGTGATGTTGACCCGGCGCACGCCCCAGCGGCTGACGTAGGACAGCGAGGGCTTGTACAGGTCAATCGTGCGCGTGCCGACGAGGGCCGAGCCGTAGTCGTCGACGACATAAAGGGCCGGATTGCCCTCGATCTGGAAGACCGTGCCGACCGGGTAGATCGACCAGTCGGCAGCGGCGCTGCGCACCGCACCGAATTTCAGGGCCGTGCCGGCAGCCGTGCGGGCACCGTACTTGATGTGATCCTTCTCCGAGTGCGTGTAGGCCGTGGTGCGCACACCTTGGAGCACGAGGTTCTGCCGCACCTGCGGGTCCGGAGCCGGGGAGCTGGATTGGCTTTGTGCCGCGGCTAGGGAGGGCAAAAGGGCGAGGCAGAGGAGGAATCGACTCAAAACGTAGGGGTGGTTGGTCACACCCGGAACAGCAGCGAGCCGCCGTCCGAGGGGCGCGCAGGGTGTCCACCCACAGCCCACTGTCAAGGCATGAAATTTCAAAATCATTCACAAACAACTTCATTTCAATGAGTTAAACCCTTGACAGCGGAGCCGCCAAACAGCCAAACCCAGCCTCCAAACGCGCACCGCAGAGGACCGACCGCGGAAAATTTGCAAACTTGCTCCGGCAGCACCGGCCAAAGCTTTACTTTTCCAAAACATTTCCGGGAGGTTCGAGGTCGGTCGAGGTGTGGTCTCCTGAGCGGGTGATCCTTCGGAAAAATCCGCCTCGCGTCTTGCGCTCCCGGCAATCGCAGCGAAGGATGCCCGCCCTGCATGAGCGACCCCATCCGACACGAATGCGGCATAGCCGTTGTCCGTCTGAAGAAAGACCTGGCCTACTACCAGGAAACCAAGGGTACTTCGCTGTATGGCTTCAACATGCTGGCGGCGCTGATGACCAAGCAGCGCAATCGTGGTCAGGACGGCATCGGCATGGGCTGCTGCAAGTTGAACATGCCGCCAGGGGCGCCCTACCTTTTCCGTGAGCGCTCGGAAACCTCGGTCGAGCAGATGGGCGAGGTCTTCGCCGACCTGCGCAAGGAGTACAAGCGCATTGCCCGGCGCATTGACGAGCAGCGCAAGCAGGAGCGCCACGAGACCGGCCGTGAGCTGCCGCCCTTTGAGGAGGATCCGGAGGCGATCAAGCGCGAGTTTGAGATGGCCGGGGAGATCAACATCGGCCACCTGCGCTACGGCACCTCGGGCAGCTTTGGCAAGGCCAGCCTGCATCCCTATCTGCGCCGCACCACCTGGCCGACACGCAGCCTGATGGTGATGGGCAACTTCAACCTGACCAACACCGCGGCCCTCAACCAGGTGATGATGCAGCGCGGCCAGCATCCGGTGTTTTCCACCGACACCCAGACGGTCCTGGAGGAGATCGGCTTCCAGCTCGACGAGGCGCACACCGCCCTATATCACGAACTGCGCGATGCCGGCCTGCCCGGCGCCGAGATCCCGCGCCACATCAGCGAGCGCCTGGACGTGGTCGGCATCATTCAGAAGTCGGCGGCGATCTGGGACGGCGGCTACACCATCGTCGGCGTCATCGGCAACGGCGATCTGTTTGTCATGCGCGACCCGAACGGCATCCGTCCCTGCTTCTATTATGAGAGCGACGAGATGCTGGCCTTCGCCTCGGAGCGGGTCGCCCTGATGTCGGTGTTCGAGATCGGTGAGGACGAGGTGCACGAACTGGCACCCGGGCATGTGGCGGTGATGAAGGCCGATGGCGGCCTGACGATCACGCCATTCACCGAACCGCGCGAGCCCCGTCCCTGCTCGTTCGAGCGCATTTATTTCTCGCGCGGCAACGACTCGGCCATCCACCACCAGCGCAAGCTTCTGGGCGAGTGTCTGGTGCCTCAGCTCATTGAAGCGATCGACAACGACTTTGAGCACACCGTGCTCAGCTTCATTCCCAACACCGCCGAGACCGCCTACTACGGCTTCCTCGACGGCCTGCGCAAATCGCGCCGCCAGGAGGTCAAGGACGCCCTGGTGCGCATGATTCAGCAGGGGTCGTTCGACGAGACCGCCCTCGACGATCTGGTGCTGCGCAACTGGCCGCGCGCCGAGAAGATCGCCCACAAGGACATCAAGATGCGCACCTTCATCGCCCAGGAAAACGGGCGTGACCAGATGGTGTCGAGCGTCTACGACATCACCTACGGGGTGGTCACCCCCCAGGACAACCTGGTCGTCATCGACGATTCCATTGTCCGCGGCACCACCCTGCGCACCTCCCTGCTGCGCATCCTGGCGCGCACCAACCCGCGGCGCATCATTGTCGTTTCCACCGCCCCGCAGATCCGCTACCCCGACTGCTACGGCATCGACATGTCCGAACTGGGCAAGTTCATCGCCTTCCAGGCTGCGGTCGAGCTGCACCGCGAGCGCGGCAACCGCTCGATCCTGCGCGAGGTCTGCCAGGCCTGCGAGGAGGAGTTGAAGAAACCGCGCGAGCAGATGGGCAATGCCGTCAAGGCCATCTACGCCGCCTTCACCGATGAGGAAATCTCCGCCAAGGTCGCCCAACTTGTCGCCCCGCAGCACACCGCCTGGAAGGGCGAGGTGAAGGTCATCTTCCAGACCATCCCCAACCTGCACGCCGCGCTCGGCCCCGAATACGGCGATTGGTACTTCAGCGGCGACTACCCCACCCCGGGCGGTTACGCCACGGTCAACCGCGCCTTCATCAACTTCTTCCAGAAGAAGGATGGCCGCGCCTACGACACCCTGCTCTAGCCGCGCGCACCGCGGTTCACCGCATGCTCCCTGATCCTGGCTTTCTCTCCGGCAACCGGCTGTCGATGCGCGAGCGCGACGAGCTGCGCGCCCTTGCCGAAGCGCGCCGCCGTGCAGGCCTGACCTGCTACCGGGCCGCCACCGCGGTGCTGGTCGCCGCCATGACGGCCATCGCCCTGCCCGCCCTCGCCCCCTGGGTCTGGCCCATCGTGGGTGGGGCCAGCCTGCTCATGACCCTGCTCGCCGTTGGCATCGCCCGGCAGGGACTGACCAGCCACACCGTCCTTTGTCTGATCTGCGCCTGGGCCGTGCTGCCGGGCTGGGTTCATGCCGCCCCGCAGGCCCTCACCACAGCCGCCGAACTGGCCGACGCCCTCGCCGGCCACTGGCGCGCCAGCCTGAATCCACCATGATCCGGGCATGTTTGCGCAAGCACCGCGTGAACAAAGCCCCTGCAAGCGCACGTACTCCCCGTAACCCCCGGCCATGTCCTCCCCCGATTTCTCCTCCACCCCGTCGCGCACCGGCAGCTGGCTGCTCGCCCTGCTGCTGATCCTCGGCTACGTCGCCGCCCTGCTGGCCTTCCCGCCACGCTACGAGCCGGTGACCGGGGAGATTTCCTCCCTGCTGCTGTTCTTCGGCCGGTTCCACCCCATCCTCCTGCATCTGCCGGTCGGCGCGCTCGCCCTGCTCTGCGTGATGGAGCTGGGCTGCCTGACCCGGGCTGGCGAGGAAAAACTGGGGGCCGCCGCCCTGCTCACCCTGCTGGTGGGGGCCGCTGGTTCGGTCTTCGCCGTGATCGCCGGCATCCTGCTCTCGCGCGAGGGCGGCTTCGAGGGCGCCAATTTCAACCTGCATCAAACCCTCGCCCTCATCGGCACCAGCGGTGTCCTGCTGGCCGTCGTCGTCCGCCTGCTCGCCATGAGCCGCGACAACCGCGAGTTGATGCATGCCTACCGCGCGTTGTTTTACCTGTCCTTCGGCCTCATGGGCCTCGGCGCGCACTTCGGGGGCAACATGAGCCATGGCAGCAAGTACCTGACCCAGCACGCGCCTGAACCCCTGAAGAGCCGGATGATTGGCATGGAGAAATGGCTGCTCAGCTTCGCCGAAAAACCCAAACCTGCCCCTGCCGCCGTGGTGCCCGC
>DAIUCN010000086.1:0-18348 GCA_036846165.1 Prosthecobacter sp.
CTTTCACTTCGATCTCGCCCCGCCCGCCGGCGGCTGGCAGGGCACGGCCCGCCTGCGCGTGCAGACCGACCGCCCTCTTGCCGACGCCCCCTGGCATGCCGTCTGCAACGGCCGGCCCCTGGCTGTCACCAACGATGTCACCGAACCGTACCCGGTGCCTCATCCCGCCCTGCTCGGCCAACCGGCGGAGCTGCGCGCCTGGCAGGTCCCCTCCACGCTGCTGAGCGAAGGCGTCAACCGCCTTGAACTGACAAGCCCCGAAGCCTGCACAATTCTGTTCGTTGACCTGGCCGTGGGTTGAAGGTTCCCTGAAGCGCATGAAGCTCGCCCTCTCCGCATGCTTGTCACTCGTTGCCCTGCTGATCAGCCCGGCCCGTGCCCAGGACCTCGTTGTCTACGGTGGCACGCCGGCGGGCATCGCCGCGGCCGTCACCGCGGCCCGTGCCGGCACATCGGTGGTCCTCGTTGAACCGACCCGCTGGATCGGCGGCATGGTGACGGGTGGCCTGAGCCGCACCGATGTCGGCAAGGAGCAGACCCTTGGCGGATTCCCCCGCGAATTCTTCGCCCGCGCTGCAGCCGCCAAACCGGACACAGCGATGTGGTATGCGGAGCCGTCGGTCAATCTGGCCACCTTTCAAGCGATGCTGACCGAGGCCGGCGTCAAGGTTTTCACCGGTCAGTCGCTGCAGGGCGTGGTCAAGGAGGGTGCGCGCCTCGTCAGCCTGACCACCACCGACGGCACGGTGCACCGTGGATCCATGTTCATCGACGCCAGTTACGACGGCGATCTCATGGCGGCGGCGAAGGTGAGTTACACGGTGGGACGCGAAAGCCGAGCGCAGCATGGCGAGAGCCTGGCCGGTTATCATCCCATGCCGATCCGGCCGCGCACGGTTGAGGTGATGGAAAGCGACTGCCCGAGCATCGGCGGCACCGGCCCCTCCTACATCCATGGCACGCCGGTGAGTCTGTCCGGGCTCGATGACAAGGGCCAGCCGATCTTCGGCGTCTTCCCGGCACCCAAGCTGCAGCCGGGCGACGCCGATCACCGCCTCCAGGCCTACAACTTCCGCCTCTGCGTCACCCAGCGCCCCGACCTGCTCGTGCCCTTTCCCAAGCCGGCAACCTATGACCCGTCGCGCTATGAACTGCTGCTGCGCCTGATCCGCGCCTTCCCCGGCATCCGCTTTGGCCGCCTCTTTCACGTCGGCGCCACCTCGCACGGCAAGTTCGATCTCAACGCCCAGGGACTCTTCTCCACCGATTACCCGGGGGCCAACTTCGACTACCCTGATGGCGATGCCGCCACCCGTGCGCGCATCTGGCAGGATCACATCGACTTCATTCAGGGCATGCTCTGGTTCCTCGGCCATGATGAACGCGTTCCGCCAGCTCTGCGCGAGCAAACCCTCAGCTGGGGTCTGTGCCGGGACGAGTTCGCCGACAACGATCACTGGCCCTATGCCCTGTACATCCGCGAGGGCCGGCGCCTGATCGGAGAACATGTCATGACCCAGCACGATCTGCAGACCGAGATCTTCAAGGATGACAGCGTCGCCATGGGTTCCTTCCTGATCGACTGCCACATCGTGCAGCGCATCCTCGCCGAGGACGGCACGGTGCGCGACGAGGGCAGCTTCCACGACACCCCCGTGCTGCCCTATCAAATCGCCTACCGCAGCCTGACACCCAAACGCGCCGAATGCGAAAACCTGCTGGTACCGGTCTGTCTGTCGGCCAGCCACATCGCCTACTGCTCGATCCGCATGGAGCCGGTGTACATGGCCCTTGGCCAGGCCTGCGGCCTTGCGGCAGTGCAGGCGCGGCACACGCAGACCGCGGTGCAGGCCATCGACGTGCCCGCCCTGCAGAAGCAACTGCGCGCGCAGCAGGCCGTGCTCGACCTGCCGGAGTTGGCGAAAATCCCGCGTTCGAGCAAGCTGCCCGGCCTCGTGCTCGACGACAGCCAGGCGGAAAAAGTCGGTCACTGGACCGCCAGCAGCTATGGCACGCCCGTCGATGGCGCCAGCGTCCACGACGCCAACGGCGAGAAGGGACATCTGAGCATCACCTACCGACTGACCGTGCCTGCGGACGGTCGCTACGAGGTGCGAGTCGCCTACGCCGCCGCCCCCAACCGCGCCAGCAACGTGCCGGTGGAAATCGAGCATGCCGGCGGCACCGCCACGACCACCGTCAACCAAAAGCGCAAGCTGCCGGAGGACGATCCCTTCCTCAGTCTTGGAACCTTCCGCTTCGGGACCGCCAAGCCGGCTGTCATCACAATCCGCAATGGTGACACCGACGGCATCGTCGGCGCCGACGCCGTGCAACTGCTGCCCAAACCCTGACACTGCCAGCGAGGTTCAGATCAAGAAGGCGCACTCCACTGCAAAAGCGGTCATGCATCGGCCCTTGCCTCGCCGATTCACCCGGCGAAGCATGACGGCATGCCACGCCCTTTCCTGCCGCTCCTGCTTGCCGCCGCCTTTCCCGTCCTTGGCGAGTCGCCCGCCGTGCTGAAGTCGGAATTCCTGTTCGATCCCGCGCCACACCCGCAATGCCATGCCTCGACGATCGTCGAAACCCCGGCCGGTCTGGTGGTCGCCTGGTTCGGCGGCACCAAGGAGGGCAACCCCGATGTCGGCATCTGGCTGACTCGCGAGGTCGGCGGGCGCTGGCTGCCACCGGTCGAGGTGGCCAACGGTGCCGAGACGGAGGATCCGCGCGTCAACTGCCTCAACCCGGTGCTCCACCAGGTGCCCGGCGGTCCGCTGCTGCTGTTTTACAAGACCGGCAAATGGTGGGCCCACGTCAAGCGCTCGACCGATCACGGCGTCACCTGGTCAAAGCCGGAGCGGTTGTACAACGGCCTGTTTGGGCCGGTGAAAAACAAGCCGGTGCAGTTCGCCGACGGTTCCATCCTCAGCCCGACCAGCGTCGAGATTCCCTCGCCCCGGGGCCGTTGCTGGCGCGTACATTTCGAGCGCAGTGTTGATGGCGGCAAGTCCTGGCAGATCATCGGCCCGGTGAATGACGGTCACGCCATCCAGGCGATCCAGCCCAGCCTGCTGCTCCATCCCGGCAACCGCCTGCAGGCGCTCGGCCGCACCCAGCAGGGACGGCTGTTCGAAATCTGGTCGGAGGACGGTGGCCTGACCTGGGGCGAAATGAGCCTCATGGAGCTGCCGAACAACAATTGCGGCACCGATGCCGTCACCCTGAGCGACGGTCGCCACCTGCTTGTCTACAACCACGCCGGCAATCGCCCGGACCGCACCAGCGGTTTCCGCTCGCCGCTCAACCTCGCGATGTCGAAGGACGGCCGGCGCTGGGAGGCGGCTCTCGTTCTGGAGGACGAACCCAGGAAGGAGTTCAGCTACCCTGCCATCATCCAGACCCAGGACGGCCTCGTCCACATCACCTACACCTGGAAACGCGAGTTCATCAAACACGTCGTGCTCGACACGGCACGGCTGACCACCCGGCCGATCGAAGGCGGCGTGTGGCCGGAGTGAGACGAAGGTCAAGGATGCGCAACCCGCTTCAAGAAGGGGCATGCACCTGCGGTTGCCGGAAACCGCGGAACGTTCTAGCGGAAGGTGTGAACTCTCTGCTGTCAGCTGTGGCCTCCCAACGCACTCCAGCGCTTCAGCGCGCCCACACCCGGCGAAATCGCCACGAGCTGAAGCTCGAAAGTACTCTGCGCGCCCACGTGCTAAAGCCCAAGAGTCTGTGGCGTGCCCGCACACGAACCTGGCTTCATCTGCCCAGCCGCGCAATACTTTTGGTTCTCCTGATCGGCAGCGCTCCAGCCGCGCCGCCCAACGTGCTCTTCCTCGTCGCCGATGACCTCAACTGCGCCCTCGGCGCCTACGGCGACAAGACGGCGGTCACGCCCCACCTCGACCGCCTCGCCGCGCGCGGCCTGGTCTTCACCCGCGCCTACTGCCAGCAGGCGGTCTGCAATCCCTCGCGCTCCTCTTTCCTCACCGGCCTGCGACCCGACACCGTCGGGGTCGACGACTTGCGCAAGGGTTTCCGTGACACCGCCCCCAAGGGCAAAAGCCTCGTCACCCTGCCGCAACATTTCAAAAATCAGGGCTGGTTCTGCCAGAACATCGGCAAGCTGTTTCACAACATGGGCGACACCCAGGACCGCGTGTCGTGGTCGATCGACGAAGTCCTGCATGCCGGCACGCACGCGGCGGACACGGTGTTCGCCAACACGCTGCGCCGCCCCGGTGATGCGCCACCCGGCTACAAAGCCCCGGTCACCGAGGCGCTCGACGTCCCGGACACCGCCTATCGCGACGGCCAGATCGCCCGCCTCGCCGCCGCCGTGCTGCGCGATCGCGCGGGCCAAGCGCAGCCCTTCTTTCTCGCCGTCGGTTTCTGGCGGCCGCACCTGCCCTTCGTGGCGCCGAAGAAGTACTGGGACCTCTACGATCCCGCCGCCATCCCCCTCCCGGAGCCGGCGACCGCACCGCAGGGCGCGCCGGCGATCGCCCTTCATGCCTCGGGTGAAATCCGCGGTTACGGCGGCCCACCCAAGGACCGCGCCTTCAACGCCGAGGAAACCCGTCACTACCGCCACGGCTATTATGCCTCGATCAGCTTCCTCGATGCCCAGATCGGCCTCATCCTCGACGCGCTCGATGCCTCGGGTCAGGCGGAGCGCACGATCATCGTCTTTACCTCCGACCACGGCTTCCACATCGGCGAGCACGCCCTCTGGGGCAAAACCTCCAACTTCGAGCTCGACGCGCGCGTGCCGCTGATCGTCGCCGATCCGCGCCACCCGGCCGGCCAGGGCCGCCACACCGGCGCGCTAGCGGAACTCGTCGACCTGTACCCGACCCTCGCCCAGCTCGCCGGCATCGCCGATGCGCTGCCAAAAAACCTCGAGGGCAAGAACCTCTCACCGGTGCTGGCCGATCCTCAGGCAACCGTGAAAAGCGCCGCCTTCACCCAGCATCAGCAGCCGTTTTACGGGCCGCCCTCCAACTGGCAGGCCTGGGGGCGATCCATCCGCACCGAGCGTTGGCGCTACACCGAGTGGCGCGCCCTTGCCGATGGCCGGCTCGTCGCCCGCGAACTCTACGACCACGACAGCGACCCGCTGGAGACACACAACCTGGCCGGGCAGACCGAGCTGACGGAAACGATGGCGCCGCTGGCGGCACGGCTGGCGGAACGCTTTCGCAAGAAATGAGGCCGGCTGATGGCGCGTGCACCGAACCGGCGTATCTGTCGTCGTCATGCGCTTCCGCTTCATCCCGACCCTTCTCCTCCTCGCCGTCAGCCTGCCCGCCGAGACGCCATCCTCGCTGCACGGCCTGCCGCTCGTTTTTCAGGAAGATTTCGAAAAGGGCCGTGAGCGCTGGCAGGTGACCGACGAAAAAAGCTGGACCCATCGCGTGGTCGACGGCAACGCCGTCTTCGGCATCAACCGCCGCGAAAGCGACTACCGGCCGCCGCACCGCAGCCCGCTGCACATTGCTTTGCTCAAGGACGTCACCGCCGCGGATTTCGTGCTGACCTTCAAGGTGCGCAGTACCCGTGACACCGGCAATCACCGCGACTGCTGCGTCATCTTCAACCACCAGGACGCCGCCCACTTTTATTACGTCCATCTCGGCGCCAAACCCGACCCGGCCAGCGGCCAGATCATGATCGTCCAGAACGCTCCGCGCCGGCCCCTGACGAACAACACCCGACCCGTGCCCTGGACCGACGGCTGGCACCAGGTCAAGGTCGTGCGCGAGGTCGCCTCAGGCCGCATCGACGTCTACTTCGACGACATGGAGAAACCCCACCTGAGCGTCAGCGACACCACCTTCGGCAAAGGCCGCATCGGCATCGGCTCGTTTGACGACATGAACGACTTCGATGACATCCGCCTGTATGCGCAACCCTGATCTGACACTCATCGCACCCCAGCGCTTCAGCGCGGCAAAGGGCGGCAAAGCGCTGGCGAGCAAAAGCTCAAACCACTCCCCTCAGCCTGACTCCGGCAGGAAGGTGGGAAACACCAGGCCGCGTGCACCGGCGACCGGGGCGGTGGACTGGGCGACATGCAGTTCGACGTTGCGCGCGCCCCAGCCATAGGCGGTGCGCACGAGGCCGGCGGCGGCGCAGGGCACGAGAAAAACGACGGTGCGACCGCGCAGCAGGTCGAGCGCGCGCCAGAGCAGGGCCGCGCCGCTGGCTTCATCGGCGGCGACACCGGGGCCGACCATGGTGAAGCTGGGGTGATCGCTGACCACAAGCACACCGTTGATCTGACCCGCGGAATCTTCGGACACGAGCACCTGCCAGGAGCCGGCGCGGTTGGCGAGGAAGAAGGCATAGTCCTTCTCGCGGCGGATGCCCTGCAGCGACTGCTCGAAATCGGCCAGGCGCGCCGCCTCATCGGCGCGGGCCGGACGCACGCGTTCGACACCGGCCGGCGCGGCCACCGCGAGGCCGGCGGCCGGCACGCTGAGCAGCAGATCCTGGAAGATCGCACCGGGCACGAAACCGAGCCGGGTGTACAGCGAAAAGGAATCGAGGTTGAGCAGGCTGGACACCAGTCGCGCCGGCTTGCCCAGAGCCTGGGCCTTGGCGAGCACCGCCTGCATCATCGAGCGGGCGATGCCACGCCCGGCCGCTTCAGGCGCGGTGGCGACGATGCCGACCGCGACATGGGTCTCGCGCTCGTGCGAGAAGCAGACGCCGAGCAGCTCGCCGGTATCTTCATCGCGCGCAGTGACCGCCTCGCCGGGATCGAGCGCCTCATAAACTTCCGGGAAGATCCGGAAGGGCTCGGGACTGTCGCCAAAGCGCGCGCCCTGGCGCAGGCGGCTTTCGTACCAGTCGACCAGCGAACGGTGCAGCAAATGCGCCACCGCCTCGTGATCGGCAGCGGCCAACGGCGTGAAGGCAAGGGTGCAAGCCATGGCGCTCAGACGACTTCCCAGCCCTTGCGGTAGCTGCCGTGGATGAGCGGCTCCAGTTCCGGCAGGCCCTTCGCCTGCATGAGCGCGCCATCCCATTCGAGGGTCTTGCCGCTGCGCAGCGACAGCACGCCGAGCAAAACGATTTCGGTGAGGTGGGCGGCGTAGTCGAAGGGACTGCTCGCCGCCGGCCCGCCCTTGCAGGCGTCGATCCAGTCGCGGTGATGGCCGTTGGAACGCTTCAGCCGCGGCTCGGGCTTCTTGTAGGAGGCGCGCAGCGTGTCCGGGAACAACCGCGGCGCACCGCCGCTGCCGTCGCACTGAATGACACCCTTGTCGCCGATGAACAGCGTGCCGCGCTTGGGCAGCGGGAAGGCGCCGAGCGCCTCCGGCTTCTGCGGCATGAGACCGCCGTCATACCAGGTGAGATGCATGGCGGGGCGCTTGTCGGCCGCGGGGAAGTCGTAGTGAATGATCGAGCCGTGCGGGGCGATGTCCTTGTCCATGACACCGGCGGCAAAGGCCTGCACGCGCGAGGGCAGCGGCAGATCGAAAGCGCGCACCGCCGTGTTGAGGTCGTGGCAGCCGAAGTCGCCAATGCCGGTGGTGCCGAAATCCCAGAAGTCGCGCCAGGCCACCGGGAAGTAGGCCGGATGGAAGGGGCGCTCCTCGCGCGGGCCCAGCCAGAGATCCCAGTTCAGGCCGGCCGGCACCGGCGGGGTGTCGGTGGGCCGGCCGGTGAGGGTCGGATTCCAGCGCTTGGCGCCGACCCAGGAATGGATCTCACGCACGCTGCCGATGGCGCCGTCCTGCAGGTACTCCATCGTCTCGCGCGTGCCGAGCGAGGAATGACCCTGGCTGCCGAGCAGGGTCGCCTTGCCGGTCTCCTTCATCACCTGGGCCACCAGGCGCGACTCCCGGATGTTGTGGGTCAGCGGCTTCTCGCAATAGACGTGCTTGCCGGCACGCATGGCATAACAAGAAACGTAGGCATGCAGGTGGTCGGGCGTGGCGCACAGCACGGCGTCGACCTCCTTCTCCTTATCCAGCATCACGCGAAAGTCCTCGTGAACCGCACAGCGGTAGTTCGGGGTCTTCTCGCGGTAGTGCTTTTCAATGTCGGCCTGGGTCGGCAGACGACCGCCCATGCCCTTGTAATAAAAGTTTTCCAGGCTGAACGATTCGGCCGCATCCGCCACGGCGATGACCTGCACATCGTCGAGCTGCAACAGTTGGCGCAGGTTGACCCGGCCCTGGCCACCGGCCCCGACGAGGGCGACATTGACCTTCTCGCTTGGCGGCACAAACCCCGGGCCACCGAGCACGTGACGCGGGACAATGTTGAAGGCCGTGACACCGGCGGCGACGGTCTTCAGGAAGTGGCGACGGGAGGAGGTCGGAGAAGGCTGATCGGACATGGCAGGAGGTTACGGCGCCAGAACCGGCGGTTTGTCGCGGAAGGTGGGGGATGCGTGGGACACCTCGCCGGAGAGCGGGGCTCTGCGCGCAGGACGGAGTTCCTCCCATTCCCCTCGTTTTGGCAAACGAGCCTACTGCCCGCACCTCGCCGCCATGCAGGGGTCCCGCACGATCACTGCCGCGAACCCGGTGCCTGACTGCGTCACTTTCCGCTGGATTCACCGGCCCGTTCCCGCATGCTGGGCGCATGACCCGCCGCCTGCTGCTCCTGCTCGCCTGCCTCGCCGTTCTGCCCGTGCACGCCGCCGACGAAACCGCGGCGATTGTCGCCGCCGACACCACCCGCATCGCCGCCATGCTCAAGCCGGAGCAGACCGCCCTCGAAGCCGCCTTTTCCGCCGAGCTGCGCTATGCCCACTCCAATGGTCTCGTCGACACCAAGGCCAGCTTCCTCGACAGCCTGCTCGGCGGGCGCACGAAGTACCTCGCCTACGAACCCGGCGAACGCACGATCTCTTTCCCCGCCCCTGGTCTCGCGTTGATGAGCGGTCGCGCCAAGCTGCAGGTCGAAGGCGCCAGCGGTCGCATGGAGGCGACCCTCAGCTACCTCGCCGTCTGGCGCAAGGAAGACGGTCAGTGGCGCTTCCTCGCCTGGCAGTCGGCACGCCTGCCGACGGAGTAAGACGGCCCCCATCGGCTGTTTTCCGCGTTCACCGGCGCAACATGGCGGCGGTTGGAGCCGTGCTCTGTTCATGCTCCACCGCCTCGCCGCCCTGCTGCTGTTCTGCCTGCCTGCCCACGCGCAGCTCACCGTGCACCACGATTTCCCGGGCGGTGCTGCCGATGTTCTGGCCTTGGATGCCGATGCCGGTCGGATCGAGATCGCACCGCCGGTGCGCGAGGGTCGCGGCTGGCCCTGCTGGTGGTACGTGCGGATCGATGGCGCCACGCCCGGTCAGCCCCTGACCGTGGTGGTGCGGCCGGCCAGCCGGCCGTTCCGCGCCCAGGACCGACTCGCCGCGGCCTGGTCGATGCCGCGTCAGGCCTCGATCAGCACCGACGACAGCACCTGGCAACCGACCGAGCCCGGGGAGATCACCCCGGCCTCCGCCAGCTACCGCCTGGCCGCACCGGCCGCGCGTTTCTGGCTGGCCTGGGGGCCACCCTTCCTGCCTGCGCATGCCGAGGCCCTGCTGACCGAAACAGCGGCGCGCCAGACTGGAGCCGAGCGTTTCGTGCTCGCCACCACCCGCGAGGGTCGTCCCGTGCCGGGTCTGCGCTTCGGTCGACGCAACGCCGCACAGGTGGTCTGGGTGCAGGCGCGCCAGCATGCCTGGGAGGCCGGCGCCTCCTGGGTCGGCCGCGGCTTCCTCGACTGGGTCACCGGCGATGCACCCGCCGCGCGCGCCCTGTGCGATCAGGCCGAGATCTTTTTCATCCCGATCATGGACGTCGACAACGTCGCCATCGGCGCCGGCGGCAAGGAGGCCGTGCCGCGCGATCACAACCGTGACTGGTCGGATCAACCCCTGTATCCCGAGGTCGAGGCCGCCAAACAACGGGTCGGCGCCTTGATCGAGACCGGCCGCCTGGCGGCCTTCTTCGACCTGCACAATCCCGGTGCCGGCGACCATCAGCCGTTTTTCTTTGGACCGCTCGACTTCGAGCAGATGAGCGGCGAGCGGCGGCGCAGCTACGAGCGCTTCCTCGAACTGGCCGTGGCGGAGATCACCGGCCCGCTGGCGATCGCGCCCAAGTACCGTTTCGCCACCTACGTGAAGACCGAGGAGGAACGCGCGCGTGTCAGCGGCAACTGGGTGCGCGACCGCAGCCACGAACGCGCCGTGGCATTGACCCTGGAAACCGCCTGGAACACCCCGCACAGCACCACCGTGGGCTACCGCGAGGTCGGTGCCGGCCTGGCGCGCACACTGGCGGCCTACCTGGCGGAACTCCCAACGCGCTGAGACCGGGTTGGCAGAGGGTTAAAGAAACTGCTCGATCGGCAGTCGGCCGTTCCAGGCACAGATGAAGAACGTGCCGGGCTTGGTCTCGCTCGGCCGGAGGATGATGCGGCCGCCTGCGGCTTCGACGAGCTGCACGCCGGCGGCGATGTC
Organism: Prosthecobacter sp.; assembly: GCA_036846165.1. Classification (GTDB taxonomy): domain Bacteria; phylum Verrucomicrobiota; class Verrucomicrobiia; order Verrucomicrobiales; family Verrucomicrobiaceae; genus Prosthecobacter. Next base: position 10,478 of record DAIUCN010000086.1, read on the forward strand.
CCAGAGGCTGATCTGCTCTTCGACGTAGGCGTCGAGCCGGCCGGTGGCGACATAGGCCAGGGCCAGCGCCGCGCTGCCGAGCATGCGCGTCTTGAACACCTCGTAGCTGAGGCGGCGGTAGCGGTCGAACCCGGCGTCGAGGGCGGATTTGCTCTTCGAGAAACCGGCGGTGATGATCGCCTCGCTCATCTGCGGACGCGTGCTGACCGCGATGGGCTTGCCGTTGAGCTGGGGCGCACCGCCGCGGACCACGCTCCAGGTTTCACCCTGCATGGGGTCGTGGATGACGCCGAGCAGCGGCTCGTGGGTGGCGCGCACGCGCGCGGCGATGGAGACGCAGAAGTGCGGGATGCCGTAAAAGTAGTTCACCGTGCCGTCGATCGGATCGATGATCCACTCGACCTCGCCCTCACCGCCGAGGTCGCCCTCCTCCTCGCCGAGGATGGCGTGGTCGGGATGGGCGGCGAGGATCAGGTCGGTGATGAGCTTCTGGGTGCGCACGTCGAGCTCGAGCTTCACATCGCGCCGCTTCATCTCGTTGACGGTCTTTTCCGAGCCAAAGTTGTCCTTGATGAGGCGGCCGGCCTGGGTGGCGGCGTCGAGGGCGAGGGGCAGGAGATCCATGAAGGGGCGGTGCGTGGGGACTGGGGGTTCAGGAGGCCGCGGCGGCGATGAAGCTGACGAGTTCGCGCGCCAAAGCCGTCTTGGATTGGCGCGGCAGGACACGGGTCTGGCCGCCGGGCAGGCAGAGGATGACCTCGTTTTCGTCGCTGTCAAAGCCGATGCCCGGCTGCGAGACATCGTTGGCGACCAGCAAATCGCAGCCCTTGCGCGCCAGCTTGGCCTGGGCGTGCTCGACCAGCTTCTCGGTTTCGGCGGCAAAACCGACCAGATAACCGCGAAATCCGAACACCGTGCGGGCGGAGCCCAGGATGTCCTCGGTCGGCTCCAACTCGAGCACCAGGCGCTCGCCGTTCTTCTTGAGCTTCTGCCCTGCGGCCGCCACGGGTCGGTAATCGGCCACCGCCGCGCAGAACACCGCGGCGTCACAGCGCGGGATTGCCCCGCGCACGGCCTCAAACATCTCGCGCGCGGTCTCGACCCTCACCAGCTCCGCCCCAGCCGGTGCCGCCAGGGCCACCGGGCCGCTGACCAGGGTCACCTCATGACCGGCCGCCAACGCCGCCTCGGCCAGCGCATAGCCCATGCGCCCGGAGGAGCGGTTCGACAGGAACCGCACCGGGTCGAGCGGCTCGCGCGTCGGGCCGGCGGTGATGAGAAAGCGCATGCGCACTCATCGGACAGCCGTCGCCGGAGTCAACCGGTGGACAACGGCCCTCCGCCGCGCAGGGTGCCGCCATGCGTCTCGTCATTCAGCGTTCTCTCGAAGCCAGTGTCCGCATCGACGGCCAGGTTGTCGGCCAGATCGACCGTGGTCTGGTCGTGCTGGTCGGTGTCGAGGAGGCGGACAGCGCCGAGGATGCCGACTGGCTGGCTGCGAAAACCGCCGCCATGCGCCTGTTTGCCGATGCCGAGGGCAAGATGAACCTCAACGTCACCGAGGCCGGCGGGCGCGTGCTGGCGATCAGCCAGTTCACCCTCTTTGCCAGCACGAAAAAGGGCAACCGCCCCGGTTTCACCCGCGCGGCCCGGCCGGAGAAGGCCGTGCCGCTCTATGAACACTTCCTCGCCCGGCTCGAAACCGAGCTCGGGGCACCGGTCGAACGCGGCGTTTTCGGTGCCGACATGCAGGTCGCCCTCATCAATGACGGACCGGTGACGATTGTCATCGACTCGCGCGCGAAGGAATGAGGCCCCCGCAGCACAAGGCATTTCCTGCACGCTGAGAGCGTCCTGCATAACCAACCCTTTCGTGCGCAGGCACTTTCGGGTTGCTTGTCAGGGTGATGCAGCCAAGTTCGTCTCCCCCTTCCCCCAAAAACCCCTCAAATTTTCATGCGCCGCCGCTCCAACCCCCTTTCCGAACGCAACATCAAACGCATCGACACCCGGCCGGACGCCGCCAAACAAACCCACGGATTCCAAGTCTGCATCTCCCGCCACGGCAAGCTCCACACCAAGCACTTTTCCGACAGCCTGTTCGGCGGCCTGAAGGGCTCGCTGAAGGCCGCGCGCGCCTACCGCGACCAGATGCTTGCCGAGATGCCGGAGATCGAGGCTAGCCGCATCGCCCACAGCCACAACGCCAAGAACAAGAGCGGTCACGTCGGCATCTCCTACCGCAAGACCAAGAACGCCAAGGGCCGCATCGTCCGCCACATCGCCGTCTCGGTGCGCGCTGAACGCGGCAAGACCGTCTCGCGCGTCTACGCCTACACCAAGGAGACCCACGACGAGGTGCTCGCCGAGGCCATCGCCTTCCGCGAGGAAATGCTGCGCCAGCGCCTCGCCCGCGAGGGCGGTCTCGCCCGCATCCTCAAGCGTCCGCACACCACGGCCCCCAAGCCCGCCACAAAATCCGCCGCCAAAAAGACCGCCAAAGCCCCGGCCAAAAAAGCCGCGGCGAAGAAGACCCCCGCCAAAAAAGTCGCGGTGAAAAAACCGGCGCCCGCCAAAGCCTCGGCCAAAAAGGCGGCGCGCCGGAAGTGAGGCTCGGCAATGCCGTTGAAGGCTTCAGCGCGTTCAGGGGCCGCCATGCCCTCAGGCGCTGAAGCTCGGGAGTACTCGGCCCGGCCGACACGCGTAACCCGGACATGCCCCCCGGGTCCTCGCCACCCTGCCCCGACACCCTCCTGCGTTGCCTCCTGCTCGAACTCGCGCAGGAGCGCGCGGCGGGCGCGACTTTTTGTCCCTCGGAGGTGGCCCGTCGCGCCGCGGCCGACTGGCGTCCGCTGATGCCACGCGTGCGCGCCATGGCCGCCGAACTGGTCGCCGCCGGCCAGCTCGTTTGCACCCAGCGTGGAGAACCCGCGCATCCTTTGACGACACGCGGTGCCATCCGCCTGGCCGCTGCGGCGCGTAAGTGAGGCATGGCCGTTCACACCTGGCAATCGCGTCAGATCCTCCCTGCCGAACCCGCGGCCGTCTGGGACTTTTTCGCCAACCCGCGCAATCTCGCCCGCCTGACGCCGCCGGAACTCGGCCTGGAGGTGCTGACCTCCAACCTGCCCGAACGGGTCACCCCGGGACTGCTCATCGCCTACCGGGTGCGACCCCTGCTCGGCCTGCCGTTGACCTGGCTGGCGGAAATCACCCATGTGGAGGAGGGCCGGCGCTTCATCGATCAGCAGCGCGCCGGGCCCTATGCCTTCTGGCAGCATGAGCACGTCGTCCAGAGGGCGAGCGACGGCCGCACCGAGGTCGTCGATCACATCACCTACACCCTGCCCTTCGCCCCGCTCGGCGACCTCGCCCAGCCCTGGCTGGTGCGGCCGCAGTTGGCGCGCCTCTTTGCCGCCCGCGAGCCGGCCCTGCGCCAGGTCTTCCCAGGCTGAAGCGGCAGCGCGCGGGAAAAAGACACGGCCCGGGCGCGGGCGCAGGCGTTGTTCAGGAAGCGCATGAATCTCAACGACCTCCTCGCCAGGGACCTGCTCCCCGATCCGGTGCTCCGTGCCGGCATCCGCCGCCGCCTCGCCGCCGTCCTGCGCCGGCATCGGCCCACCGATCCTGAAGCGCGCCAGGCGGCGCTCATGCGCCATGTCGAGGGACTGAAAACCAGCCCGGTGGCCATCGCCACCGAGGCCGCCAACGAGCAGCATTACGAGGTGCCGGCCCGCTTCTACCAGCTCTGCCTCGGTCGCCACCTGAAGTACAGCAGCGGCTACTACACCACGCCGAACGACAGCCTCGACACGGCTGAGGCCACCATGCTGCGCCTCACCTGCGAACGCGCCGGCCTCGCCGACGGCCAGCGCATCCTCGAACTCGGCTGCGGCTGGGGCTCGCTGTCGCTGTGGATGGCCGAGCACTACCCGACCGCGCGCATCACCAGCGTCTCCAACTCGCACTCGCAGAAGGCGCACATCGATGCCGAGGCGAAAAGGCGCGGCCTGCACAACCTCGAGGTCATCACCGCCAACATGATTGACTTCGCCGGTGTCGGCGACGCCGTCTTCGATCGCTGTGTCTCGGTCGAGATGTTCGAGCACATGAAGAACTACCGCGAACTGATGAGCCGCATCGCCCGCTGGCTCAAGCCCGGCGGCCGGCTCTTCGTGCACATCTTCACCCACCGCGACACGCCCTACCACTTTGAGGTCGAGAGCGACAACGATTGGATGGCGAAGTACTTCTTCACCGGCGGCCAGATGCCCTCCGACGACCTGCTGCTGTACTTCCAGGATGACCTGCGCATCGAGGCGCACTGGCAGGTAAGCGGCATGCACTACAGTCGCACCTCCGAGGCCTGGCTGGCCAACATGGACGCTCACAAGGCCGAGATCCTGCCGCTCTTCGCCGAGACCTACGGCGCCGACCAGACCGTGAAGTGGTGGTCCTACTGGCGCCTCTTCTACCTCGCCTGCGCCGAACTCTGGGGCTACCGCGGCGGCGAGGAGTGGCTCGTCTCCCACTACCGCTTCGTGAAACCCTGAGGGCGCCCGGGAGTCAGCCTGCGGCTCACGGTCGCTTTTCCTCGATGTCCAGTACCTTCAGCGTTGGCAGGGGCGACAGTCCCTTGGGGGCAAGGACTTCATCGGGCAGGGTCAGATGATCGCCGGAGGGTTTCAGCTTGATGACACGAGCCGAGTTATCATTGAAGAAGATCACGATCGTTTTGTCGCTCCAAACGCGCCCTCTCGTGAGTTGTCCCGCAGACTTTGGCTGCCACTTGGGCGGCCAGGAAGCATCCAGCGCATTCTCAAAGATCAGTGGGTGATGCCCCGGACTTTCAGTGGTCATACCGTCCACCATCATCCAGTGGTTTTCCCCTGCCTGAACAGCCTGCGGAAAGTCGGGAGGCTCGCCAATGACTCCATCAGCATAAAAGGGTGATGCAGGCACCCTAAAGGCATCCCACTCATCCGTGAGAACGCCGTCTCGGAAGAGTTGGCGAAAGGCAGCGTTGGCCGTGCGCCGATCCACCAGCAAGATCGAACTGGGGTATTGGCCATCATGGTCCAGAGCCCAAACTTTTATGCCCATGGCAATTCTCCTCGTTTTACCTGCCATTAAGGATTGGTTCATCATACTTCCGCTCCATTCGAGGAACACGGTTATAAAATAACCCACCCCCAACAAAACCAGCACTCCCACGACGCCCCACTGCAGGCAGCCCCATCTTTTTTTGGGGGGCTCGGGTTCGTTCATGCCGCCATTCCATGACATTTAATCTGCACCGTCAAGCCACCTTCTTGCGCTTGGCAAAAGCTCGCATCCGGGCGATGGAAGGGCCCCCATGCTTTCCGCCAACGAACTCACCCTCGGCTACGGCAACCAGCGCCTGCTGGAAGGGGTCACGCTGGCCGTGCATGACGGCGAAAAGGTCGGTCTGGTCGGCCGCAACGGCTGCGGCAAGACGAGTCTATTAAAAATCCTCGCCGGGCGCGAGCGACCCGACTCCGGGGAGCTGTCGATCCGCCGCGGCTTGCGGGTCGGTCACCTGCCCCAGGAGTTCGAGCTCGACGACCAGGCGACGGTCCTGCAGAACATCCAGGCCGGGGCCGCCGACCTGATGGCCTGGCGCACGCGCTACGAAGCCGGTGACGGCGGTGAGGCAGAGCTGGCCGACCTGCTGCACCGCATCGAGGCGGCCGACGGCTGGAATCTCGAAACCCGGATTCGCGCGGTCGCCAGCGCCCTCGGGGCACCACCGCTCGACGCGCCGGTGGCGCCGCTGTCGGGCGGCGAAAAACGCCGTGTCGCGCTCTGCCGCGCCCTGGTCGGCCAACCCGACCTGCTGCTGCTCGACGAGCCGACCAACCATCTCGATGCCGAATCGATCCGCTGGCTGGAGGAGTTCCTGCGCGGTTTTCCCGGCGCGGTCATCTTCGTCACTCACGACCGCTACTTCCTCGATGTCATCGCCACGCGCATCCTCGAGATCGCCGACGGCCGCTGCTTTGCCCACGAGGGCAACTACACCGCCTACCTGGAGAGCAAGGCCGCGCGCCGGCAGATCGCCGAGCAGACCGAGCGCCGCCGCCAGCGCTTCCTGCGCACCGAACTCGAATGGGTGCGCGCCGGCGTCAAGGCGCGCACGACCAAGTCGCGCCACCGGCTCGACATGTTTTACCAGATCGAGGGCATGGAGGCGCCGCCCGAGGAGCGGGAAATGGACCTGCTGCTGCCGCCGGCCCCGCCGCTGGGCGACGTCGCCGTCAATCTCGACGGTGTCGGCGCCTGCGTGACCGATGAGCAGGGCCAGGAACGCTGGCTGTTCCGCCAGCTCGACGTGCAACTGCGGCCCGGCCAGTGCACCGGCATTGTCGGCCGCAACGGCGCCGGCAAGACCACCCTGCTGCGCCTCTGCCTCGGCGAACGCGAGCCCGAGGAGGGCAAGGTTGCCATCGGCAAGCGCGCCGTCTTCAACTTCATCGACCAGGCGCGCCTGCAGCTCGACGGCACCGGCAGCGTCATCGCCGAGGTGGCCGACCAGGATGAGACCGTGTTCTTTGGCGATCAAAAGCTGAGCGCGCGCGCCTACCTGCGCCGCTTCCTGTTCAACGACGACCGCATCAACGAGCGGGTCGACCGCCTGTCCGGCGGCGAACGCGCCCGCCTGCTGCTCGCCAAGGTGCTCAAGCGCGGCGGCAACATCCTCGTGCTCGACGAGCCGACCAACGACCTCGACCTGCAGAGCCTGCGCATTCTGGAGGAGGCGATCAGCAACTTCGACGGCACCGTGCTGGTGGTCAGCCACGACCGTTATTTCCTCGACCGTGTCTGCGACCAGATCCTCGCCTTTGAAGAGGGCGGCGTGCACGTGCAGGCCGGCAACTACAGCTACTACCTTGAAAAGCGCCGCGAGCGCGAACTGCGCGAACGCGCCTGGACCGAGCCGGTCAAAACGGTGAAAGCAGTCGCCAAGGCGAAGCCGCGCAAGCTCAGCTACAAGGAGACGCGCGAGCTGGAGACGATCGAGGCCGACATCCTCGCCGCCGAGGAGAAGGTGCAGTCGCTCGACACCACCCTCAACGATCCGTCGTTCTACATCGAGCGCTCGCATGAGGCACCCGCCCTGGCCGCCGACCTCGAGACCGCCAAGGCCGAGGTGACCCGGCTCTATGCCCGCTGGGAGGAGCTGGAGGCGATTCGCGCAGAGAGTGAAGCGGCCGGCTGAGGGTCGCGTTCAGCCGCCCGGCACAAGTGCGGGCCGGCAGCGGCGCCAGAAGAGCAGGCCCAGCACACCCAGCACGGCGAGACCACTTGAGAGCCGGGCGGCGAGACGTGCGCCGTCGCGGAAATCCTGCCCTTCGAACAGCGAGGTCACGCTCGGATCGGCCTTGGTGTAGAGGATCTCGTAGTGCTCACCCTCCTGCATGGCGTCCCAGACCTCTTTCCCGACGCTGGATTGTCCCTGATGCGTCTCTCCGGTCTCGGGATGGTTGAACTCGTAGTGCAGGCTGTAGCGGGTCGGCCCCTTTTCGATGAACTGGCCATCCCGCACCCCGCTGGACGTGAAGGTTCGCTTTTCCACCAGCCGTGCCACCGCCCGTCCCGAGGCTTGATCCAAAGCCTGCGCGTGCTGGCTCTGCTGCCAGGCGACCCAGCCCAACAGCCCCGCCAGCGCCAGGCTGATCAGGGCCAGCGGCCGCAGGACTTCATAGGCCAGGGATTTCATGCGGGGCGCGGGCAGAGCGCCCATCAGCCTACGCGCCAGCGCCGCCCTTGACAAGCCGGGGGCGCACGCGCCGCTTCGGACTTGTCGGACTTGTCGGACTTGTCGGACTTGTCGGACTTGTCGGACTTGT
>DAIUCN010000087.1:0-18332 GCA_036846165.1 Prosthecobacter sp.
GGCATGTGTCGGCAGGACAAGGGCGTGTGTTGGCAGGACAAGGGCGCGTGTCGGCAGGACAAGGGCGCGTGTCGGTCGGACAAGGGCACCTGTCGGCAGGTTTCGCCGGGCGGTGAGCCTGCAAAAACGGGCGGTCGGGCAGGGGGATTGCGGGTTGGGAGGCTTTGACCGGCCGATGCGCCCGAGCATCCGCATTTCTCAGAGTGGCCAAGATGCTGGAGCGTCTTAGCCGCTAAGTGCTGGGCTGGCTGTGGGCAGGGGCATCACCCCGAGGTTGCCCCAACGCTGCGTTGTCGGGTCGCCGGAGGCTTGCGCCGTCTTTTTCTTGACGGGCTCGCCTGTGTCGAAGAGCCTGCATCCATGCAAGTTTTCAGCGCCGATGTCTGTCCGCCCGGGCGGCCTTGGTGCGCGTCAAGTCTCGCTGTGTCCGAACGGGTTCTGGCAACGGGAGGGTGAAGGATGCTGTTCGCCCATCCCCCGAGTCCATGTCTCCATCTACTAATCTGCCCAATCATGACGTCGAATGTTCCTCTCCAGTTTCTTGTTGGCATTACTCGACTGATCTCAATCTACTATGGCCTTCGTAGCTTGGAGTCCGTGGGGGGTGTGATAATGACGTTCAGCCTGCAAGTCTCGGTTTCGCCCGAAGTTGCAAGCCAGTTTCCAAGCGTTTGGGCCATCTACATCCCGACACTGCTGGGTTACCTAACGCTGGTGATTGCCACTTGGTTTCTTGCTCCATTCATTTGTCGCTTGGCACTTCGCTCTGGGGAGAAGGAGCCACTCGAAGCAGTCTCAGCACATGACCTGAATTGGGGTGAGGTCATGATATTCCTCACGGGCATTCTTCTTGCGGGCTGGGGCATCAGTCGGCTTGGCGATGGCATCATGCCCATTTTGCAGTCCAGCTCCCGCAACCTTCATCACGAGCTTAAGCTGGCTGACCAATTGAACTTCTTTATCGCGTTCGCTCTGACCGGCGTTGGCGGTCTGCTTGCAGTTCGGTTTGCGATTGTTTATCGCTGGTGCCAGAAGCGGAAGGCGGCAGAACTGCCCTCTTCATGACTGCGATTACACAAGGCCGAACAACAAAACGGATGCAGGCAACGACTCGAATGACCACTGTCGTGTCATCGCTGTTCCTGCTGGCCGCTGCCTGATCCGAGACGTACTCAAGGAACCATGGACGAGATGAAGCAACATGACAGGGAAGTGGCCATCCGGCAGCTTCAGCAATTCGACTCCAGGGTGCCCGGACTGGCTGATATCGCTGTGTTGAGCGAGCTTGTGTCTCAACCGTATCAATGGATCCGAATAAAATCGGCCGAGCTACTCGGGTTGGTGAATGACTCTGCTGCGGTACGTCTATTGGCCATTGCCCTGAACGATCGTTGCGAGTACGTGGCCGTAGCCGCGGCTGAGTCTTTAGCGAGGATTCGAAGCCCAGAGGCCATGGAAGTGCTTCGGCGTGCCTTGGCAGATGGAGAGCTAGATCGTCCGCACTACTTGGCGAATGCTATTGCAGCATTCGGAGACAGGGGGTTCAGGCTGCTGGAGCAATTCGCGTCTTCGAAATCGGCAACACTTCGCTACTTCGCGGCACGCGGACTGGGGTCAACCGGAATGGCCGAGGCGGAACGCATTCTCCTGTCAATGCGAGATGACTTAGAAGTAACAACCTTTGGAGGACGCGTTGGTACTGCGGCAAAGGAAGCGCTACGCACGCTGCAGAGGATGCAGCCTCAGGCCTTCCAAAATCCGGGTTAACCAATGGATGCATTCGGCGCGGGAAACTCGCGCGCGTGAGCAATGGCGTTGGAGCGGGCGTGAACGGCTTGATGAAGCTCAGGAGCACCCAGGCCCCTCTGCGTTCCAACCAATCTCTGCGGTGCAGTTCCGGTTCGGGGGCTTGGAAGGCAGTGCGGAGCGGTGAGGCGGACGACGGACGACGGACGACGGACGACGGCATGCCGCAGCGCGGGAACAGGCCGAGGAAGGGAATATGGAATGTCGATCAAGGAATGACCAACGCACGAGTCCGGAAGTCGGGGCCGGGGGAGGGCTCGCGATGCTAGTTTACCACGGAGGACACAGAGTTCACGGAGAGCTGCGGCAAGCCCCCGACCGCGCGTAGCGCCCTTGAGTGCGGGGTTTCTCCTCCTCTCTGTCACCTCGTCCATTCAGCCAGCGGAACCCCAGAAGGTCCGCAGATTTCGCAGATTTCGCAGATGGCCCAGAAGGGACACGGCAGAGGGGTTTGAACTGCTGAGGACAGACCTGATGCTTCAGCCCTTCTTGCGATTGGGCCGGGGCGATTCCCAGACGCGTTCGGGGTCGTGATCGGGGTTGGGTTCGGGGAGTTGGGCGTTGACTTCGGTGAGCCAGGTCTGCAGTTGCTCGTTCAGCTCAAGGGTGATGTCGGCTTCGGCTTCGGCGAGATTCATGGCTTCGCCGGGGTCGCGGCGGAGGTTGTAGAGTTCGAGTCGGTCGTCCTCATGGAAAAGCAGCAGTTTCCAGTCCCCCGAGCGCAGGGCGCTGTAAGGGGTGGCGCCGCCGGGGTGGTAGTGGGGGTAATGCCAGTAGAGGGTGTCGCGCTGCAGCAGGTCCTTTTGGCTGAGCAGGGGCAGCAGGGATTCGCCATCAAAGACGATTTCGGCGTCGGGGGTGACGCCGGTGGCGGCGAGCACGGTGGGGGCGAGGTCGTAACTGATGACGGGGGTGTCGCAGGTGCTGCCGGGCTCGATGACGTCGGGCCAGGCGATGAGCAGGGGCACGCGCACGCCGCCTTCATAGGCACTGCCCTTGCCGAGGCGCAGGGGGCTGTTGTCGGTGGGACCGCGTCGCCAGCCCTGGGGACCGACGAGCTGGCTGAGGCCGCCGTTGTCGCTGGTGAAGATGAAGAGGGTGTTGTCGGCGAGGCCGAGTTCCTTGAGCACGGCGCGCAGGCGGCCGACGCTGTCATCGACGCTTTCGACGAGGGCGGCATAGACGGGGTCGTGATGGTTGCCGGCGGGACCCTTGGCGCGGTACTTGGCGATGACGTCGGCCTTGGCCTGGATGGGGGTGTGGACGGCGTAGTGGGGCAGGTAGACGAAGAAGGGTTGGTCCTTGGATTCGCGGATGAAGCCGACGGCTTCCTCGGTGAGGCGGTCGGTGAGGAACTCGCCTTCGGGGCCGTCCTTGAGGGTGGGGATCTTGTAGGGGGAGAAGTAGCTGGGCGGTGAGCCGGCCTCGTAGCCGCCGAGGTTGCGATCGAAGCCGTGGGCCTCGGGGCCGTCGGGACCGAGGTGCCATTTGCCAATGCTGGCGGTGGCGTAACCGGCGCCCTTGAGGTGCTCGGCGAGGGTGGTTTCCTCCTGCGGCAGCGACTTGGTCCAGTCGGGGATCTGCAGGCGGGCGTGCGGCCGGGCATGACCGGCGATCCAGTCGGTCAGATGCAGGCGCGCGGGGGATTTGCCGGTGAGCACCGCCGCGCGGGTGGGCGAGCAGACGGTGCAGGCGGAGTAGGCGTCGGTGAAGCGCATGCCGTCGCGGGCGAGCTGGTCGAGGTGGGGCGTTTCGTAGAATTTGCTGCCCTGGCAGGCGAGATCCGTCCAGCCGAGGTCGTCGACGAGCATGAGCACGACGTTGGGCGGTCGGTCCTGGGCGAGGACAGAACCGGCGAGCAGGAGCAGGGCGGACAGGAGCAGGCGGGGCATGGCGGCATTTCAGCCGTCGCCGGGGCGGACGTCAAGAGGTGTCGCGCTGTGGGATAAAAGCCGGGTGGCGGCGGCGTTGTTGTTTCGCTCATGCCCCCCGGATCCCAGACCCTGCAGCAGATGACGCGCCGGCACTTGTTCAGCCAGTGCGGCCTCGGTGTGGGGTCGCTGGCCCTGGCCTCGCTGATGGCGGATCAGCGCCTGCAGGCGGCCCCCGGACCGGGCGTGACGCGCGGCGGCGTGCATGCGCCGAGGGCGAAGAATGTCATCTTCCTGTTCATGGCCGGCGGGCCTTCGCAGTTGGAGATGTTCGATCACAAGCCGCGGCTGCAGCAGTTGAACGGCCAACCGATCCCGTCGAGCTACATTGAGGGCAAGCGCTTTGCCTTCATGGACAGCAGTCACAAGGTGAACCTGCTGGCCTCGCGCCGCAGCTTCCGTCGGCACGGCGAGAGTGGCGCCTGGGTGAGCGACCTGCTGCCGTACACGGCGGGCATTGTCGATGACATCAGCCTGGTCAAGACCTGCAAGACGGAGCTGTTCAATCATGCGCCGGCCAAGCTGTTCATGAACACCGGCAGCGGCCAGTTTGGCCGGCCGTCGATGGGTTCCTGGGTGACCTACGGCATCGGCAGCGAGTCCTCCGACCTGCCGGGGTTTGTGGTGCTGCAGAGTGGTCCGCGCGGCCCGCGCGGCGGGGCGGTGAACTGGGGCAGCGGTTTCCTGCCGACCACCTACCAGGGCGTGCCGCTGCGCAGCCAGGGCGAGCCGATCCTGAACCTGACCACGCCGGCCAGTGTCGATGCGCGCAGCCAGCGACGCGTCATCGATGCGGTGCGTGACCTCAACCTCAAGCGGCTGGTGGCGACCGGTGACGATGAGATCCAGACGCGGTTGAATGCCTATGAGATGGCCTATCGCATGCAGACCAGCGCGCCGGATTTGATCGACATCTCCGGGGAGTCGAAGGCGACCCTCGATCTCTATGGCATCAAGGACGCGAACGAATCCAGCTACGCGCGCAACTGCCTGCTGGCGCGGCGGCTGGTGGAGCGCGGGGTGCGTTTTGTCCAGCTCTATGACACCAACTGGGATCATCACGGCGGACCAACCGAGACGCTGGAGACGCATCTGCCCGACAAGTGCCGCGACATCGATCAGGCCTCGGCAGCACTGATCCGCGATCTCAAGGCGCGTGGCCTGCTCGACGAGACCCTGGTCATCTGGGGGGGCGAGTTCGGGCGCACACCGATGGGCGAGGTGCGCGAGTTCACGGGTCGCAACCACCACATCGATGCCTTCACCATGTGGTTCGCCGGCGGCGGCATCAAGGCCGGGCAGGTCTATGGCCAGACCGACGAGTTGGGGTTCGATGCCGTCGAGGATCGCGCCCATGTCCATGACCTGCATGCGACGATCCTGCACCTGCTCGGGCTGGATCACGAGAAGCTGACCTTCAAGTTCCAGGGGCGTGACTTCCGTCTGACGGATGTGCATGGTCGCCTCCTGCACGGGTTGCTGGCCTGAGGCGTGCAACACCCGCGTCGTGCCGGCGTTGTCTGGGTTCGTGAAACGTCTGCTTCTCTCCTGCCTGCTCGCCGCCGTGGCCCCGGCGATCGCGTCGCCACCGCATGTCGTCTATGTCATCGCCGATGACCAGGCCTGGCGCGACTTCGGCTTCATGGGCAGCCAGGAGGCGCTGACGCCGCATCTGGACCGGCTCGCCGCGCGCTCGGCACGGTTCACCCAGGGGTATGTGCCGACCAGCCTGTGCAGTCCGTCGCTGGCCACCCTGTTGACGGGGCGTTACCCGCACCAAAGCGGCCTGCACTACAATCATCCGCCGCCCGGCAACAGCGCCTTCAACAAGATGCGTTCGCGGGCCGAGTACGAAAAGGCGCGCGCACCGGCCTTTGCGCAGATCCGCCGGCAGCCGAGCCTGCCGCGCCTGCTCGGCGAGCGAGGCTATCGCTCGCTGCAGACCGGCAAGTTCTGGGAGGGCCATTTCTCGAACGCCGGTTTCACCGAGGGCATGACGGTGTTTGCACCGGCGCCCGGCCAGGACTATGGCGGCAACCGCGTGCTCGCCAGCGGTGAACTGGCGGCCCATGGCAACGGCGATCATGGGTTGAAGATCGGTCGCGAGACCATGCAGCCGATCGCCGACTTCCTTGACCGCCACGCGGCGGGATCTCCGACCTTCGTCTGGTATGCCCCCTACCTGCCGCATCAGCCGCACGATGCGCCGCGGAAGTTCTTTGAACTGCATGAAGGCCGCGGCCTGCCGGCGCATCGCATCCCCTATCTGGCGTCGATCAGCCAGTTTGATGCGACCGTCGGCGAGCTGATGGCGCTCTATGAACAGCGCGGGCTGACGGCTCACACGCTGTTTGTCTTTGTCAGCGACAACGGCTGGACGCCGGACACCGTGCCCGACAAGAAGCATCCGGGCGAGTTCATGCTCAACAAGCGCAGCAAGTACTCGCCCTTCGAAGACGGCCTGCGCACGCCAATCCTGCTGCGCTGGGACGGTGTCATCGCGCCGGCCACGCATGAAGCTCCGGTCAGCAGTGTCGATCTGCTGCCGACCGTGCTGGAGGCGGTGGGTGCAGCGGTGCCGGAGCTGCCCGGGCGCAGCCTGCTCGGTGTCGCCAAGGGCGAGTCGGCCCTGGTCGAGCGACCCGTGTTTGGCGAGATCTATCCCGGCGACGCCAGTGGGCTCGGCGAGCCGGCGCGCGACATTGCCTATCGCTGGGTGCGGCTGGGGCGGCACAAACTCATCGTGCCGCACCTCCATGGCAAGGCGCGGCCGTGGAACGACTATCTGCGCGAGCCGGCGCTGTTTGACGTGGTGGCCGATCCCGATGAGACGCGCAATCTCGTCGATGAGCCCGCCCTGGCCGAGACCCTGGGGCGGCTGCGGGAAAGTCTCGACGCCTGGTGGACGCCGGGCAAGAATGACGCCCTGCCTGCCGCCTCCAAGCCCTGATCCCACATCATGAAACTGCTGTCCTGCCTGCTTTTGACTCTTGCCCTGCCGACCCTTGCGGAAACGGTGGGTCCCTGGAACCTCGACGCCCTCAGACAGGTGCCGGAGATGCGCTGGATCCAGCGCGAGCAGCCGGTGCAGGCGCTGCTCTATCGCGGTGAGGCATATCAAGGCCAACCGACCGAGGTCTTCGCCTTTTACGCCTCGCCCGTCACGCTCGGTGAGGCCGCGTCGGGCACGAAGTTTCCCGGCGTCGTGCTCATCCATGGCGGCGGCGGCACGGCCTTTGCCGACTGGGCCTGGCTGTGGGCCAAACGCGGTTATGCAGCCATCGCCATGGACTTGAGCGGGCATCGTCCGCCGGATCCCACCTATGACCCGAAGACCGGCGCGCCGGTGGGGCATCAGAGCGATGCCAAGCTGCGCACCCGCCTGGACAACGGCGGGCCCAACCAGGGGCACCCGGAGAAGTTCGACAGCATCGGTGGCAGTCACCTCGACGACTGGCCCTATCATGCCGCTGCCAGCGTCATCCGCGCGCACTCCCTGCTGCGCTCCTTCCCGGAGGTCGATGCCGAACGCACGGCGGTGACCGGCATCAGCTGGGGCGGTTACACGACCTGCCTGGTGGCCTCGCTCGACGATCGTTTCAAGGCGGCGGTGCCGGTCTATGGCTGCGGGTTTTTGCATGAGGGGGAATCCGTGCAGAAGCCGAGCATCGACAAGCTCGGCGAACGCGCCGCCGACTGGGTGCGCGAGTACGATCCCGGCAGTCTGCTGCCGCGCTGCCGTGTGCCGATCTTTTTCGTCAATGGCACCAACGACGTCCATTACGTGCTCGACAGCTACCAGAAGAGTTTTGAGGTGGTGAAGAGCGAGAAGCAGATGCGCATCGAGGTCAACATGCGCCACAGCCATCCGGCCGGGTGGGCGCCGCAGGAGATCGGACTCTTCATCGACTCCAAGTGCCGCGGTGGCGAGGCCCTGCCGGTGCCGGGCGCGCCGGTGCTGGCGGACGGTCGTGTGAGCGTGCCCTTCACCAGCGTCCGGCCGGTGAAGCAGGCGCAGCTGCATTACACCACCGATGGCGGCCTGCGCTCCAAGCGCGTGTGGCACAGCGTCGAGGCGGAGATCCGGGAAGGCATCGTGAGCGCCCCGGCACCGCCGGCAGCAGCGAACACCTGGATTGTCAGTCTGACCGATGACCGCGGCGCCATGGTCAGCACGCCGGTGCAGTTCCAGTAACAAGGTGCTCTGACCTCTGTCAGACTCGTCGGACTAGTCCGACGCCTGGCCGCCCGAGCCTCACGACCGCTTGAAGAAGGCCCCGATGGCGCCCTGCATGGCGGCGTTGAGGGCTTCCTGGATCTGGGTGGGACCGGGGTGTTCGGCGTCGATGACGCCGTTGGGGGTGAGTTTGTCGATCACCTGCGGCAGGAATTGCGAGAGCAGGGGCAGCAGCATCTGCGGCTGAAAGCCGAGGCGGCCGGCGAGCTGGCGCAGGGCTTCCTCGCCGAGCGCCTGCTGGAGTTGGCCGGGTTGGACGCCAGTGTTGCCTTCGACGCTGACCCAGGAGGCGAAGAGTTCGCCGTAGCCGGCTTCCTGGAAGCGCTGCTGCAGGCCCTGCAGGCCGCCGGCTTCCTGAAGCAGGCCGGCAAGCATTTCGGCGGGGTTGCCCAGCGCACTGCCGAGCGCCTGTTTGGCGAGTGAATCAAAAAGTCCCATGGGCGACAGTTCGCCGGGATGCCGGCAAGTCAAATCCCGACTCAGGCGGTCGGTTCGTCGTCGAAGCGGCGCGGGCGGATCGACAGCATGAGCACGACGGCCACCGCGGCGGCGGCGCCGAAGACGCCGAAGGTGACATTGAGCGGCACGCCCTTGTCGCGCAGGATGCCGAAACCCCAGTCGGCAAAACCGCCGCAGCTGATGCTGACGAGGTTCATCAGGCCATAGCCGGTGGCGCGCAGTTCGGGCCGGGCGATCTGGCAGAGGATGGGCATGTTGTTGCAGTCGAAGAAGCCCCAGCCGACGCCGAACAGGGCGAGGAAGGTGACGGCCATGACCAGGGAACCGGCATTGCCGACGCCGAACAGGGCGGGGATGAGCAGGGTCAGGCCGATGGCGCTGACAAAGATGCGGCCGCGGGCGCTGCGGCCCATCCACTTGTCGGCCAGCCAGCCGCCGAGCACGGCGGCGCACAGGGAAGCGATGTTGACGTAGAGGGTCGCCGAGACGCCGGCTTTGCCCTGGCCGATGTCGAACTTTTCCTTGAGGATGGCCGGCATCCAATCCTTCACCACCCAGGCCGGGATGGCGGGCAGGGTGAAGCAGAGGACGAGGAAGAGGAAGTAGCGGTTGCCGATCAGCTCGCGCAGGGCGCCGCTGGCGGAGAGGGCGGGGGACAGGGCGGCATCGGCGCGGCGCGGGGCGTTCTGCAGGAAGAAGAACAGCGGCACGGCATAGAGCACGCCGGCGACGCCGCAGACGTCGAAGGCCCAGCGCCAGCCGAGGTTGGGATCATCGGCGACATGACCGCTGAAGCCGCCGAGCATGACGCCCATGTAGATGGCCATCTGGTGCAGGCCGACCGCGCGCGAGCGGGTGGGGCCGACATGGAAATCGGCGATGAGCGCCAGCGCCGCCGGGATGTAGCAGGCCTCGCTGATGCCCATGAGCGCGCGGGTGACGAGCAGTTGGTCAAAGGTGGTGCAGTGACCCGTGGTCCAGGTGACGGCCGACCAGACAAAGAGGCTGACGACGATGACATGCTTTTTGCTGAGGCGATCGGCCAGGTAGCCGCCGACCGGGCTGAGGAAGGCATAGACCCACTTGAACACCGCCGGCAGGAAGCCCCAGTTGGCCTCGCTGCCAATGCTTGGGATGTCCTGCATGACCGAGAACTTCATGGCGGCCAGCATCTGCCGGTCGAGGTAGTTGAGCAGGGCCACCGGCAGCAGCAGGAGCACGGCCGTCCAGGCGGTGCGGGAGAGGGTGGAACGGGTGTCGGTCATGGTTGGCGCGCAGTTTTAGCAGTCGCACGCGCCGCGGCAAAGACCAATCCATGTCCAGGCTTGACCGCCGGATGACCGGGAGCGGCCGCGCAAGTTCGCTGCGCCGGCGACCGTAGAACTGCCGCGTGTCGCCTGATTTCCCCCTGATCAACCGTCGTGAAGCCCTGCTGCGCCTGGGGGGCGGCTTCGGCGGACTCGGTCTGGCGGCGGCCATGGGCGAGCCGGCCACGCACTTTGTGCCTCGGGCCAAGCGGGTCATCCACCTGTTCATGAACGGTGGCCCCTTCGGCCCGGATTTCTTCGATCCCAAGCCGGCCTTGACGAAGTATGCCGGTCAGCGCCCCGAGGGGGCTGATCTGCGCACCGAGCGACCGACCGGCGGCCTGCTGGCCTCGCCCTATGCCTACCAGCCGGCGGGTCGCAGCGGCCTGCCGGTCAGCGAGCTGCTGCCGCACCTGTCACGTCATGCCGATGAGCTGTGCGTGCTGCGCTCCTGCCATACCGACAACCCGAACCACGGGCCGGCACTGCTGCTGATGAACAACGGCACGATGACCGAACGCGTGCCGAGCATGGGTTCCTGGCTGAGCTACGGCCTGGGCAATGAGAACGCCAACCTGCCGTCGTATGTCGTGCTTTGCCCCGGGCGCCCCGTGCGCTTTTCGATCCTGTGGACGAGCGCCTTCCTGCCCGCCGAACATCAGGGCGTGTACATCAATCACTCGAACCTCGACCCGCGCCAGATGATCCCCTGGCTGCACAACGCGCGCACGCCGGCCACCCGCCAGCGCCGCCAGCTCGATCTGATTCAGGAGTTGAACGTGGCCCACCTCGCCGCCCGTGGCGGGGCCGACAGCGCGCTGAACGGTCGCATCCAGGCGATGGAAACCGCTTACCGCATGCAGACGGCGGCCACCGATGCCTTCGACGTGGGGCTTGAGCCGGAGCGGGTGCGCGAGATGTATGGCAAGAGCCACTTTTCCAATGGCTGCCTGATGGCGCGTCGCCTGGTCGAGCGCGGCGTGCGCTTCGTCCAGGTCTATTATGGCAACGGCCAGCCCTGGGACACGCACTCGAAGCACGACGAACAGACCCGCAAACTGGCGGCCGACATCGACCGGCCCATCGCGGCGTTGATCGGCGACCTCAAGCAGCGCGGTTTGCTGGATGACACGCTGATTGTCTGGGGCGGCGAGTTTGGGCGCACCCCGGTCAGCGAAAACGGCAATGGCCGCGATCACAACCCGCATGGCTTCTGCATGTTCTTCGCCGGCGGCGGTGTGCGCGGCGGCACGGCCTATGGCGAAAGCGATGACTTCGGCTTCAAGGCCGCCGTCGACCGCATGCACATCCACGACATCCATGCGACGATGCTGCACCTGCTCGGCATGGATCACGAGCGCCTGACCTATCGCTATGCCGGGCGCGACTACCGGCTGACCGATGTCCACGGCCGGGTGCCGCGCGCCATCCTGGGTTAGTCCGGACCGGTGAGCATTTCCCCGTTGCCGGCGCGGCGCCGGCGAGGCATAGAGGGGCATGCTTGAATCCCTGAAAGCGGAGGTATGTGCTGCCAACCGCGCCCTGCCGGGCAGCGGCCTTGTGCGCCTGACCTGGGGCAATGTCAGCGGCATCGACCGCACCTCGGGCCTTTGGGTCATCAAACCCAGTGGTATCGATTACGAGGACCTGACCCCCGAGACCATGGTCGTGCTCGATCTCGAAGGCCGGGTGGTGGAGGGCAGCCTGCGGCCGTCCTCGGACACCCGCACCCACCTGCATTTGTACCGCGAGTTCGAGCGCATCGGCGGCATCACCCACACCCACAGCCCGTATGCCACCGCCTTCGCCCAGGCCGGACGCGAGTTGCCCTGCTTGGGCACCACCCATGCCGACCACTTTTATGGCACCGTGCCGGTGGTGCGCGCCCTGACCCCGGAGGAAGTGACGCAGGACTACGAACACTTCACCGGTGTCGCCATCGCCGAGCGCCTGCGCGAGCTGTCGCTCGATCCGCTCGCCATGCCGGCTGTGCTGCAGCTGCATCACGCGCCCTTCACCTTCGGCAAAAACGCGGCGGATTCGCTGGCCAACAGCGTGGCTCTGGAAATGTGCGCGCAGATGGCGCTTGCCACCCTCGCCCTGGATCCGGGGCTGGGCCCGATGCCCCAGCACCTGCTCGACAAGCACCACCTGCGCAAGCACGGGCCGGGCGCCTATTACGGCCAGAAGTAACGCAACGCCCGGCGCCAGGTGAAGCGCCGAGATGTCTCAAGGCCGCCAGGCCTCACTGGCCAACCCGATACAGCGCCTTGTCGCTGCGCAGCAGCAGGCCATCGGGCAGGATGGCCGGGGTGCCGTGGAATTGGGAGTCGTCCGAGGCGAAGACATTGTGGGCGAGCTTCTGGAATTCGGCACCGGTCGCCAGCACGTAGGTGCCGCCGCGGCGCGAGACACAGTAGAGACGGTCGCCAATGCGCACCGTCGAGGCATAAAAGGGTTTGCCGCGGCCGCGACCGCCACCGCTGTCGATGACCCGCTCGCGGTAGATCTCCTTGCCGCTGGCGGCATCGAGGCAGAGGGCGAAACCGGCGTCGTTGACGACATGCAGCCGCCCCTCATGCAGCACCGGCGTCGGCACATAGCTGCTGGAGTTGGTCGACCACAGGATGTTCGCGGTGGTGACATCGCCCTTGCCGCCCAGTTTCACCGCGACGCTGCCCTGGGTGGGATAGCCGCCAAACAGGTAGGCCGTGCGGCCATCGCTGACGATGCCCGGCGAGACGTTGCCGGGCAGCTTGTGGGCGGCGAACCAGCGCAGCTTGCCGGTCTCCGGATTCAGGCCCCAGACCTCTTCGGCGAGGGCGAACACGAGGTCGGTGCGACCGTTGGTCGTGATCACCGAGGGCGTGCCGTAGGCCATGCCGATCGCATCGCCGTCGGCCTTCCAGACCTGTTGACCGGTCTTCTTGTCGAGAGCGACCAGCGCGCGGCTTTCGTCGGCGGCATTGACGATGAGCAGGTCGCCAAAGAGGATCGGGCTGGCGCCGGAGCCCCAGCGGTTGCGACCCGAGTCGGTGCCGAGCGGGGTGTGCCAGAGCTGCTTGCCGTCGTGATCAAAGGCCAGGGCACCGGTTTTGCCAAAGAAGACATAGACGCGCTCGCCATCGGCCACCGGCGTGTGCGTCGCGTAGCCGTGCTCGGTGAGGAAACCCTGCCAGGGATCCTCCTCGACCTTCGAGGGCACGACCTGTTCCCAGAGCTTCTTGCCGCTGGCCAGCTCGTAGCAGAGCAGGTGACGCTGCAGCTTCGTCGGATCGTTCGCGCCCTCGCGGTCGCCATAGCCCGACCAGCAGGTCAGGAAAACCTTGTCGCCCTGCACGATCGGACTCGACGAGCCCGGCCCCGGCGTTTCGATCTTCCAGCGCAGATTCTCCGTGTCCGACCAGGTCAGCGGCACCTGCGCCGTGTCCGACACCGCCGCCCCCTCCGGTCCGAGAAAGCGCGGCCAGTCGGCAGCAGACAGCGAGGTGGCGAGGACGAGGGCGGGCAAAAAGGCTTTCATGCCCGCGTTCAACCCGGCGACAGCAGGGTGGTTGCTTGAGGGTTGATCGGTTTCAGCTTCTTTCTCCGTGCTCCAGCGCGGCGGGGGCGCTGTTAACCCTCACGTTCCGCCCCCGCGTGAGGCGAGGAAGTCGGCGATGCCGGCGGCGAGGTGGGGACCGATGCCGGGCACGCTGGCGATGTCATCGACCGTGGCCTTGCGCAGGCGGGCGACCGAGCCAAAGGCCTTGAGCAGGGCCGCCTTGCGCGCCTCGCTGACGCCGGGGCAGTCGTCGAGCAGGCTCTCGGAGACGCGGCGGGCGAGCAGCAGCTGGTGGTAGCCGTTGGCCCAGCGGTGGGCCTCGTCGCGGATGCGCTGCAGCAGCTTGAGGGCGCCGCAGTCGTGCGACAGCCGCAGGGGTTCGGACTCGCCCGGCCGGAAGATCTCCTCGTGCAGCTTGGCCAGGCCGATGATCGGCAGCCCGCCGAGGCCGAGGCGCTGCAGTTCCTTGACCGCCACGCCGAGCTGGCCCTTGCCGCCATCGACAATGACCAGGTCGGGCAGGCGGACGAAGCGCTGGGTCCTGCCGGCGCGCGCCTTCGGGCTTTCCAGCCGGCGCATCACCTCCAGGGGTGATTCGGCGGTGAAATCGGCGTCGTCACCGAGGGCGCGCCGACCCTCGAGCAGGATGCGCGAGAAACGCCGGCGGATGACCTCGGCCATGCTGACGAAGTCGTTCTGGCCGCTCACCGCGCGGATGCGGTAGCGACGGTAGCTGGCGTTGTCGGGCACGCCGCGGTTGAAGCGCACCATGCTCGCCACGCAGTGGGTGATGCCGATGTTGGCGATGTCGAAGCACTCCATCACCAGGGGCGGTCGCTCCAGGCCGAGCGCCTCCTGCAACTCGCGCACGTCGGCCATCGGGTTGAGGGTGGCGACGACCCTGGCGCGGGTGCCGCGCTCGAAGCTGCGCGCCGGTTTGAAGGTCTTTTCCAGGTCGCCGGCGAGGTCGCGCAGTTCGGCGGCCTTTTCAAAGTCGAGGCGGGCGGCTGCGCGCTGCATCTCCTCCTCGAGCATCGCCTTCAGGTCGCGCAGGCCCTTGCCCTCGAGATAGCCGCAGGCCTCCTCCATGCGCCGGCGGTACTCCTCCTCGCTGACGCGGCCAATGCAGGGCGCGGAGCAGTTCTTGATGACGTCGTTCGAGCAGTGCTTGTAGTCGTCGGCATCGGGCCGCATCGGCCGGCAAACCCGCAGTCCATACTTCTTGTTCAGCCAGTTGAGGGTCGTGCGCAGGGCGCCGGAGTGGGCGAAGGGACCGAAGTAGCGGGCGCCGTCGTCCTTCTTCATGCGCGTCAGCGAGAAGCGGGGGAAGGCATCCTGGAAGTGCACGCGCACCAGCAGGAAACCCTTGTCGTCGCGGAAGCTGATGTTGTACTTGGGTCGGAACTCCTTGATGAGCCGGCCTTCCAGCAGCAGGGCCTCGGTGTCGCTGCGCACGAGGTGGATGTCGAAATCCCAGATGCTGTTGACCAGGGCGCGGGTCTTGTGGTCGCGCTGGCGCGAGCGCGTGAAATAGTTGGCGAGCCGGCGGCGCAGGTCGCGGGCCTTGCCGACGTAGATGACGCTGTTGAGCCGGTCGCGCATGACGTAGATGCCGGGCGTGTGCGGCACGTCGCGCAGCTTGGCGAGCAGGTCGGGCTTGGGACGCGGGTCGGGCACGGTGGGCGATCACTTGGCCGGGCGACGACCGATCGCCGACACCCACTTGCCGCGGGTGACGACGCGCTGCCAGTCGATGCCGAGGCGGGCGGCGACGGCGAGGCAGCCGTCGGCCTGGCTTTTCAGGATGCCGGAGACCATGAGCGCACCGCCCGGTTTGACGGCGGCGATGATCTGCGGGAAGGCGGCCTCCAGGATGTCGTGGAAGATGTTGGCGGCGACGATGTCGTAGGCCTGCTTCGGCTGCCACTGGAGGACGTCGGCGACGACCATGCGCACGTCGGGCACGGCGTTGCGCGCGAGGTTGTCGCGGGCGACTTCGACCGCCTTGGGATCGAAGTCGCAGCCCCAGACCTTGGCGGCGCCGAGTTTGGCGGCGGCGATGGCGAGGATGCCGGTACCGGCGCCGAGGTCGGCGAAGCTCCAACGTTTGCCGGCGAGCGGTTCGGCGGCATCGGTGAGCAGGCGCAGCACCGTGGCGGTGGTGGCGTGATGACCGGTGCCAAAGGCCATGTCGGCCGGGATGGCGATGATGTCACGGCCGGGATGGGCCTTGGCAGCGCGGGCGATTTCCGCCGGCGTGCGCGCGGCACAGACGACCAGTCGGTCGCGCACCTTCAGCGGCGGCATGGCCGGGGTGGTGAGGGCGGCCCAGTTGCGCTGCTTGAGCTCGCGCAAGCGGCCGCCAAACTGCTTTTGCACGGCGAGCAGCGGTGCCTTTTTCGCCGCATACACTTCGACGCGAACGGTCTCGCTGCCGGGCATGCTGGTGAGGACGAGGCTGAGGTCGGGATGACCGTTGAAACGCTCCTCCCAGGCGTCGTTCCAGCGGGCGGATGATAACTTGGACCAGACGTACATGCGGTTGCGCAGCTAACCGGCTGGGAGGGGGGAAGGCAAGTTCTTTGAATGGGAGAACTTGGAGCGGGTGACGCGATTCGAACGCGCGACATCTTCCTTGGCAAGGAAGTGCTCTACCACTGAGCTACACCCGCTTGAGTGAGGTCATGATAGTGGCGCGGGATCGTCGCGGTGCAAGTGCAAAGTTGCAAAATTCCCGCGCTTTTTTCACGCCAACAGCCTCCGCAAAAACTCCGGATCGCGAAAGCGGTCGCCCCGGCCCTGACGGACGACGACCAGCCCTCGTGAGGGCATGGCGTAGAGGCGCTGGCCACCGCTGCCGACACAGGCGAGCAGGTCGGCCGGGGCACTGCGGCTCAGGCAAACGCGCGTCCAGGATTGCGACTGCCAGGGGCGGGCGAGCATGGCCTCGATGTCGGTCTCGCGGGCGCCGTCCTGGGCGGCGCGACGGTTGTTCCAGAAGCCGCAGCGGTAGGGCGCGCCGGCGGCCGACCCGAGGCTGACCGACGGCCAGATCGCGGGGTCGCGCAGCACCGGCCGGCCGGCGGCGAGCATGAGGTCGCCGACCGCGGCCCATTGCTCGGCGCTGAGCAGGAAACCGGCGGCGAGCAGGGGATTGCCGGCGCCATCGGGCAGGTAGCGCTGCGGGCCGAGATCGAGGGGGCGCAGCACGCGTCGCTCTAGGTAGCGCACCGGGCTTTCGCGTCGCCAGCGACCCGCCAGGCGACGCTTCAAGACCTCGTGAAAGACCTGCAGGGCGCTGGGGCCATAGATGAAGGACTGGCCCGGCTTGGCGAGTTGGCGCTGCTGCAGGGCGAGGCGGTTGCGGTCGTCGAGACCGTCTTCGTGGAGGACCGGGCAGGCGGCCAGGCCACAACTGAAATCGAGCAGGTGGGTGATGCAGGCCGCCGGGCGGTCGCGCCACTCTGGCAGCACCGCGGCCACGGGTTCCTCGGGCTTGAACAGGCCGTCCTCGATGGCGGCCAGCGCGGCCAGTCCCCAGAAGGCCTTGGTGCCGCTGTAGATGCGCCGGGGCTCGCGACAGGCGGCACCGCTTTCCAGGCGCGTGCGTCCGTGCTCGCGCACCAGCAGCGCCAGGCCACCCGTGCGCGCCGAGTAGTCGGCGGCCGCCTGCAGGCGCTCAGCGGGCAGAGTCGGCTTCTGCGGCACGGCCACTGCCGCCAGCGGGGCGCCGAGCAGCAGGCCGAGGGTGTCGCGTCGCCGCAGCCGTCGTCCAGCGTTCATCCCGCAAGATGCGGTCCCTGTCACGCCCTGCAAGTCCGTCGTTGCGGAACAGGCCGAGACGACCACTGCCGCCGAGCAGCAGGACGCGACGGCGGGGACTGGCCATGCGGGCAGAGGGCGATCAGATGACCGGGCCGGGCACGTCCGCCCACTTCGCATGCCACTCGTTGAAGACGATCGGGCTGATCTCGCTCGGCTTGATCTCGCTGCGACCGCCCCAGAAGACGTTTGTGTACTCAACCGGGATGCCAACGCTCTCCAGGTGGCGGTCGATGGCCGCCTTGTGGGCGAGCACGGTGTCCTTGTCGGTGCCGTGGATGACGCCCATGATGTTGACGTTGGCGAAACGTGCGCCGCCCTCACGCCAGTAGCAGTGGGTCATGATCGGGTGGCGACCCACCTCGGCGCCGCCGCGTTCCTCCATGCCCTTGGGCACCTTCCAGTGGAAGAGGGCATTGAAGCGGGTGACGCGGACGCCGGCCGCGCTCGGCTTGACGTGTTCGAGGAAGGTCGAAAAGCGACCGATGACGCCCTTCTCATCGAGGCGCTTGGCGACCTCGCAGAATTTCTCCAGGCTGACCCCGGCGGCCTTGGCACGACCGGCCCAGGGTTCCGGCCCGACCTCGTCGAGGCTGAGGTCGCCCTTGAGGTGCAGCAGGATGTGCCATTCCTCGTCGTTGAGATCGGCGAGGTTGGTGGTCATCATGACGGCGGGTTCATCGGCCTTTTCGCCGGGCTCCATCGTCTTGCGGCGGACATGGCCGACGCCGAGGGCGAAGATGCCGTGCGCCTGCATGGTGTAATAATCCTCGGCGCCGATCAGGCGCTTGAGCACGTCGCAGTGCTGCTCGATGCTGCGACCCTGCGGCACCTTGAGCGTGGTCCACAGGCGGAAATCGCTGCCGCTGACCTCGCGGTCGGTGCTGCGCAGCACGACGTGACCGCTGAACGGATCCTGCTTGAAGAGGAACTCAAAGGCCGGCTCCAGCTTGTCGATCGGCAATTTCCAAGCCACCAGCGCGCCCTCGGCCAGCTTGTTGGCCAGCAGGGTCTGGCGGACGCGACGGATGACGCCGGCCTTCAGCATGGCACGGATGCGCTCGACCACGGTGTCGAAGGGCACGCCGCTCTGTTCGGCGATGAACTGGAAGGGCTGGCGCATGAACCCCTTCACCCGGTCCTCGCTGACGGCGAGAATGCGGGCGTTGGTTTCCTCGGTGTGTTCGGTCGGCAGGGTTTCAGGGGACATGGTCAGGGTGGGGGGC
>DAIUCN010000088.1:0-17977 GCA_036846165.1 Prosthecobacter sp.
TTGCAGTGCGGGGGTGGGGGTTGGGAGATGGGAGATGGGAGATGGGAGATGGGAGATGGGCGCAAAGTTGGCACACGACCTGCTTGTTCACTTGCCGTGGTGGAGGGTCTCCCGGACCCACCTCCACCCCCTCAACAAACCAAATACCATCACCATGAAACTGAAAAGCATGACCTCCGTCCTCACGAAGTCGGCTCTCGTCCTGGCCTCCTGCGCCAGCCTGAGCGCCCTCGCCGGCACTCCGAGCGCCAAGGCCCCCGTTGCTCCTCTGCCCGAGGAAGACGGCGCCCTCTTCGACACCCTTGGTGCCGAATTGGCGATCGGCTACGACACCCGCTACTACTTCCGCGGTCTGTGGTTCGCCGACAACACCACCTGGGCCGGCCTCAACCTCAGCATTCCGCTGAGCGAGAAGCTCACCCTGGGCCTGGCCTCGCTGTACACCAGCACGGTGGAAACCACGATCGACAACGGCCCGCCCTTCGGTCAGGGCGACTTCGACTACTCGGAGCTCGACCTGGGTGCCAGCCTCAGCTATGACGCCGGCTACGCCACCTACGGTCTCGTGTACACCCACTACGAGTTCTTCGATGGCTTCTCTGGCACCAACGCCGGCATTCCCAACGGCGCTGGCGAAGGCAACATCACCGGCGCTGACGAACTGGGCCTGACCATCGCCACTTCGGTGGGTCCGGTCAACCTGTCCGGCGGCTACTTCTACGACTTCCGCATCGGCGGCTCCTACTTCGAAGCGGGTGCCGATCTGCCGATCGAAATCACGCCGTGGCTGAGCCTGGTGCCCGCCGTCAAGGTTGGCTATGGCATCGACTACTACACCAGCGGTGTCAACGCGGCCTCGACCCCGAGCGGCTTCACTCACGTGCTGCCGACCCTCGCGGCCCCGATCAAGCTGACCAAGAGCGCCACTCTGACGCCCTACATCGCCTACAACATCTCGCTCAACGCCCGTCACACGCTGAACACTCAGGACAGCGAAATCTTCGGCGGCGTGAAGCTCGGTGTGACCTTCTGATCGGTCCTGCAGTCTCCTGACTCCGACATCGCCCCCGGTCGTGCCCGCACGGCCGGGGGTTTTTGTTTGCAAGCGGGCACTCGATCGCCGTATTGGCAGCCATGGACTCTCCGCCTCTCAATTGGAACTCGCGTGCCCTCACCCGCGGCTGGCAGCGCGGCGTCAAATCCTTCTACTGGGGCCTGGGTTTCCAGGAGGCGGATTTCGACCGGCCGCAGATCGGCATCGCCACGCCGCTGCTCGATGGCAACCTCTGCAACCGCCATGCCTACGAACTGGCCGGCCACCTGCGTGAGGGCTGCGCCCAGGCCGGCCTGGCCGGGTTTCCCTTTGGCGTCTCGCCGGTGAGCGACAACATCACCCAGGGCCAGGAGGGCGGCGGTGCCTCGCTGGTGTCGCGCAACTTGATGGCGAACGGCGCCGAGATGATCTGCAGCGCGCACGGTTACGACGGCATGATCGGCGTGCATCACTGCGACAAGAACGGCCCGGCCTTTGCCATGGCCCTGGCGCGGCTGAACTATCCCGGCCTCATCGTCAACGGCGGCAGCATCCTGCCCGGCTGCCACGCCGGACGACCGGTGACCATTCTTGATTCCTACGACGCCCAGGCCCAGGCCAATGCCGGCGTCATCAGCTACGAGGAGTCCGAGGCCGTCATCCGCGCCGCCTGTCCGGGCGTCGGCGGCTGCGGCATCGCCGCCTCGTTCAACACCTGGGGCATCGCCCTTGAGGCCATGGGCCTGAGCCTGCCTGACACCTCATCGATCCCGGCGGCGGATGCCGCCAAGAAGGAGGATTGCCTGCGCGCCGGGCCCGCCCTGCGTCGTCTGCTCGAACTCAACCTGCGCCCGCGCGACATCCTCACCAAGGCCGCCCTTAGCAATGCCATGGTCGCGATGGCCGCCGCCGGTGGCTCGACCAACGGCGTCCTGCACCTGCTCGCCCTGGCCCGCGAGGCCGGGGTCGATTTCACCCTGCGCGATGTCCAGGTGATCTGCCGGAAGACGCCGGTGTACTGCAACTTCGCGCCGCGCGGCAAGGGCACCATGGCCGATCTGCACCGCATCGGTGGCACCGCCATGATGCTGCGCCATTTCTGGAAGGCCGGCCTGCTTGACGGATCCTGCCTCACGGTCACCGGTCAGACGCTGGAGGAAAACATCGCCGGCCGGCCCGACGTGCCCGCGAATCAGGAACTGATCGCGCCGCTCGGCCAGCCCTTCAAGGACTACGCCGACATGCAGGTCTGCTTCGGTAACCTCGCGCCGCATGGCATGGTCTTCAAGGTCTCGTCCATGAAGAGCCCGCGCTTCACGGGTCGTGCCATCTGCTTCAGCGACGCCCGCTCCATCTCCGACGCTGCCGCCGCCGGCCTGATCCGGCCCGGCCACTTCGTGGTGCTGCGTGGCCTTGGCCCGGTCGCTGCCGGCATGCCCGAGGTGCTGGTCGCCAGCGCCGCGCTCGCCGTGCCCGAGCTTGATGGCAAGGTCGCCTTCCTCTCCGACACCCGCGTTTCCGGCGTCTCGCACGGCGCCATCGGCGTGCACTGCTCGCCCGAGGCGGCCTGCGGCGGCCCGATCGCCGCGGTGCGCGACGGCGATGAGATCACCTTCGACCTGCTCGAGGGCACGATTGAACTGCACGCCGACCTGGCCGCGCGCGAGGCCGCGTGGCCGGCGCCGGTGCACGGGCGCGGCTACCTCGCCGATTTCGCGGCGACGGCGGCGCAGGCCCATGAGGGCTGTGTCTCCGCCTGGGTGCTGCGGGACAAGGCTTGACACTTTCATCGCCGCCGTCCTGACATGCTGCCCAGGGCGCCGGGATCGGAAAGGATGGCCGCCCGAGGAATCCAGAACGGCGGGCTGAGGACAGCCCGCCCTAGTGTGCCCGCCCCACCCGGGGCGAGGCGGCAAAACGCTCGATTCGCGCGCTTTGCCCTCGTCAGGGCGCAGGTGGCCGGCTAAGATCAAGGCTCATGAATTCCGCGTGGTCCATCCGCCTGGTCCGGGCCCTGTTCTTCGCCCTCTTTGTCTTCACCGGCCTCACGATTGCGGTCGGCCTGCAGCTGCCCGCCTGGACCGGGGCGCTCACCGGCGCCGCGGTGATGGGGCTGCTGCTGCTGCTCGACACCCTGTTCGCGCGTTTCACCCTGCGCGACTTCTCGCACGCGACCTTCGGCCTCGCCATCG
The DNA here is from genome assembly GCA_036846165.1 of Prosthecobacter sp. Lineage (GTDB taxonomy): Bacteria > Verrucomicrobiota > Verrucomicrobiia > Verrucomicrobiales > Verrucomicrobiaceae > Prosthecobacter. The sequence goes on from DAIUCN010000088.1 coordinate 3,226, forward strand.
GCCTGTTCTGCGCCTGGCTGATCACCCGCATCGGCATCTTCCAGCTCGCCTACTTTCAGTCGATGCCCGCCGGCGAGGCGGTGCAGAACGTCGTCGAGATCCTCGTCTATGCCTCGCTCGCCTTCTTTGGGGTCACCTTCGCCCTGCGCAGCGACCGCGACCAGTTTGCCTTCCTGATCCCGTACGTGCGCTTCCGGCGCGACAGCTCGGAGGGCGAGCCGCTGCTGCTGGCCGCCGATGTCGTCATCGACGGCCGCGTCGCCGAGGTGGCGCAGACCGGTTTTCTTGGCGGCACCATGGTGGTGTCGCGCTCGGTGCTCGACGAGCTGCGCCGACTGGCCGAGTCTGCGGATCCGGCGCAGGCCCTGCGCGGGCGGCGCGGCTTGGAGGTCATGGAAAAGCTGCGCAGCCTCGGCGCCCAGCGACTGTCGATCCACGAGGCCCCGCCCGGCACGGGCCCGCGCGATGAAGATGGCGATGTGGAACTCGTCGGTCTGGCGCGCGAACTCAATGCCCGCCTGCTCACCAATGACACGGGCCTGGCCAAGGTCGCGCGCCTGCGCGGCATTCCGGTGCTCAGTTTCCACGAACTCAGCCAGGCGTTGCAGCCGCAGTTCCAGGCTGGCGATGAACTGCAGCTCGCCCTGGTCAAGGCAGGCAAGGAAAAGCATCAGGCGGTCGGCTACCTGGCCGACGGCACGATGATTGTCGTCAATCAGGCCGCCTCCTTCGTGGGACAGACGGTGGACATCATCATCTCCGGCAGCCTCGCCACCTCGGCGGGACGCCTCATTTTCGCCGAGATGCGCCACTGACAGCCCGGGCTTGCCGCGGCGGCAATTGCGCGGAGATTCCCCCATGGAGCTAGCCGATCTTGTCGCCCACCTGGATGCCCACCTGCGCCTGCGCGAACTGCCGGACTACGCCAATGCCGTCAACGGTCTGCAACTCGCCAATCGCAGCGGCCGGGTGACACGGGTTGCCGCCGCCGTCGACGCCACCCTGCCGGTGGTGCGCCAGGCGGTGGAGCAGCAGGCCGATCTGCTGATCGTGCATCACGGCCTGTTTTGGAGCGGCCTGCAACCCTGGACGGGGGCCGCCTTCGAACGCATGCGTCTGGCGATCGAGGCCGGCCTGGCCATCTACAGCGCCCACCTGCCGCTCGACGCCCATCCCAAGCTCGGCAACAACGCCCGGCTCGCCGCGGCGCTCGGCCTCGAGCCCGACGGCGGTTTCCTGAACTACAAGGGACTCGATGTCGGGCTGACCTGCACGACCGAACTGGCGCGCGAGGAACTGGTCGCCCGCTTCACGACCGCCCTCGGTGGCGGCCGCGTCCATGTCTGCGCGGGTGGCCCGGCGGTCTGCCGGCGCATCGGTCTTTCCACCGGCGGCTCCGGCTCCGAGGTGGCGGCGGCCGCGGCCGCAGGCATCGACACCTTCCTCACCGGTGAAGGCCCGCACTGGAGCTACACCCTCGCCGAGGAACTCGGCATCAACGTCCTGTATGGCGGTCACTACGCCACCGAGACCTTTGGCGTGAAAGCCCTCGCCGCCGACCTCGAACAGCGCTTCGGCCTGCCCTGGGGGTTTGTGGATCACCCGACGGGACTGTGAGGAGGAATGTGTCTCGCACGGAGGACACGGAGTTCACGGAGGACAGAGGTTGAAAGGAAGCCCGCCCTGCGGGGTCTCACAAGCCTTGGCGAAAGCGTTGGCTGCTCCGCAGGTCTGGAACTTCGCCCAGGATGAGTCGCTCTAGGTTGCCCTTGAGCAAATCGCCACCGAAGTTGATCAGGAGACCGATGGGAATGCCGGAGAGCTTCAGGTACGTAAGGACTTGCTTCTTATGCACTCGCGCCAGTTGTTCGACGGATTTCAGCTCCACCAGGATGGATCCCTCGATGATCATGTCGGCCCTAAAGCCTTCGTCGAACTGCTTTCCCTCAAAGCGGATCGGGATCGGCCACTGTCTTTCCACACTCAGTCCGCGTGCCCTTAAAGCGTCTGACATAACCACCTCATACACCGACTCCAACAGTCCTGGTCCCAAGCCTTGGTGCACACGGAAAGCAGTGTCGACGATGATCTCACTGAGCTGATTGAGTTCCATTGTGTGACCTCCGTGTTCTCTGTGTCCTCCGTGCGAGACATGGCCTGAGCCGATTCCAAGCGGGTGATGATTTTGGAGCCTGTCTCGCCTTGAAGCGATGAGCAGACGAAGACTTGTACCAAGAGAGTGCTTTGCGATGGAAGACTAAGATTAAGGCGTGGAATGAACAAGCGAAACTCTCCGTGAGATGGGCGGAGGGGGTCTCGCATGGAGGACACGGAGTTCACGGAGGACAGAGGTTGAAAGGGAGCCATCCGCGTGGGGTCTCACAAGCCTTGGCGAGAGCGTGGACTGCTCCGCAGGTCTGGACTCTCCGGCTTGCGTCGATCGTGGACGTGTTCATGCTGGCAGCATGGCTTTTCTCGGCACCGATTTCTTTGAGCGCGACGTGCTGACGGTGGCGCGCGACCTGGTCGGAACCGAACTGGTCTGGCAGGGCTGTTCCGGCATCATTGTCGAGACCGAGGCCTACGCCGCCGAGGGGGATCCGGCCTGTCACACGGCCTCGCGACCGAGTGCGCGCGAGTTCATGCAGCGGCACGCACCGGGAGCCGCCTACGTCTACTTCAACTACGGCATGTACTGGCTGTTCAACCTGCTGGTGAAGGGAGGCGGGCGCGACGGCCTGATCCTGGTGCGTGCGCTCGAGCCGCGGCGCGGGGTCGGGTTGATGCGCGGGCGGCGCGGTCGCGACCGACTCGAGGATCTCTGTTCGGGACCGGGCAAGCTCGCGCTGGCACTCGGCATTGGCGGCACGCACCACGGCACCGCGCTCGCGGGTCGGGGGCGCCCCGCCGGCTGCGGCCTGCGCGCCGTGGTCGACCGGGTGGAGGTTGCCGCTGATGTCCGCGTTGGCATCCGCCAGGCGGCGGATTTTCCCTGGCGCTTTCTCGCGCCCGACAGTCCGCATGTCAGCGTGCCGCTCGGACGGGTCAAGCCGCTGCGCTGACGGCGGCTTCAGAACACGCCACCGCCGAGGAAGAGGCGCAGCGCGGCGACGAGGGCCACGGCGACATTGATGGTCAGGCCGATCTTGCGTTTCGGAAAGGCGCCGAAGATGATGCCGACGATGCTGCCGAGCAGGGTCGCCCACAGTGTCCAGCCGAAGAACGGGACCAGCCCGGGCAGGAGCAGGAGGGCGCAGACGAGACCGATGAGGACGGAGAGCGTTTGCATGGTGGTGTACCGAGCCGCTCCGGGCGGTCCGGTGCAACGGGAAAATCGCGCGGATTTTGGAACCGGTGTGCGGCTCAACCGAGGGCCTGCCAGGCCTCGCGCAGGGCTGCTTCGGTTTCCTCCCAGCTCATGCAGGCGTCGGTGATCGACTGGCCGCGGACGAGCGAGGTCAGGGGTGCGGGGAATTTCTGGCTGCCGCCGACGAGGTTGCTTTCGAGCATGGCGCCGACGACCGCCGTTTCGCCGGCGGCACGCTGGCGGACGATCTCGCGGAAGACCGCCGGCATGCGGCGGTGGTCCTTGGCGCAGTTGCCGTGGCTGGCGTCGATGACAATCGCCGGTGGCAGGCCGGCGTCGGCGAGCGCGGCGCGGGTTTCGGCGACATCGTCGGCGCCGTAGTTGGGGCCGCCTTCGCCGCCGCGCAGGATGAGGTGGCAGTCGGGATTGCCGCGGGTGCGCACCGCCGAGGCGACGCCGTCGGCGCTGACACCGAGGAAGGTCTGCGGCTGCAGGGCCGCCTTGATGGCATTGAGGGCGGGGGCGATGTGGCCGTAGGTGCCGTTCTTGAAGCCGAGCGGCATCGACAGGCCGGAGGCCATCTGGCGGTGGGTCTGCGACTCGGTCGTGCGCGCGCCGATGGCGCTCCAGCAGACGAGGTCGGCGATGTACTGCGGCGTGATCGGATCGAGCAGCTCGGTGGCGGTGGGCAGGCCGAGGTCGAGCACCTCGCCGAGCAGGCGGCGCGCCAGGCGCAGGCCGGCGGGCAGGTCGCAACTGCCGTCGAGATGCGGATCCATGATGAGGCCCTTCCAGCCGACCGTCGTGCGCGGCTTTTCGAAGTAGACGCGCATCACCAGGAACAGGCGGTCGGAGAGCTCGCGGGCGAGGCCGGCCAGGCGGGCGGCGTACTCGAGGCCGGCCTCGGGATCGTGGATCGAGCAGGGGCCGCAGACGACCAGAAAACGCCGGTCGCGACCGCTCAGGATGGCGCGGATCGACGCGCGGCTGGCTTCGACAAAGGCGAGCTGGGCGGGGCTCGGCGGCTGTTCCGCGATCAGCGCCGCAGGCGCGGGAAGGGGCGTGTTCGAGGCGATGTGGAGGTCGGCAGTGGCGCTCATGGCAAAAATTTCGCCGCGGCGCAGACGGCCCCGGAAGCCGGGTGGCGCACCCCTCAGGATTCGAACCTGAAACCTTCTGATCCGTAGTCAGATGCTCTAATCCGTTGAGCTAGGGGTGCTGGGACCCGCGGTGGCGGGCTCAACACGGTTTCGCGTGCGAAGGGAGAGTTTAACGGGCGGCGCTGATTTGTCAAACGGCCAGACGCAAAAGTTTGGGGAGTTTTGGGCGAGGTGGGAAAGGCCTGCCTGAAGGTCGGGCAGTCCCCAGCCCGCCGTGCTGGGTCCGGCGGGGAACACGGCGTCCTGAGGACAGGACGCCCTACCGAATCTCCGTGGCGAGTTGGCGCAGGCCGGTGCTGAGCAGGCGCCAGTCGGAGCCGTGGAAGAGCAGGGCGGCGCCTTCGCGCTGGCATTGCAGGGCGTGCTCGCGGTCGAAGCAGGTGGCGACCCAGCCCTTGCCGGCGGCTTCGGCGGCGGCGCGCAGGCGCTGCTGGGCGGCGGCGACCTCGGGATGCCGAATCTGGCCGGCGAGACCAAGGCTGCAGCTGAAGTCGGCCGGTCCGAGCATGAGGAAGTCGATGCCGGGCACCGAGGCGATGGCCTGCGCCTGATCGAGGGAGGCCGGGCTTTCGATCTGGGCGATGAGGAAGGTCTCAGTGTTGGCCTGTGCCACGTACTCGGCGGCGGGGGTCAGGCCGAAGGGGTTGTCGGGGCTGATGCCGTCGAGCCCGCGTTCGCCGAGCGGCGGGAACTTCGCCCAACGCACAACCTCGGCGGCTTCGGCCGCGGATTCGCAGCGCGGGTACATGAGGCCGCGCGCGCCGGCTTCGAGCAGTCGCGCCATGCGGGCGAACTCGCCCTTGCCGGGGCGGGCGACGATGTCGGCCGAGCCGCCGGCGCGGGCGGCGCGGATGAGTTCGGCGGCGGTTTCCACGCTCAGGCGCTGGTGCTCGAGGTCGAGCCAGAGGGCGTCGAAGCCGAGCTGGGCGACGAATTCCGCCACGGTGGGATCGACGAGGCGGACGGCGACGCCGTGGGCGGCCTGGCCGGCGCGCCGGCGGGCAAGGACTTGGCTGGGACGGACAGGCATGCGCCAGTGTCGCCGGCCCGGCCGGTTTGACAAGCGCGGGCGGGGGCAGCCTTGGCGAACACCAACTCTGAATTTGCCATCAAAATCTTCTCAATGGAGAATTCCAGGCCCTTCTCACAGCGTGCGCAGCAGGCGCAGGGTTTCCTCGAGCTGCTTGTGGCCGAGGCGCTCGTGCAGGCGCGGGAATTTGCCGCCGGGCATGACGAGCTGGCCGTGGCGGGTGAGCATGAGCTTGCGGTCCTTGATCTCGATGGCAGTGATGCCGACATGGGCGGCCGCGAGGCGGATGGCGGCGCAGGTGAGCAGGTTGCGCACGGCATGCGGCAGGCGGTCGCCAAACTGGTCGCGCCACTGGGTTTCCAACTCATCGAGTTCGCGCCGCGTCATCACCTCGCCGAGCTGGCGGTAGGCGGTGATGCGCAGGCGGGCGTCCTCGATGAAGGCGGAGGGCAGGAAGGCGGGCGTGGCGCCGGGCAGGTTGTCGAGATGGGCCTCGCTCTGGACGAGGAAATCGGCGCGCAGGCCGACCTCGACCGGCCGCGGCACGCGCCGGCCCTGCAGGCGGGCGACGCTTTGCTTGAGCATCTGGCAGTACATGTCGAAGCCGACGGCGGCAATGTGGCCGCTCTGTTCGGTGCCGAGCAGGTTGCCGGCGCCGCGGATCTCGAGGTCGCGCAGGGCGATTTTGAAGCCGCTGCCGAGGCCGGTGTACTGCTGGATGGCATTGACGCGCTTGCGGGCATCGCCGGCGGTCACGGCCTCGCGCGGCAGCAGCAGGTAGGCGTGGGCGAGAGCGCCGCCGCGGCCGACGCGGCCGCGCAGCTGGTAGAGGTCGGCGAGGCCGAAGCGGTCGGCGCGGTCGATGAGGATGGTGTTGGCGTTGGGGATGTCGACGCCGCTCTCGATGATGGTCGTGCAGACGAGCACGTCGGCGCGGCCGTCGACGAAGGTGTGCATGACGTCCTCGAGCAGTTCCTCGTCCATCTGGCCGTGGCCGGTGATGACGCGGGCGCGGGGGCAGAGTTCGCGGATGCGCTGGGCGACCTTTTCGATGGTCATGACCCGGTTGTGCAGGAAGAAGACCTGGCCGCCGCGGTCGAGTTCGGCGTCGATGGCCTGGCGGATGACGCGTTCGTCGTAGGGGCAGACGACGGTCTGCACGGCCTGCTTGCTCGGTGGCGGCGTTTCGATGGTGCTCATGTCGCGCATGCCCATGAGGCCGAGGTACAAGGTGCGCGGGATGGGGGTGGCGCTGAGCGTGAGCACGTCGACCAGGCGGAACAGTTCCTTGAAGCGCTCCTTGTGGCGGACGCCGAAGCGCTGTTCCTCGTCGATGACGACCAGGCCGAGGTCCTTGAACTGAACGTCCTTGGAGATGACCCGGTGGGTGCCGACGACGATGTCGACGCTGCCATCGCGGACGCCGGCGAGGATCGCCTTCTCGCGCTTCTTCGGGGTCAGCCGGCAGAGCATCTCGACGGTGACGGGGAACTCGCTCATGCGCTCGCGCAGGGTGCTCCAGTGCTGGCGGGCGAGCACGGTGGTGGGCACGAGGATGGCGGCCTGCTTGCCGCCCATGACGGCCTTGAAGGCGGCGCGGATGGCCACCTCGGTCTTGCCAAAGCCGACGTCGGCGCAGAGCAGGCGGTCCATCGGCCGGTCCGACTCCATGTCGCGCTTGATCTCCTCGACGCAGCGCAGCTGGTCGGGGGTCTCGTGGTAGAGGAAGGAATCCTCAAACTCGGCCTGCCATTTCGTGTCGGGCGGATGCGTGCAGCCCTTCAGGCTCTGGCGTTCGGCGCTGATGCTGAGCATGCGCGCGGCGAAGGCCTCGACGCTCTTTTCGGCGCTGCGGCGGGTCTTCTGCCACGCGCCGCCGCCGAGCTTGCTGAGCGTCGGCGCGCGGCCGCCGATGCCGACGTAGCGACTGACCTGGTGCGCCTGGGCCACCGGCACGAAGAGCTTGGCGCCCTCGGCGTAGTGCAGCACCAGCACCTCCTCGCTGCGGCCGCCGGCGCTGCGCTGCTCGAGGCCGCCGTAGCGGGCGATGCCGTGCTCGAGGTGCACGACGATGTCGCCGGCGTTCAGTTCGCGCAGGACGTCGCGCGCCTTGCGCAGCGTTTCGGGGTCGTCGAGCTTGGAGCCGCGCACGCGGCGGGTCGGCGCGTGGCGACCGAAGATCTCGGCGCCGCTGAGCACGGCCAGGCGGGCGGCCGGCACGGTGAAGCCGCGGTAGAGCAGACCGAGGGCGGTTTCGAATTCGCCCGCCTGCAGGCCGGGTGCCAGTTCGGCGAAGCGTTCGCGCTCGGCCTCGTTGTGGAAGACGACGACGACGCGCCAGCCCTCGGCGCGCCACTCGCGCACCTGGCGGGCGAGCTGGTCGCGCCGCGCCTCGTGCAGGACGAAGTCGGAGGCGTCAAAAACGCCGAGTGGGTTGGCGTGAATGGCGGCGGTGAAGTCCTCGGGACCGGCGGTGTCGGCCGGTTGGCTGGCGATGCGCGCGGCGGCGGCCAGGCCGGAGTCGACGGCGACCTCGACGATGAGGTCCTGCGGGCGCAGGTGGTCGCGAATCCGGCCGGTGGCTTCGCCCTCATCGGCCTGGAGCAGCAGGTCGGTGTGCTCCAGCCGGCGCACCGAGGCCTGGTGATGCAGGTCGAAGGCGCGGATCGACTCGAGGCTGTCGTCGAACCATTCGAGGCGCAGGGGTTCCTCGGCCTGCCAGGGGAAGAGATCGACGATGCCGCCGCGGCGGGCGAACTGGCCGCGCTCAGTGACCACCGGCACGCGCTCGCAGCCGGCCTGTTCCAGTTCAGCAAGGAAGGCCTCCAGGGGCAGTTCCATGCCGGCTTCCAGGCGACGGCGACGGTCGGCCAGGCGGGCCGGGGCGGGCGCTTCCTCGTCGAGGCTGTCGGCGCAGAGCACCAGCGCTTGGGGGCGGTCGACGCCCTGCCAGCGGGCGAGGGTGGCGATCCGCTCGGCGGCGAGGTCAGGGTCGGGCAGGGCGGCATCGACCGGCGGTCGCAGGCGCGGGCAGAACAGAGCGGGAGCGCTCCAGACGGCGAGGCCGGCGTGCAGGGCATCCTGGCTGCGGGCATCGGCGCAGAGCAGCCAGATGCGCCGGTCCGGGGCTTGGCGGGCGAACTGTTCGAGGATCAGCGCCGCGGCAAAAGGAAAGGCCTCGGGGGTCACGTGCTCAAGGCGCAGCACCGGTCCCGGCAGATGGGGGGCCAAGGTCTCGGCGGTGGTGGTCACCAGGGCGCGCAACAGCTCCCGCCCGCGGTCGGGGGCGGCTGGCAGGGGCTGGGCCTGGGGCGCTGCCTTGTCCAAGAGGAAGAGGGGAACGTGCCGCGCCGGCGGCGGGGCGCGACGATTATTTTCCGGCTTGAGTTCGCGGCGTTTTTCTGATGCAATGACAGCAAATCCAACCGGAGGTCCTCATGAAATCACAACGATTCAAGGCATGGATGGTGGCGGGCATGCTGGGGCTGGGCGTCGGTGGAACCGGCGTCGCCAACGACACGGAGACGCTGTTCCAGATGGGGCGCGCGGCCTATTACAAGGGCGACTTCGAGCAGGCGCACGAACTGTTGAAGCAGGTCGAGGCGCGGCAGCCGAATCATTTCGAGACCAAGGCCCTGCTGGCGCAGATCCGCGCGCAGATGAAGCCGGGGACCAGCTCGCTGAAGAAGACCTATGCCGGCGTCAATCTCGGCAAGGTGGAGTTTGCCGAGGTCACCCTCGACGAGGCCGTGCAGGCCCTGCGCGCCCTGGCCAAGAATGCCACCGACGGCCGGGTGACGCCGAACTTCCTCATCAAGGGCGAGGAATTGAAGTCCAAGGTCGTCAGCCTGAGCCTGGAGGGCATCCCGCTCAGCGAGGCCATTGAGTACCTCGCCCAGCTGAGCGGGGCGCGGGTCGTTTACGAGGCGCATGCCGTGGTGTTCCAGCCGGCGGCGGGTTAAGTTTCATCAATCCTGCCCGCAGCGGCTCGTTGTTGCCCTGCCGTGACCCCGCCTGATGACGCATGGCAGGCGAGGGTCAGCCCTCTCCGCGCAGCAGCCGGGAAAGGGGATCCTGGCGGGCGCGGCTGGTCAGCCGTTGCTCCTTGGCGTCGCGGGTCAGGCGTTTGAAGGCGTGCTCGGCCTTGAGGGCGGCGGATTGGCTGACGGCTGGCCAGGAGCGGGCCAGTTGGAGCGGGCCGCGGCCGCGGGTGTAGCGGGCGCCGGTGCCGCGGGCATGCTGTGCCAGTCGGCGCTGCAGGTCATTCGTGATGCCGCAGTAGAGCGTGCCGTCTGCACAGCGCAAAACATAGAGGTGCCAGGGCATGGATGGGGGAGTTTCAAGTCGAAGGTTTCAAGTTTCAAGTTCACCGGGGAAGAAAAGGGGCAGTTTGAAGTGGAAGGTTTCAAATGCTCCGGCGCCAACGGGCACGTCGGGGTTCGCGTCTGAAAACTCGAAAGCTTGCCAGATGCTGATGGACTGAAGCCCGGGAGGGCTTGGGCGCGCTGCTGCGCCTTGGGAACTTGAAACTTCGATCCGTTTCCAGCTTGGCTAGACCGGGCTTGGCGGCTGCGTTGATGGGGTTGTCATGCGTGTTCTCTTCCTGTTCTTTTGCCTGCCGCTGCTGGCGGTGGCTCAGTCGGCCCCGAAGGCCGCGAAACCCGCCGCCCAGCCGGAGGGCTTTCACACGCTCGCACTCGGTGATCCGGCGCCGGAGTTCGCATTGGTGGGCATGGATGAGGAGCGCTACACGCTGAAAAACTTCGCGGACGCGCGGGTGCTGGTGGTCGCCTTCCTGAGCAATCACTGCCCGACCTCGCAGGCCATCGAGGGACGGCTGAAGCAGTTCGTCGCGGATTTCGCGACGAAGGGCGTGCGCGTGGTGGCGATCAACCCGAACGATCCGGCGGCGCTGCGCCCCGACGAACTCGGCTACTCGAAGTACAACGACAGTTTTCCGGAGATGCAGCGCCATGCGGCGGAACAGGGCTTCAATTTCCCGTACCTCTTCGACGGCGAGACCCAGAAGACGGCGCTTGCCTACGGCTGCCTGGCAACGCCGCATGTCTTCGTCTTCGATGCCGAACGCAAGCTGCGCTATCAGGGGCGCTTCGATGACAGTCGCTTTGCCGATGCGACGACGGTGACCGCGCCCGATGCGCGCCAGGCGGTCGAGGATCTGCTGGCGGGCCGGCCGGTGGCGACGCCGGAGACGCGGCCGCATGGCTGCTCGACGAAATGGATTGGCAAACGCGCGCAGGTGGCGGCCGATCAGGAAAAGTGGCAGACCACCCCGGTCGAGGTGGGCCTGATCGATGCCAAGGGCGTGGCCGACTTGCGGCGCAATGCGACGAAGAAGCTGCGCCTGTTCAATGTCTTTGCCACTTGGTGTGGGCCCTGCGTTGAGGAGTTCCCGGAGCTGGTCGCCACGCAGCGCAAGTTCGCCCTGCGTGATTTCGAGTTCATTGCGATCAGCCTGAACGAACCGGACGAACTTGCCGAGGTGAAGCAGTTCCTCGAAGATCAGAATGCCATCGTTCCCGACCGCTTGAAGGCGTCGCTCAAGGCCGAGGGGCGCCGGAGCAACGCCTATGTTTTCCAGGGCGCCAGCCAGGACGAACTGATCGCCGCGCTTGATCCGGAATGGCCGGGCCCGATTCCGCACACCCTGGTCGTGGCACCGGGCGGCGAGGTGATCTTCCGGCACAACGGCGAGATCGAGGGGGAGGTGCTGCGCGCCAAAATCCTTGAGCATCTCGGCCGTTATTACGTGCCGGAAAACTGATTCGCGGGAGGCGCCATTTCCAAACCCGGCGCCCTGAGGACAGGGCGCCCCACCCATGTCCCTCTCGAACTTTCGGCAACAAACGGGCGGCAGGCGCTGTTGGTCTGTCATGACTCCGCGTCTCGCTCGTCTCTTCGTCGCTGGCTTCACGATTGCCAGTCTGTCCGTCCCCTTGCCAGCCCAGGAGGCGAAGTCGCCCAACGCGGTGTTTCGCGAGGGGGTGTCACTCTTCTTCGAGGCCAGGCCGAAGCAATCCGTGGCGGCCTTCGATCGCCTGCTGGAATTGGAGCCCGGCGTCAAACCCAAGCTCTGGCAGCGTGGTCTGGCGCTGTACTATGCTGACGATTTTGCGCGCGGCCGCGAGCAGTTTGAGGTGCATCAGACGGTGAACACGGCGGATGTCGAGAATGCCGCCTGGCACTTCCTCTGTGTGGCCCGGCAGGAGGGCGTTGAGGCGGCGCGAAAAAGCCTCATCCCGATTGAGGGCGACAGCCGGGTGCCGATGAAGCAGGTCCATGACCTGTTTGCCGGCACAGGCACGGTCGAGCAGGTGCTGGCGGCGGCGGAGCAGGGGGAGGGCGAGGAATTGCGCAATCATCGCTGCTTTGCCCATCTCTACCTCGGGCTGTACTTTGAGGCCCTGGGCGAGGTCGCCAAGGCGAAGGAACACATCCTCAAGGCGGCGAACGATTTCTCCATGGATCACTACATGGGCCAGTGCGCTGTCGTGCATGCGCGGGTGCGCGGCTGGGACGCAAAAAAAGAGTGACGGCCTGAGCCGTCACTCTTGGGGAAACCCGGTGCGGGCCAGACGCTTACTTGGCGGCCTTGGTCCAACCCCCAAAGTTGGCGCCGGCGGCGATCCACTTCTTGATCAGCTCCTGATCGGCGGCGCTGACGCGGTCGCCCTTGCCTTCCGGCGGCATGGCGAGATCATCGGACTCCGGCAGGGCCATGGTCTTGAGCAGCCAGCTGTCGTCCGGCTTGCCGGCAACGACGTTTTCCTTCGGATACTCCTTGCCTCCGGCCAGGATGCCTTCGGCAGTGTCGAGCACCAGGCCACCCTTCGGACGCTTGACGCGGCCGTCCTCTTCATGCTCGGACTCATGGCATTTGAAGCAGCTGGTCTTGAGGATCGGCAGGATCTGCTTTTCGAAGCTGATGTCCTCGGCAGACGCGAGGCTGGTGGTCAGAATGAGGGCGGCAAGGGTGGTTTGAAGTTTCATGCGATCGGAAAATGGGCGTCGGCACGGCTGCGGTCAAGCGGAAGACGCAGCGCTCAGGCGGCGCGCTGCACGGCCCAGGCGAAGCCGCTGAGCGCGGTCAGGGCGAGTGCCGGCAGGGCCACGCGCGGCTGGTACCAGGGGAGGTGCCACCAGGGGCTGAAGGCCAGGACCAGGACACCGACCACGACGAGCTGCCCGAGTTCGACGCCGAGGTTGAAGCCGAACAACGCGGAGACGGGGCTGCGGCGGATGCCGCTTTCCTGAACCAGGTTGTGGGCGAAGGCCAGGCCGTGGACGAGGCCGAAGGCGGGGACCATCAGCCAGCGCAGGTGTTCCAGAAACCGGTGGCGCCGCACCGGCAGGCCTTCCAGTCCGAGCGCAGCGATGCTCAGGCCAACGGCCACTTCGACCCAACGAGGTTCGAAGGTCAGGCCGGCAAGGACGACCAGCCCGAGGGTGAGCGAGTGTGCCAGAGTGAACAGCGTCACCTGACCGAGCAGGGCGGGGAAGCTCCGCGAAAGGAAAAACAGGCCGGCCAGGAAGGCCATGTGATCGAGCCCCTCGGGCAGAATGTGGCGGAAGCCCGAAGCCATGCCCTCGCCCATCACCGCGGGGTCGAGCTGAAGCGCGGCCAGCATCTCCTGCGCTCCAAGGAGCAGGAGCAGCGCGGTCGCCAGAGTGGGCACGAGGCTTTTCATCTTCAGACAAGCTGCGCTGCAGGGGATGGGTTGCGAGAAGAAAGTGGCGAAGGACAGAGCGCCAGAAGCTGCATGTCACCCCTGCCTCCAGTCCGGATTTAAAAAATAAGATATTCACCCAAAAAAATACCTGCTTGCCATCCTGAGATTTGCGGACATGACTGGCGCATGAGTCATCGCATCCACGACCTGCCGATGGACGATCGGCCGCGCGAGCGGCTGCTGCGGCTGGGCCCGGGGGCACTGACCGATGCGGAGTTGCTGGCGTTGTTCATCAACACGGGGGTGCGCGGCGAGAATGCCATCCAGGTGGCGCAGCGGCTCCTGCGCGAGGCGGGTTCGTTGCGCCAGCTCGCCCGCGTCGCCGCCCCCGAGCTGGCCCAGGCGCGGGCGCTCGGTCCGGCCAAGGCGGCGCACCTCGTGGCCGCCTTTGAACTGGGGCGCCGCGCCGAGCGGGAATGGGTCAAGGAAACACCCCTGAACAGCCCGGAACTGGTCTACCGCCATGTCGCCGCCGAGATGCAGGCCCTGGCCCACGAGACGGTGCGCGTGCTGCTGCTCAACACCCGCCTGCATCTCATGCGCGAGGAACGGGTCTTCACCGGCACGGTCAATGAAACGGTCGCCCACCCGCGCGAGATCCTGCAGCCGGTCATCGTCCACAAGGCCTACGGTTTCACGGTCGTCCACAACCACCCCTCGGGCGATCCCTCGCCGAGCGAGGCCGACCGCCGGCTGACCCGCCGCCTGCGCGAGGCCGCCGAGGTGCTCGGCCTGGTCTTCCTCGACCACCTCATCATCGGCCTGCCGGCCGAGGGTCGCGGCCAGCCCTACTTCAGCTTCAAGGAATGCGGACTGCTCTGAGCTGGCGGCCCGCCCGCCGGCCCGCTTGCTTTTCCGTCGCCGCAGCGGATGGTCCGGCCATGCTGCTGATCATCGACAACTACGACTCCTTCACGTACAATCTCGTCCAGTACTTCGGCGAGATGGGTGCGCAGATGGAGATCCGCCGGAACGACCAGGTGACCCTGGACGAGATCCGGCAGTTGCGGCCGGACCACATCTGCGTTTCGCCCGGGCCATGCACGCCCAAGGAGGCCGGCATCAGCTGCGATGTCATCCGCACCTTCGGTCCGAGCATCCCGCTGCTCGGCGTCTGCCTCGGCCACCAGAGCATCGGCCATGTCTTCGGCGGCGATGTCGTGCGCGCCGGCCGGCTCATGCACGGCAAGACCTCAATGATCCATCACACCGGTGCCTCGGTCTTCAAGGGCTTGCCCGACCCCTTTGAGGCGACCCGCTACCACTCGTTGCTGGTCAAGCGCGACACCCTGCCGGACTGCCTGGAGATCACCGCGGTCGCCGTCGATGACGAAAGCGAAATCATGGGCCTGCGCCACAAGGAGTTCCCGATCCACGGCGTGCAGTTCCATCCCGAGTCCATCCTCACCCAGCAGGGCAAGCAGCTGCTGCAGAACTTCCTCGATCTTTGATTCGCGACGGTTTTCGTTCACCCCCCATCCAGACCGCGCCCACTGCCCCCGCT
>DAIUCN010000089.1:0-17816 GCA_036846165.1 Prosthecobacter sp.
TGCCGGGGTGACAAGCTTGCTGTGCCCATGAATCTGGCAGACATGCCGAGGTGACAAGCTTGCTGTGCCCGCAAATCTGGCAGACATGCCGGGGGTGCAAGCTTGTAGTGCCCGTGAATCTGGCAGACATGCCGGGGTGACAAGCTTGTAGTGCCCGCAAATCTGGCAGACATGCCGGGGTGACAAGCTTGGTGTGCCCATGAATCTGGCAGATTCGGGCATGTACCCATCTGGGTGTGTGGGCAGACCCATGTGGGTACACGGGCACACCCAGATGGGTACATGGGTGTGGTGACCGCTCATTTGAGAATGGCGGGCTGTTTTTGAGACAGATGAGGTCGTTTTTGAGAAAAATGAGCCTGTTCTTGAGAACGAAGGCGGCGGGGGTGGTGCAGGAAGGCTGGCGTTCCTCTGTTTCTTGGCGTCTTAGCGCCTTGGCGTGAGTCTCTCTGTGCAGGCCCGCCGCCCCTGCTGGGGTTGAAAACCGCGCCGCCACGACGAGCGAGCAGGCTGCGCTCCCGCGAACCGCGAACCGAGAACCGAGAACCGAGAACCGTACTCGCGCCGGCATCGTTTCTGCTTATACATCCGCCCCATTCATGACTGCGACCCAACCGTTGCGGGAGCACGGCTTCCACCTTCTCGAAAACGAACTGCATTTCCTCATGCAGGCCTTCGCCGCGGTGCTGCGCCGCCTGGGCGAGCCGGAACTGGCGGCGCGTCTGCCCTGGGTGGGGGAGGACCCGGCGGGGACGGTGGCGCCGGGTCGGTCGCTCGGCCAGGCGTGGTCGGTCGCCTTCCAGATGCTCAACATTGTCGAGGAACGCGCCGCCGCCCAGGTGCGTCGCCTGCTCGAAAAGGAGCGCGGGCCGGAGGCGGAGAAGGGGTTGTGGCCCGACAACCTGGCGCAGATGCGCGAGCGCGGCCTCACCGAGGCGGAGATCCTGGCGATCCTGCGCCAGGTCTGCGTCGAGCCCGTGCTCACCGCCCACCCGACCGAGTCGAAGCGCGACACCGCCCGCGAGTTGCACCGCGAGATCTACGCGCTGATGAACCGGCACGACAACGCGGCCTACACGCCGCGCGAGCAGGAGCGCATGCAGCGCCTGCTGGAGATCCATTTGGAGAACCTCTGGCGCACCGGCGAGATCCATGTCACCCGGCCGACCATTGAGGCGGAGCTCGACAACGCGCTTTATTACCTGCGCGAGGTCTTTCCCGAGGCGCTGGCGCGCGCCCACGTGCACCTCAACGAGGCCTGGGCCGCGGCCGGGTTTGCGCCGGCGGCGCTCGATGACCTGCCGCCGCTCATCCGTTTCGGCACCTGGATCGGGGGCGACCGCGATGGCCATCCCTTTGTCACGGCCGAGGTCACCGCGCGCTCGCTGCGGGCGCTGCGCCAGAACGCCCTGCGCATCCACCGGCGCTCGCTGGAAAAACTGGCGTATCACTCGCCGCTCAGCTCGCTTTTCCAGGCCACGCCCGCCGCCCTGCAGGCCCTGAACGACCGCTTTGCCGCCGAACTCGAAGGCCGGGCCGATGTCGCCTACATCCTGGGTCGCAACCGCGAGGAACCCTGGCGCGCCGCCGCCTACCTGATGCGGGCGAAGGTGCTGCTGGCCTTCGAACAGCCCGACAGTCCGGCCGCCTACAGCGCGCCGGATCAACTCGCCGCCGACCTCGGGGTGTATGCGAGCGCCCTGAAAGAGGTGGGGGCGAAGGGACTGGCGCATGAATTCCTCGTGCCCTTCCAGCGCCAGTTGCTGGCCTTTGGTTTCCATTCCGCGATCCTCGATGTGCGCCAGAACTCGGCCTTCCACGAAAAGGCTCTGGAGCAATTGCTCGCCGCCGCCGGCCTGCTCGGCGGTCGCCCGCTCGCCGAGTGGAGTCGCGAGGAGAAACGCGAGCTGCTCGAGCGCGAGCTGCGTTCGCCGCGACCCTTCCTGGCGCCGGGTCTGTCGGCCGGGCCTGAGGCCGACACCGTTTTGGCCTGCCACCGCGTGCTCGCCAGCCATGTGGCGAGGCATGGCACGGCGGGGCTTGGCGCCTTGATCGTGTCGATGACCCGCAATGCCGAGGATCTGCTGACGGTTTACCTGCTGGCCCGCGAGGCCGGTCTCGCCGAGTGGCGCGACGGCGGCCTGTGCTGCCCGCTGCCGGTGACGCCGCTGTTTGAAACCATGGCCGACCTCGAAGCCGCGCCCGGCATCGTCGAGGACTTCCTGGCCCACCCGGTGACGCGTCGCAGCCTGACGCCCGGCGAGGCGACCTTCCAGATGATGGTGGGTTATTCCGACTCGAACAAGGACTGCGGCATCCTCGCCAGCCAGTGGGCGCTGCATCGTGCCCAGAGCGAGCTGGCCGAGACCTGCGCCCGCCACGGCGCGCGGGCGGTGTTTTTCCACGGTCGCGGCGGCACGGTGGGTCGCGGCGCCGGCCCGACGCATTGGTTCATGGAGGCCCTGGCGCAGGGCTCGCTGAGCGGTCGCCTGCGCATGACCGAGCAGGGCGAGACGATCGCGCAGAAGTATGCGCACTTGAATTCGGCGGTGTACAACACCGAGCTGCTCATGGCCTCGGCCACCGCTGCCACTGCCCGCCACGCCCGCGGCCAGGGTGCCGATCAGGCGGAGATCCGGCCGCTGATGGATCGCTTGGCGGGCTGGAGTCGCGACGCCTACCGCGGCCTGCTGCATGCGCCGGATTTCATGCATTTTTATCGGCATGCCACGCCGATCGATGCCCTTGAGAACTCGCGCATCGGCTCGCGGCCTTCGCGGCGCACCGGGCAGGCGACGCTCGAGGACCTGCGCGCCATCCCCTGGGTCTTCTCCTGGACGCAGGCGCGGTTTTACCTGCCCGGCTGGTTTGGCGCCGGTTCGGCGCTCGAACAACTGCGCCGCGAGGAACCCGCCGCGTTTGCCGGCCTGCGCGACGTCCTGCGTCGCTCGCCCTTCCTGCGCTACGTGCTGACCAACATCGAAAGCTCCCTGGTCAGCTCCAACACCCGGCTCATGGCCGACTACGCCGAACTCGTGCCGCAGGCTGAGGTGCGCGCGCGGTTCCTTGAGGTCATCCTCGCCGAACACCAGCGCACACGCACCCTGCTCGAAGAGATCTTCCAGGGCAGCTTTGAAACGCGCCGGCCGCGCCTGGCCTACACGCTCGCCATCCGCGAGGAACCGCTCGGGGTGCTGCACGCCCAGCAGATCGACCTGCTGCGCCGCTGGCGCGGTCTTTTGGCGGAGGGGCGCACGGACGCTGCCGAGGCCCTGCTGCCCGACCTGCTCGTCTCCGTCAACGCCCTCGCCTCCGGCCTGCGCACGACGGGATGAAGGACCCATGACGGCGTCGGTAGGGCCCCGCTGCGTCGAGGCCGTGGCTTTCACAGGGGGCAGGGCAGCCACGCTGACGAACCGAGAACCGAGAACCGAGAACCGATTTTAAATCGGGGCGGACTTCCCCCTTGCCTCGTGCGTCGCTTTCGGTTGGGATGGGCGTACCCCCATCATGAAAATCACCTTTTGCGGCGCGGCCGGCACGACGACCGGATCGAAGCACCTCATTGAAGTCAATGGCGCGCGGCTGCTGCTCGATTGCGGGCTCTACCAGGGGCGACGCGCCGAGGCGCTGGAGCGCAACCGGGAGTTTCCCTTTGATCCGGAAAAGATCGACGCGGTGCTGCTGTCGCACGCCCACATCGATCACTGCGGCAACCTGCCGCATCTGTGCCGGCGCGGTTTCACCGGCAACATCTACGCGACGCCGGCGACGCGCGACCTCTGCAGCATCATGCTGCCGGACGCGGCGAAGATTCACGAGAACGACATCGGCTGGCTGAACCGCCACCGCAAGCGCGACGACCTGCCGCTGCTCGATCCCAGCTACACGGTGCGCGACGCCGAGGAGTGCATGCGCCAGTTCGTCTCGGTCAGCTACAACCGGCCGCTGCCGGTGGCCGACGGCGTGCGCATGACCTTCATCGATGCCGGGCACGTGCTTGGCTCGGCGCAGATCCTGCTCGACATCGACGACCGTGAGACGGGTCGCAAAACCCGCCTGCTGTTCAGCGGCGATGTCGGCCGTCCGGAGAACGACCTGCTCGACTGCGCCTCGCCGAGCGAAGGGGTCGACATCGTCATCATGGAGAGCACCTATGGTGGGCGGAAACACGAGGTCGGCGCGGCTTCCACCGATCACATCTGCCGGCTCATCCGCGAGATTCAGCAGCGGCGCTCGCGCCTGATCATCCCGGCCTTCGCCCTGGAGCGCACCCAGCAGTTGCTGTTCACCCTCGACAAGCTGCGCTCGGAGCATTGTTTTTCGCCGGTGCCGACCTTTGTCGACAGCCCGCTGGCGGTGCGTGCCACCGAGATCTTCCGGTTGCACCTCGAAGACCTCAAGCCGGAGGTGCGCGACGCGGTGTTCATGCGCCAGGACCCCTTCGGTTTCGAGGGCCTGCACCTTGTGCGCAGCATTGAGGAATCGAAGGCACTCAACAAGGTCAAGGGCCCCTCGATCATCATTTCCGCCTCCGGCATGGCCGAGAGCGGCCGCATCCTGCACCACCTGCGCAACCACGTCGGCAATCCCGACAACATCCTGCTGTTCGTGGGCTACTGCGCCGAGAACACCCTTGGCTGGAAGCTGCGCAGCGGTCACAAGAAGGTGAACATCCTCGGCGACGAGTTTGAGGTGCGTGCCGAGATCGAAACCCTCGACGCCTTTTCCGGTCATGCCGATCACGACGAACTGCTCGCCTACTTCGACCGCATCAGCGGCCCGAAACGGCGGGTGTTCCTGGTGCACGGCGAAAAGGAGCGCTCGGAAGCCCTGCGCGACGCCCTCGCCGAACGCCACCCCGAGGGCCGGATCGAGGTCGCCCAACTGCTCGGCAGCGCCGAACTGTAGCCGCGGGCAGTGACCGCGATGATCTGTGGCCGCGGGCAGTGACCGCGCAGGCAACGCCCCGCCGCCGGCGGGGCAGGGCAGGTGGCTTGGCGATCTGAAATCTGCGATTTGAGATTGCCGCCCCCGGTGGCTGCGCTTTTTCCATGCTTTGGCTTGACGCTGCGGCTGGGTGCTTATCCTTCCCACCTTTTCCCCCCTTGCCATGAACGCCGCCGAAAAAGCCTCCGTCCTGCTCGAAGCCCTGCCGTACATGCAGGGCTTCCGCGGCCACACCTTCCTGATCAAGGTCGGTGGCAGCGCCATGGAGGATCCGGCCCAGGTCGACCTGTTCCTGCGCGACGTCGTCTTCCTGGAGGCGGTCGGCATCAACCCGGTCATCGTCCACGGCGGCGGCAAGGCGATCTCCAAGGCCATGCAGGAGAGCGGCCTGCAGGCGCGCTTCATCAACGGCATGCGCGTCACCGACGACGAGACGATCCAGATCGTCGAGCAGACCCTGGCGCGGGTGATCAACCCGGAAATCGTCGCCAAGATCAATGCCTTTGGCGGCAAGGCGGTCGGTCTGCCGGGCACGGAGGTTTTTGTCGGCGACAAGATGAAGGGCGACCTCGGCTGGGTCGGCGAGGTGACCGATTGCCGCACCGGCCTGATCCAGGCGGCGGTGGCGGGTGAATTCGTGCCGGTGGTGTCGCCGGTGGCGCGGGAGAGCGCCAGCGGCAAGACCCTCAACGTCAACGCCGACCTCGCCGCCTGCGCGCTGGCGACCCAGCTCAAGGCGACCAAGCTGATTTTCCTCAGCGACGTGCGCGGCGTGCTGCGCGATCCCAAGGATGAGTCGACCCTGATCCCGACCCTCGATCCGCAGGCCATCGACCGGCTCAAGGCCGAGGGCGTCATCGGCGGTGGCATGATTCCGAAGGTCGATTCCTCGCTCGCTTCCCTGCGCGGCGGCGTTGGCAAGGTCCACCTCATCGATGGCCGCATCCCGCACGCGCTGATTCTGGAAATCTTCACCGATGGCGGCATCGGCACCGAGATTCATTTGTGAGACCGGACCGCTCCGGCGAACGAACCCTTTTTCCGAGACACCCGACGATGGCAGACTTGAACGAATTCGACCCGGCCTGGCTGGACAAGTACGTGGTGCCCAACTACGGGCGCTTTCCGATCTGGCCCGAGCGCGGCGAGGGTCCCTACCTGTGGGATCGCGACGGCAAGAAGTACCTCGACTTCGCCGGTGGCGTCGCCGTCTGCCCGCTCGGCCACGCCCATCCCGAGGTCGCCGACGCCCTGGCGGCGCAGGCGCGCACCCTGATGCACGTGTCGAACTGGTACTGCATCCGCCAGCAGGCGCAGCTGGCCCGGCTCATCGTGGAGGAGTTTGTCAAGATCCCCGGCCGCTGCTTCTTTTGCAACAGCGGTGCCGAGGCGAACGAGGGCATGATCAAGCTGGCGCGCAAGTATGGCGTCGCCCGGCCGCTGGCCGACGGTACGCCGCGCCATGAGATCCTCACCTTCACCGGCAGCTTCCACGGCCGCACCTTCGGTGCCATGAGCGCCACCGCCCAGGAGAAGATCCACGGCGGCTTCGGCCCGATCGTGCCCGGTTTTGTCTACGTGCCCTTCAACGACATCGACGCCCTGCGCGCGGCGGTCAGCGAGCGCACGGTCGCCATCCTGCTCGAACCCGTGCAGGGCGAAAGCGGTGTGCATCCGGCAAGCGCCGACTTCCTGCGTGCGGCAAGGGCGCTCTGCGACGAGCGCGACCTGCTGCTGCTGTTCGACGAGGTGCAGTGCGGGTTTGGCCGCACGGGCGACACCTGCGGCTGGCGCAGCATCGTGCCGGGCGACGAGATCCTTCCCGATGCCATCAGCTGGGCGAAATCGATCGGCAGCGGCTACCCGCTCGGCGCCTTCTGGATTCGCGAGCGCGAGATCGACACCGCGGCGGCGCGCCGCCTGCCCGAGTTGCTCGGCCCGGGCACGCACGGCACGACCTACGGCGGCAGCCCGCTCGCCTGCACGGTCGGTCTGGCGACGCTGGGCGTCATCCTGCGCGATGGCCTGCCGGCGCATGCCGCCCAGCTCGGCCGGCGCATCGCCGGCGAGGTGGCTTCCTGGCGCCAGCCGCTGGTCAGCGACATCCGCGCCTTCGGCATGATGATCGGTTTTGAGCTCGATGAGGCCCGTCTCGCCGCCCTGCCGGCCGTGCAGGCCTCGGGCAAGCTGCCCTCGATTTACCTCGCCTGGGAACTGCTGCAGGCCGGTCTGCTGGTCGTGCCCGCCGGGCCCAAGGTCGTGCGCTGGCTGCCGCCGATGAACCTCACCGAGGCCCAGGCCGACGAGGGGCTGCGAATCTTCAAAACCGTGCTCGACCGCCTTGCCGCCGCCTGAGCACCAACCCCACCTTTCGAATCGCGATGCAACATCTCCTCTCCCTGGAACAGCTCGGCGCCGCCGAGATGGAAGGCCTGCTCGACCTCGCCGCCCGCCTCAAGCAGGATCGCCGCGCCTCGCCGCAGGTGCTCGCCGGCCAGCAGTGGGCGCTCATCTTCAGCAAGTCCTCCACCCGCACCCGCGTCAGCTTCGAGGTCGGCATCCGCGAGCTCGGCGGTCAGTCGCTGTTCCTGTCTTCGGCCGACATCCAGCTCGGCCGCGGCGAGCCGATCAAGGACACGGCGCGCGTGCTTGGCCGCATGGTCGACGGCGCCATCATCCGCACCTTCGCCCAGCAGGACGTGGTCGATTTCGCCGAATTCAGTGGCATTCCGACGATCAACGCCCTGACCGACGACGAGCATCCCTGTCAGATCCTCGCCGACCTGCAGACGATCAACGAGCGGTTCGGTTCCTGGAAGGGCAGGCGGGTCTGCTTCCTGGGCGACGGCGACTGCAATGTCGCCCGCTCCTGGATCTGGGCCAGCGCCCGGCTGGGCTTTGAGCTGGTCATCGGCGCGCCCAAGGAGTTCCAGCCCGCGGCCGACTTCATGGCGCGGGTGCCGGGCGGCACGGTCACGGTCAGCGACGACCCGGCCGCCGCGGTGGCGGGTGCCGACGTCCTGTACACCGACGTCTGGGTGAGCATGGGCAAGGAGGACGAAGCCGCCGGTCGCATCGAGACCCTGCGACCCTGGCAGGTCAATGCCGGCCTGCTCGCCTGCGCCAAGCCCGGGGCGGTGGTCATGCACTGCCTGCCTGCCTACCGGGGCAAGGAGATCAGCGAGGAGGTGCTCGAGGCCCAGGCCGGAGTCATCTTTGACCAGGCGGAAAACCGCCTGCACGCCCAGAAGGCGGTGCTCGTCGAGCTGGCCCGCTGCCGCGCTTAAAACCCCGCGCCGGGCTGGGGGCGGGCAGGGGTGCCGCAGGCACCTGCAAACGTTCAAATTCCCCTCACAAAAAACGATTTCGTTCTTGCATTGTCACGGGCCGTTTCTAATCTTGGGGCCTTGTGAAATTTTTCACAAGCTCAGGTCGGGCCGGTCCGGTCATTTCAACCCATGAAATATTTCTTTCTCAGCTACCTGTTCGTCGCCGCGATTGTGGTGGCCGCCTTTGGCACGCGCGGCAGCAAGTCGGAACTGCCTCCCCTGGAGATCTTCCAGGACATGGACCACCAGGCGAAGGTCAAGTACCAGGCGAAGAGCGACTTCTTCGCTGACGGTTTGGGCGCGCGTCGTCCGGTGAAGGGCACGGTGCCGATGGGCTTTGAGGTGCCCACTGCGGCGGCTTCTTCGGGCAAGTACCAGCCGCCCGCCTTCGGCTTCAGCCACGGCGTCGGCTACTACGGCACCGGCAAGATGGGTGACTACTACGGCGACGGTCTGCCCAAGGAAATCGAGCTGTCCAAGAGCCTGCTCGAGCGCGGCGAGCGTCAGTACAACATCTACTGTGCCGTCTGCCACGCCGAATCCGGCAACGGCAAGGGGGTCACCTCGAAGTACGGCATCCTGACCGCCTTCAACTTCCTCCAGCCCGGCGCTCTCGATCCGGCGAACGCCGCGGCCTACCGCGCCGATGGCGCGATGTTCGACGTCATCTCCAACGGCAAGGGCCTGATGGGTCCCTACGGTGGCTCCATCTCCGTTCAGGACCGCTGGGCCATCGTGGCCTACATCCGCACCCTCCAGCTCGCGGCCAAGGAGAACAACGTCCAGTAATTCGAGGCATTTTCCGGCATGAGTCACCACGTTACCTTCAACGATCTGCCCCAGGGCGGCGAAAAATTCGACCGGGCCAAGGGCGCCAAGCTGATCAACGCCTTCGGCGCCGCCGCGGCGCTCGGCCTGGCGGGTTCGCTGTACTTCTTCTTCGCGAAGACCGACACCTTTGCCTACAGCTGGCTGTTCGCCTTCTTCTTCGCCTTCACCTTCGTCGCCGGTGGCTGCTTCTGGATCCTTCTGCACAGCGCCTCGAACTCCGGCTGGGGCGTCGCTCTGCGCCGTCTCTGGGAGCAGCTCGCCAACCTGGTGCTGCCGCTCGCCATCCTCGGCCTGCCGCTGCTGCTGGTGCCCAAGGTTCAGGACTCCCTCTATGAATGGATGGGCCACCACCGCGAGGCCGCTCATCACGCCCATGAGTCGGGTGAAACGGTGAAGGAGGCCCTGCATCACATGGCCGAGGATAACAGCCACCTGCACATCCTGGTGGACAAGTTCGGCTACCTGAACCTCAGCGCCTGGAACTTCCGCTTCGTTTTCTACTTCTTCGTGCTCTGGCACATCGCCCGCACCCTGCGCCGCAAGTCGGTTCTGCAGGACCAGGACGGCGACATCAAGCACACGATCAAGTCGCGCACCTTCTCCTGCCGCTGGCTGCTGTTCTACGCCCTGACCGTCACCTTTGCCGCGGTCGACTGGCTGATGACCCTCGATTACGCCTGGTTCTCGACCATGTGGGGTGTGTACATCTTCGCCGGCTGCGCCTGGGCTTCAATGGCCGCGACCATTCTTCTGGTGACCTGGCTGAAGAGCCTGGGCTACCTCGGCAAGGTCGTCACCGACGAGCACTACCACCTGATGGGCAAGCTGCTCTTCGCCTTCACGGTGTTCTGGGCCTACATCGCCTTCAGCCAGTACTTCCTGATCTGGTACGCCAACATCACTGAGGAGACCCGCTTCTACCTGACCCGCAACACCGAGGGCTGGCGCTGGGTGTCGATCTTCATCGTCATCGGCCACTTCATCGCGCCCTTCGTCCTGCTGCTGTCGCAGCCGCGCAAGAAGAAGCCGGCGGTCATCGGCCTCGTCTGCCTGTGGATTCTGTTCATGCATCTGGTGGACATCTATTGGAATGTCATCCCCGAGCGCGGTCCGTCGCTGGGCATCGGCGTCTGGGCGCCGGGCGCCTGGGTGGGTGATGTCTTCGCCCTGCTCGCCGTCGTCGGCACGCTCGGTTTCCTCTTCCTGCGCGGCCTTGCCAACCAGAGTCTCTACCCCTGCCGCGACCCGCGCCTACTCGAGTCCGCCAACGTTGTCAACTGATCCCCATGTCCTCGACCGACTCCCCCTCGAAAGCCGGCGCCACCTTCACCTGGGTGCTGGGTGCCTTCGCCAGCTTTGCCGTCCTGTTCTGGCTGATCCAGACCGTCTTTGCCAAGCCGGGTGACCGCGATCCGCGTGCGCCCGAGCGCCTCGCCAACCGCGCCGAGATCGATGGCGCGCAAGCGGAGTTGCTCGGCAAGCTCGGCCTCGAGGATCCCGCCCGCAAGGCCGCTCTCTTCGACAAGTCCCTGACTGCCCTCAAGGCGCGTCCGCAGGCTGCCAGCCAGCAGGTGGTGCCCGGCTCGCCGACCCAGCTCAAGCAGGCCGCCGCCGAAGCGCCGCCCGCCGCTCCCGCTGCGGCTCCCGCACCGGCCCCCAAGAACTGAATTTGATCCCGGAACCTATGCAGACCTCCCCAGCGACCCCGGACACCCAGGCCGATGACCTCCGGCGTGCGGCCATCGACAAGTCCGTGAAGGGCCCCGTGCTTTTCCTTTTCCTCAACGGTGCCTTCTGGCTGATGGCCTCGACCATCCTTGGTGTGCTCGCCGCCATCAAGCAGTTCGCCCCCGACTTCCTCGGTCCCTGCAGCGTGCTGCAGTACGGCCGCCTGCAACCGACCCACGTCAACGCCCTGGTTTATGGCTGGGGCGTGCAGGCCGGTCTCGGCGCCATGCTCTGGATCATGGCCCGTCGCACGGGTCAGGAACTGAAGTCCGGCAAGTCCGTGCTCATGGTGGCCGCCGTGTTCTGGAACATCGCCCTCACCCTCGGCCTGCTCGGCATTCTGTTTGGCCGCAGCACCTCGATGGAGTGGCTGGAAATGCCGGCCTTTGTCTGGCCGGTGATGCTCGCCAGCTTCCTCGCCTTTGCCTGGCCGATGGCGCGCATGTTCAGCCGCGCCTTCCGCCCCGAGGGTTTCATGGTCAGCACCTGGTACGTGCTCGGCGCCTGCTTCTGGTTCCCCTGGGTTTTCGTCAGCGCGAACGTGGCCCTGCACTGCCTGCCCGGCCTCGGTGCCCTCGGGGCCGGCATCAACGCCTGGTACGTGCACGCCCTGATCCTGCTGTTCTTCGCCCCGGTCGCCCTCGGTGCCTCCTACTACTTCATCCCGAAAGTCACCGGCCAGCCCATCGCCAGCGCCCAGCTCGCCAAACTCGGCTTCTGGATGCTCGCCGTGCTCGGCGGCTGGACCGGCATGCAGCATTTCATGGGCGGCCCGCTGCCCGCCTGGATGCCCGCCGTCGGCGCCGCCGCGGCCGTGCTGCTGCTCATCCCGGTGGGTGTGGTCGGTCTCAACCACCACCTGACCACCCTCGGCAAGCACAGCCTCGTGGCCACCAGCCCGACCCTGCGCTTTGTCTTCTTCGGCTCGCTCTTCTACCCGGTGAGCGGTGCCCTGCTGGCGCTGATTTCCAACTTCAACACCGGCGCCACCCTGCAGTTCACCCAGGCCTGGTACGGCTTCCAGATCGTTGCCGTCTACGGCTTCTTCAGCATGACCCTGTTCGGCGCCATCTACTACATCGTGCCGCGCCTGTCGGGCTGCGAATGGCTGTCCGTGCGCCTGATCCGCAACCACTTCTGGTTCTCGGTCTACGGCATCGCCGCCATCGTGGTCACCAGCCTGGTCGCCGGCATCCAGCAGGGCGCCGACCTCAACCACCCGGAAATGTGGGATCAGAACTTCAGCCAGCTTGCCCTCAACCTGCGTCCCTACCTGGTCGCCCGCGCCATCGCCTGGGCCCTCATCACCTGGTCCAACTTCTGGTTCCTTGTCCATCTCATGCTCATGGTGGCCGGCCTCGGCCGCCGCAGCTCGGCGCCGACCCTGCTTGCGCATGACCACGAAGACGAAGCCCTTCCCAACGCCGCCCACGCATGACTCAGTTCCGCACGTTCATTCTCGCCCTGATCGCCAGCTTCGGCCTGCCCTGGCTGTGCCTGGTCGTCGTGCCCGCCGTCAAATACCAGGCGCTGACGCCCCTGCGCTATGACAAGGAGACCGATGGCATGGACGGCTTTTACCCGCCGGCGCCGATCAACCGCCAGGGTCAGCTTGTTTATGCCCGCGAAGGCTGCGTTCAGTGCCACACCCAGATGATCCGCCCGACCCAGCTCGCCCTCGACGGCTGGCGCAAGGGCTGGGGCCAGGATCAGGAGGCCCGCCCGGCCGCCCCGGTGCGCGCCAATGAACTGCGCGACTACCTCGGCGAACCCTATGCCTTCCTCGGCGTCCAGCGCAGCGGTCCGGACCTCGCCAACTATGGCTGGCGCGCCCCCGAGCGCGGCGCGATCCACCAGATGCTCTACGCGCCGAAGTCGGTGCATGACTGGTCGAACATGCCGGCCTTCCAGCACCTCTATGTCGAGCGCCTCGCCCAGGGCCAGCCCTCCGCCAAGGCCCTGAAGCTGAGCGGCAAGTTTGCCCCGAAGGCCGGATACGAAGTTGTGCCCACCGCCGAGGCCGAAGCCCTCGTCGACTACCTGCTGTCCCTCAAGAAAGACTACCCGGTCCCCAGCAAGACCGCGGTCGCGGCCACCCCCGCCGCCCCCTGAGTCTGCCACTTTCCGCGACCCGCCAACGCCATGAGCGCCCCCCAATCCCCAATGAACCCCGACAGCACCGATCTCGACCGCCTGCACGCCGCCGTGCGCCGTGAGAAGGCCGATCTCGAGCCGGGCCGCGAGCCCGCGCCGCTGTGGGTCATGTTCCTGTTCATGATCGTCGCCATCATCGCCGGCGGTCAGCTTGGCCCGATGACCGGTGGCTGGAGCTTTTCCGTCAGCAATCCGTTCTCGCT
The DNA here is from genome assembly GCA_036846165.1 of Prosthecobacter sp. Lineage (GTDB taxonomy): Bacteria > Verrucomicrobiota > Verrucomicrobiia > Verrucomicrobiales > Verrucomicrobiaceae > Prosthecobacter. The sequence continues at coordinate 13,196 of DAIUCN010000089.1, forward strand.
CGCCCAGCACGGCGATCCGCGTCCGGGCGGTGGCGCCGGTGCCGGCGCGATGGATCCCTTCCAGACCGCGATGAAGAAGGGTGCCAGCGGCTATGCCGTCTGCGGTGGTTGCCATCAGGGCAACGGCTTGGGCATCCCTGGACAGTATCCGCCCCTCGCCGGTTCGGAGTGGGTCAGCGGCGGCACCGAGCGACTGATCCGCGTCGTTCAGCATGGTCTGGTTGGCCAGGTCACGGTGGCGGGTCAGAACTACAATTTCCCGGGCGGCATGCAGGGCTTCGGCGCCGCCATGTCCGCGGGCGACCTCGCCAACGTCCTCACCTACATCCGCAACAACTGGGGCAACGAGGGCACGATGATCACCAAGGAAATGGTTGAACAAGTCCGCAAGGATGAGTCCGCGCGTAACAAGCAGTGGACGCAGGCCGAGCTCGAATCCTTCGCCGCCGCCAACGTCCCCGGTGAGATCCCCGCGGGCCCCGGCGCCACCGCCGCCGCTGCACCGGCCAAGTAACCCCCGCTTTCACCCCCTTCACATGAGCGCCGCCACCACCCACGATTCCAAGCACGGAGCCGACCACGGGCACGACCACCACGAGCCGGGCTTCATCGGCAAGTACGTCTTCTCGACCGACCACAAGATCATCGGCGTGCAGTACGCCGTCACCGGTCTGCTGTTCCTGCTGCTCGGCTTCTTCCTGATGCTGCTCATGCGCTGGAGCATCGCCTTTCCGGGCCAGCCGGTTCCCGGCATGGCCTTCGTCGAAAATCTGCCGGTGCTCGGCAATCTTTTCCATGAAATGATCGGCCGCTGGGCCCCCGGCGGCGTCGTCAACGGCGAGCTCTACAACATGCTCGGCGCCATGCACGGCACCATCATGGTCTTCCTCGGCATCGTGCCGCTCGGTTTTGCCGGTTTCGTCAACTTCGTCATGCCCCTGCAGATCGGCACGATCGACATGGCCTTTCCGAAGCTCAACATGTGGAGCTACTGGCTGTTCCTGGTCAGCGGCATCATGATGCTCGCCAGCTTCTTCGTCGGCACCGGCTCGGTGCAGACCGGCTGGACGATGTACTCGCCGCTTGCCTCGACCACCACCCTGGCGGTGACCAATGTCTGGATGCACGGCCACACCTGGTGGCTGCTGGCGATGGTGTTCAACATCTCCGCCTCGCTGCTCGGCTCGGTCAACGTCATCACCACCGTCATCAACCTGCGCGCCAAGGGCATGTCCTGGATGCGCATGCCCTTCTTCTGCTGGGCGATGTTCGTGACGAGCTTCCTGCTCCTGCTGGCCTTCCCGCCGCTGGAAGTGGCCGCCCTGCTGCAGCTGGTCGACCGTCTCTTCGGTGCCAGCTTTTTCCTGCCGACCGGCCTCATGGAAGGCGGGCAGCACCTCGACATCGCCGGTGGTGGCAGCCCGCTGCTCTACCAGCACCTGTTCTGGTTCCTCGCCCACCCCGAGGTGTACGTGCTCATCCTGCCGGCCTTCGCCATCCTTGCCGAGGTCATTCCGGCCAACACCCGCCGTCCGCTCTGGGGCTACAAATCGATGGTCTACGCCGCGCTCACCCTCGGCTTCCTCAGCTTCCTGGTCTGGGCCCACCACATGTACCTCACCGGCATGGGCACGATGATGTCCACCTACTTCCAGATCACCACGGTGCTCATCTCGGTGCCCTCGGTCATCCTGCTCACCGGCCTGATGATCTCGCTTTGGGGCGGTTCGATCCGCTTCACCCCGCAGATGCTCTTCGCCTCGGCCTTCCTGCCGATGTTCGGCATCGGCGGCCTCACCGGCCTGCCGCTCGCCTTCACCTTCATCGACCTGGCCCTGCACGACACCTACTACGTCATCGGCCACTTCCACTACGTCGTCGCCCCCGGCACCATCTTCGCCCTCTTCGCCGGCATCTACCACTGGTACCCGAAAATCACCGGCCGCTTCATGAGCGACAAGCTCGGCAAGCTGCACTTCTGGCCCTCGCTGGTCGGCATGAACCTGCTGTTCGCGCCGATGTTCATCCAGGGCATGGGCGGTTTCCACCGCCGCTGGTACGACGGCGGCAAGTACTTCGAGCAGACCTCGGGCGTGTCCAACTTCTGGACCGAGCTCAACAGCTCGCTGTTCGGCCTGTTTGGCATGGAGGTGCCGAACAACCTGCTCGGCCTCAATGTCCTGATGTCGGTCGGCGCCTTCATCCTCGCCCTCGGCCAGGTGCCCTTCATCCTCAACGTCTTCCTCAGCATCAAGGGCGGACGCAAGACGAACAGCGACAACCCCTGGCACTGCACCACCCTCGACTGGGCGACGCCGACCCCGCCGCCGCATGGCAACTTCGACTTCGAACCGGTCGTCGTTCGCGGCCCCTACGAGTACAGCGTCCCGGGCATCAACCAGGACTACTTCCCGCAGTGGGAGATCGAACCGGGCAAGGCGGCCCCCGTGCCGGCCGGCGCCAAGGCGTCCGCGCCCGCCCATCATTGACGCCCACCGAGAACCGAGCCCCTCCGCTTTCCTTTCCTCATGGACATCCCATACACCGTTTCCGCCCGTCCCGACACGGGCCTGTACAACGCCAAGATCGGCATCTGGCTCTTCCTCGCCTCGGAAGTCATGCTGTTCGGCGGCCTGTTCTCCTCCTACATCTTCCTGCGCGTCGGCGCCGACTACCACTGGCCGGTGCATGAGCTGAACGTCACGCTCGGTTTCATCAACACCCTGGTGCTGATCGCCTCCTCGGTAACGGTGGTCATGGCCTGGGCCTCGCTCAAGCTGCGCCGCATCGGCCAGTTCAAGCTGTACATGCTCATCACCGTGCTCTGCGCGGGCGTGTTCATGGTCAACAAGACCTTTGAATACAAGGCCAAGTTCGAGCACTACGCGGTCAAGCTGACCGACGGCACCTACCTCACCGGCCACCTGCCGGAGGGCTATGAGATCAAGTTTGGCGAGGTCAGTGACCTGACCCTCACCGTTCAGGCCAAGACCAGCGCCATCGACGCCGACCCGGTCGGCTACGTGCTGCCCTTCCTCGCCGGTGGGGAAGCCCGCTTCAAAACCAGCGACGGCACCGAAATCGAGCTGAACAAGCAGACCTTTGCCAGCCTGCGTGAGCAGGCCCTCGCCAAGGCCGCCTCGGAAGGCAAAAACAACGCCTCCATCAAGCTGGTCCCGGTTGCGCCGCTCGCCTTCAAGGCCAAACCCGGCAAGCTGCTCGGTTACAATGCGACCACGATGACCTTCCGCGACGGCAGCGTCGCCACCGGCAAGCTGACCGACGACAGCATGGTGCTGGAAGTCGACGGCGTCGACACCCGCTCGGTGCCGGATGCGGAGAAGTCGCTGGCCTGGAACGCCGGCTACCTCGGCGACGCCTGGAAGAAGGCCTTCATCGAAAACCGTGACCATCATCTCAAGGCTTTCGAGGATAAATACGGTGATCGCCGTGATCCGAAGAAGAGCGCCACCCTGCAGAAGGAAGCCTTCTTCCTGCACCTGCACTCCGCCTCGCCGCCAGCCGCTCATGGCGACGCCCATGGTGCCAAGAAGGCCGCTGCGGGTGCGCCGGCCGAGCACGGCGACAGCCACGGCCACCACCCGGTGGTCAAGATCGACAAGAAGGACATCGCCTTCTACTCGAACTTCACGCCCAAGCTGAACACCTACTACGCGATTTACTTCACGCTGACGGGTCTGCACGGCCTGCACGTCGTCGCCGGCGCCCTCGTGCTCGCCTACTTCCTGTTCATGGACGGCCGCATGCTGCGCGAGAATCCCGAGCAGCTGGCCAACCGCGTCGAGGTTGGCGGCCTGTTCTGGCACTTTGTCGACCTGGTGTGGATCTTCCTGTTCCCGCTGCTTTACCTCCTCTAATCCCCGCTTCCGACCGCCATGGCTGATTCGCCCGAAGAACTCCAGAAGTCGATCCGCAAGTACCTGTGGATCGGCGCCCTCCTCATCGTCTTCACCGTCATCACGGTGGCGCTCTCCTATGTGGAGTTGCCCACCCACGGTCTCAACATCCTGGTCGGCATGATCGTCGCCACCTTCAAGGCGGCGCTGGTGGCCCTGATCTTCATGCACTTGAACCATGAGCGACCGCTCATCTACAAGGTGCTGGCCTTCACCGTTGTCTTCGCCCTGGCGATCTTCTTCCTGACCTACTTCGCCACCCACGATCCCCTCGTTTTCGACAACTTCTGAGCCGGAGCCCCCGCCATGTCCCTCAAGCATTTCCACGTTGTTTTCCTGTTTTTCGCCATCCTGTGCGATCTCGGGTTCTTCCTGTGGACACGCCTGCTGCCGGAGAAGGCTGAAGCGATGGGTGTCGCCGGTCTCGGTCTCTTCGCCGGCTGGCTGAGCTTGGTGCTCACCGGTTACGGCATCTGGTACGTCGTCAAGAAGAGCCGTCGCATCATCATCTGAACCCCGTCCCCCTGAACGTCATGAACCTGCTCGCCTGCGCCACCTGCCGACCCGATCCTGGAAGCCTCATGGCCCAGGCCCAGGACTTGGCCGTTCTGGTCATGCTCGGCTTCCTCATGCTCGGCATGGGGGCCGTCGGCCTCATCGTCATGAACTTTGCCCGCAAGCAGCGCCAGACCCCGAGCTTGGAC
>DAIUCN010000090.1:0-17099 GCA_036846165.1 Prosthecobacter sp.
GAATCGGGGTAGTAGTCCGGCCACTTGCCGCTGCCGCTGCGCCAGCCGAAGTCGGCGCCGCTGACGCAGTGATTGACGCGGGTGGGGCGATACCAGGGCGAGCCGATGTCCCATTCCATGTCGGCGTCGTAGGTGAAGAGTTCGCCGCCGAGGTCGAAGGCGATGTCGAACTGGTTGCGGAAGCCGTAGCAGAACAGCTCCACGTTTTTGCCGTCGGGATCCATGCTGCAGATGAAGCCGCCGGGGGCCATGCGGCCGCGGGCGTGGCCGTTGGCATCCCACATGCGCGGCAGGACGTGGTCCTCGGCCCAAAGTTTCGCCGGCCGGCTGGCGTGCAGTTCGTCGGGCAGCTCGGTGTGGTTGCCGGCGTTGAAATAGAGGCGCTTGCCGTCGGGGCTGACGACCAGGCTGTGCAGGCCGTGCTCGCCGCCGCCCTTCATGGTGACCAGCTTCTCGGTCTGGTCATACTGGTCGTCGCCATTGGTGTCGCGCAGGCGGTACAGGCCGTTGTCCTTGCCGTTCTCGTTGACCATGACGTAGAGGCTGTCGAAGGCGTACAGCAGGCCGTGGGCCTTGCCCATCTCGACCGGCAGCTTTTCCGGCTTGAGCGGCGCCGGGTCACTGCCCCGGCCTACAGGGGGGACGGTCATGCGGTAGAGGGCGCCATACTGGTCGCCGGCGATGAGGCGGCCCTTGGCGTCGACCGTCAGCGCCACCCAGGAGCCCTGGTCTTCCTTGGGCACGTTGTAGAGGCGCTCCACCTTGAAGCCCTTGGCGACGCCGATCTGGTCGGCGGCGATGACTTCCGTGCTGGCGGCGGGTTTGGCGGCGCCGCGTTCCAGGGCCTTGCCCCAGGGGCCGGCGCCGTACTCGGCGATCACGACCGCCGGTTGCCAGGCTTCCTTGCCGGTCGGCGTGGCCTGCCACAGGCCGTTGGTTTCGATGACCTCGACGGTGCCGTTCTGCTTCTCCAGTTCCAGCGTGAGCACGAGCGCGGCGACGCCACCCTTGTTGCGCGCCTTCACCACCAGGTGGTTTTCGCCGCCGATGAGCAGGTGCTTGAGGGCGTCGACCCTGACCGGTTCCTGCCAGTCGGGGTTCACCGCGACCGACTTGCCGTTGAGGAAGATCTCCGCGCCGTTGTCGCAGGTGGCGCTGAGGGTGGCGGCCTTCGGGGTCAGCGTGACGTTGAAGCGGTGCTGGAAGGTGACCTGCTCGTTGTCGGCGGCTTTTTTCGACAGCCAGATCCACTGCGGCGCGGCCTGGGCGGCACCGGCGAGGGCGAGAAGGGCGGGGAGGAGGAGACGGAGATGCATCGCGCGGAATGGAGCGCGCGGTGCCCGGGGGTCAACCGGATTGCGCCGGCCTCACTCCGAGCGCGGGCGGCGTCCCTGGGGATGCAGCAGGGCCTCCGATCCGGTCGGCACCGGGGCACCGGCGGTGATCCAGGCGCGCAGGACCTCGACATCGCGACGCGGGATGGCGTGGCCGGTCGGCGGCATGGCGCCGGGCACGGTGTCGGCAAAGGTGACCACCTGGAAGAAGCGGCTCTGCGCCGGCTGACCCGGCACGATCCAGTTGCCCACGCCGATCAGCCGGCGCAGGGCGGCGGTGCTGTGGATCGGCGGCATGTGCGACAGGCGGTTGTCGCCATGGCAATGTACGCAGTGGGTTTCCAGCACCCGGCGGGCGTCGCGGAAACCGGCCTCGGTCTGCGGGTCCGGCGACGGCTGGCAGGCACTGAGCAGGGCGGCGAGCGCCGCCAACAGACAGGGAAGGGAGCGGGTCATGTGCAAATCAATCATCGCATCAAACCGCTGTCGATGAAACCGGAATGCGCCGCCGGGCCGCCAATTTCCGGCTTGCCATGCCCGGGGACATCGCCCAAGTATCGGCGCATTCGCCCGGGCCAGATCGGGCACCTTTTTTCCCGCATTCACGTGTTGAAATCCCAGTCCTTTCTCATCACCGGGGGCACCGGTTCCTTCGGTCACAAGTGTGTCTCCCGGCTGCTGGAGAATCCCGAGGTCCGCCGCGTCGTCATTTATTCGCGCGACGAATTGAAGCAGTTCGAGATGGCGCAGCGCTTCACCGACCGGCGCATCCGCTTCTTCATTGGCGACGTGCGCGACCGCGAGCGCCTGACCCACGCGATGGAGGGCATCGACACCGTCATCCACGCCGCCGCCCTCAAGCAGGTGCCGACCGCGGAGTACAACCCCTTCGAGTGCATCAAGACCAACGTGCTCGGTGCCGAGAACGTCATCCAGGCCTGCATGGCGGCCGGCGTGCGCAATGTCGTCGCCCTGTCGACCGACAAGGCCGCCGCGCCGATCAACCTGTACGGCGCCACCAAGCTCTGCTCCGACAAACTCTTCATCGCCGCCAACAACGTGCGCGGTGGTCAGGACATCCGCTTCAGCGTCGTCCGCTACGGCAACGTCATGGGCTCGCGCGGTTCGGTGATCCCGTTCTTCCTGGAGCGGCGCAAGACCGGCGTGCTGCCGATCACCGACACGCAGATGACCCGCTTCAACATCACCCTCGACGAGGGCGTGGACCTGGTGATGCATGCCTTGGACCACGCGCTCGGCGGCGAGATCTTTGTGCCGCGCATTCCCTCCTACCGCATTGGCGACGTCGCCACGGCCATCGGTCCGAAGTGCGAACAGCCGATCGTCGGCATCCGCCCCGGCGAGAAGATCCACGAGGAGATGATCACCGAGACCGACGCCCTGCAGACGATTGAGACGGAGCGGTACTACATCATCGTGCCGATGCTGTACGGTCACACGGCGGCCAAGCTCATGGAGCGTTATGCCGCGGCCCACGGCGGCACGCCGGTGCCGGCCGGCTTCTCCTACAACTCCGGGAAGAACACCGACTGGCTGACCGTGGAGCAGATCCGCGACCTGATCCGCCAGCACGTCGATCCCGGCTTCACGGTGGAGGCATGAGCGACCCCTTTCTGCCCTACGGTCGCCAAAGTCTCGACGAGGCGGACATCGCCGCGGTGGTGGAGGTCCTGCACTCCGATTTCCTGACCCAGGGACCGGCCGTGCCGCGCTTTGAAAAGGCGGTGGCCGGCTGGTGCGGCGCCCGTCATGGCATCGCCCTCGCCAATGGCACCGCCACCCTGCACTGCGCCGCCAAGGCGCTCGGGCTGGGGCATGGCGACCGCCTGTGGACCTCGCCGATCACCTTTGTCGCCTCGGCCAACGCGGGGCGCTACTGCGGTGCCAAGATCGACTTTGTCGACATCGATCCCGCCACCGCCCTGATGTGCCCCGAGCGGCTGGAGGCCAAGCTGGTCCAGGCCGAGAAGGACGGCACGCTGCCGAAGATCGTCGTGCCCGTGCATTTCGCCGGTCAGTCCTGCGACATGCCGCGCCTGCATGCGCTCGGCCAAAAGTATGGCTTCAAGATCCTCGAAGACGCCGCCCATGCCCTCGGCGGTGAATTCCTCGGCGAACGCATCGGCAATGCCAAATGGTCGGACGCCGTCTCGCACAGCTTTCACCCGGTGAAGATCATCACCAGCGGTGAGGGCGGCATGATCACCACCAACGACGACGAACTCGCCTGGCGCATCGCCACCCTGCGCACGCATGGCATCACCCGCGAGCCGGACCGGATGCAGGGCGAGTCGCATGGCCCGTGGTATTACCAGCAGCTGGAGCTTGGCTTCAACTACCGCCTGACCGACCTGCAGGCGGCGCTCGGCGCCAGCCAGATGGGCAAGCTGGAAGCCTTTGCGCGTCGCCGCCGCGAGCTGGCTGACCTGTACGATCGCGAACTCGCCGGCCTGCCGCTGCGACCGCTGGCGCGCGATCCGCGCGGCATCAGCGGCTGGCATTTGTACATGATCGTGCTCGACCTCGACGCCATCCGCCCGCGGACGCGTCGCCAGGTCTTCGAAAGCCTGCGCGCCCAGGGCCTCGGCGTGAATGTGCATTACATTCCCGTGCATCTGCAGCCCGACTACGCCCGGCTGGGTTTTGAACCCGGCATGTTCCCCGAAGCCGAGCGTTATTACGAGGCCTGCATCACCCTGCCGCTGTTTCCGGCCATGGCCGATGCCGACGTGACCCGCGTGCGCGCCGCGCTTGAACAGGCGCTGGCGGCGTGACAGCTTGATTCGCACCCTCTCTTCTCATGTCAGCCGTGGCCATCATCCTCGCCCGCAGCGGCAGCAAGCGCATCCCGGGCAAGAACCTGCGGTTGTTCCTCGGGCATCCGGTCATTCACTACCCGATCCGCGCGGCGCTGGAATCCGGCTGCTTCGACGAGGTTATGGTGTCGACCGACGACGAACAGATCGCCGCGGTGGCGCGTGCGGCCGGGGCGGTGACGCCGTTCAAGCGCACGGCGGAGAACGCCAGCGACCAGGCCACCACCACCGATGCCCTGCTGGAGGTCATCGCCCAGTACCGCGCGGCGGGTCGCGAGTTTGACTTCATCTGCGGCATGTATGCCTCCGCACCGCTCATTTCCGTGGACCACCTGCGCGCGGGCTGGGAGATCATCAAGAATGATCCCAAGGCGCAGACGGTGATGCCGGTGATCCGCTACGGTTATCCGGTGCAGCGCGCCTTTGTCGTCGAGCAGGGACAGCTGCAGCTGATGATGCCCGAGTTCGGCTTCACCCGCTCGCAGGACCTGCCGGTGGCCTACCACGACGCCGGGCAGTGGTACTGGATGCGCGTGGCCGACTTTGAAAAGGGGCGCAAGGTGTTTGCCGACCGCTGCCTGCCGCTGGAGCTTTCCGAGCTGGAGGTGCAGGACATCGACAACGAGGTCGACTGGAAACTCGCCGAGCTGAAGGCGCGCATTCAAAAGGGACTGCTGTGAAACGGCTCCTGCTCCGCGCCGACGCCTCCGCCGCCATGGGCACGGGGCATGTCATGCGCTGCCTGGCGCTGGCGCAGGGCTGGCAGGATCTCGGCGGCGAGGTCGCCCTGCTCGCCGCCGAATTGCCCGAGGCCCTGGCCGAGCGCTGTCGCGAGGAAGGCATTGAGGTGCGGCGGTTGCCACATGCGGCTGCCGATGCGGAAGTCACGGCCGCGCAGGCGGCGCAGGCCGACTGGCTCGTCGTCGATGGTTATCACTTCGAGGCCGATTACCTCGCGGCGGTGACGGGTTCGGCAAGGCGGGTGCTGCAGATCGATGATCTGGGTTTGCCGGAGCCGAGTGCGGCCGGCTTGATCCTGAACCAGAATGTGACCGCCTCGCCCGCGCTGTATCCTTGGGCCGCGGACACCGAAAACCTGCTGTTGGGCGGTCGCTACGCCCTGTTGCGCCGCGAGTTTCGCGCGCCGCGGTCGCCACGGCATTTCAACGGCCCAGCCCGCCGGGTCCTGGTCAGCTTCGGCGGCAGCGATCCCTGCGATTTCACCCGTCGCGCCATCGAGGCGCTGCTGCTGTGTCCCGACCTGCAGGCGAAGGTCGTGGTCGGTGCCGCCAATCCGCGCCTGGCCGAACTGCGCGCCCTGGCCGCACCGGCGGGGGCGCGCCTCGAGGTGCTGTCGGCCGTGACGGCGATGGTGCCGCTGATGGATGAGGCGGACTTCGCCTTGAGCGCCGGTGGCAGCAGCGTGCTCGAACTCGCCGCGCGCGGCTTGCCGGCCCTGGTGGTCGCCATTGCCGACAATCAAACCGCCATCAGCGAGGCCCTGCACGCGCGCGGGCTGATGCGCAGCCTGGGCTGGCATGCGTCGGTGGATGTGGCGACCCTGGCGCAGGCGCTGACCGCGTTCGCTGCCGATGCCAAGGCCCGGGAGGCTTTTTCGCTCGCCGCGCTCGACCTGGCCGACGGTCGCGGCGCCCTGCGTGTGGCCGAAGCGATGCTGGCGCGTTCGGCGCTGGATCAGCTGCGGCTGCGGCCGGCGACCGAGGACGATGCGCGTTTGCTGCTCGACTGGGCCAACGATCCCGCCGCGCGCGCCGCCTCGTTTCAGGGCGGTGCCATCGGCTGGGAGGAGCATGTTGCCTGGCTGGGGCGTCGCCTTGCCGATCCGGACTGCCTGTTCTGGCTGGCCGAGACGCCGGCAGGCGAGCCGGCGGGGGTGGTTCGCTTCGATCTGGCGGCCGACGGCGTGGCGACGATTTCGCTCAACCTGGCGCCGGCCCAGCGCGGTCGCGGGCTGGCCTCGCCGCTGATCCTGGCGGCCTGCCAGGAGCTGCGGCGCACGCATCCGGCGGCGACGGTGCGCGCCCTCATCAAGCCGGAGAACACCGCCTCGCAGCGGGCCTTTGCGCGCGCCGGGTTTGAGCCGGTGGAGGATGTCGTTGTGGCTGGACAAGCGGCCCGTTGCATGATTCAGAGGGGGGCATGAGCGAGCACAGCATCCAGATCGGCGGACGCACGGTCGGCCCGGGCCGGCCCTGCTACATCATTGCCGAGATGTCGGCCAACCACGGCCAGGACCTCGAGCAGGCGCTCGCCATCGTCCGCGCCGCCGCCGAGGCGGGGGCCGATGCGGTCAAGCTGCAGACCTACACGCCCGACACCCTGACGATCGACTGCGACGCCGCCGATTTTCGCATCGGCAAGGGCACGATCTGGGAGGGGCGCAACCTCTACCAGCTCTACGCCGAGGCCTTCACGCCCTGGGAATGGCAGGCCCGGCTCAAGGCCGAGGCGGAAGCGCTGGGCATGGACTGTTTCTCGACGCCCTTCGACGCCACGGCGGTCGATTTCCTCGAAGACCTCGGCGTGGTCTGCCACAAGATCGCCTCATTTGAAATCGTCGATCTGCCCCTGATCCGGCGCATCGCCGCCACCGGCAAACCGATCATCCTGTCGACCGGCATGGCCACCCTGGCCGAGATCGAGGAGGCGGTGACGACCGCGCGTGCGGCCGGTTGCACGCAGCTGGCCCTGCTCAAGTGCAACAGCGGGTACCCGGCGCCGCCCGAGGAGATGAACCTGCGCACCATCCCGCATTTGGCGCAGGCCTTTGGCGTGCCGGCCGGCCTGTCCGATCACACCCTGGAGATCGCGGTGCCGGTCGCGGCGGTGACGCTCGGCGCCTGCATCCTGGAAAAGCATTTCACCCTCGACCGCTCCGTGCCTGGGCCGGACAGCGCGTTCTCGCTCGAACCGGCCGAGTTCAAGGCGATGGTGCAGGCGGTGCGCACGGCGGAAAAGGCGCTCGGCGGCGTCCGCTACGCGCCCTCCGAACGCGAGCTGCCCAGCCGCGCCTTTCGCAAGTCGCTCTACGTCGTGCGCGACCTCGCCGAGGGCGAGGCCTTAACGGTCGACAACGTCCGCTGCATCCGTCCCGGCCATGGCCTGCACCCGCGCCACCTGGAGCAGGTGCTCGGCGCGCGCGCCCGTCGCGCCCTGGCGCGCGGCACCCCGCTGAGCCTGGCCGACCTCGCCTGAGGCCCCGGCGAGGGCAGGGCGGCGTTTGACATTGGCCGTGCTTGCCTGCAAGAAGGTCGCGATGACCGAGATCCGCCCGCTTGAACTGCCCTTCCGGGGCGAGCGCAGCTACCTGCACGGCACCGACCTGCACCAGGCGATCACCGCCGCGCTGCCGGAACCGCCGCCGCCCGGCCCGGTCAACCTGACCTTCCACCACCTGCTCAAGCATCAGCCCGACCTGGTGCTGTCGCGCGACAGCCTGCTGCACCTGCGCGAGGATCCGGCCTTCCGCGGCGAGATCCGCTGGGGCACGGGCACAGACCTGCGGCACGCCGTGCTGCTGGAGAGCGACCGCCCGGTGACGGCGCGCAAGCCCTGCAACGAACCCGAGGTGGCGGCCGCGGCCACGGTCGATGCCGCCGCCAAAACCGCGGTGCTGCACGCCCCGGCACCCGGCCTGCCGATCGAACAGATCGTCTTCCTCAACAAGCGCCTGCATCTGGAAGTGCTGCCGCACCTCAGCCCGAAGTGGCTGTTTGCCCGACTGGAACTCGTGGCGCCGCTGGCGACCGAGCCGGTCGAAGAACTCACGGTCAGCCTGCGCCAGGTGCTCGGCAACCGTTTCACCCGCAGTGAAATCACCTCCGGGGGACGTCGCCTCGGTTTCATCTCCTTCTCCACCCCGCAATGAGCGTCGTTCGCCTCACCCGACTGGCTTCCCACGTCCCGCCGGGACGGATCGACACCCGTGAGCGCGGTCGCGCCTTTGACTACGGCGACGACTTTCTCGAGGGCAAACTCGGCACCACAAGTCTGGCCGTGAAGGAGCCGGGTCAGCAGGCGTCCGACCTCTGCCTGCTGGCGGCGAAGGCCTTGGTTGACCAAGGGGTGTCGCTGGACGGCATCGGCGCCGTCATCGTCTGCACCCAGACGCCGGATCACCACGGCATCCCGCACACCTCGGCGGTCGTGCATGCCGGTCTCGGCCTGCCCGACGACTGCGCCTGCTTCGACATCTCGCTGGGCTGCTCGGGCTATGTCTACGGCCTGTCGATCGCCACGGCCTTCCTGCAGGCGAATGGCATTGCGCGCGGCCTGTTTTTCACCAGCGATCCGTACTCGGCCATCATCGATCCCGCCGATCAGGCCACGGCCCTGCTGTTTGGCGATGCCGCCACGGTCAGCCTGCTGGAAGCCGATCAACCCGGCTGGCAACTGGTCGACACCGTCTTCGCCACCCAGGGCGCCGGTGGCGGCGCCATCCACAATCGCGAGGGGCGACTGGCCATGAACGGTCGCGAGGTCTTCAACTTCGCCATGACCGCCGTGCCGCGCCAGATCCGCACCCTGCTCGAGCGGCGCGGGCTGGGGCTCGAGGACATCGACCTGGTGGTCCTGCATCAGGGCAGCCGGTACATCGTCGAAAAACTGCGCGAACGTCTGCGGCTGCCCGCCGAAAAGGCACCCGTGCACCTGGCCGACATCGGCAACACCGTCTCCTCGGCCATCCCGCTGGCCCTGGAAAGCGCCTTGAAAGCCGGCGCGCCCCGGCGCATTCTGCTCAGCGGCTTCGGCGTCGGCCTCTCCTACGCCACCGCCCTGCTCGAACGCCACGACTGACCTTTTTCTCATGAGCGACACCGCCTCCGCCCTCCTGGCCATCCTCCAGGAAAATGTTCCCGGACTCCAGTTTGATCCCGCCGTCGACGGCGACCGCCCGCTCACCGAGGCCGGCGTGGATTCCCTCGACAAGATGTCGATCCTGCTCGCCGTGCAGGAGAAGTGGGACCGCGAGTTCAGTGAGGAGGAGATCGCCGCCCTCGTCAGCTTCAATGACATCTGCCGCAAGGTTGGCGCGCCGTGAGCCGCCGTCCGCCACGCCGACCGACATGGAGTCCGAGACCCTGCACGGCCTGCTGAGCCGACTTTTCCCCATCTGCCGCAGCCTCACCGGCGACGGCGTGCGCGCGACCCTGCGCATCCTGCAGGAGCATCTGCCGGCCTTGCAGATCCACGAGGTGGCCAGCGGCACCCGCTGCCTCGACTGGGAGGTGCCGCCGGAGTGGAACATCCGCGGCGCCCGCCTGACCGGCCCGGACGGCGAGGTGGTGGTCGATTTTGCCGATCACAACCTGCACGTCGTGGGCTACTCGGAGCCGGTGGATCGCGAACTCACGCTGGAGGAGTTGCAGCCGCACCTGCACTCGCTGCCGGACCAGCCCGAGGCCATTCCCTATGTCACCAGTTACTACCGGCGCACCTGGGGGTTTTGCCTGAGCCATGCGCGCCGGCAGGCCCTGAAGCCGGGACGCTACCGCGCGGTCATCGATGCCACCCTGGCGCCCGGCAGTCTGACCTATGGCGACCTCGTGCTGCCCGGAGAGACGAGCGATGAAATCCTGGTGTCGACCTATGTCTGCCATCCGTCGATGGCGAACAACGAACTCTCCGGTCCGGTGGTCGCCACCTGGTTGGCCAAGCACCTCGCCGCCCTGCCGCGCCGCCGTCACACCTTCCGCTTCATCTTCATCCCCGAGACGATTGGCAGCATCGTTTATCTGTCGCGCCATCTGGAGCACCTGAAGCGGCACGTGAAGGCCGGCTTCGTCGTCACCTGCGCCGGCGACGACCGCGCCCATTCCTGGCTGGCCTCGCGCCTGGGCAACACCCTGGCCGACAAGGCCACCGCCCATGTCATGCGCCACCGGCATCCGCAGCATCAGGCCTACTCCTGGCTGCAGCGCGGCAGTGATGAACGCAACTTCTGCTGGCCGGGCGTCGATCTGCCGGTGTGCTCGATCCTGCGCAGCAAGTACGCCACCTATCCGGAGTATCACACCTCGCTCGACAACCTCGAACTCGTCACCGAGTCCGGCCTGCGCGGTGCCTTCGACAACCTGCGCACGGTGGTCGAGTGCCTGGAGCAAAACGCCGTGCTGCTGGCGACCACGCTCGGCGAGCCGCAACTCGGCAAGCGCGACCTCTATCCCGCCACCAGCGTCAAGGAAGCCGGGGCCGGAACGCCGATCACCTCCGCGCGCACGCTGGTCGATCTGATGGCCTACTGCGACGGTCAGCACGATCTCTTTGAGGTCGCCGACCGCCTCGGCAAGCCGGTCTGGGAGCTGTTTCCCGGCGTGCAAACCCTGCTTCAGCACGGCCTGCTGCGGCCGGCCGATCCCCGCGCATGAGCTTCAAGGCCCACTACGCCAACGCCGATGTCGCCGCCGCCTTCGCGGCGCTCGGGCTGGCGCGCGGCGATGTGGTCTATCTCTCCGGCAATCTCGGCAACCTCGGCTTTCATGCCTCGGGCAGCAAGACTGCGACGCTTGAGGGATTTCTGGCCGCCCTGTTCGAGGTGATCGGTCCGGAGGGCACGGTGGTGGTGCCGACCCATTCCTTCTCGCTCTGCAACACCGACCGCGTCTTTGATCCGCAGACGACACCGAGCGAGACCGGTCCGCTGACCGAGTTCGTGCGCACCCGGCCGGGCGCGGTGCGCCAGTACCATCCCTTTGCCTCGGTCACCGCCCTCGGCGCCCGCGCGGCGGAGATCTGCGCGCCGGGCGCCCGCCACGCCTACGGCCCGAACACCCCCTTTGCCCGCCTGCTCGACGCCAATGCCTGGGGTGTCAGCGTCGGCCTGCCGCCGAACCGCACCTGCAGCATCGTCCATCACGTCGAGCAGATGATGGCGGTACCCTACCGTTACACGAAGGAGTTCCTGCAACCGGTGCGCCGGCCCGAGGGCGTGGTCATCGAGCCCTTTTATCTGCTGGTCACCCGTCGCGACGTCGACCTGGTGCGCGACCAGAATGAAAAGCTGTTCGCGCATCCGCGCCTCGCCGCCGGGGTCGGTCGTGTGCCGCTCGGCATGGGCGGGGTCGCCGCCTACCGCCTGCGCACGCTGGTCGATGCGGCGGTCGACCTGATGAGTTACGACCTCTACGCCTGGCTGCGTCAGCCGCCGGTGCAGCGGCCCTTCCAAAGCTGAAGCCATGAACACCTCGCTGCCCGCGCCCCGGCTTGCACAGTACGTCGCCAGCCAGTTGAACACCTTTTATCCGGACGACGACCTCGTCGAGGCGGTGCGACTCGAGCCGCTGGTCGAGCAGGTGCTGGGCGAGTTGGAAACCGGTTTGGCCGCCTTCCACAACGCCTATTTCTGGCGCGACGGTCGCATCCATTTCAACCACCTGCACGGTGACCAGTACCTGCTCTTCCTGTACCGCCTCGGCCGTCTGGCCGGCAAGTCGGGACCGGCGTTTCGCGGCCTGCTCGACAAGACCTACCTGCTCAACAAGGCCTTGCACGCGCTGGACCTCTATCCGCAGGTGGAACTGCCCGCCGCCTGCTGGCTGGCGCATCCGGCCGGCACGGTGATCGGTCGCGCCGACTACCAGGGACCGCTGGTGGTCATGCAGGGCTGCACCATCGGCAACAAGGCGGGGACTTATCCGGTCATTGGCAGTCGCGTCGTGCTGTGCGCGCAGACGACGATCCTTGGCGGCTGTGAGATCGGCGACGACGTCTGCTTCGGCGCCGGCAGCCTCGTGCTCGACGAAAAGATCCCGAGTGGCTCGACGGTGGTGGGCCGCAGTCCCAACCTGCGCGTCATCCCGAAAAAGGCGAACCTGATTGAGAGAATGTTTCGGGGTGGCTGATGGTTGATGGTTGATGGTTGATTGAGGGCGGGAGCCGCGCGCAGCGCCCTGGAGTGCGGCGCTTCCGCGCCGCTCTGCCACCTCGTCCGGTCAGCTTCCCAAACCCAGAGGGTCCGCAGATGGCGCAGAAGGGACGGCCGCAGGCGAGGGGAGCGCGGACGCTTTTGTCCGCTTCTTCTGAGGGGCCAGATTTTGGAACCACGAATCGCACGAAGGTCACGAAGGGAACAGGGCGCCGCTGCGCCGGCGCCGTGGCTTCTCGCGTGGCAGGCCGAGGGGCTCACGCCAAGGCGCCAAGACCCCAAGAAGGCCGGGCTTCCTCATCCTTTGGCGCCTTGGCGTGAGTCATTCTTGGTTCCCGATGGCCAGCCTGAGGTGAACCGCTGATGGGACGCTGATATGACGCTGATCTTGAGAGCGAAGAGCGAAGAGCGCAGGGTTTGTGAGGATTTGCCAGTGGAGATCCTTCCGACCTGCCTTTTCCTTGACGGGAATCCCTGTGTCGAAGAGCCTTAGCAGGTGGAAATGGTCCTGGCACGAGGCGAATGAATTTTACCATCAAACTCTGTACATGAGGCAGCTCGTTCTTCTGGCGTTGGTGGCCGCCGCGCACATCGCTTTTCTGGTAGGCGCCTACGGAACCGGCTTTTTTTCGCTGAGCGACCACCTGCCATACGCTCTGGTGCTCATTCTGTGGCTGGGTTGTTCTTCGGTGCTGGCTGGCTGGGGGTACATCAAAGCTTATGAAGGGATCCTCAAGTCGACTTGGGCAAGCTTGCTGCTGTCCATCCTCTCAGTAGCCGGTTCCCTTGGCGCGGGATTGTTCTTCGCCTTCAACACGTTTGGCACGTGAGGTCGAGCCATTGGGGGCAGGCAAAGTACTCCAGGGCTTTAGCCCGCGAACGGCTTGCCAGCTTGGGGCGGGCTGAAGCCCTAGAGTACTTGGGTCCCTCTGCGGTGCAGTATTGAGGTTTGCGGGCAACCCCGCGTTGTGTCGAACGCGTCCACGGGGCCCGTGGAGGCGACGTCGCCAGACGGCGGGCTTGGGGCGGGTGGCAGGCAGCCGTTTGCCGATCCCGCGTTCTGGCGAACGACGCCTACGGGCAGACGGGTGGGTCGGTGGCCTCAAGCGCCGGCGCCATCTGTAGGCGGGGGCAGCGACCCCGCGGTTCGGGGCTTGGGATTGGTTTCCAACCGGGCCATCTGCGGTTCAACCCGCAGCCACTTTCCCCAAGCCGGCGCTGTTGGGTCGCCGGAGGTTGGGGGCATTTCCTTGACGGGATTCCCTGCGTCAGGCAGTCTGGTGCCATGCAAATTTCAGCAACGAAGTCGGCCTACCCGGGCGGCCCTTGTCCGTAACAAGCCTCTGTGTGTCCGAGCTTGTTCTGGCAGTGGGAGGGTGAATGATACAGTCAGCCGAAGAAATGGAAGAGCCGCGATCAGATGTCGTTGAGATGCGATTCGACAAGGAAATCGGCTTGAGTGGGCATCCCGGACTAGCTGCCGATGTCTATTCGTTTCCGATCGGTCGTCCTGGGATTTACCGGTTCGAGACCGCCCCAAGCAGCCTCGAAGACTATCATGGAGTAGCAGAGATTCGAATTCTCCATGTGGATGCCACCTCCTTCGAGGAAGACATCTCCAATCGCCGAATCGGAATCAGCATTGAAACTCATGGAGGAGCCGTGGTCTCGGAGCGAGCCAACTTATCTGATCTGCGTCAGTATTTCGACGAAGCGGACTTCGAACGTGGATCGGATAATGAAGCGCTTTGGAATCGATTCGCGGATGGATTCTCATCGATTCACACTGAACAACTGAACGTTCCTGGAGAATCGACATCACGAGTGTTCGCCTTCTTTCCATGCGACGAATATCTTGCCGCTACTCCACTCTTGAGTGAAGGCGATGTTTGCGGTTACCTCCTTCAATGCCGATGCGATCCAGACGGGAATGCTTTGCCTCCACCAACCCGTTACACCAGCAACGTCTAACAAGACGCGGATGATCAATTGCCTGCCCGCGCCGAGTCGAAAGCGGCATGCCAATTCAACCATCACGCCCCCTCCCCCCAGTCGGAGCACGCCGTCGGCAGGCTGTGACATTACTTTGACGTTCGATCGCTCCAGCCGGACTCGATGAAGCCCCGACGCACTTTGGCCCCGCTGCGTTCCAAGAAAGCTCCAGCCCCGGTCTGAGGGAGCGCGAGTGTGCCGGAGGTCACTCGCTCTGGGGTGGTGGCCACGCGCTGGACCCTGAGCGAGCAGGCTTCGCCATGCTCGCGCCCCGGTCTTTCAAGGAGTCCTCACACTCTGTGTGAGGCGCAGGGGGATCATCACACGGAGTGTGATCGTGACACCCCAGTAGGCTCCGCGAGGCTCGCTTCCTGGGCCTGCTTCGCCTTCATGCCACACTGGATAAAGTTTTACAAGAAAGAGTCCGATCCAGTCGGCGTAGACAACTCCAGGGGTGAACCCCGTCGTGTCTGACATTCATCGTTCGCCCAACCAACTGAGTCCATCGTGATGAGTCCAGCTGCAAGTCTGCTTAACCTCTGGAGGCGGCTTGGCGTGCCAGATGCCGCACCGGTTTCGCTGGAGCAGATCGCGGTATTTGAGAACCGTTATGGCGTCAGCATACCTGCAGACTTCAGGTCCTACCTAGCTGTTATGAATGGCATGGCGAACACAGAGACGATTACCTGGGATGACGAGGGCGTACGCTTTTGGGGGTTGCCGCTTTCCGATGGACAGTTCGAGAAGGACTTCGACTATATTTGTCCAGCTTCTCGAGCTTGGCCACAGTGCCGACAGCCAGAGGCAGACCGCCTCTTCGTGTTCGCTGACTGGTGCATTAGCGCGTCAGACTTTGCCATCGATTTCCTGCCCGAGTCGCCAACCTACGGACACGTTTTCCGGCTTTCGGACGAAACCCCTCGGCCCATTTATCCCAGTTTCACGGACTTCGTGAACAGCTACGTGGTGAATCGAGATGCCGTTATCTTCGGATGCATGGAGGAAGCATTGACGCCTTGAACCGACGGCGAACGGGATGCTTCGTACTGGCCATCGCTGTTCTCATCTTGGCCGTGGTTGGGCTGAAGTCTCTCATGGCGAATTGACCACTGCCACACCTTGTTTCCACTGGCACAAGGCTGCTCAAACCACAGTCGAAGCATCGCCGCCGGGAAGGTCTGGGAGGACTTCGACGTTCAGTTAAAAATCACGCCATGCGTCATCTGTGGTATCAACTTTTCATCTCGCTTCTTCTTGTCAGCTGTGCCGGACTCAGAACGAAGCGGTTTCGAGCAGCGGTGGGATAGAGCGCGAGGGCGATACACTTCCTGCGAAGTTCGTCTTGTTCGACTACACTTGGAGCTACGATCCGCAGCATCCAGAACGTGGAATCTTCGAGGCGAAGATGCCATCCGAATGGCAGCCAGAACCAGCCAAGACTGAACAAGCCAGCGCTGGACAACCGGCTACCCGCCCCGAGTCGAAATGACCCTCTTGACTACAACCCTTACCCCCTGTTGCTGAGCGGCGCTCACGGTAGCCGGTGCCACACCTTGACGTTCGATCGGGCCTGCCGGACTCGATGAAGCCCTGACGCACTTTGGCCCATCGGCGTTCCAAGAAAGCTTCAGCCCCGGTCTGAGGGAGCGCGAGTGTGTCGAAGGTCACTCGCTCTGGGGTGTTGGCGCGCTAGTTCCCTGAGCGAGCAGGCTTCGCCATGGGCCCCGGGGAGCCATACAAAGTACTCCAGGGCTTTAGCCCGCGAACGGCTGGCTCATTCGCGACGGGCTGAGGCCCAGGAGTACTCTGGTCTCTCTGCGTCCCAACCGATCTCTGCGGTGTCGTTCTGAGGCTGGGCTTTTTCAAGCCCGCGTTCTGGCGAACGCGCTTACGGGTCAAGCTTGGGCGGCGGTCCGCACTTCGGCGATGACGCGGGCGATGTCGGCGTCGCTTGAGGAGGAGGATGAGGGCAGCGACAGGCAGTTCGCGTAAAGATCCTCGGCGACCGGGCAGGGAAGCTTGAGGGCGTTGGGATGCGCGGGGGAGAGATGGGCCGGTTGCCAGAGGGGGCGGGCTTCGATGCGGGTGGTGCGCAGGTGGGCGCGCAGGGCGCGGGCGTCGAGGCCGAAGTTGGCGGGATCGAGTCGGACGGTGGTCAGCCAGCAGTTGCTGAAGACGCCGTCGGCCTCTTCCTGGAAGCTCAGGCCGGGCAGGTCGGCGAGGCCGGCGCGGTACAGCGCGTGGATCGCGCGCCGACGCGCGACGCGGTCGCCCAGCACCTCCATCTGCGCGCAGCCAAAGGCGGCCTGCAGGTTGGTCAGGCGGTAGTTGTAGCCGATCTCGTCGTGGATGTATTCCTCGGCATCGGCCTTGGCCTGGGTGGTCAGGTGGCGGGCGTGGCGCGCCCAGTCCTCGCGGGCGGTGACCAGCATGCCGCCGCCGCCGGTGGTGAGGATTTTGTTGCCGTTGAAACTGTAGCAGCCGAGGTGGCCGATGCCGCCGGCGGGCCGGTCGTTCAGCCGACTGCCCAGGCTCTCGGTGGCGTCCTCGATGACGGTGAGGCCGTGCGCTTCGGCGAGCGGCATCAGCGCCTTCATGTCGACCGGATGACCGAGGATGTGCACCGGGATGACCGCGGCGACGCGGCGACCGCTGGCGCGGTGGATGGTGGCGCCATCGCGGCGCTCGCATTCGCCTTCGAGGAAGCGTCGCACCTGATCGACATCCATCTGCCAGTGCCTGGGTTCCGCATCAACCAGTACCGGCACGGCACCGCAGTAGCGGATGGCATTGACCGGAGCGATGAAGGTCATCGACGAGACGAGCACCGCGTCGCCGGGTCGCACGCCGGCGACGAGCATGGCGATGTGCAGGGCGGCGGTGCCCGAGTTGGCCGCCACCGCGTGGGGCGTGCCGGTGGCCTCGGCGAGCATCGCCTCAAAACGGTTCACGTACGACCCCACCGACGACACCCAGCCCGTGTCCAGACAGTCCTTCAGGTACGTCCACTCGTTGCCGCCCAGATGGGGCACGCTGAGGGGGATGAAGGAG
>DAIUCN010000091.1:0-17092 GCA_036846165.1 Prosthecobacter sp.
CCCCGAAACCCGCCCATGACGTCTGCTTCGGCGGCAAGGACCTCAGCGAGCTGTTCATCGCCTGCGGCGACACGATCTACAAGCGCCCGACGAAGGCGCGCGGCGTCGTCAGCGGCCAGCAGCTCCCGACCAAGCCGGCCCCGCCGAAGCTGTGAGCCGGCCCAAGGGGCAGGGCTGCGCGGCAAGGATTCTGCATTGCAATTCCCCGGTCGGGCAGCTCTGGTGAGCGCATGCGTTCCACCCTCCTTGCCCTGCTTCTGGCCGTGTCACTTGCCGCGGCTGAAACGCCATCCGCGGTTTGCGTTTACGGTGCCACGCCGGGCGGCATTGCGGCGGCCCTGGCGGCGGCGAAATCCGGCGTGCCGGTGCTGCTCGTTGAGCCGACCGCGCGGGTCGGCGGACTTTTGACCAGCGGCCTGTCGCACACCGACTACCACACGGTGGAGTCGCTCACCGGCAGTTTCCTGGAATTCAGTCGCCGCGTGAAGGCGCACTACGTGGCGACGTATGGTGCCGATTCGGCGCAGGTGAAGGATTGTCACGAAGGGGTTTTTGGCGAACCCAAGGTGAATCTGCTCGTGCTGGAGGCCATGCTGGCGGAGCAGGCCGGGATCACGGTGCGACGAAACCTGCCCCTGGTTTCGGTGCAGGTGAAGGGTCGGCGCCTCGTCTCGGCGCGCTTTGGCAAGGGTGAGACCGCCATGGAGGTGGGCGCGCTGGTGTTCATCGATGGCAGCTACGAGGGCGACCTGATGGCGGCGGCCGGGGTGAAGTACCACGTCGGCCGGGAGGGGCGGGATCAGTATGGGGAGTCCCTGGCGCCCGAGCGGGGCGACCGCGAGTTGCAGGCTTACAACTTCCGATTCTGCGCCACCGATGATCCGGCCAACCGCGTGCCGATCCGCGCGCCCAAGGGCTATCGCCGCGAGGACTTTCTCGACGTCCTGCCGATCCTGGCATCGGGCAAGATCCGCAGCGTTTACGGCTATCCCTCCGGCTGCATCGTCAAGGCCCACCTGCCGGCCCTGCCGAATCGAAAGTATGACATCAATGATGTGTCCCGCGGCCTGGTGCGCCTGTCGATGCCCGGCGCCAATCTCGGCTGGCCCGAGGGCGATGCCGCCACCCGCCAGGCCATCTTCGACGAGCACCTGCGCTACAATGTCGGGCTGCTGTACTTCCTCGCCAACGATCCGGCCGTGCCGGCGCCGTTTCGCGAACCGGCGGCCGAGTGGGGCTGGTGCCGGGATGAGTTCACGGAGACCGATCATCTGCCGCCCCAACTGTACGTGCGCGAGGCGCGGCGCATGGTCGGCCGGCATGTCTATGTCCAGCAGGACAGCGAGCACGCCCCGGGCGATGCCCGCGCCCGGTTGTTCAAGGACGCCATTGCCATGGGCGACTACGGCAACAACTGCCACGGCACGAGCCATGAGGGGCCGCTGATCGGCGGCACGCACGGGGGGGAACTGTACAACCCGGTGCCGCCCTACCAGGTGCCCTACGGCGCGCTGGTGCCGAACGAGGTCGACAACCTGCTGGTGCCCGTGGCGGTGTCGTCCTCCCACATCGGTTTTTGCGCGCTGCGTCTGGAACCGATCTGGATGTCGCTGGGCCAGGCTGCCGGCCATGCCGCCGTCCTGGCGGCCGGTGACGGCCGCGGCGCGGCCAATGTGCCGGTGGCCGAACTGCAGCGGCGACTGCACGCGGAGGGGGCGGCGACGATTTACACCAGCGATGTGCTGCCCGGGCACCGGCTTTTCGCGGCGGTGCAGTGGTGGGGCACGGCCGGGGGGCTGCATGGCCTGGAGCCGATGCCGGCCAAACCCGGCCAGCGTGGTCGCAACCTGCATGGCCAGTACTTTGAGGCGAACCCCGGGCATGAGGTCGGGCTGGACAAATCCCTGGAGCCGGCCCTGCGCAGCCGCTGGCTGGAACTGGCGCGCGCTCTTGGCATTTCGGGTGACAGGCTTGCCGGTGCCGCCACGCGCGGCGAGTTCATTGCGGCCGCCTACGCGGCGGCGGGGCGTCGGTGAACTCAGTTCAGTCCGGGCGCGGCCAGCCCGGGAAAACGCGTGGCCACCCGCGGGCAGCCGCAGGCTTCGCGCGCCGCAGGTGGGCTGGGGATCAGGGCACTGTCGAGCAGCAGGCAGATGCGGAAGGCATGCGAGCCGTCGGGGCGGCGCACGGCGGGGCATTCGACAACAAAGCCGCGCACGGTGACCCACTCCGAGAGATGGCCGGGGGCGGCGCCGAGGGCATCGCGGCGGATGCGCACCTGCAATTCCGCGCCGATGTCGAAGCGCTGGCGTGACCAGAAGATCAGGCCGCCGTCGCGCACTCCGCAGAGCTCAACGATCGTCTGGCCACCGCCGCCTTGGCAGGCAGGGACGGAATCTTCCTGGTGCTGGCCTTGCGTTGCCATGAGTCAGAAAAGGTTCACCGACCGCACGGCCACAGCCGTGCCACGGCGGCAACAAAGGCTTGGGGCGTCGGCTGTCAACGGCCGAATCCGGCCTTTTTCGGGGCTCCAGCAAGGATCCCAAGCGTGCGCCCGACGGTGGGGATCGGCGCGCGGTTGCAATCCGGTCGATCCGCGCGAATCTCCGCACCCCCATGTCCGACCCCGACCCCCGCGAAGTCATTCTGGAAGCGCGCGACCTGACGCGCGAGTTCGACGGCGTCATGGCGCTCGACCGGCTGTCGCTGCGCCTGCATCGCGGCGAGATCCTGGGTCTGCTCGGGGCCAACGGGGCGGGCAAGACGACGGCGATGAACTGCCTGCTCGGCCTGACCCTGCCGACCTCGGGCGAACTGTCCGCCTTTGGCAAGCCGCTGCACAAGCATCGCATCGAGATCCTCCAGCGCGCCAACTTTTCCTCGGCCTACGTCAGCCTGCCGGGCAACCTCAAGGTCTGGCAGAACCTCATCGTCTTTGCCCAGATCTACGGCGTGCGCGACGCCAAGCGCAAGATCGCCGGCCTGCTCGAACTGCTCGAGATTGCCCACCTGGCCGACCGTGTCACCGGCCAGCTTTCCGCCGGCGAATCGACCCGCGTCAATCTCTGCAAGGCCTTCCTCAACGATCCCGAGCTGCTCATGCTCGACGAGCCCACCGCCAGTCTCGATCCGGACATTGCCGACAAGGTGCGCAAGGTGGTGCGCCGGGTGCAGGCGGAGCGCGGCATCGGCATCCTCTACACCAGCCACAACATGCGCGACATCGAGGAGGTCTGCGACCGCGTCATCTTCCTGCACAAGGGGCGCATCGTCGCCGAGGGCACGCCGCAGCAGATCGTGCAAAAATTCGCCGAAAACTCCCTCGAGGACGTCTTCATCAAAATCGCCCGCAGCGGCGACATCGAGGAGTAACCGAACCGCCATGAATCTCCGCGTCATCTGGGCCCTCGTGCTCCGCTACATCTTCCTCTACACGCGCAACCCGATCCGTCTGGTCGAGATGGTCTTCTGGCCGCTGGTGGACCTGCTCGTCTGGGGCAACCTGACCCTCTTCCTGCAGCGCAACACCACCCAGGAGTTTGGCGGCTTCATCCTCTTCCTGCTCGGGGCGATGATCCTCTGGGACATCCTGTTCCGCGCCCAGCAGGGCGTGGCGATCTCCTTCCTGGAGGACGTCTGGACGCGCAACCTGCTCAATGTCTTCGTCGCCCCGGTGCGCACCACCGAGTACCTCGCCGCCACCTTCATGGTCGGCGTGCTGCGCATCTGCGTCACCGGCGTCGTGCTCGGCCTGGTGTCCTGGCTCGCCTACCAGTTCAACCTCTTCACGCTCGAATGGTGGCTGGTGCCGTTTTTCCTCAACCTCATGCTCTTCGGCTGGTCGCTCGGCATGATCTCCACCGCCCTCATCCTGCGCTGGGGCCAGGCGGCTGAATCGCTGGCCTGGGCCGTGCCCTTCTTCATCCAGCCGGTGGTCGCGGTGTTTTATCCGGTGGCCGACATGCCCGCCTGGTCGCAGCCGCTGGCCTGGTGCTTCCCCGCCACCTACGTCTTTGAAGGCATGCGCGAGGTCATGCAGACCGGCACCATGGCCACCGGCCTGCTGGTCAAGGCCGTCCTGCTCAACCTCGTCTACCTGGCTGCCGCTGGAGCCCTCTTCTTCCAAATCCTGCGCCTGACCCGCAAGCGCGGCCTGCTCACCAAGTTCGCCACCCAGTGAGGGGCGCCGTCCGCTCACCGGTTGACGCCTCGGCATTGCTTGGCACGTAACCCTGTCCCATGAAAGTCCTCCGCCACACCGATCCCGACTGGAAACAAGCCGCCGCCGCCCTCGACCGCCGCGCCGAGGCCAGCGACCAGGTCCGCGAGGTCGTGGCCGGGGTGATTGCCGAAGTGCGTGCCCGCGGCGACGCCGCCCTGCGCGATTTCACCGAGCGTTTTGATGGCCTTCGCCTGAACGAGCTGCAGGTGCCCGCTGCCGAACTGGAGGTCGCCTGGGCGCAGGCGGGCGACGAACTGCGCGCGGCGCTCGAGGCCTCGCACCGCAACGTCTTCGATTTCGCCCGCCGCAGCCTGCGCCAGGACTGGTCGGGCACCAACGCCCAGGGCGCCGAGGTCGGCGAGGTCTATCACCCCTTCGAACGGGTCGGCTGCTATGTGCCGGGAGGTTCGGCGCCGCTGGTTTCCACCGCGATCATGACCGTCACCCTGGCCGCTGCCGCCGGCGTGCCGGAGATCGTCGTCTGCACCCCCAGCGGCCGCGACGGTCGGGTCAATCCCGGCCTGCTCGCCGCCTTGAAGCTCGCCGGTGCCACCGAGGTTTACACCGTTGGCGGCGCCCAGGCGATTGCCGCCCTTGCCTACGGCACCGAGTCGATCCGGCCGGTCGCCAAGATCTTCGGCCCCGGCAACAGCTTCGTCGTCGAGGCCAAGCGCCAGGTGTTTGGCGCGGTCGCCATCGACCTGCTGCCTGGTCCGAGTGAAGTGCTGATTCTGGCGGACCACACGGGTGATCCCGCCTTCATCGCCGCCGACATCCTCGCCCAGGCCGAGCACGGCAAGGACAGCCAGGCCGGTTTCCTCACCGACGACGCGGCCCTGCTCGACGCGGTGCTCGCCGAGGTTGAGCGCCAGGCGGCCACTCTCAGCCGCCAGGAACAGCTGCGCCCGGTGCTGGACAAGGGTGTGTTCTGCCTGCTGGTGCCCTCGCTTGCGGAGGGCGCGTGCTTGGTCAACGCCTACGCTCCGGAACACCTCAGCCTGATCACCGAACGCGAGGCCGAGATCCTGCCGCTCATCCGCACTGCCGGCGCCATCTTCCTCGGCAACCACTCGCCGGTGGCCGTGGGCGACTTCCTGGCCGGGCCGAGCCACACCCTGCCGACCGGCGGGGCGGGCAAGTCCTTCCCGGGGCTGACCGTCGACATGTTCCAGCGTCGCACCAGCCTGATCCGGCTGAACCGCGACAGCTGCACCCGCTCGGAGCCGGTGGTGCGCGCCTTTGCCGCCGTCGAGGGACTCGACGCCCACGGCGCCTCGGTGGCGATTCGCTGCCGCTGAGCCGGTTTTTGTGCTTGGGCCGCGGCATTCTGCTGCTAGGATGCGCGCGCATGAGTGCCACGCCGGTCAAGGTCAAACGCCCCGCCTCCATCACGGTGGAGGACTGCTTTCGCATGAACGAGAAGGCCTTGAAGCTGAAGCTCGTCGGCAGCGACGTCGGTTTTGCCCGCAAGATCCTCGAACCCTCGGTGAACCGCCCCGGCCTGGCCCTGTCGGGTTTCTTCACCTACTTCGCCTACAAGCGCGTGCAGGTGGTCGGCAACTCCGAGCACTCCTTCCTGTCGCAATTGGAGCCGAAGGTCCGGCTGGCGCGCTTCAGCCAGCTCTGCACCTGGGACATCCCCTGCCTGGTGTCGGCGCGCGGCCACCGCCTGCCCGACGACCTGATCGAGATCGCCAACGAGGCCGGCATCTCCGTCTTCCAGACCAGCATGATGACGATGAAGTTCATCAACGTCGCCACCATCAAGCTGGAGTGGGCCTTTGCGCCGACGATGATGGTGCATGGCTGCATGGTTGACGTTCAGGGCATTGGCGTGCTCGTGCGCGGCAAGAGTGGCTCGGGCAAGAGCGAGAGCGTCATCGGCCTGCTCCAGCGCGGTGCCAGCCTGGTTGCTGACGATGCCGTGCGCCTGCGCCTGATCGAGGAGCGTGAGATCATCGGCTCCGCCCCGGAAATGACCCGCAACATGATCGAAATCCGCGGCCTGGGCATCCTCAATGTCGCCGCCCTCTTCGGGGTGGGCTCGGTGCGCATGACCAAGCGACTCGACCTCATCGTCGATCTGGTCCACCTCAAGGAGGCCGACGACATTGAGCGGGTGGGCATGGCCAGCCAGAATGAGACGATCATGGGGCTGTCGGTGGCCAAGGTGGACATCCCGGTGGCGCCCGGCCGCGACGTCGCCGGCCTCATCGAACTGGCCGCCCTGAATTACAAGTTGCGCACCTTTGGCTATGACAGCGCCGTCGAGTTCGATCAAAGGTTGTTGAAAAAGATGGCGGACGAACAGATAGGTTGAACCCGACCCCGATCATGACAGTCAGCAAAGAACTCACCATTTGCAACAAGATGGGCATGCACGCCCGTCCGGCCGCGCAGTTCGTCAAGCGTGCCAGCAAGTACAAGTGCGACGTCTGGGTCGAGAAGGACGACGAGCCGGTGAACGGCAAGAGCATCATGGGCCTCATGATGCTGGCCGCCGGCCGAGGCGAGATCATCAAGCTCACCACCGACGGTTCCGACGCCGAGGCCGCCATGGCCGACCTCGAGGAGCTGATCCGCACGGGCTTCGGCGACAGCGAGTGAATCCGCCCCGACCACCGCGATGCACCCGAGTCTGCGCATCGGCCTGACCCTGGTTTGCCTGAACGGTTTCGGTCTTGCCCAACTGCCGACCGAAGTCGTTGAGTCCGAGCGCGCCAAGTTGCTGGGAGGGGTGCAGACGCTGCCCAAGGCCGGATCTCCAGGGCCGATTGCCGTCTGGGGCCGGCTGGCCTTTCCCTTGCTCGCCGCTGCGGATCGCAACGGAACCGAAGCCGCGGTGGCTGCCGTCGCCGGCCTGGGCCGCGGGCGCATCCTGCTGTTCGGCCATAATGCCTACCTCGACGGTGCGGCCGGCGGGGATCACGCCCGGCTGCTCGCCAATGCGGTCCGCTGGGTTTCCCAAAAGGACAGGCCGCGTGTCGGCCTGCACGGGGTGAATGCCGAGGCCTTCTACCAGCCCCTGGCGACGCGGGTCGAAGTGCTGAAGAGCCCCCTGACGGTGGCCCAACTTTCCGGCGTCGATGTTCTGGTCCTCAATGCCCAGGGCGCCACTTCCGTCGAGCAGGCGGCAGTCATCCATCGCTGGATCGAGGCGGGTGGCGGTTTGATCGCCGGCATGACCGGCTGGGCGTTTGCTCAAACCAGCCGCGGCGGCGATCTGGTCGCCGATCACGGACTGAATCAGGCGCTCGCGAGCGCCGGGCTCGCCTTCACCGATCAGAGCGGGTTCAACGCGGTCGAGGCCTTCCAAGCGCGTCGCCAACTGCCCGCCCTGCTGCATGCGGGCGCGGCGGTGGTTGCCCTGCAGGGCAAGGTCGCGCTGCCGGCCGCGGAGGCAAGCCAGGCCGCCGCCGCCCTCCAGCTGGCCCTGACGGCCCAACCGCCGGGGGCAGGGGGCTTTCAGGAGGTCGTTCTGAAAGCCCTGGGCGCTGCCGCTGGCGCGGTGCCGACCCCGGAACGGCCGCTCACGGAAGACGGGCAGTCGGCGGATCGCCTGCGCCTTGGCATCGAGACCCGTGTGCTGTGTCGGTCGGCCCCGGAGGCTACGCCGGCGCATCCGGCGCACGAGGTCTTTCCCGGCAAGGTCCCCGCCGGAGCGCCGCGGGTCGAACGCAGGGTGCGTGTGGATCCGAGCATTCCCGGCTGGGCCAGCACCGGTCTCTATGCCGCTGCCGGCGAAGTCATCCGCGTGACGCTGCCGGCCGATCGGGTCGGCCGTGGTTTCGCGCTGCGCGTCGGTTGCCACACCGACAGCCTCTACCATCTCGACCGCTGGCTGCGCGCGCCGGAGATCAGCAGGTCGGTGCCGCTGCGCGCCGTCGAGACCCGGGTCGCCAGCGCCTTTGGCGGCCTGATCTATGTGGAGGTGCCGACCGGCGGTGATGCGGGTCCGGTTTTTGAGGTCGGCGTGCAGGGTGGGCTCGAGGCGCCCCGTTTTGTGCTTGGCGAACACAGCGATGCCCAGTGGCGCGACACTTTGCGCCATCATCCCGCACCCTGGGCGGAATTCGAATGCGACAGGATCATCCTGAGCTGCCCGACCGAGGTGGCGCGTGCGATCAACAACCCGACCGAACTGATGGCGTTCTGGCGCAAGGTGGTGGAGGCGCAGGACGAGATCACGAATCAGGCGGCCGAGCGCCGGCGACCGGAGCGTATCGTCGCCGATGTGCAGATCAGTGCCGGCTACATGCACAGCGGCTACCCGATCATGATCCCGGTCAGCGCCGCGGCCGAGATGGTCACCTACAGCCGGCTGAAGTTCCCCGGCTGGGGTTTTTATCACGAGCTCGGGCACAACCACCAGCGGCCGCACTTCACCTTTGAGGGCACCGGCGAGGTCACCAACAACGTCATCGGCATGTGGTGCTACGAGGCCGTGCTCGGCAAGGACTGGCTGATCGGCCATCCCAACATCAGCCCCGAGGCGCGCCGCTCCCACCTGCACAAGATCCGCGCCGCCCAGGACAAGTGGGAGGCTTGGAGAAGCGATCCCTTCCTGGCACTGACCACCTACATCCAGCTTGTTCAGGCCTTCGGCTGGGATTCCTGGCGACGCTACCTGCACAGCTTTGCCGATCCCGCCTTCGGCCCGGTACCGACCGATGAGGCCGGGCGCCGAGACCAGTTTCTGGTGCGTTACTCGAAGGTCGTCGGGCGCAATCTCGGACCCTTCTTCGATTTTTGGGGCATTCCGGTGAGTGCGACGGCGAAACAGGCGGTTGCCGGCCTGAAAGGCTGGATGCCAGGCGATTGAGCCCGGCCCGCCCGGAGCGCCGCAAAGCCGATGGACAAACGCCCGCCCCGGCGTTAGAAACAGCCCTGCCAACACCATGAAAATCCGCGCCCTTTCCGCCCTCCTCGGCCTCGCCGTCCTGCCCCTGGCTGCCGCCGACATCGAAGTCTTCAACGGCAAAGACCTCACCGGTTGGGAGGGCAACAAGGACCTGTGGAGCGTTCAGGACGGTGCCATCACCGGCATCACGCCCCCGGACCCGGCCAACCCGGAGAAGGGCATCATCAAGCACAACACCTTCCTGGTCTGGAAGGCCGGCAAGGTGTCCGACTTCGAACTGACCTTTGAATACCGCATCGAGAAGGGCAATTCCGGCGTCCAGTACCGCAGCGTCGAGCTCGCCCCCGGCGAATTCGGACCGATCCTCAGCGGCTACCAGGCCGACTTCGAGGCGGGCGACAAGTACAGCGGCATTCTCTACGAGGAAAAGGGTCGCGGCATCCTCGCCCTGCGCGGCGAGAAGACGGTCATCAAGCCGGGCGACAAGCCGAAGAAGCCGGTCGTCGAAAAGGCTGGTTTGGTCGGCGACAGCGCCGCCATCCAGGCCGCGATCAAGAAGGAAGACTGGAACAGCTACAAAATCGTCGCCAAGGGCAACCACGTGCAGCATTTCATCAACGGCCTGCAGACCATTGACGTCACCGACGAGGACGCCGCCAACGCGCCCAAGGAAGGTCTGCTCGCCCTGCAGATCCATCAGGGGCCGCCGATGAAGGTGCAGTTCCGCAACTTCAAGCTCACCCCCCTGAAGTGACCCCCGGACCGTTCGGCGCATGACCCTGCTTCGCCTGCTGCCCGCCGTCCTGACGCTGCTGCTGTTCAGCAGCCTCAGTGCGTCCGCCCAAAACGAGTACATCGTCTGCTCAGGCGGACCCGCCCTGCGCGTGTGGGAGGACCTGCGCCGCTCCGAGCAGCAGCATGACCGCTGGTGGGGCAATTTCGTCCGCACCGCCCGTGTCCGCCTGCAGGAGCTGCGCCGCACCCAGCCGCCCGGCACGATCCTGACCTGGCTGGTTTATCGCGATGCCTACGCGCGCCGCGCCGCCGAGGATGGCGACCCGCTGGTCAGTCATGTCGAATCGGTGCGCGACACCTACAAGGTCAACCTCGTCTGGTTCCGCAGTGGCGAGGAAGTCATCCAATACCTCAATGCGGGCAGCACCCAGGTGCCGCGTGCGCGTCACAAGGTGGCCGGCTTTGAGTTTTTCGGTCACTCGAACAAGCACGCCTTCCTGTTCGATTACAGCTCGGAGATCTACGCGTCCTCGACCGCCTGGCTGCACGAGAACGACCTGCACCGCATCCGCCGCGGTGTTTTTGCCCGCGGTGCCTATTGCAAGAGCTGGGGGTGTCACACCGGCGAGAGCATGAGCCGGTTCTGGCGCAAGGCCACCGGCCTGCGCCTGATCGGCGCCATTGGCAAGACCGACTATTCCTACATGCACCTGCGCAACTGGCAGGTTGCCCTCAGTCCCGGCAGCCGCTGGGTCGATTAAAACCTCGCACGCCCCACTTTCCGAATCATGAATTACGCCGATCTCCACCGCATCTACCACCAGCCCTTTTTCGACCTGATCAAGCAGGCCCGCGCCGTCCATGAGGAGCATTGGACCGGCAACGAGGTGCAGCTTTGCACCCTGCTCAGCATCAAGACCGGCGGCTGTTCCGAGGACTGCGGCTACTGCGCCCAGAGCGCCCGCTACAGCACCGGCGTTGAGGCCGAGAAACTCATGGAGAAGGAGCAGGTCATGGAGCGCGCCCGCGCCGCCCGTGCCAACGGTTCCACCCGCTTCTGCATGGGCGCCGCCTGGAAGGGCGTGCGCGCCGGCACCCAGAAGTTCGATCAGGTGCTCGACATCGTCCGCGGGGTCTCCACCCTCGGCATGGAAGTCTGCGTCACCCTCGGCCAGCTCGGTGCCGAGGAGGCCCAGCAGCTCAAGGAAGCCGGTGTCACCGCCTACAACCACAACATCGACACCAGCCCGGAGCACTACCCGAACATCGTCAGCACCCACAGCTTCGACGATCGTCTCGGCACCATCCGCCACGCCCAGGACGCCGGCATGTCGGTCTGCTGCGGCGGCATCCTCGGCCTTGGCGAGACCATTGAGGACCGACTGAAAATGCTTGAGGTGCTCAGCAACTTCAACCCGCATCCGGAGAGCGTGCCGATCAATGCCCTCATGCCGATGAAGGGCACGCCGATGGGCGACAACCCCCAGGTCGATGCTTTCTCGCTGATCCGCATGATCGCGGTCGCCCGCATCGCCATCCCGCGCGCCAAGGTCCGCCTCAGCGCCGGCCGAACGAACCTCAGTCGCGAGGCCCAGGCGCTGGCCTTCTTTGCCGGTGCCAACTCGATCTTCTACGGCGACAAACTGCTCACCGCCGCCAACCCGCGTGCCAACGAGGACCTCGCCCTGCTGCGTGAACTCGGCCTCAGCGCCCAGCAGCCCAACCCGGACCTCAGCGCGCCCGCGGCCGATGAAGTCCGCGAGCTGTCACCGCCGGCGCCCTGCGTGAAGGCCTGTGGTTGCTGAAGGGGAGTCGGACGAGTCTGAAGCGTCGGACGGAGCTGCCAGGGCTCAGCGGCCCTGGAAGGTCACTTTTTCCAGGATCACCGTGGCCTGCTGCGCCGGCAGGTAGAGGCGCAGGTGCTGCAGGCTTTCGGCCGGCAGGGTCACGGTGGTTTCAGCCGGTGTGTCCTTGGCGGCTGGCAGTTGGAAGTCCACGGTCTGGCCCTCGGACGGGAAGGTCTCCTGCGCCAGCGTCCGCCACTGAATCTTGCCCGGGCCGCCGGCGCCGCGGGTCTTCAGCACGACGGTCACCGGTCCATGCAGCTTGAGGCCAGCCCGGCCGAGGAAGGGGTTGCGGCCTTCCCCCGTGACCACCAGCGCACCGTCGCGTTCCTCGAGCGTGCAGCCCTTGGGCACCCAGCCGTCGAAGGGGCGTTTCGCCGCCGTTTCCGGTCGCGGCTGGTAGGCCGGGTTCGGTTGTGGCACGGGCGCCTTCGTGTCGCGCAGGAAGCCGTCGATGAGGACCTCGAGCTCCTTCACCTTGTCCGGCTGCTGTTCGGCGAGGTTGGTGGTTTCGCCGGGGTCCTGCTTCAGGTCGTAGAGTTCGCGCGGCACGCCCGGGCCAAACCAGCGGATCAGTTTGTGGTCGCCCTGCACCACCGTCACCCCGCCCTCGTTGGGGCGGTAGGGAAAGAAGTTGAAGAAGGCTTTGCGCACGGATTCGCCCTCGCCGGTGAGCACGGGTTTCAGGCTGACGCCATCCATGACCTGGCCCGCGGGACGTTCCAGACCGAGCAGGTCGAGCACGGTCGGATAGACATCGATGTGGCCCGCCAGCGCCTCGGTCACCGCCCCGGCGCGGATGCGGCCCGGCAGGGCCCAGAGCATCGGCACGCGCGTGCCACCCTCGTAGAGCGTGCCCTTGCCGTCGCGCAGCGGCGCGTTGTTGGTCGGTGGCTCGTTGCCCGCCCACTTGCGCCAGTCGGCCAGGGCCTCGCTCTTGTGCTTCTCCGCCGCCGCCGTCTTGCCGGTACCGGGCACATTGCTGTGCACGTTGCCGCCGTTGTCGGAATAAAAGATCACCAGCGTGTTCTCGGTCAGGCCCAGGGCATCGAGCTCGGCGAGGATGCGACCGAAGCATTCGTCGACGCTGCGCAGCATGCTCGCCATGATCGGGTTCTTCTGGCGGCCCGTCGGATCCGTCTTCCTGGCGAACTCGGCGGTGTACTCCGGCTTGTGCCCCCAGGGGCCGTGCACGCCGTAGCACCAGAGGTTGAGGAAGAACGGGCGGTCCTTGTTCGTCTGCAGGAACTTCACCGCCTCCAGCGCCTGGCGGTCGACAATGTACTCGCCGGGCGGACCATCGGTGATGGTGCCGACCTTGTTCTTCCCGTTCGCCTGGCCCTCAGGCACGACGCCGTAGGGCGAAAAATAATTGCCCGGCGGACCCGGGTCTGGCGCGCAGTGGAAGGCCGTGTCAAAGCCCTGGGCCTCGGGGCGGTATTCCGGCGTCAGGCCGAGGTGCCACTTGCCGATGTGGGCCGTGGCATAACCCGCCGCACGCAGCGTTTCCGCCAGGGTGATCTCGGCCGGATCGAGGTAATTCTTGCTCACCGGCGTCAGCATCGGCCGGTTGGCCGGCGCTGTTTTCGGCATGAACTCGAAGTCGGCCGGCTGCGGCGGCTGATGGCCGCTGGCCGTCAGGATGCCATGCCGGGTCGGATGCTTGCCGGAGAGCAGGCTGGCCCGCGTCGGCGAGCACAGCGGCGCCGCGTAGGCACGGGTGAAACGGGTTGCCCGGGCGGCAAAGCGGTCCAGGTGCGGCGTCTCATAGTACTGCGAGCCGTAGATGCCGCTGTCGGTCCAGCCCATGTCATCGACCAAAAACAGCACGACGTTGGGGCGTTCCGCCGCCGCCAGCGGCAGGATCAGAGCGAGCAGAAGGAGGAAGGGTTTCATGCTGTGCCGTCAAACGTTGGGGCGGGGGGGATCTTCCGCTGAAATGCGCCGGAACGCCGCCCGGGCCGTGAACTGGATTTTCCGTGACCGCTGCCGAGTCCGCCGCGTTTGGCGCTTGGTGTGTCCCTCCCTTTGTCCATAGACTGCGCGTTTGATGTCATCCGATTTCAATGTGCAGGAAGTCGTGCGCCGCGCCCGCGAGGGCGAGGCGGCCGCGGCCCGTGCCCTTGTCGAGCACCTGCACCCGCTGGTGCGTCGCTGGGTGCGTCACCACCTGCCGCGACGCGAGAGCGAGGAGGATCTGGTGCAGGAGGTGTTCCTCAAGCTGCTGCAGAAGCTCGACCGCTACCAGGAGCGCTCGGGCGTGCCGTTCGAGCACTGGGTGAGCCGGTTGACCGTGCGCACCTGCCTCGATGCCCTGCGTGCCGAACGCGCCCGCCCGGAGTGGCGACACGCCGACCTCGGCGAGGGCGAGCGTGCCTGGCTGGATTTCCTGGCCGACCCGCGCAGCACGGAGCCGGAGACCCGACCCGAGGAGGCGCGTGCGCTGGTGCAACGCCTGTTCGCCCAGCTTGCGCCCGCCGAGCGACTCGTGCTGACCCTCGTCGATCTCGAAGAACGCGGCACCGCCGAGGTCGCCGAGCTGACCGGCTGGAGCCGCCCCATGGTCAAGATGCGCACCCTGCGCGCCCGCCGCAAACTCCACACCCTCGCCCGTCGCCTGCTGTCGCCTGAATTTGATTCATGACCGTTCGCGGTTCTCAGTTCTCAGTTCGCTGTTCTTATTCCTTATCCCTTATCCTTTTTCCTTATGCCTGATTCCCTCGAACCCCGCTGGCGCCGCGTGCTCGACGCGGCCCGCCGCGCACCGGCGGATCCGCCCGAACCTGCCCCGCCTGGCCTGGCCACGGCGGTGGTGGCGCGCTGGCGGGCGGCCCGCCCCGAGCCGCTCGACGAATGGCTGGCGCTCTTCGGTCGCCGCGCCCTCTGCGCCTGCGCGCTGCTCTTCACCGTCAGTCTCGGCC
The DNA here is from genome assembly GCA_036846165.1 of Prosthecobacter sp. Taxonomy (GTDB): domain Bacteria; phylum Verrucomicrobiota; class Verrucomicrobiia; order Verrucomicrobiales; family Verrucomicrobiaceae; genus Prosthecobacter. The sequence goes on from DAIUCN010000091.1 coordinate 14,584, forward strand.
TCGCCGGTTGGCAGGCCGCCTCGGCCTCGCCGCTGACGGCCTGGATTGAAACCACCCTCGTCCCCGAACTGCCCCTGCCATGACAAGCCGCTTCAAAGCCGGTTGCCTGATCGCCCTCGCTGTCGTCATCGCCGGCGGTGCCGGCTTCATCTTCGGCGTGCTGTCCCACCAAACCTGGAAAAGGAAGAGCGGCTCGCCGGAGTTCATCCGTTGGGCCGCATTGCGCCAGATCGACAAGCTTGAGCCTGATGCCGATCAGCGACCGCGCCTCGAAGCCCATGTCGACCGCGCGCTTGATGAGTTGCAGGCCTGGCGGCACGAGGCCGAGTTGCGCACCTGGGAGATCCTGGATCGCGCGGCTGATGCCGTTGCCGGCGAGCTGACACCGGAGCAGGCAACCCGCTGGCAGGAGCTGCGGCCGAAGCGCCCGCAGAAATTGCAAAAATCCGTGACCGAAGATTCCACCACCCGTTAGACCCGTCGCCATGCTCTTCTCCACCGTCTTCACCTGGTTGCTCGTCGCCGCCGCCTTTGTCATTGCCCTGCCGGCCCTGTGGATCCTCGCTGCCGGTCTCTGGCCCGAGCGCACGCAGCGCCTGCACCGGCTCGCCGAGCGCGGCTTGCTGCGCAGTTTCTTCTGCGGCCTGCCAGTACTGATCGCCGGCATCGCGGTCATCTCAGTCCTGTCGAAACTGCCGAAGATGGGGGCGCTCGCCGCCCTGCTCGGCGGTGTCCTGCTCACCTGGGGCCTGCTCGGTGCCGGCGGCACCGCGGCGCTGCTCGGCGAGCGACTCTGGCCGCAGGCCGAACCCTGGCGCCAGGTCAAGCATGGCGGGCTGACCCTCGTCTGCGTCGCCCTGCTGCCGGTGGTCGGCTGGTTTGTCCTGCTGCCCCTGCTGGCCGTCATCGGCGCCGGCCTGCAGGTGCGCGCGCTCTTCGGCGGCGGCAAGGTTTCTGCAGCTTCGCTCACAACCCCCACCGCATGAAGCCAACCCGCCGAGCCTGGCTGCGCGCCGTCGCCCTGGCCCCGGCGGCCCTCACCGGTTGCGATCGCCTCATCAGCGGCCTCAACCGCGAGTTCTTCGGCGAGGCCGTGCCCGAGCGGATGTCGCCGCCGTCCGGCGACGTCATTGATCCGGATTTCCACCTGCTCAGTCGCGCCGCCTTCGGGCCCTGGCCCGGCGATCTCGAGCGCCTGCGCCGGATCGGGCGCGAAGCCTGGCTGGAGGAGCAGTTGCAGCCGTCGCGGATCGACGACACCGCCTGCGACCTGCGCGCCGAGCGCTTTGAAAGCCTCTACTTCAGCGCCGGCGACGCCTATGAATTCCGCAAGCCCGTGCTGCGCGACGAACTCACCCGCCATGCCCTGCTGCGCGCGGTGTACAGCCGGTGCCAGCTCTTCGAGGTCATGGTCGAGTTCTGGACCGACCACCTCAACATTGACCTCGAAAAGGGCGACTGCATCTACCTCAAGCCCAGCGATGACCGCGACGTCATCCGTCGCCACGCCCTCGGCAACTTCCGCGACCTCATCCGCGCCTCGGCGACCTCGCCGGCCATGCTGGTGTATCTCGACGGCGTCTCCAACAAGGTGCGCCGCGGCACGAAGGAGGTTCCCAATGAAAACTACGCCCGCGAGCTGCTCGAACTGCACACGCTCGGCGTCAACGGCGGTTACAGCCAGCAGGACGTGCTCGAGGCCGCGCGCTGCCTGAGCGGCTGGACCTTTGACCGCAAGCGCTTCTTTGCCCGCAACCCCTCCGCCGCCTTCTTCCGGCCCGACTGGCATGACGATGGCGAAAAGGTTGTGCTCGGCCGGCGCATCCCGGCAGGGCTCGGCGCGCGCGACCTCGACTGGCTGGTTGACATCGTCTGCGGTCATCCGGCGACGGCGCGCTTCATCGCCACCAAACTCTGCCGCCGCTTCGTCAGCCTGGAACCGCCGGAGTCCCTGGTCGCCCGTCTCGCCGACGAGTTCGAGCGCAGCGGCGGCGAGATCCGGCCGCTGCTGCGGCTGATGTTCACCTCGCCCGAGTTTGCCGCCAGTCGCGGCCAGTTGTTCAAGCGACCCTTCAAGTTCCTCGTCTCCGCCCTGCGCGGGCTCGCTGCCGACACCCAGGCCGACAAACCCCTGCTTGAACCGCTGCAGCGCATGGGCCACGGCCTGTTCCAGTATCCCACGCCCGACGGTTATCCCGACGACGAACTGCCCTGGATGGGCACGCTGCTCTGGCGTTGGAACGTTGCCTTTGCCCTCGCTGAAAACCGTCAGCCCGGCGTTCGCATCGATCTCACCTCCCTGCGCCGCGCCCTCGACCCCGCCGGCCCCGACGCCTGGTTCCGCCACCTCATCGGCCGCAGCCCCGATCCCACCGAACGCGCCACCCTCGCGTCCGCCCCAGCCGCCGAACACCTCGGCCTCCTGCTCGCCAGCCCCGCCTTTCAACGTTGTTGAACCGAGAACCGAGAACCGAGAACCGAGAACCGAGAACCGAGAATCCCCCATGCC
>DAIUCN010000092.1:0-16878 GCA_036846165.1 Prosthecobacter sp.
CACCGGCGACGAGGCAATCTTGGGAGCCGGCGGTGGCAGCGGGGCCGAAGGCAGTTGGACTGGCGCGGTGGTGCGGCGCGGCGCATCGGCGGGCGGCGGCACGGCCACGGGCGAACTCTCTTCACGCGGGCGCAGGGTGATGCGCACGGTTTCCTTTTTCAGGGGCACGGCCGAGGTCTTGGGGGTGCTGGGCGGCGGCGGCGTGTTGTCTTCGCTCATGATGTCAGGTGGCTGGCTGCGGGATTTCGAGATTAAATGTCTATTTAGCGGGGCGGCGCCTCTGGCGTCAATGCCATTTCACCGCCCGGATGGTCTCAGCGGAATTTTTTCAGGCGCTCGGCGACGTCCGACTCCAGCCGGCGCACAAAGCCGAGGGTGAACTCATGCACATCCAGGCGGTCGTCGTGCACCAGGGGAGTCAGGTCCATGGCGAAGGTCAGCAGGCTGGTCTTGTCGGTCGTGTGCGAGTCGAAATAGGTGGCGTTGGCATGGCGCAGACCCTCCTCGGCGAGGTCGTAGCGCTTGCCGCCGCTGATCTGGCTGTCAAAGACGCCGAGCAGCGGCCGCAGCAGGTGCGGGTGCTTGTCGACCTTGAGCATGGCCTTGTCCTCGGTGAGCAGCCAGTCGAGCTTGCGCCAGACCTCGCAGCCGTAGACCTGCCGCGGACGTGCCTCGACCGGCAGGGCGCGCAGAGCCTCCAGGCAGCGCAGGAAGGTCGCCACATGGGTGTCATGACGGTCACAGGGATTGTGCAGGTAGAGCGTGTGCGGCCGCGCGTGTTCCAGAATGAACTTCAGGTCCTCAACGACCGGGCCGTCGCACTGGCTCTTCACCTCGTCGCTTGGGTAGCCGAGCTGGGCCATGAAGCCGTACTCGCCGACGTAGGCCGCCTTGCGCTGCTCGTGGCGGCGCACCGCCTGCATTTCCTCGTCGGTGTAGTTCGCGTAATCGCCCTTGCGCGGGCTGCCGGCCCCGTCAGTGACGACGACCCCGCCAAACCACTCGTTTTCGCTGTGAAAACACTCGGTGATGCCGTGATAGGCGGCGATTTCCAGGTCGTCCTGGTGCGAGACGATGCCCAGGTGGGTCACCCGCCGCAGGGCTTCGAGCGGCTCGGTCTGGTCGGGGATGAAGACATCGTGTTTGGGATGGCGAAAGGTCACGGTGCCGATGAACAAGCACAGACTCGCCACCGGCGCAACGGGTCAGAAAAAGAACGCGCGCTTGCGCAACCGCCCGCCCCGGGCGTGGTTGATGGCTGGGATGAGCACCGCTAGCATGGCGGGGCTGTTGCCCGCCTACCTCATGCCGGAACCGGAGTGGACCGAACCGCCCGTGGCCGCCTCCCCCGTGGAGGCGGAGCTCAGCGCGTTTGCCAACGACGAGGAGAATGTCCGCCTCATGTGCCGGGTCCGCGATGGCGACATGCGCGCCTTCGAGCGACTGGTCGAGTTGCACCAAAACACCGTCATCGGCACGGCCTCCCGCATGCTCGGCAACCTCGACGATGCCCACGACATCGCCCAGCAGGTCTTCCTGCGCGTCTGGAAGAGCGCGCCGCGCTACGAGCCGACCGCCAAGTTCACCACCTGGCTGTTCACCATCCTGCGCAACCTGGTCTTCAACGAGACCCGTCGCCGCAGCCGCCGCCAGGAGGTGCCGCTGGAAGGCGAAAACGACGATGACCCGCCGCGCCAGTTTGCCGATCGCACTGTGCCTGCCCCTGATGAGCTGCGCCAGCAAGCCGAACTGGAGCAGGCGCTCGACCGCGCCATCGCCGCCCTCCCGGAAAAGCAGCGCCTGGCGGTCATCCTGCGCCGCCACGAGGAGCTGCCGTACGAGCAGATCTGCGAAATCCTGAATCTGTCGCTGCCGGCCCTGAAGAGTCTGCTGTTTCGCGCCCGTGGTGAGTTGCGCAAGCAACTGGCGGCGCACCTGGGCGATGCCGATCCGGCGGACTGAAATGAAAAAGCCCGCCGGTGGGCGAGCTTTGGCCGTTGAAAGTGGCGACCCCTACGGGACTCGAACCCGTGTCGCATCCGTGAAAGGGATGTGTCCTAACCGCTAGACGAAGGGGTCGTATGAGCGGGCCGAGATAGTGCCGCATCCAAGCCTGTGTGCAACTGAAAAAAGTGGCAAAATTCAAACCGGCCTATGCGTCGAATTTGCGCCCGAGCCCCTGGGACTTGAAACCTCCAGCTCAACGTGCGGCCAGCAGCAGCTCCGCGCTCCGGTTGCCGGCGCCGGCATGGGCTTCCAGCGCCGCCCGACCCGCCGCGCCCAGCCTGGCTCGCCGATCGGCATCGGCCAGCAGTTCGGTCAGGGCGGCTTCCAGGACGGCCACCTCCGGCACCTGCACGGCGCCGTCGGCCTTGAGCAGCAGGTCGACCAGCGCTTCAAAGTTTTCCATGTGCGGCCCGAACAGCACGGGCCGCTCCGCCATCACCGCCTCGGCCGGATTTTGCCCTCCGGTCGCCAAAAAGCTTTTGCCGACCACCACCGCCGTCGCCAGGCACTGCCAGGCGCGCAGCTCGCCGGTGCTGTCGATCAGCAGCACGGCCTCGCCGCCGCGCAGGTCGAAACCCGGCGTGCCCGCGCTCGAGCGCCTGACGGTGGCCAAACCCAGCTCGGCCAGATCCCGCACGATGGCGTCGGCGCGCTCGACATGGCGCGGCACGACCGCCAGCGCGAGATCGCCGAAGCGCGCGCGCAGGCGCTGCCAGACGCCGGCGAGCAGGACTTCCTCGCCCGGGTGCGTGCTGGCCAGCAGCAGCAGGGGCTGGTCCGGGCGCAGGCCGCCCGCGGTGAGCAGCCCGCCCAGCGTGGCCACCTGCGCCGGATCGGCGGCGGCGCCCGCAGGATCAAACTTGATGCTGCCGGTGCGCTGAATGCGGTCCGGGGCGACCCCGAGCGCGGCAAAGCGCGCGCGGTCGGCTTCCTCCTGGACCAGGACAAGGTCGAGCAGGGCGAACACCGGCCGGATGAAGAAGCCGAAGCGCTGGAAGCGTCGTTCCGAACGCGCCGACAGCCGGGCGTTGACCAGACTCAGGCGCAGGCCCCGGCGCTTGGCGGCGCGGGCGAGGTTCGGCCAGAGCTCGGCCTCGACCAGCACGAGCTGTTCGGGCCGCGCCGCGCGCAGGGGCCAGGAGCCAAACCAAGGCAGATCAACCGGAGCAAAGAGCACGACGACCCGTCCCGGGTGGCGCGCGGCGAAGTCGCGGGCAAGGGCGTGACCGGTCGGCGTGGTCGTGGTCAACACCACGCCGAGTTCGGGAGCGCGCGCCAGCAGCAGTGGCGTTAGCTTGGCGGCGATGCCGACCTCGCCGACGCTGACCGCGTGCAGCCAGAAGCGCCGCGCCGGCAGGGCGTTCAAAGCGGTGCGCTGTTCCCTGCTGAGCCGACCGAAGCGCTGGGCGAGGTCCTGCCAGCGACCGCCGCGCCGCCGCAGCTTGATCAGCGCCGAGGGCAGCATGAGCAGCAGGGCGAGGGGCAGCAGGAGGTTGTACAGAAACAGGCTCAGGCGCATGGGACTGCAAGCAGTCAGAGGGCAAGCCGCGCGGGTCAAGCGGCAAGGCAGGGTTGGAAACTCGATAGGCGGCCGTGCGTCCTGCGCGCAACATGGCGGCGCCGGCATCGTCTTCTCTGCTTGTGAAGTGGTTGCTCCCTTTTCTCCTGCTCCTGCCTGTCGCGCTGCGGTCGGCGGTGCCGCCCAACGTGCTGCTGGTGGTCGCCGACGACCTCGGCTGGGCTGATGTCGGTTTCAACGGCGGCAGGGACTACGCCACGCCGAACCTGGACCGTCTCGCCACCAGCGGCGTCAACCTCACGGACTTCCGCGCCTGCCCGATGTGTTCGCCCACCCGCGCCGGCCTGCTCACGGGGCGCTGGCCGCTGCGCTTCGGCCTGATGCGCGCGGTGGTGCCACCCTGGTCCACCCACGGCCTGCCCGAAACGGAGCGGACCCTGGCGGAAGGCCTTGCCGATGCCGGTTACGATCGCCGCGGCCTCATCGGCAAATGGCACCTCGGTCATGCCCGCCAAGCCCATCACCCCTTGCGCCACGGTTTCACCCATTTCATCGGCTGCTACAACGGCGCGGTCGATTACTTCACCCGCGAGCGCGATGGCGAGACCGACTGGCATCACGGCGCCAAAACGGTGCATGAATCCGGTTACACGACCGACCTCATCGGCGAGCACGCGGCGCGTTTCATTGCCGAGTCGCCCGCCGACCGTCCCTGGCTGCTGTACGTGCCCTTCACCGCGCCGCATTCCCCCTACCAGGCGCCGCCCGAGGCGATGCAGGCCCACAACCGCTTCAAGCGGCCCGAGCGCCGCGCGTACGCGACGATGATCGAGTCGCTCGACCGCAACATCGGTCGCCTGCTCGCCGCGGTCGAGGCACGGTCGGATGCCGACAACACGCTGATCCTGTTCTTCAGCGACAACGGTGGCATCCCGCGCGCCGGCTCCAGCAACGGCCCCTGGCGCGGCGCCAAGCTGTCGGTGTATGAAGGCGGCACCCGCGTCTGCGCGGCGATCCGCTGGCCGGCAGGCAGGCTGACTGGAGGTCGCCGCTTCGACGGCCGCATCGGCTATATCGATGTCCTGCCCACCGTGCTCGCCGCCGCCGGTGTCAGTCCCGCGGAGGATGCGCCGGCCCTCGATGGCCTCAATGTCCTGCCCGCCCTGCGAGGCGAGGCCGCCCTGCCCGGGCGCCCGTGGTTCAGCTACCTGCACCAGAACGACGAGGCCCTGGCGTCGGTGCATCTCGGCTCGTGGAAACTGGTCGCCCGCGGCGATGCTTTTGCCGCCACACCCGTCACGCCACCGGCGCTGGAATTGTACGATCTCGCCGCTGATCCCGGTGAAACCCGCGACCTCGCGGCCCGCGAGCCGGAGCGTGTGCGCGACCTGCATGCCCGCCTGCGCGAATTCGGCACCTGGCAGCAGCCGGGAGTCGGCGCCTACAGCGAGGGCCGGGAAGGGTTTCGCGCGCCCAGGGACTGGATCATCGACACGCCATGAAACACTTGCTTGCCACTGTCTGCAGCCTGCTGCTCGTCACCGCCACCGCGGCCGCCCCGCCGAATTTTGTCGTGGTCTTCATCGATGACCTCGGCTGGGGCGATTTCACCTGCTTCGGCGGGCGCGACACCCGCACGCCGAACCTCGACCGCCTGGCCTCCGAGGGCCTGCGCTTCGAGCATTTCCATGTCAACTCGCCGATTTGCTCACCCTCGCGCTGCGCCCTCACCACCGGTCAGTACCCGCAGCGCTGGCACATCACCTCCTTCCTCAACAACCGCGCCGACAACGCGCGCCGCGGCGTCGCCCAGTGGCTCGATCCGAAGGCGCCGACCCTGCCGCGCCTGCTGCAGGCGCGCGGTTACGCCACGGGCCACTTCGGCAAGTGGCATCTCGGCGGCCAGCGCGATGTCGATGACGCGCCACCGATCACGGCCTACGGCTTCGACGAAACCCTGACGAATTTTGAGGGCATGGGTGCCAAGCTGCTGCCGCTCACCCTCAAGCCTGGCGACAAGGAACCGGGCCGGATCTGGGCCGATGCCGAGAGACTCGGCGGGCCGGTCGTGTGGATGCAGCGCTCGGAGATCAGTCGCGGTTTTGTCGATGCCGCGATGCCCTTCATGAAGCGCGCCGTCGCCGCCGGCAAACCCTTTTACGTCAACCTCTGGCCCGACGATGTGCACGGCCCCTGGTGGCCGCACGTGGAGGCCTGGGCCGATGACAAGCGCGGGCTGTATGTGTCGGTGCTCGCCGAGCTCGACCGCCAGATCGGCCGCCTGGCCGAGTTCTTGCGCGCGGATCCGGCGTTGCGCGACAACACCCTCCTGCTTGTCTGCTCCGACAACGGCCCCGAGCCCGGCGTCGGCAGCGCCGGCCCGCTGCGCGGCACCAAGGCCACCCTCTACGAAGGCGGCACGCGCTCGCCCCTCATCGTCTGGGGCCCGGGGCTGGTCGCCTCCTGCAAGGCGGGTTCCAGCAACGCGCGTTCGGTGTTGGCCGCCTTTGACCTCGCTCCTTCCCTGCTTGCCCTCGCCGGCGGTGAGCCTGCGGGGGACGTGAAATTTGACGGCGAAAACCTCGCGCCAACCCTGCTCGGCCAGAGCGAGGCCTCGCGGCGCGCGCCGATTTTCTGGCGCCGGCCGCCCGATCGCAAGACCATGGGAACCTCGCCCGAGCGACTGCCGGATCTTGCCGTGCGCGAGGGCGACTGGAAACTGCTCTGTGAGTACGACGGTTCCAAGCCGCAGCTCTACCACCTGCGCGAGGATCCCGGCGAAAGCCGCAACCGCGCGGCCGAAGAACCGGAGCGCGTGACCCGCCTCACCCGTGCGCTGCTGGCGTGGCATCAGACGATGCCCGCCGACAAGGGACCCGAGCTTGGCAAGGCGGCACCTGCGCGGAAGAAAAAGAAGGGGTGAGGGGCTGGCGTCGATCCGGTGGGTTCAGGCGCTTCTCATGGTGCGCCAAATCTTCAGGCTGCAGGCGAAGCCACCGGCGAGCAGGAGCGTTCGAATCACCTGCCAGGCCATGAGGTTGTTATAGTGACTGCGCGCTGCGCCGCGGATTTCGGTCTGCTGCCTCGACTTCATCTGGATCACGGCGACGCCGGAATGCGCTTCAAGCGCGGTGTCAACGGCCGACCCAAGAGTGGCTGCAAACAGCAGAAGAGAGAGGAGGGCCCAGCGGCTCATGACCCCACTCTGCCGGAGCGGAGCCGCTTGGGCAAGGGTGAAGGGGGGAGTTACGCTGATAACCCTCGAACCGAGAACCCTCTACGGTTTGGCCATGACCTCGTCGGCGATCCGTTCGAACTCGGCTTCGCGGTCGGTGCCGATGGCCTGGTAGGCGTCCCAGCCGAGCTTGTGAGCGCCGGTCTCGGTGATGATGCCAAGACGCAGGCCGCCCTCCTGCTCGGGCATGTCATGGTAGCGGTGCAGGTGGAAGGCTTCGATGGTCTTCAGCGGCCGGATCTGGCGGAACATGTAGATCAGGCCGGCGACTTGGCGGCGCTGGTCGGCCTCGCTCAGGGTCGGGGTGTTGAAGCCTTGTTCCGAGAGCAGGATGCCGCGGGGTTTGCCTTGGAAATGGAAGCGCGGCTGGTCGAGGAAGGCCGGCAGCACGGCGATGTTTTTGGGCGTGATGTAGGGCGTGTCGAAGTCGTCGGTCAGGCCCTCGTCCTTCCAGGCATCCGGATTGCGCAGGTCGCGCGGGTAGGGGTGATAAGCGACCCCCCATTCGAAGTCGCCCTCGGCGCGCGCCATTTCGGCGAAGAGTTCGAGCAGGTCACGCACAACGTAGGTGCCGCTGCCGCTGCTCTTTTTCGCCCAGTGATGGGTGAGCGAGACAAAGACGCGGGCGTGCGGATCAAACAGGCGCGCGGTGTGATGGGTGAGGCGGGCGGAGCGCAGGTAGGTTTCCAGGTAACGCGCGAGCGGTTGCGCGCCCATGTTGGTCCAGGTGGCGGCCTGGTCGATCTCGTTGTGCAGGATCCAGTTGCTGACGCGCGGGCCGTCGGGCTGCGACCAGCGTTCTGCCATGAGATGCAGGGCGGCGCGGTAGCAGCGCGCGCCGTGTTCCCCGGCGAGGTTGGGGATCGAGTAGATGCCGCGCGCCTCGGCCTCGGGATGGACGAGGGCGCTGTGCGGGCTGCCATCCGGGTGACGGCCGTTGGGCACGAGCAGGATGGCGCTGACGAGGATGTCGTTCTGCGCGAGCAGGCGCAGGGTGGTGTCGTGCCCCTGCAGGGCGCGCTCGTTGCGGAACCAGGTTTTGCCCTCGAACGCCCAGGGCTGCCAGCCCGGCGCCGGGGTGTCGCGCAGCAGGGCGGTGACGACGATGTTCACCGTTGCATGGCGCAGCCCGAGTGAAAACAGTTCGTGGTCGGCGCGGTTCAGTGGCGGCACACCGATGCCTTTGGGATGCGGCGCGCTCAAGCGCGGCAGCTTGCGGCCGACAGCCGGACCGTAGGCGGTCGGCCAGGAGGCGGCGGACAGCCAGCGCCCCTCGCGGTCGGCCAGCCGCCAGCGCCAGAGCGCGCGGTCGCGCGGGGAACCGGCGGGGAGGCGCGGCAGGTCGAGACTGAAACGACCCTCGGCGTCGGGGGTGATTTCTGCAGCGGCGACGGAGCGCGGGTCGGCGCGGTGCGAGGGGGTCTCCGGCGCCAGGCCGATCAGCCGTGCCGGGCCGGGGCAGCGGCCGCTGAGGGTGAGGAGTTCAGCGCCGACGTGGACCGATTCGATCCGCGCGGGGAAGGTGGCGCGCAGGTTGGCGAGAATGGCTTCCGCATCGGCCTCGCGTTCGGCCTGCAGTCGCTCGCGGTTGGCGGCCAAACGCTGCTCCTCGGCGGTCGGTTCACGCAGGCGGATGCGGCGCAGCTGCAGCTCGGTGCCGGGTTTGCCGTTGAGGGCAAAATGAAAGCGCATCTCCGGGTGACCGGCCGCGGGTTTCACCTCGAGCTGGCTGAGGTCGAAGACGACCGGCTGCCAGGTCTCGCTGAACGCCATCTGGCGCACCTCGGCCACCGCCATGTCGCCGCCCTCGGCGCGGTAGCGCAGCACCAGGCTGTCGAAACCCGACGGCGCAAAGCAGTCGAGCGCCAGCACGGTCTGTTGGGCCGGATCGTAAGCGCCGGGCACGATGGCGGTCCAGAAGTGCGGGTGGCCCTCGCCGAGCCTGACTTCCAGCACGGCGTCCGGCCCAGGCTTGAGCGTGAGGTCGCGGTGCGGGCCATGGGCGAGCGGGATTTCGGCGGCGGACAGCACCGTGGCGAGGAACAGCAAGCAGAGCGGGGCGGGGGACATGCGGGGCAGGCAACGTGGCGCGGCGGGGCGACCTGTCAGCCGGCGTCGTTGGAAATTCGATAGGCGCACGTGCCCGGCCGGGCGCAACATGGCGGCGGTCGGTTCGTCTTGTGGGGAGTGAAGTTCTGTGGTATTTTATGTTTCTGTCTCTTGCCGGTCCTGCTGAAGGCGGCTCCGAATGTGCTGCTGATCCTGGTCGATGACCTCAAGCCGGCGCTGGGTTGTTACGGCGATCCGCACGCCAAGACACCGCATCTGGATCGCCTCGCCGCCCGCGGTCTGCGTTTTGATCTGGCCTACTGCAATCAGGCGGTGTGCGCGCCCTCGCGCTTCAACCTGATGCTCGGTTCGCGCTCGACCTCGACCGGTCTCTACGGCCTTGGCAGCCGCCTGCGCGAGCGTCTGCCCGGGGCGGTGACCCTGCCGCAGCACTTCGCCCGTCACGGCGGTCATCGCACGGAGTCGGTCGGCAAGGTCTTCCACATCGGCCACGGCAACGACGGCGATCCGGTCTCGTTCAGCGTGACGCACTTCAAGGACAAGGTGATCGAGTACCTCGATCCCGCCAGCACGGCGGGCGGTCAGCTGACGCGCGAGGAGGCGCTGTTCACCAACCAGCAGCTCGACCGCATCCGCAGCCTGCCGCGCGGCGCCGCCTTTGAGGCACCCGAGGCGGCGGACGAGGCTTATGCCGATGGCCGGGTCGCCGCCGAAGCGGTGCGCCGCCTGCGGGCGGCTGCCGAACGCCGCCGCCGCGATGGCACGCCGTTTTTCCTCGCCGCCGGCTTTGTGCGTCCGCACCTGCCGTTCTGCGCGCCGAAAAGGTACTGGGACCTGCACGATCCCGCCAGCCTGCCGCGGCCGGCCTTTGAACAACTGCCCGCCGGTTCGCCGCCCGTGGCGCACAAACGCGGCGGTGAAATTGCCGCCTATGCACCGGTGCCGGAGGATCCGCAGGCCGCCTTTCCCGAGGACCTGAAGCGCCGCCTCATCCACGGCTATTATGCCAGCACCAGCTACGTCGACGCTCAGATCGGCCGGGTGCTGGACGCGCTCGATGAACTCGGTCTGGCCGACGACACGATCGTTGTGCTTTGGGGCGATCACGGTTTTCACCTTGGCGATCTCGGCATCTGGACCAAGCACACCAACTACGAGCAGGCCAACCGCATCCCGCTGCTCATCGTCGCGCCGGGTGTGACCCGCCCCGGCACGCACACGCGGCAGCTGGCGGAAACGGTGGATCTGTTTCCGACCCTCGCCGAGCTCGCCGGTCTGCCGGCGCCGGCCGGACCGCAGCCGATCGATGGCGTCAGCCTGGTGCCCGTCCTGCGCGATCCCGGGGCGAGGGTGCGCGACCATGCCTACCATTGCTTTCCCAAGGCAACCATCGGTCGCGCCATCCGCACCGAGCGCCATCGGCTGGTCGAGTGGAAACGGCCGGGTGCCCCGGCGGAACAGGCCGAGATCGAACTCTACGATTATCAGGTCGATCCGCTCGAGCGACGCAACCTCGCCGCCGAACAGCCGGAGGTGGTGGCGCGCTTGCGCGAGAAACTCGCCCGCCATCCCGAGGCCGTGCCGCAGGGACCGGTCGCGCCCGGCCAAAAGGCGCCGGCTGGCAAGACGAAGGCAGACCGCAAACAAGCCGCGCCGTGAGCAGCGAAAGACCCTGCGTGGCACGGCGTTGCCATGGGTCATGATGAAACGTCTGACCGCCCTCGTCGCGCTGCTCTGCTCCGGCGCGCTCACCGCTGCCGAGCGCCCCAACATCCTCTTCCTGTTTGCCGACGACTGGGGTCGCTACGCCAGCATTCTCGCCGAGGTCGAGGGCCCCGGCAGCATCAACGATGTCGTGCGCACGCCGAACTTCGACAAGATCGCCCGCAAGGGCGTGCTGTTTCGCAACGCCCATGTCAACGCGCCCTCCTGCACGCCCTGCCGCAGCTCGCTGCTTTCAGGTCAGTACTTCTGGCGCACCGGCCGCGGGTCCATCCTGCGCGGCGCGGTCTGGGATGACAGCATTCCCGCCTACCCGCTGCTGCTGAAGGACGCGGGCTATCACCTCGGCAAGACCTACAAGGTGTGGAGCCCGGGCGCGCCCGCCGACGCCCCCTATGGCCGCCAGGAACATGCCTATGAGAAGGCGGGACGCCGGTTCAACCAGTTCTCCCAGAACGTCACCCGGATGGTTGCCGAGGGTCGGGACCTGCAGGCCGCCAAGGAGGTGCTCTACGACGAGGTGCGCGGCAATTTCCGCGACTTCCTCGCCGCGCGCGAGGGTCAAAAGCCCTTCTGCTACTGGTTTGGTGCCACCAATGTCCACCGCACCTGGATCAAGGGCAGCGGCAAACAACTCTGGGGCATCGATCCCGACACGCTCAAGGGTAAAATGCCGCCCTACCTGCCCGATGTGCCCGAGGTGCGCGAGGATCTGGCGGATTATTTTGGCGAAGTCGCCGCCTGGGATCATGCGATCGGCCTGCTCATCGACGCGGTCGACAAGGCCGGTGAACTCGACAACACCCTCATCGTCATCAGCGGCGACCACGGCGCGCCGGGTTTCCCGCACGGCAAGTGCAACCTGTACGGCTTCGGCACCGGCGTCTGCCTGTCGGTCACCGGCCCGGGCGTTCAGGGCGGCCGCGTCGTCGATGACTTCGTCAACCTGACCGATCTCGCGCCCACCTTCCTCGAAGCCGCCGGCCTGCCCGTGCCGGAGGTGATGACCGGTCGCAGCCTCTGGCCCGTGCTCAAGTCCGACAAGCAGGGGCTCGTCGATCCCCAGCGCACCTGGGTGGTCACCGGTCGCGAGCGCCATGTCGAAAGCGCGCGCGCCGATTTCACCCCGTACCCGCAGCGCGCCCTGCGCACGGCCGAGCACGTGCTCATCGTCAACTTCCGTCCCGACCGCTGGCCCATGGGCGATCCCTACGGCCTCGACAGCTCCAGCCCGCCGACCGCCGAGGAGATCACCGAGACCACGCGCGTCACCCATCCTGACGAGGATGCCGGACCGACCAAGGCCTGGCTCGTCGGCATGCGCCACTCACCCGAGTGGGAAAAGCATTACCAGTGGGTCTATGGCAAGCGCCCGAAGTATGAACTCTACGACCTGCGCCAGGACCCGCACGAGACACAGAATGTCGCCGATGACCCCGCCTACGCCGCGGTCAAGGCCGACTTGGAAAAGCGCCTCATGGACGAGCTGTCGCGCACCGGCGACCCACGCCTGATCGACGACGGCAAGTTCTTCGAGACCGCGCCCATGGCCGGCCCCGTTCAGGACGAGCCGGCCCCAAAGGGCAAGAAGAAATAGGCGCGAGGGCAGGGCACCTCACGCGAAGTTGCGCAAAAGTCGTGGTTCCCGCAGGAGTGCCGCCGTGAGGGTGGGAGCGAGGTCGGGTGGCAGGAAGGGTTCCAAGCCGAACTGCAGCACACGCTTGTTGGGGCGGGCTTGAGGACGCAGGCCCAGCAGCAGGTCGGTCGACTGGCGCACGAGGGCGGCACCCTCCAGCCCCTGCGCCCAGAGATCCTCGACAATCAGGGCGAGGGCGACGGCGGTGCTGCGTGACTGGCCGGCCCAGCACTGTAGAACGAGTGGGGCATTGCCGCGGGCGAATCGGCGGATGCCTTCCAAGTGCGCGGGTTGTGGACCCAGACCATGGCGTCCCAACGGGCCCAGCACATCCTCGAAGACGACTCGGTGAACGCGGGCGGCGGCTTTCAGAAGCGGCTCGGGCTGGTCGGGTTCGCGGATGCTGACGACAGCCCATCGGTCCGGGGCGCTATCGAGAAAAGCCTCGACTTCTTGCGCGCTGCATACCGCCAGTTCGCGGCGAAGGCAAGGGAACGACATAACACAACCTACACCCGGTGGAGGGAAAGGCCCGGAAAATCGACCGCTCCGCAGCGGCAAGCCCTTGCCGGACCCTCCTGATGGCCGGATGGACACTGTTGACCCCACAGGCATAGGGTCAATCCCGTCCCCGGAGGCCACCGTCGGCGGCGTTGCAGCTCCGCGACAAAGCCGGGCTCTGACCGACGTTTCAAAGCCATGGCACGTCCCTGGTCCCTGTCCCTGCTGCTCGCCGCCGCCGCCCTGCCGGCGGGGGCGGCGGTGGATTTTGCGCGCGACATCCAGCCCTTGCTGGCCGAGCACTGCCTGCTCTGCCATGGGCCCGACGATTCGAAGGGCGGGCTGACGCTGACAAGCTTGGAGCTGGCGACGAAGGCGCTGAAGAGCGGCGCGCATGCCATCGTGCCGGGGCAGCCGGACCAGAGCACGCTGCTCGAGCGCCTGTCGACGAGCGATCCCGATGAGCAGATGCCACCGCCCGAGCAGCGCGCAAAGAAACCGGTCACCGAGCGCGAGATCGCTTTGCTGCGCCAATGGATCGCCGAGGGGGCGAAGTTTGAGCGCCACTGGGCCTACCAACCCGTGGTGCGACCGCCGGTGCCGGTGGTGACCGGCGCCAGCCAGCCAATCGATGCCTTCATCCGCCAAAAACTCGCCGAGCAGGGGCTGACGCCCTCGCCCGAAGCCGACCCCGCCACGTTGATCCGGCGCCTGCACCTCGATCTGACCGGTCTGCCGCCAACCTTGGAAACGCTCGACACCTACCTGGCCGAGTGGTCCGAGCCCGCCTACGAGCGTCTGGTCGATGAGCTACTGCAAAGCCCGCACTTTGGCGAACGCTGGGGGCGCCACTGGCTCGACATGGCGCGCTACGCGGACAGTGACGGCTACGAGAAGGACCGGCCGCGCCCCGACGCCTGGCGCTACCGCGACTGGGTCATCCGCGCCCTCAACGACGACCTGCCGTTTGATCAGTTCACGATCGAGCAGCTCGCTGGCGATCTGCTGCCGGACGCGACCCCGGAGCAGATCGTCGCCACCGCCTTCAATCGCCAGACCCTGACCAACACCGAGGGCGGCACCGATCAGGAGCAGTTCCGCGTCGAGGCCTGCATGGACCGCACGGAGACGGTCGGCACGGTCTGGCTCGGACTAACCGTCGGCTGCGCGCGCTGCCACACCCACAAGTACGACCAGATCACCCTGCGCGAGTACTACGAGCTGTACGCCTTCTTCGACAATGGCGACGAAGTCACCCGCCAGGCACCGGTGTCGCCCGAGGCCTGGGCGGCTTATGAAAAAGCCAACGGCAACGCGGCGCGCGCCCTGCTGCCGCTGCAGCAGCGACTCGACGAAGCCAGGGCCGCCCTGCCGCGGCGGTTGCCCGAGTGGGAGAAGGGCCTGCAGGCGCGGCTGGCCAGGGCGCGCACCGACAAGCCGGAGCAGCAGTTTGAACCGCGGGCGGTCGCCGAGGCGACGAGCCGGGCGGGCGCGACCTTGGAGACTCTGGCCGACGGCTCCCTGCGGGTCAGCGGCAAGCAGGCGAAGAACGAACGTTACACCCTGCGTCTGGCGGCTGCGCCGCAGGCGGTCGCCTCGCTCCAGCTCGAGGCTCTGCCCGATCCCGACCTGCCACAGCAGGGGCCGGGTCGCAGCAGCGGTGGCAATTTTGTCCTCAGCGAGGTGCGCGTGCTCGTCGAGGGCCGTGCCCGGGTGCTGCATTCGCCGAAGGCGACCCATGAGCAGAAGGGTTTTGCCGCGGCGGCCGCCATCGATGGCAAGGCCGACACCGGCTGGGCGATCAGCGGCGGCACCGGCAAGGTTCAGCGCCTGACCCTGCACCTGGCCGACCCCGTGCCGGCCGGGCGGGAGATCGTCGTCGAACTCGATCAAAACTACGCCAAGGATGCCACTCACACCCTCGGGCGCCTGCGCCTGCGGGCGGCGGCCGAGTCGACCGAGGAAAGTCTCGCCCCGGCGGCGGTCGTTCGCATCCTCAACGAAGAGCCGCGCCGGCGCAATCCGGTGGTCATCCAGGCGCTGTACGACTGGCTGGAAAAAATCGATCCCGAGGTGACGGCGGCCGCCGCAGCCCTGCAGGCCGCGCAGGACAAGCTGCCCAAGCCGCCGCTCATGGACGTGCGGGTGCTTGCCCAGCGTCGCCAGGATCCGCGCCCGACCCGGGTGCTGCACCGCGGCGATTTCCTGCAGCCCGCCGACCCGGTGACGCCGGCCGCGCTCGGCGTGGCCACCCCGCCTGGCCAGCCGCGTGAGGGCGCCACGCGCCTCGACCTCGCCCGCTGGCTGGTCCGCCGCGACAACCCGCTGACCGCGCGTGTCACCGTCAACCACCTCTGGGGAAAGGTGTTCGGACTCGGTCTGGTGCACACGCCGGGCGACTTCGGCGTGCGCGGCGAGCGGCCGAGCCATCCCGAACTGCTCGACTGGCTGGCGGCCGAGTTCATGGACGGCGGCTGGAGCCGCAAAAAACTGCTCAAAACGATCCTGCTCTCCGCCACCTACCGGCAGAGCAGCGCGGTCGTGCGCCCGGCGCCCGAGCTGGCACGCCTTGCCGAGATCGATCCCAACAACCATCTGCTCTGGCGACAGAACCGCCTGCGTGTCGAGGCCGAGATCGTCCGCGACCTGAACCTCGCCGTCGCCGGCCTGCTGTCGCCCAAGATCGGCGGGCCCAGTGTTTATCCGCCCATGCCGGAGGACGTCGCCGCGCTCAGTTACGCCAACAATTTTAAGTGGACGACCAGCCGCGGCGAGGATCGCTACCGCCGCGGCCTGTACACCTTCTTCAAGCGCACCTCGCCGCATCCGGACCTGACGACCTTCGACTGTCCCGACTCCAACGTCACCAACATCCGGCGCACCGTTTCCAACACGCCCCTGCAGGCCCTGACCACTCTCAATGCCGAGGCCTTCGCCGAGGCGGCGCAGGCGCTGGCGAAGCGGGTGCTGTCGGCCCCGGGGCTGGCGGGCGACGACGCCCGGATCGCTCACGCCTTCCGACTCTGCCTCGGACGGTCGCCGACGGCCCAGGAGAGCCGGACCCTGGGCAAGCTGCTGGCTGAAGCGCGCTACCATTACCAGTCCAGCGCCGAGCAGGCGCAGCAGGCCACCGGCACGCAGGGCCTGAACGGCGTGCCGGCAGCGGAAACCGCGGCCTGGGCGGCGACGCTGCGCATCGTCCTGAACATGGACGAGTTCATCACCCGCAGCTGACCCGGAAACCGTCCCGCTGTGCACGGTCGTGTGCCGTCTGGCAGCCCAACCGCGAAGAGGCGGGGCAGGTGCTCACCAGCCCGAGACCTTGAGCCACTCGACGACGCGGACCGCCCAGTCCTGCACGGGCTGATCCTTGCGTTTCATGCCAAAGCCGTGGCCGCCTTGGCTGTAGATGTGCAGTTCGCAGGGCAGGCCGAGCTTCTTGTACTCAAGGTAGAGCAGGGCACTGGCGCTGGAACTGGTGACGCCCTTGTCGTCGTGGGCATGGATCAGGCACATCGGCGGTGACTGCTCAGTCACCTTCACCTCCGGCAGCAGCGTGAAAGTGTCGTCTTTGCCGACCAGGTAGGCGGGGTAGACCGGGATGCAGAAGTCGGGGCGGACGTTTATCGCGTCGAGCTCGGCGTCCTGCGGGTAGCTGCGTTCGCCCTGGTGCAGGGCGGTCATCACCGCCAGATGGCCGCCGGCGGAAAAGCCGAGGATGCCGAGGCGCTCCGGGCGCAGGCCGAGTTCGGTGGCGCGGTTGCGCAGCAGGCCGAGGGCGCGCTGGGCGTCCTGCAGGGGTTCGCGGCCCGGGTTGGCGGGGTCGCGGCGCGGCACGCGGTACTTCAACAGGGCGGCGTGGTAGCCGTGCTGGTTGAGGAAGCGGCAAACCTCCGCGCCCTCGTGCTCAATGGCGAGGATGTTGTAGCCGCCGCCCGGGCAGACCAGGACGGTGGTCGTGGCCCCCTCGGCCGGGTAAAACGTGACCTCGGGATCGGAGACATGCGCGACCCGGCGGATGCCGTCGTCGGGCACGCGCTTCATCTCCTCCTCGGGCTGGGCCTGGAAACCGGCCGGCTCGGGGGCACCACCGGGCCAGAGCTTCAGGGTGACGGGTTCAGCGGCGGTCAGGGCGACGGACAGCAGGGGCAAAAAAAGGAAGGCGCGGGGCATGCGGCCATGCTCGCG
>DAIUCN010000093.1:0-16580 GCA_036846165.1 Prosthecobacter sp.
CGCTCCGACTGCTCCTCCCGCCCCGGCGCCGACGGCGAGCGCGGCGCCTAGCGCTGCGCCTGCCGGTCTGACGATCGACGACGTGCGCACCGTGGTGAACGAAGCGGTCTCTCCGCTGGTGCAGCGCATCGGCACTCTCGAAGGCCTGCGCAATGCGGGTGTTTCGGCCACCGCCTGGGGCGGTCAACCGCCGGTGGAGCAGCCTGCCGCCAACCTCGACGCGCCGAAAACGGAGGCCGATGTGCGCGCGCTTCTGGGCAAGGCCAAGAACTTCACCGAGCGCCGCGAGATCCTCGCCAAGGCGCGTGCCGCTGGCATCAACGTCTGATCCCTCCGCATCTCCCCAACACCCCTCTCCCCACCACCCCATGAAACTGCTCCAGTCCTTCCTCACCGCGATGACCCTGTTTCTCGCGGCCCTGCTCGTCACCACCGGCCAGTTCTACGCGGCCGCGCTTTCCACCTTCGTCGGCCTTGCGGCTGCCACGCCGTGGAGCGCTCACCACGCTGGCATGTTCTCCGCCAACGTCATCGCCGATGAGCTGAAGCTGACGAAGGTGCTCGAATACACGATCATGGGTCTGC
This sequence comes from Prosthecobacter sp., assembly GCA_036846165.1. Lineage (GTDB taxonomy): Bacteria > Verrucomicrobiota > Verrucomicrobiia > Verrucomicrobiales > Verrucomicrobiaceae > Prosthecobacter. Next base: position 586 of record DAIUCN010000093.1, read on the forward strand.
GGACCGCGCTGGCGCCGCTGCGGCTCTTCTCGACGGCCGTCAACCGGAACCCGATGGGTGCCGGTAACGACGATGACAACAGTGTGACCGTGCCCGTCTACGGCTTCACCTCCGGCGACGCGCAGGACCGCACGCCGGGCCAGTCTTACTCGAGCAAGGTCTCGAACACGCAGACCGATGCGCGCAAGATCCTGATCAACAAGGAGAAGGTCATCGGCCTGGGCTTCACCAACGAGCAGGCGCAGAACCAAGTGCATTTCGATCCCGAGTTGCACGGCCTCATCAAGGGGCATGACTTGGCGCGCACGGTCCTCCAGGACATCTTCGGCGTGGTGCGGTATGGCAAGTTCCCGAACGCGACGATCGCGCCGCTGGCGGCGACGGCCTTTGACCACAACGACGTGGCCGAGCTGGCGCAGAAGTGCATGGAGGCCGACTGGCCGCAGCTTCCCCGGCCGGGCCTGGCGCTGAATCCGGCCTTCCACTTCGCGCTACTGAAGCAGCCGGCGATCCTTGACGCCTCGCAGTCCGGCAGCACCGACGCGCTGCGCAACGCCCGCGTGAATGACATCATGGGCTTCAGCGAGGTCGGCAGCAACGGCATCCCGCTCAACAACGGCGCCGCGCAGAACTTCACGGCTGTGGCCGCCACGGACGTGTGCACGGCTGCAGGCCATGGCTTCCTCACTGGCGACCAGCTTGTGTGCACGACCACCAACACTCTGCCGGCCGGCTTGGCGACGGGCACCTACTACTACGCCATCAAGGTCACCAACGACACCTTCAAGCTGGCGAGCAGCCTAGCAAACGCGAAGGCCGGCACGGCCGTGGACATCACGGATACCGGCACCGGCACGCACAGCATCGCGCTGCGCACCAACTTGGTCGGTGTGGCCGGCGCGCCCTCGGCGATCATTACCGGCTTCCGCCCGGTGATCCCGACGCCGGGCATCCGCCAGAAGCTGGTCAACTTCGAGCTGGTCGATGATCCCGAAAGCGGCCTCACCCTGGAGTTCCGCCACATCGCCGACGAGGACTCCGGCCAGGAGTATCAGGTCATCGGCGTGCACTACGGCTACGAGTTTGGCCTGGCCGAAGCCTTGAAGCTGATCAGCAGCCCGGCCGCCTGAGCCTGACGGTAACCCGAATCCATCCCCGTCATGCGCCTCGCCCTCATCATCGCCCTGGCACCCGACCGCCGCAGCGGTCGGGTGCTCAGCGACATCCTGCCCGCCGACAAGGCGGTGACCGAAGTCAAGCAAGCCATCGTGCGCAACGAGGCCCTGCCGGATTTCCCCATCATCGCCGCTGTGGCGCTCGACAGCACGCTGCGCGAGCACCGCTTCAAGGCTGACGCGAAACCGCTCAAGCTCGGGCCTGAAGAGGTCGAGCTGTCCAGCTCTCCCCTCATTGAGGTGGAGGTCGGCGAAGGCGACGACAAGGCGGTGATCCGTGTCGAGACCGAGGAAGAAGCGGCTCTCCTGCGTCTCTTGGAAGCGGGCTGCAAACAAGCGACCCGGCTACAGCTGGAGCTCGACGAGCTCAAGGCCGCGGCCGGCAAATCGAGCAAGCCGGCGAAGTGAATCCTCTCCCCGTTGTGGGTTGCATCGGCCCCCGTCGCGCTTTTTGGTTGGGCGCGGCGGGGGCCTAAGCTTGAGGGCCAGCCTCAGTAGTCGTCGCATTCTGCCAGCGACTCGGCGCACGTTGTCGGATTACTTGCGCTTGTTGGCGGCCTGAGTGAGCACCGACGCAGCGAGCTGCTTAGCAGCAGCTGGCGACTTTGGACTGTTCAGAACCTTGCCGGCAAGCGAAGCCATCTTGGGAGAGCTGATCTCGCAGGATTTCTTGTTAGCCATTTGGGTTTGGTGTTGAGGATTGAAAATCCGCGCCAACGCAGATTTTTTGACTTCTGCTTGCACCAGAGCCCCAAAAGGCCTAAAACGCGCGCGCTTGTAACACACTTGTTCCCGGTGCCGCCCGCCAGGTTGGCCTGACGAACTAGCAAAATGGATGGCCCAGTTCGAGAGGTGAGAACTCTCTGCTGGGCCTTCCTATTCGCCCCACTTCATCCGCCCCGCTCGTTGCCTCGCGACACTACATGTTGTGGTCCAGCGTCGTAATATCCACGACATAAGCGATCCGCAAAGACAAAAATCCGTCGACAGCCGGCCGAATCGTGTTTCACAGCAGAGAATCAAGTGTTCCACGCTGTTTCTATTTTTTGAGCGTCAAAAAACCTAAGGGTGGGTGATTTTGACACCCCGCCGAGGGCATGAAGCCCGAGCTTGAGGAACTGACGATGAATGTGGACCGCAGGAGCGGGCAGCGGCGGTTCCGGGTGACGGCCGACTTTGAGCGGGTGGAGATCACGGTGCAGCACGAGAGCAACGAGGCCCTCGGGGACGAGGCTCCGCACTGGCGGCCGGTGGATCACCCGCCCGTCAACGAGCGGCTGGCCGAGCAACTCCTCGACCTGGTGTGTGCCCTTCGGGCCCGGAGATTTTGCCTGAGCTTGAGCGACACGCCGCCGGTCCACCTTCCAGCCGCTGACGACGAATGAGCGCGATCCTGACCAAGGCGAAGGAACGCCACCAGGCGAGCATCGAGCGCCACTACCCTGGCGACGTGATGATCAATGACGTGATCTACTCCGGGGCCATCATGCCAGGCGCGGAGACGAAGGTGCAGACGGAGGATGGCTGGAGCCGCGTCCAGGAGCTGCGGTGCTCGATCCGCAAGACGGTGCTCACTCATCCGCCGCAGATCCACACGACGATCAAGCACGCCGACAAGGTGTGGCGCGTGCGCGAGGTGGACGGCTTCGCCGCGACCGACATCGCCTGGCAGCTGCTGGCCTACCGATTCCTGCCCTCCCAGCCATGATCACGGTCAACGTCAAGGTGGCACCGCTGCTGCGCGAGCTTAGAAGCTACCCTGGGCAAATGAAGCGGGTGGCGAAGGAGATCGTCGATACCGAGGCCCGCGGCTTTGTGCGCGATGCGGTGCAGTCAACGCCGCCGTTTTTCTCGCGGCCTGCCGGCACGGATACGCCTGGCAAGTTCGTGACCGTCAACGGGACCGAGGCGCGCAAGACGGGCGAGCGAAAGCTCGACAGCGAGGCCGGCCTGATCTTCGAGCCGGTCGAAATCAAGGGCGAACGAGAGCTGACGCACCTGTTCGGCAAGCGCCTGGCGCAACCCATCAAGGTCAAGGTGAAGGAGCGACACACCGACGTGGCCGGCATCTGGGACATGCGAGCGAAGCGGCGCTTCGAGACGAAGCGTAAGACGATCGGCCGTGGCCAGAAGGCAGCCTACTACGTGGCGAGCTCGAAGCTGAAGCGCGCGATCGAGGAGCGGAAGAAGCGGATCGGGAAGCTGGCCTCGGGCTGGGCTGCGGCTGCGGAGAAGGTCGGCGTCAAGCTGCCGAGCTGGATCGCGCGACACGGAGCAGGCCGAGGCGACGTGCTGCTGAGCGTGGGCACGATGAGCTACAGCATCCGCATCCGCAACAATGTGGCCTACGGGCAGAACCTCCAGCTGCAACGGATCGCCGACCGCGTGGCGCGCGTGCGTCAGCGGAAGCTCGAAGCGCGCCTGCCCTACGTCCTGCGCGGTGCGCTGCGCCGCGCGAAAAGTTCAAACCTCACCCTAGCCGCATGACCCTGCCCACCCAACTCGCCGCACTGCTCCAGAGCTACCTCGATACCGACGACAGCCGCGCCGCAGGCGTGCCGAGCTGGCCGATCCGCCGACAGGACGATGGCAGCGCGCTGGAATACCCGAGCATCACGGTGCGCGCCGATGAACGCAGCGGCAACCGCCTGCGGGTGGTGATCGTCCAGATCGTCGTGCACGTGGCGCCGCGCGAAGGCGACACGACGCAGCCGGCCGCGGCCGAGAGTGCGCTGGCGGCGATCAACACGCGGCTGCGAGACATGGACGCCTTCTACGCGCACCTGGCGGCCGCGCCGGTGGAGCTGCGCACCGGCTGGCAGCTGCACCACCTGACGATGTTCACGCCCGAAGATGTGCGCCGCGATGGCGAGGCGATCAACGCCTACAGCACCGCGCTGCAGGTGATGGCGCAGGTGGCGTGATTTGACACGGCGCCGACGACGAAGCCATGAAACGCCTCCTCGCCCTCCTCTCCCTGGCCGCCCTCTGCGTGGCCGTCCCCCTCCAGGCCGTCGACCTCACCATCACGCCCGCCAGCTTTGTGCCGGGGGCCAACGCCAAGTTCCAGTATGGCATCGCCGGTGCCACCATCACGGCCGGCCAGCCCGTGGCCCTGAACACCACGACGAACCGCTACGTGCTCGCCGACGCGAACGTGGCCGCGCTGGTCAAGGTGGAAGGATTCGCCGCCAACGGTGCCTCGGCTGGCCAGCCGCTGGCAGTGCTCGTCGAAGACGACGACCTGACCCTCGGCGCCACGTTGAGCATGACGGCTCCCATCTACGTGCTGAGCGACACGCCCGGCGGAGTCAAGCCCAGTGCTGACATCACCACCGGCGACTATCCGGTCGTCCTGCTGATCGCCAAGAGCACGACGAAGTGCATCCTCCGGCCACGCGTGCTGGCTGGCACCGCTGCGGCGCAGTGACCCAATCCTGACGAAGCCCTCCACCCCTCTCCCGCCATGCCCACCGAACCGCTGATCGAACACGGCATCAAGCCGCACTACGCCGTCAAAGACGAAACCGGCCTAATGGTCACCGACGTCGGTCTCAAGCCCATGCGTGATCAGGTCACGCACAAGGGCGACAAGCGCGCGGTCGAATACGAGCGCTGGGAAGATCCGCGCCTCGAGGGCGAGATCAAAGGTCGCCCGTCCCGCAACGCCCAAGGCCGTGCTCACGGCCTCGCAGATGTTCATCCCGGCACGGCGGTGGACCTGCTCAACGTCGCCGATGGCGACAGCATCCACGGCTTCGACATCGACGACGACAACGTCACCATCATCGGCAACCCGAGCCGCGACAGCAGCGACGGCGATGGCACCTCGATCACCGTGCCCTTCACCTACCGGCCCTTCATCGCGAAGGTCGCCGCCTGACGAAATTCTCGGACATGAGAGCGGCGTGCTGGACGCCGTAGCCGCGAGGCATCCAGCGCCAACTCTCCCTCATCCATCCCATGGAAGCCTTTTCCTGGTCCACCAAGAGCACTGCTCTGGCCGCCGCCTTCGGCGCGTGCGGCTTTCCGATCCGCACGAACGCGACGGAGATCCTCGAGCTGCGGCAGGCCTACAAGCTGCGTTTCTTCATCGGCGCGCAGTCAGTCTGGCGGACCTTGGAGCGCGACCCGCTGCGGGAAGCTCACGCCACCGGAGAGCTGGCCAAGGCCGACCCGCTGCATCCCTTCCTCCAGGCCCTGCGCGCGGCCCGCAACTACGACGTGCTGCTCGATGTCCAGAAGACCGGTGCACGCGTGCGCCTAGCCCAGGCCTCCCCAGGAGCCTGGCACTATGAGCCCGGCGAGGAGGACGCCCGCCTGCGCCTGCTGCCTGGCCCGCGCACCAACGACCTGCCGCTGGCGGCGGCCTGTGGTGTTGTGGGCATCCCTGTGGTGGACATCGAGGGCGAGCACGGCCGGCGCCTCTACCGGCTGGCCGAGCGTGGCCTGCGCAGCGTGGAGCTGCCGCAGCCGGAGTGGGAGACGATGCGCCTGATCCGCCGCCAGGTGCCCGGCCAGCCCGCACTCGCGCTGGAGCAGCACGAGCCGCAGCACCCGCTGTGCACAGCCTACCAGGGCGCCTACAGCTACGCCGTCCTGCTGGCGCACTGCAAGAGGCTGACCCGCAACGTGCTGATCAAGGACCCGCACTCACGCCGCCGGGCACTGATCCCCGAGAACCCCAGCGCCGACCTGCTCGAGGATGTGCGCCGACATTTCAAGATCCCAGGATGAGCAGCGCCTCAAACCTCGTGCCTCGGCCTGCCGGATTTCGTGCCGGCTGGAGCAGCCTGATCCTTCTTCACCGCGGCCTCGATGACCGCGAGGTAAATGGCCTTCTGCCAATCCGGAGGACCCGAGCGACGAATCCACGAATGCGCGGTGGTCACCGGGCATCCGAGGATGGCGGCGATTTTTGTAGCTCCCAAATCAAGGCAGTCTTCCCAGGTCATGCGGTCATTCTGGCAGAGAAAAAAAGATACGCAATGCGTATTTTCTCGCTTGCTATAAAATACGCATTGCGTATATTGGTGACGTATGAAGAACACGACGAAACAGACCGCCGAAGCCGCCTACCTCACCGCTTACAACCGTGCCCTCGAAGCCCTCAAGGCGCTCGAAAACAAGATCCACAACATGCCGGCGCCGGAGGGTGAAACTGAAATCCTCTGGGGGCACGTGGGCGACATGAACCACATCGCCACCAAGCTGGAGGAACTGACCTCGAACGAATGAACCCCACGACTTCCATTCACGACACGCCGCCCCAGAACGGGGCGGCAAACTTCGACGACGACATCGTCGATCACGCGATCGAGGCGCAAGCCGCTGAGGAGAGGCAGACGGCCGTGCTCGCGCAGCACGCATGGAACGGCCGAGCGCTGCACCCCTTCACGATCCGCCGCGAAACCCTGTACTTCCGCCTGCGCGCCGTGAATGACGCGCTGCCGCTGAGCGTAGTGCGCAAGCACCCCGAGGCCTTCCTGCAGGATGCGATCATCATCCTCTGGCTGTGCACGCACGAGCCGCAGGACTGGACTCCGATGCGCGCACGTAGCGACCTGCTCCTCGAGACGATCGAGAGCTGGGCCGAGGAGAACATCCACCGCCCCCAGCAGACCGAGGCGATCGACCTGGCGCTGCAAATCCTGGGAGAGAGCGACGCCACACGCGCAGTGCCACGGCCGAGTGAGCGCAAAGGAGACGACCTGGGAAACTCGCCCTGCCCTTGACCGAAGCCAGCTACGTCGTGCTGCTGTCAAGGGCCTGCCCCGGCCTTTTCTCGCTAGACGAGATCCTGCACCGCGTGCCGCTGGCATTCGGGCATGCCCTGATCCATGCCGGCCGCCTCTACGATGGCGAGCCGATGATCTGGCCGCAGGCGCACCTCTCCAAGCGAGGCAGATGGTGGCAGCGGGTGACTGACTTCATCCGGCGGCGGCCGCAAGATTGACACGCGGAGGAGAGCACAGCCCGCCCTCCCTCATCTATGGCCGCCATCGTCGAATTCGGATTTAACGCCCAGGCCGTGGAGCGCGGCCTGGCAGGCCTGGAGAACCGCATCAGCGGCTTTGGCAACCGGGTGCAGAAAGCCATGCCGAACCTGGGAGGCATGCTCGGTGTGGGTGCGGCCGGGGCAGCGATCAAGGGCACGATCAGCCACTACGATGACCTAGCCGACGCGGCGCTACGCCTCGGTGAGAGCACGGAGATGATCCAGAAGGTCGAGTATGCGTCGAAGCAGCTCGCCAGCGTGGACATGAACGGGCTGGTGTCGAATTTCCTGAAGCTCGAAAAAGCCCTCGGCGAGGTGGGCAATGAGAAGGCCAGCGAGGCCCTCGCGAATCTCGGCATCACGCAGCGGTCCCTCTCCAGCATGGCCCTCGACCAGAAGATCCTGGCGATGAGCGATGCGTTCCAGCGCGCGCGCGCAGAGGGCACGGGTTACAACGACATCCTCGCGCTGCTGGGGAAGAGTGCCGGGGATTTGATCCCGATGTTTACCGCTTCACGCGAGTCCATCGAAGGTCTCTTCGGTGAAGCACCGGTGCTGGCGGACGCAGCTGTTCAGGAGATGGCGGCGATGAACGACCGCCTGGACGGTTTTATCGATCGCGTGAAAGCACACTTCGGGAGCTTGATCGCCACTGGTGGAGCGCTGGCCAGCATGATGGGCGGTGCATCTTTCACCGAAGCCTTCGGCACTTCTGACGCGCAAGCAGCAGCTGCTGCCCAGCGGGAGCGCGATCGGGAATCCGCTGCGGCTGGGCGCGAGCAGCGCATGAACGAGGAGGCGGCGGCGAAGGAAGCAGAGGAAGCCGCCAAGGCCGCCGAAACCGCTGCCAAGGAGAAGGAGAAGACGATGGCGCGCGTGAAGTCGATCCAGGACAACATCCTGAAGATCGAGCTGCAGCGCCTCACACCGGCCGAGCGGCTGGTGCGCCTCGCCGAGATCCAGAAGCAGAAGATCGAGGAGATGCGCAACCAGGGCGGCCTGTTTTTCGAGGCGACCGTCGAGGGCATGCAGAAGTTCGCCGAGGCCCAGGCGGCGAAGGGATCGAACGGCGTCGAGCAGACGCTGGAACGCCTGCAGGAGATCATGCGCCTCCAGCAGGAGATGGAGGGCTTGCAATCCGGCATGCGTCAGAGCGCGGCCGACACTTCCGAGGCTGCGGCCGAGGCCGCTGCGGCCGCCGAGAAGGAGCAGGCCAAGGAACGCGAGAAGGCGATCGAAGAAGCCATCACCGCCGAGAAGGAGCGCCAGGCGAAGCTCGAAGGCGCCCGCGACCTGATGCTCGAGATGGCGATCCTGCAGGCCAAGGCGAAAGGCCAGCAGGATACCGTGAAGCAGCTCGAGCGCGAGCAGGCCATCCGCCAGCGAATGCAGAGCATCATGAGCCGCACGGGCATAGGCGAGGAGGAGGCGCGTATCGCGGCGACGCGGATGCAGGCCCTCCAGGAGCAGGCCGACGAGCGTGAGAGTCAGGACAGCGAGCAGGCCAAACAAGCGCGCTACGACGACAGTGGACGGCGCGCAGACGGCCGCCGCCGAATCCGTGGTTACTCCCGCACGCGCCAGGGTGATGCGGAAGAAGCCCGCGGTCGCGCGCTGGCCGGTCTCGCCGAATCCTTCCCTGGCATGTATGCCGGCCAAGGCGGCGAGAGCACGAACAATCCCCTGGCCGGCAAGGCGGCCGCGAATGCTGTCGAGCCGGCAGCCAACAACGCGAACAGCACGCAGCAAGTGGCGCAGGTCGTCCTGCAGGTGCTGCCGCAGATCCTCGAGGCCCTGAAATGAAGCAGCTCGCCCCCTACATCGAGCACGGTCGGCGCAACATGATGATCGAGCCGGAGGAGCTGGTGATCCGCCCGCGAGGCCTCGACACCACCGCCCAGGTGTGGCTGACCGACGATGAGCACACCTTCGCCAACGGCGGCGCGCCGCCCGGCCGACCGCACATGCGCATCAAGGAGGTGCAGACCAAGGCGGATGGCCCGCGCTACATCCACCGCGTGCAGGCCGAGGGCCTCGCCAAGGCGGCCGACAAGATCGAGGCGCGCCGCATCAGGCAACCCGAGGAGGGCTGGGACGAAGGCCCGCTGGAGTTACTCACCCTGAACCCGGACCGGTATGCCCAGGGCGACCTGGTGCCGGGCTATGAGACACTCTGGATCGTGGGTCTGGAGAAGGACGATCTCAACGGCCACGTGTGGCGGCTGTCGCTCGACACGAAAGGCATCCTAGCGCCCAAGGCACGCAAGCGCCGTATCACCGTCAACAACCAGCCGATCAGCAGCTCAACGACGATGGCGCTGAGCGATACCAGCGTCTTCAAGAATGAGGCCGGCGTCTTCACCGGCTGGACCGATCAGCGACACACCGCCTTGGACTCCGGTCGCGTCGTCGTGGTGGACACCCTGCTGACGACCTCACCACCGCCGACCGACAAGCTGCCCGGCCATCTGACTCCGGAGAATGCACCGGCGGTCCTGGACATCTTCGCCATCCCGTGGTGGAGCTCGGCAGGCTTCACTTTCAACTGGCCGTGGGGATGGACCCTCAAGGGCATCAACTCCGAGCAGCTGCTCGACAAGGCCCTGTGGTTGACCACGATCACCACGGAATACGTGCCGCGTGCTGTGACGCGCTGATGCCATGATCCCGCGCCGCCCACAGCCCTACAACTGGCCGCGCCGCACCGGCGTGCTGCGCGCCTGGCAGCTGCGCGACTATGCCACCTGGCTGCTGCCGCAGCTCGGCCGGCGTTGGGAAGCCAAAGGGGTGACGGATTTCTCCCTGCCGGCGGACGACCGCAACAAGGCCGCCGAGCCTTACCAATTCCAGCAGAGCACCGGCGTGCTGAAGATGCGCCAGCTGCGCCACTTCGCCGACTACGTCTTCCGCGCCATCGGCCGCGAGGCGGAGCGCCGCCCCTTCCAGTGGGACCGCATGACTGGCGTGGCTTTCATGCGCGACCTGCTCCCGCTGGCCGCCCACATCCAGATCCTGCTCGACCTCAAACGCAAGACCGCATCATGAAACTCACCTTTGAAACCCAGCTCGGCCTGCTTGTGCGGTCCGCATCCTTCCTCAGTCCGATCGACCAACTCGAAGCGAAGCGCGGCGACGGCGAGCACCTCGAGCTGCAGCTGCTCCGCCTCGGCTTGCCATGGGAAGCACCGAATATTTCGCAGTTCCGCTTTGTCGTGAAGCCGCACGCGAAGTGGTCGGCCGCTCCGCACGCGCTGGCGGATGCCTGGGCCTGGAACAGCACGCTCCAGGGCTACGAGGCACCGATCAACTACGTCACCACCGCGCTCAACCAGCTGCTGCGCATCGGCGATGCAGACCACGAGAACGGCAGCATCGACCTGATGGCCGAGCTGGCCTGGCGGCCGACCAGCGCGCAGAGCTGGCGGCGATCGCAAACGGTGACTTTCCGCCTGCACAACAACGTCTGGCGCGGCAGCGAAAGCGCGCCACCCGGCACGCCCACCGAGCCGAGTGACGACGCGCTCTACGTGCTCCGCACCACGGCGCTGACCGCCTCGGTCATCAACGAAAACGCCAGCGCAAACACCCTGCTCGACACCGGCCTGCGCATCCCACTCAAGGCCGGGCACCGCCGCTGGTTCAAATTCACCATGCCCTACGAGTCGGCCGCAGCGACGACCGGCTCGCGCTGGGTGCTGGGCCTCGATGGCGCGGTGACTGTGACCAGCCTCACGTGGCGCAGCCAATGGAACAGCAACAACAGCGGTGGAGAGGTCCTGCACAATGGGACCGGCTTCAGCCTGCCTACGTCGGCCACGCCTGGCAGCTACCTGTCCGGCAACCTGGCCACGATTGAAGGCTTCGTGGTCGGTGCCGTGGATGGCAGCTGGCTGAAGGCGCGCTTTGCCTCCGAGGTGGCCGGCTCCAGGATCACGCTGCTGCCAGGCGCGATGGCGCAGTGGATGAATCTGCCGGTTGCCTAAGAGACCGCCAAGGACTCGCCTTTGCTCCTTCCATTTTCAGGTATCCCGTCGGCACAGGCCAGACGGGGCTGAATGGGATGAAAGGTCTGATTCCGAGAGTCCACCAACTTATCAGCTGAGCTGCCCTCTTGGACCTGACAATCCGCGATGGGGAGTTATGGAGGGCTCGGCGTGCCCTGCGCTATGGGTTTCCGGCCCACAGCAAATCACCTCTTTACCAGTCACTCATTGGGTTGGGGCGGTCATAATCGCATCCGGCCGGTTTCAGATTACCTCACGTGTCAGCGTGAGAGCAAAGGACCAGAACTCAAAATGGCTTTCATGGAGCAATACCTTTCAGCGCGTTTCGTGTTTGGGTGCGACCCCGCTGACGTGAGTGTCAGCGGGTGACTCGTTTCTTGGGGAAAATGGCAGATGGGAAAGATCAGCAGTCCAAAGGTCTAGGACTAAGAGAGTTTCTCTGGAAAATTGAAGCCGGTCAAGAGGATTGACACGCCTCGGCGTGCATGGCTCCTCAGCTGCTCTTCATTGACCAGGCCACCGGCCGGGTCCAGGCAGGGAACGCGGACACTTCTGCGCCCCTGCTGCTCGCCCTTCAGGGCACCACGCTGGCGCTGCGCGTCGGCTTTGTTACCGAGGCGATCCCCGGCGAACTGCCCGAGGGCACGACCGGCCGCCTGATCGCCAAGAAGGAGCTGGACCACACCGGCGACCCGGTCCTCTTCGACGGCACATGGGTGCTCGACGGCGAGGGTACGGCCGCACGCTATGAGTTCGAAACGCTGGTGGATGGCGTGGGCCTGCGCGCGCTTCTGGTGGGCAAGGCCCATGTGCAGCTGGGTGTGCAGATCGAGTGGCAGGTGCCAGGCGAGGACGCGCCGCGCAAATCGCAGCCCTTCGCCCTCTACGTGCTCAACAGCTACGCGCAGGAGGAAGACGGTGTGCCTGATCCGGCCGCCGCTGCCGCGTGGCAGTGGATCAAAGCACGCCTCGTGGCCGGCACGAACATCACCCTGACCATCAACGAGGCTGGCAAGACAATCACCATTGCCTCGACCGGCGAGGTGGGAGGTAGTGTGACCTGGGGCGACGTGGCCGACAAGCCTGCGACCTTCCCGCCGAGCGCGCACAGTCACACGACGGCTGATCTGCCGCTGGCGAGCAAGGCAGAGGCCGAAGCCGGCGCCGCGAACAACAAGCTCATGACGCCGCTGCGCGTGGCGGAGGCGATCGCCGCGCTTGCCGCCGGCGGCGGCAGCTCGGTGACACACCTCAATCGGGTCTACGTGGACACCGCGCGCGGTAGCGATCTGACTGGCATGATCGGCCGGGAGGACAAGCCTTTTGCCACCTTTGATGCTGCCTGGATGGCCTGGTCGGAGGTGGAGACCTATGTTGTGGGCCAGCCACTCGAGGTGATGCTAGGCCCCGGCGCTTACAGTCTTACGCAAGTGATTTCGCTGATGAGACTGCGAGTGACTGGCGCAGGCTTGGAGTTGACCAGCTGCGCCATCAATCTCACCGCTCAGGATGGTGCTACTGGCGACTATTACGGTCCAAACGGAGTGCCAGGAAACGATATTGAGGTCTCTCTGGAATCTGACGGGTCCGTCCGTTTCGGCACGCTCAATGTGGCTGGTGGCAGCGGCGGCTCTCCCTTCACCTCGTCGTATGAGTCGGGGTTAGGCGGCGAGCCGACTGTTTTCTTGCGTGGCATTTGGGGGACGGATGTCGAGATCAAAACAGGCAGTCGTGGAGCGCCTGGTGTCGATACCGCGAACCTGCGGTCTTGCTTCATTGAGGCGGTCAATTGCGTGATTGACGGAAGCTTCACGGCGGAGGTTGTCGCCGGACTGCAGGTGTGGACTGCCGACGGTAACGAAGTGCAGCTCCGGCTCTCGCGAATCAACTCGCTCAACATCATTGGCGGCGGCCTGGATGTGACCGGCTCGCGTGGATTTGCCCGACTTTGCGACATCACCACCGGGCCGCACGAAGACAATTTCAGCTACATCGCCTGCGCTGGTCCTGACGCATGATCACACCCAATCGCCCCGACCTAGCTCGCATCTGGCCGCAGCGCGCCGTGCCGACGCCGATCCACACCGAGCACCGAGCGCAGATCATCGGCTTGGTCAAAAACCGCCTGAGCGGCATCAGCCTCAGTCGCCATGCCTACGCCGATGTGCTGCGCACGATCTACCCGGATCTGCGCGACTCCACCACGCAGGACGCACAGCAGATCGACTGCCCGCTCAACGTCTGGGCCGCACGCCCGCTGACCCCGCTGGTGCTCGACCAACTCGGGCAACGGAAATTCAGCGGCCTCAACGTCTGGTGCCTGGTGCTCGAGGTCACGACTCTGCCAGAGCGGACCGTGGAAGCGGCCGGCAACGCCGACCAGATCTGGGTGCCAACCACCTTCGTGCGCGACGTCTGCCTGGCCAACGGCCTACCGGCGAGCAAGCTGCATGTGGTGCCCTACTACCTGCCTGGCCCGCAGCGGCCGCGCCTGCTGCCGGAGCGAGGCCAGCCCTGGACTGCCGTGGTGTCCTGGGACGGAGCGAGCAACCTCAACCGCAAGTTTGTGCTGGGCAGCATCGAGGCCTTCAAGGCGGCGTGGCCGCGCAGCAAGCGCGTGGCCCTGCGACTCAAGACGCGCGACCTGCGCGAGGAGGACCGCACCGCCGTGCTCGATGCCATCGGCGGCGATCGCCGCATCTGGCTCGACGAGCGTACGGTGAACAGCGTCGATGAGATCTTCGATGGCGCCGGCGCGCTGCTGCACCTGCACCGCGCCGAGGGCTACGGCCGGCACATCGTCGAGGCGATGCAGCGGCGCTGCCCGGTGATCTGCACGGATTACAGCGGCCCCATGGACTGGCTGACCCCGCTCAACCACTACAGCGTCCTGCACCGCATGACCGACTGCCAGGTGGCGGAGTTCCGCTATCCGCAAGGTGGCCAGTGGGCAGATCCGGACCTCGATCATGCGGCCGCGCAACTGCGACAGGCCTTCCAGTATACCGGCACCCGGAGCGAGCAGGTCATGCTCGACCAGGCGCAGGCCCGCGTGCGCGTGCATGCCTCCCAAGAGATTTCGCGCTCCGCCATGCGGTGCGCCCTACGCGTCGCGAAACTCACGCCCTGACGTCATGCACGGCTTCCGCCAGATCCTCACCGAATACCTGCAGCGGCTACGCCCGGCGCGCATCTTCGAGTGGGGACCAGGCCTGAGCACCGAGCTGATGCTCGCGCACGCGCCAGGGGCTCATATCACCAGCGTGGAGCACGACGAGGCCTGGCTGCACCGTGCGGTCGAGAAGTTCGGCGGCGGCGCCGAGATCCTGCACATCCCCTGCACGGATCGGAACAGCCGCTACGCCACTGTGGTCTACGAGCACGCGCCGATCGACCTGGCCTTCGTCGATGGCCGGCGCCGCGTGGAGTGCGTCCTGGTGGCCCTGCAATGCCTCTCCCCGAACGGCCTGGTGCTGCTGCACGACGCCTGCCGCGACAACTACATGCGCCCGCTGCGCCACTACGCCGAGGTGGTCGAGATCCGGGCGAACACAGCCGTGCTGCGGCCACTGCGACATTTTCAGCGCGCTGAACCAGCTTTGACAACCGCATGAACTCGATGGCACCTCAGCACATCCCGCACTGCGTCGACGTGATCATCGTCGGCGTTTCCGCCGCCGCCACCGCCCTCTCTTCCGTGATGCTTGCCCAGGCTCCGGCAGATACCGCAGCGCAGGCCATCGAGCTGCAGCTACTGCTGCTGCCGCTGATTGGCAGCCTGCTCGTTTCCGGTGGCATGATCATGCTCAACCCCAATCCGGAGACGCGACGAGTCACGATCGGACGCGGCATTTTTGCGCTGTTTTTCGGCGTCTTGGTGCCGCAGGTGATCGGCCTGTTTCATCCGAGTCTGCACGAGGTGGCGGTCAAGCCGGCCGTGCTGATCCTCGCCGGCGGCTGCATCAGTGGTCTGGTCTACGTGGTTAGCAAGCCCTTCACGCGGGAGCTCTATGCACGCGCGGAGAAGCACGCGAAACGCGCGGCCGACGAGCTGGAGAAGAAGCTGCCAGGCGGTGGTGGCCATTGACAGCGGCGGAGGATTGCCATGAAACGCATCGCAATCCTCGCTGTCGGCGCAGCCTTTGTGCTCGCCCTTACCCTGAGTCTCGCAAGCTGCACCCAGCTCGACAAGCTGGAGGACACCACCGGCCTCACTGCAGGCCAGACACTGGTGATCGCCGGAGAAACCTGGTCGCGGATCGATGAGGCTCGCACGGCCAATGCTGCTGCCCGCACCGGCGCCAAGGAAGCCCAGAGCATCCAGCCGCCCGGAGGGGCAGAGCCTGCCAGTAGCGGGTCCTGGTGGAGCCGCCTGCTGCCCTGGTGAGGCGTTCACAGATTGAAGTTGCTGCCCCGAGGTCGAAAGGCCTCGGGTTTTTTTGTGCCTGGGCGTCGCGGGCGGGATTGCCCCCACTGTTTGAGATCTGCGTGAGCCAGGGAAGGTGTGGACACAACCCAGCTGCACACCCCATGCCCCCCTCCCATCGCCATCCCAAACAAGAACACTCAGCGCGGCGTGCCCGCCTTAAAATGCTGGGCGACTGGCCGCCAGGGATTGTCCTGACGCCGGCCGCTTTCTGCACAACGGGCACTTTGGGCACGATGAACGATCACGCAGGGCGGCCGACAATTTGCCGCAACCAACCCCACAAAACCGCCCAAACGCCTCCGGCTAGAATCGCTCCAGATGCCACCCAAGCCCGCCACCAATTGTCACCTCCCGATCTGGCCTGCCGTGCGCAACGGGCGGGACGGGCG
>DAIUCN010000094.1:0-16450 GCA_036846165.1 Prosthecobacter sp.
CCCCCGCCCAAACCCGTGGCGATCTTCAAGGACAAGGCCTTGGAGGCGGCGGTCCGCAAACAGGTTTTCGCCAAGCGCGACAGCCAGGATCCACTCACCGCCGAAGACGTCGCCAACGTCGCCGTCATCGAAGGCAAGGACCTCGGCATCAGCGACCTGACGGGTCTGGAAAAATGCACCGCCCTGGCCTCCCTCACCCTGCCCGGCAACAAAATCAGCAACCTCGCCCCGCTCAAGGGCCTGGCCCGATTGCAGTTCCTTGACCTCGCCAACAACCAAGTGGCCGACCTCGCCCCGCTCGCCGATTGCAAGGCGCTGCAGTATCTGGAATTGACGAACAACCGCGTCGTTGATGTCAGCCCCCTCACCGGCATCGAGGCCCTGACCTCGCTTTACCTCGCAGGCAACCAGATCGAGGACGCCACGCCGCTGTTCAAGCTGCCGAAGGTCTGGACCCTCTATCTGGAAGGCAACAAGTTGACCAGTCTCAAGGGTGTTGGCACCATGAAATGGCTTTCCATGCTCTCACTCAAGGACAACCGCATTCATGACCTCAGCCCGCTTGAACCCTTGACCGATCTGCAATTCCTCTTCCTCGACAACAACCAGATCAGCGACTTTGCGCCGCTGCACCGGATGTGGAAGAAAGACAATGAGGGTGCCCGCGAATGGGCGCCCTACTGCCAGATCCACGTCGGCGGCAACCCGGTCAGCGAGGCCTCCAAAATTCTGCTCGAGGAAATGAAAAAGGCCGGAGCCCGACTGACCCTCTGAGCCCCTGCCGCCCTGCCGCGTCCCGCGACAGCAAAAGCACCGCCGCAGGCAGAAAACGCTTGTCCTGCGGCCCGGTGGCCGCTTGATTCTTCCGCTTTCATCTCAATTGCCATCAACCCCCAGGAACCCATAGGAGAACCGCACCGTGAAATTCAAATGCCCGTCTTGTGACATGCAACTGAAGGCCGAGCCGGAGATGGCTGGCAAAGTCGTTCGCTGCCCAGGTTGCAACACCAAGCTCAGCATCCCGGCCAACCTCGGCGGCCTGCCTCCGCCCTCCAGCCTGCCGCCGCCGCCCTCGGGCGTGACGCCACCCGACGGCACTCAGGAGCACCCGGCAGAACATCCCGGCGCCCCCTCCGAAGCGCCGCAGCAGCAGAATTACACCCCGTCCGGACAGCAGGAACGCGGCGGCTGGGAGGAGGCGGACCCCGCCAACCCGAGCATCTTTGCCGCCCTCGGCATCGGCCTGGTCGGCACGCTCGCCTGGTATGGCATCCTCTTCCCGTTCGGCGTTGGCAAGTATGGCAGCCCGCCATCCAACACGATGGACTACATCCATGACCTCTTCTACGAGCGCACCTGGGTGAACATGCTCGAAACCTTCTTCTTCTTCCTGGCCATGGCCATTCTCTGGCTGAAGCTGAAGAAACTGCGCCACCAGAAGGATGCGATGTACCTGGACGTTCTGCCCAGCGACCTCGGCCAGGAAATCAATTCCGGCAATGTCGGCCACTTCATCGACCACCTCTACGGCCTGCCCGGCCGCCTGCGTGACAGCATGATGGTCAACCGCATCCGCAAGGGCCTCGAGCTTTTTGAGGTGCGCCAGAACAACAGCGAGGTCAACGGCATGCTGTCGGCGCAGAGCGGTATCGACAGCGCCCGCATCGGCGGCAGCTATGCCCTGGTCAAGGTCTTCCTCTGGGCCATCCCGATTCTGGGCTTCATCGGCACCGTGCTCGGCCTGTCCAGCGCCATCGGCAGCATCGACCTGACCGACACCTCCGACCTCGACAAAATCATGGGCTCGATCGGCAACGTCACCAGCGGCCTTGGCACCGCCTTCGACACCACCCTGCTCGGTCTCGTCCTGGCCATGGTGCTCAACTTCCCGATGAACACCCT
This sequence comes from Prosthecobacter sp., assembly GCA_036846165.1. Classification (GTDB taxonomy): domain Bacteria; phylum Verrucomicrobiota; class Verrucomicrobiia; order Verrucomicrobiales; family Verrucomicrobiaceae; genus Prosthecobacter. The sequence continues at coordinate 1,903 of DAIUCN010000094.1, forward strand.
CGCGAAGGCCGAGGACGACAACCTCAACAACATCGACGCCTTCTGCAATGAAGTGCTGCTGCCCCGGCTCAACGACGGCGGCGGTGTTGCCGGCGGCGACACCGGTGGCCTCATGGACACCCTGGTCAAGGCCGTGGCCAACGCCCAAAAGGAGTTCCTGGTCGACTTGAACGCCCTGTCCGGGAAAATCAAGGACTACGCCGACAACCTCGACAAACGCGCCGCCGCCCATCAGGAGCGCGTCGACGCGGAGTTTGCCATGACCCTCAACCGCATGCGTGAGGACCTCACCAACGCGGTCAAGGACAGTGTCAAAACGACAACCGACTACACCCGCGCGCTCTCCTCCGGCATTCAGGGCCTCAACAACGTCCTGACGGAACTCGGCGGCAAGCAGGTCATCATTCATCAGACGGTCAAAAAGGGCTGGTTCAGCCGCGGTTAATCCCCTCCTCCCCCTGCCATGGCCCAACGGCGTGCGTCATCCGGCGACGAAGTCTCGCTCTTCCCCTTCCTGAGCATCCTTGCATGTCTCATCGGGGCGCTTGTGCTCATCATCGTCGTGCTCGTCGTCGCCCAGGCCGGCAAGGCCGAGGGCCGATCCGCCGATGAAATCCGCATGGCGCAGGATTACCAGCGGATGAAAAAGGAAATCGAGGAGCGCAAGCAACTGGATCTCGCTCTCAAGGAGAAAATGGCCGAACTGCAAAAACTGCAGGACGAGGTTGAGGAAAAACAGCAGCGTTACATCAAACTGCGCCGTCTGCTTGATTCCTCCAAGGAGGTGCAGGAGCAGAACCAGCAGATCAGCCAGCAGCTCCAGAAGGAGCTCGACAGCCTGCTCGTCGAGATCGACGGCCTGAAGAAGCAGCAGGTCACCGCCAAGGAGGAGATCGCCAAGCTTGAGGCCGAAATCAAGGCTCGCAAGGTACCCGAGGAACGGAAGATCCCTCCGGTCGTGGTTCAGCCCTCGGGCTCGGGCATGAGCGATGCCACCAAGGTCTACTTTGTCGAGTGCAGCGCCGGCGCGCTGAAAATCCTCGGCGCCTGGGGCGAGGACTACCGCTTGGGCGCCACTCCGGAGATCGTCGTCGCCGATGCCGCCTACAACCACTTCCTGTTCGAGGTGGCCAAAGACAAGAACTCGCTCATCCTCTTCCTCATTCGTGACGATGGCCAGGGCCCCTTCAACAACGGTGCGGGCCGCGCCGAGAACGATTACAAGATCCGCACCGGCAAGCTGCCGATTCCCGGCCGCGGCCAGCTCGATCTCGCCCTCTTCGAAAAATACCGCGGCAAGATTGACCCGCCCGTGCCTGGTGCGCCCGTGCCCGCCCCGGCAGCCAACCCCTGATCTCAGACGCGCATGGCCAAAAGAAAGCAGGATTCCGCCGAGCTGAACCTCGACTCGCTGATGGACGCTGTCACCAACGTCGTCGGCGTGCTCATGATCGTCTTCGTCATGATGGCGATCAACACCGCCAAGATGGTGCAAAAAATCCTCAGCGACCTGCCCCCCGTCACCAAGGAGGAGCACCAGCAGATGCAGGAGCAGGTCAAGGCCCTGCCACCGCCACCCGCCGATCCGGAAAAGATCGAGGAAGAGAAGAAACAGGCCCAGCAGAACCTCAAGAAGGTGATCGAGGAACTGCGCACGATCGACACCAGCGACATGGCTTCGCGCATGAAGTTCATGGATCTCGACAGCTTCCGCAAGCAGCTGGAGGAGGCCAAGAAGCTGCGTGAGGAACAGAAGGGCGAGCTCGACAAGCTCATCACGGAAATTGAGCGTCTCAAGGCCCTGCTCGACGACACGCCGATCTACCAGCCGCCTCCGCCCACCTACGTTCGCCTGCCCAATCCGCGCCCCTACCCGAAGGAACCCAATGAGACCCGCGTGCTTGTCGCCCGACAGGGCGTGCTCCACTTCAATCAGCGGGACTTCCTCAAACCGATCCTCGACGGCATGGAAAAGGCCAAGAGCCAGCTCTACTACAAGGAGGCCAAGATCGAGCCCTTCGCCGACATGCTTGGCAAGATCTACGGCACACCCGCCGCCGCTCAACAAGCCTGGCCGGAGATCGCCTCCTTTGTCGGAACCTTCCAAATGGAGTATGTCGCGGTCGCCCACAAGACCCTGACCGCAGCCGGCCTTCCCGCCAACCGCCAGGCTCTCACGGCCCTTGGCGACATCTCCGTCGCCGTGCGCTCGAATCCGGGCGCCGTCGCCGAGGCCCTGGTCGCCGCCACCAAGGGCGACCTGACCAAGTGGACAGCCCTCGACCCCTCACGCGACCCGACCAAACCCACCATCCAGGCTGTGGCCGGAACCGGCAAAGTCACCTTCACCTGGGGCACCCGTGCCACCGAGGTCAAGGCAACGCCCCGCGACATCCACAACTATTTCGTCAAGGACCTGGCCGACACAAGCGGCATCAAGGATCGGAGCAAGGAACGCACGATCTACGATGCCTTCGCCATTCGCACCATGCTTGAACGCGCCGCCAGCAATCCCACCTTCAGCGGCCCCTTCACCCTAGTGCCCGCCATCCGTCCCGGTTCCACCCTGGTGCAAATGCAGCTCACCCCGAAGGCAGGCGGCGGCGAAACACTCGACCAGATGCGCAACGAGGGCTCAAATTACCAGCGCATGCTGCGCCAGCTCAAGGCCGATCCGAATGGCGTCGCCGTCTACCAGGTGATGACCAACGCCTTCGACACCTACCTCGAAGCACGCAAGATCGCCGACGCCATCGGTGTCGCCGCCACCTGGGAATTTCTCGCCAGCCTTGAACTGACGGTCAACGTCAATGGCTATGAAGTCCAGCGCTTCGCCCTGGCACCGGTGCAGCGTCCCGCCAAGGCCGGCGACATCCGCATTGCCCCGCCGAAGAAGTCGCTCGACTGATCCGCAGCAGCAACGGCGGATGTCTCAGGCCCCGCCCACACCGAGTTCGCGCCGCACCCGTCGCACTCCCTCGACCAGCGCCGACAATTTGCGCCGCGACGCCCAGCGCGCGGTCTGGCTCAGCCCGCAATCAGGCGCAAAGACCAGTCGCTCGGCAGGAGCATGACGCAGGCAGGCACGCACGGCCTCCGCCACCTGCTCCGGCGTCTCGATGTGGTAGCTTTTGACGTCAATAACGCCCACCGCCACATCCATGCGCGCGGCAATCGCGGCGATCACCTCCAACTCGGCAAACTCACGGCTCGCCATCTCGACGTGCATCTCGTCGCAATGCAGATCGAGGAAGGCGGGAAACAGCGGTGCGTATTGACGCGGCCCCACCGCCCGCCCCTTGTAGTTGCCGAAGCACAGATGGGTGCACAGGCGCGTGCGGCCATGACCGGATTCGACCGTGCGATTGAAAAGATCCACCAGCCGGCGCGTGTCCTCTCGGTACCCATAGCAGCTCATGCTCGGCTCATCGACGCAAATCTCCTCGGCGCCGGCGGCGACCAGAGCCCCGATCTCTGCGCGCACGATCGGCAGCAGGGCCTCCGCCACGGCATGGCGGTCGGGATACTGACGGTTCGGCACCAGCCGGCCACTGAGCGTGAACGGCCCGGGCACACTCACCTTGAGGCGGCGGCCACTGCCTCCGGCGAGGCGGCGCAGGCGCTCAAATTCGGCGACCGCTCCCAGACCGCGCGGCGCCGCCAGTTCACCAGTGATTTCATGCCGGCCGCGCTGATCGTGCGCCGGCGGCCCAAAGCGTCGCGGGCTCGCCGGCTCCAGGGAGATGCCCTCGAGAAATCCGTAGAAAGACAAATTGAAGTCGAACCGCGTCTGCTCGCCGTCGGTGATGACGTCGAGTCCGGCAGCCAACTGGTCCTGGATCGCCACCATGGCGGCGTCCTCCTGCAATTCCTCAAGGTCATCACGACCGAAGGCCTCCAGCCGGCCGACGGCAAATTCCAGCCACCCGGGAAACGGGTAACTGCCGATGACCGAAGTACGCAGGGGCTGGGAGTCCATGCATCAAGGCTAACTGCCACTACCGCGCGGCGTCAAACCCGGCGCGCATAGTGCAATCCGCAGGGCGGGAAAGACCAGTGGCCATTCCACTTTGACTCGCCCCGGCTGCCCTTCAAGGTGCCAGCATGAAAGCACTTGCCCTCCTGCTCGTCCTGGCACCCTGTCTGCTCTCCGCCCAGCCCGCCAATGTCATCGTACTGTTCGCCGACGATCTCGGCTGGGGGGATCTCGGCTGCCAGGGTTCGCCGGTGATTCGCACCCCGCATCTCGACCGCATGGCCGCCGAGGGCCTGCGCTTCACCGACTTCTATTCCGCCGCCGAAGTCTGCACGCCGAGCCGGGCCGCCCTGCTCACGGGTCGCTACCCGATCCGCAGTGGCATGTGCGCGATGCCTGCAGCACCGCGGCGGGTACTCTTCGGCGACTCCAAGGGCGGCCTGCCGCAGACCGAACGCACGCTGGCGAGTGTGCTCAAGGCACAGGGCTACGCCACCGCCCACATCGGCAAGTGGCACCTCGGCATCCATGAGGGGGGCCGCCCGCTCGACCACGGTTTCGACCACAGCTTCGGCCTGCCCTACTCGAACGACATGGATGCCCGCCCCGGCCTGCCCAAAGGTTCGGCCGGCTCACCAAACCCACCCGCCGATGGCTGGAACGTGCCGCTGCTGCGCAACGGCAAGGTGGTCGAGCAACCCGCCGTGCAGACCACGCTGACCCAGCGCTACACCGAGGAAGCGGTGAAGTTCATCAGCAGCCACAAGGACAAGCCCTTCTTCCTCTACCTCGCCCACACCTTCCCACACGTGCCGATGTTTGCCTCCCCCGCCTTCCAGGGCACCAGCCGCGCCGGCATCTACGGCGATGCCGTCGAGGAACTCGACTGGAGCACGGGCGAAATCCTCGAAACCCTGCGCCGCGAGGGCCTGGCCGAAAACACCCTCGTCGTCTTCACGAGCGACAACGGACCCTGGCTCATCATGGGCAACCAGGGCGGCAGCGCGGGCCCGCTCAGGGATGGCAAGGGCAGCACCTGGGAGGGCGGCATGCGCGTGCCCGGCCTGTTCTGGATGCCCGGCCGCATCCGCCCCGGCGTCACTTCACAACCGGCCAGCGCCCTCGACCTCTTTCCCACCGCGCTCGCCCTTGCCGGCGCCGCGCCGCCCGCCGGGATCGAACTCGACGGCCGCGACCTCTCACCCCTGATCTTCGACGACGCCCTGCTGTCCGAGCGACCTTTCTTCTACTACCGCGGCGATCAGATCTTTGCGGTCCGTCTCGGCGAATGGAAGGCCCATCTCAAGACCCAGACCGGCTATGGCCAGCCGAAGGCCGAGACCCATGCCAAGCCCCTGCTCTTCCATCTCGGTCGCGATCCCTCGGAAAAGCGCGACCTCGCCGCCAGCCACCCGCAGGTCGCCGAACGCCTGCGCGCCCTCGCCGAAGCCCAGCGCGCCAGTGTCGTGCCCGGCACACCGCAACTGCACTGATCCGCGGCAAGACCCCGACACCTCCTGCGTTCCCCAGCCATGTTCCGTCCGCTTGCCTTCCTGTTCGCCGCCCTGCTGCCCGCCGTCGCCGCCAACCGCCCCAACCTGATCTGGATCATGGCCGACGACCTCGGCTGGGGCGACCTCGGCTGCTACGGCCAGAAGGTCATCGCCACGCCGAACCTGGACCGCATGGCGGCCGAGGGCCTGCGCTTCACCCATTACTACGCCGGCGCCACCGTCTGTGCCCCCTCGCGCAGCGTGCTGATGACCGGCCTGCACCACGGTCACACCCGCGTGCGCGGCAATGCCGGCCAGACCAATCCCGCAGCGCAAGCCCTCAAGGAAGGCGATGTCACGGTCGCCCGCGTGCTGCAAAAGGCCGGTTACAAAACCGCCCTCATCGGCAAGTGGGGCCTCGGCAATGTCGGCGCCGCCGAGAGCGGCCTGCCGCGCAAGCAGGGCTTCGACGAATTCTACGGCTACCTCAGCCAGCACCACGCCCACAACCACTTCCCCGACTACCTCTGGCGCAACGAAACCAAGGAACCGCTCTCCAACGTCATCGTGCCGGTCGGCGAGGACGGTGCCGGCTACGCCACGGACGCCGTTCACTTCGCCGACGACCTCTTCGCCGAGGAGAGCCTGAAGTTCGTCGATGAAAACCGCGACCGCCCGTTCTTCCTGTACTGGAGCCTGGTCATCCCGCACGCCAACAACGAGCGCGCCCGCGAACTCGGCGATGGCGCCCATGTGCCCGATTACGGTCCCTATGCCGACAAGGACTGGCCGCCCCAGGACAAGGGCCAGGCGGCGATGATCACCCGGCTCGACAGCTACGTCGGCCGCATGCTTGAGCGGCTGCAGAAACTTGGCCTGGCGGAGAAGACGCTGGTCATCTTCACCAGCGACAACGGCCCGCACAACGAGAGCAAGCATGACCTCACGCGCTTCCAACCCTCCGGCCCCTTCACCGGCATCAAGCGCAGCCTGACCGACGGCGGCATCCGCGTGCCCTTCATCGCCTGGTGGCCCGGCAAGGTGAAGCCGGGCGTGACCGACCACGTCGGCTACTTCCCCGACTTTCTGCCCACCGCCGCCGAACTCGCCGGCGCGCCCGCCCCCGAGCAGACCGACGGCCTCAGCCTGGTGCCACTGCTCGCCGGTCGCCCGCAGGAGCAGAAGGCCCACGAGTTCCTGTACTGGGAATTCCACGAGGGCGGCTTCAAGCAGGCCGCGCTGTACCAGGGCCGCTGGAAGGGCCTGCGCAGCGGCGGACCGGACGCCCCGGTCAAGCTCTACGATCAGAAACACGACATCGCCGAAACCAACGACGTCGCCGCCGCCCATCCCGAAATCGCGGCCAGGATCAGCGCCTACCTCAAGACCGCGCGCAGCGAATTGCCGGAGTGGGAACCGCGCTGGCAGCCGGCAGGCAAAAAGAAGGCAAAGTGAGGCGACGGCCGATCCGCCGCCGCCTCGGTGACGGGTCGCCTCAGCGGCCCTGAACGAATTCCTCCATCAGATCCATCGCCTTGACGATGAGGTCCGGTGCGGTCGCGTAGCAGCAGCGCACAAACCCCTCGCCGGCCGTGCCAAAGGCATTGCCTGGGACGACGGCGACGCTCTTCTGCTCGAGCAGCCGGATGGCGAATTCCTTGCTGGTCAGGCCGGTCGGCCGGATGTCCGGGAACACGTAGAAGGCACCGCCCGGATTGAAGCAGGGCAGCCCCATGGCATTGAGGCGGGCGACAATCAGATTGCGCCTCTGCTCGTAGCTCTGGCGCATCTCCTCGTAGGCGGAGGGCCCCATTTTCAGCGCCTCCAGGCCTGCGGTCTGGCTCATGATCGGCGCGCACAGCATGCAATACTGATGGATCTTCATCATTGCCTCGCGCAACACCGAGGGCGCACAGGCATACCCCAGTCGCCAGCCGGTCATGGCAAAGGCCTTGCTGAAGCCGTGCAGCAGGATCGTGCGCTCGCGCATGCCGGGAAACTCGACAATGCTGCGGTGCTGCCGCTGATCGTACAGCAGCTCGCAGTAGATCTCGTCGGTGATGACGATGAGATCATGCTTCACCGCCAGCGCGGCGATCTTCGCCAGTTCCTCGGGCGGCATGATGCCGCCGGTCGGGTTGGTTGGAAAATTCATCGCCAGCACCTTGGTGCGCGGCGTGATCGCCCGCTCGACGTCCTCGGCCATGAGCGCGAACTGGTTTTCCTCGCGCGTCTCGACGACCACCGGCACGCCATAGGCCATCTTGATGCCCGGGCTGTACGAGACGTAGCAGGGCTCGTGGTAGATCACCTCGTCGCCCGGATTGAGCAGGGCGCGAAAGGCCAGGTCCAGCGCCTCGGAAACACCAACGGTCACCAGGATCTCCGTCTTCGGATCGTAGCGGACCCGGAACTGGTTCTGCACGTAATCGCTGATGGCGATGCGCAGGGATTCCAGTCCGAGGTTCGAGGTGTAGGTCGTGTGCCCCTTTTCGAGCGAGCGGATCGCCGCCTCGCGGATCGGCCAGGGGGTGGGTTTGTCCGGTTCACCAACGCCCAGCGAGATCACATCCGAACGGCCAATGACCAGTTCGAAGAAATCGCGGATGCCGGAGCGGGGAAGATCGCGGACCTGGGTGCAGAGTTTGCTGTCGTAGTCCATGAGGGGCGGGTTTCACGGACTGACCGGCAGACGCTCTTCATCGTCGCCAGGATTGACGAGGAAGCCGGACTGCTTGTAGGCCTTGAGCTGGAAATGGGTGGCGGTGGAGAGGATGCCGCCGAGCGTGCTGAGCTTCTCGGCGACAAAGTTGGCGACATCGAGCAGGTCCTGTCCCTCGACGACGACGGCGAGGTCGTAGCCGCCGCTCATCAGGAAGCACTCGCGCACCTGGTCGAACTTGGCGATGCGCCGCGCCAGACGGTCGAAGCCGCCCTCGCGTTCCGGCGTGATGCGCACCTCAATGAGTGCGGTGACACCGCGGTGACCCGCCTTGGGACGGTCGACCACGGCGTTGTAACCCAGGATCGTGCCGTCGGCCTCGGCCGCTCGCGTGCGCCGGATGACTTCGTCTTCGCTGAGGCCCAGAAGCTGGGCCAGCTCGCTGGGGGAGCGGTTTGAGTTGAGATGCAGGAGGTGAATCAGGGGATCCATGGGAAGGATCAATCTACGCGAGCTTTGCACGCTGGCAAGCGGCGCCGGGAGGGCTCATTCACCAGAATGCAGGGCTCGGGCACTCATCTTGTTTTGACAGCGCCGCGCGCGGCGATAGGCTCGCCGCCTCATGCAGCTCTACCGCACCCGCCACGGCCTCTTCCTGCGCAGCCCGAACCTCACCTGGCACCGGCTCGAGGAGCAGGACTGGGATCGCCTGTTCAACCGACCGGACCTGCACGCCCACCTTGTCGCCGAAGCCGCCCGCCAGCCGGCCGTGGCGGAACCGACCGACCTGCTCGCCCCCATCGGCAGCCAGGAAGTCTGGGCCGCGGGCGTCACCTACTTCCGCAGCCGCACCGCCCGCATGGAGGAGAGCAAGGACGCCGGCGGCGGCAGCTTCTACGACCGCGTCTACGCCGCCGAACGCCCGGAGATCTTCTTCAAGGCCACCCCGCAGCGGGTCGCCCACCCCGGCCAGGCGATGCACCTGCGCAGCGATTCCAAATGGATGGTGCCCGAGCCCGAGCTGACGCTGGCGATCAATGCCGCCGGCGAGATCCTCGGCGCCACCATCGGCAACGACCTGTCCTGCCGCGACATCGAGGGTGAAAACCCGCTGTACCTGCCGCAGGCGAAATGCTTCAAACTCTGCGCCGCGCTCGGCCCCTGCCTGCTCGTCGCCCCCGCGCCGCTGCCGCCGGAAACCGCCATCCGCCTGGAGATCCGCCGCGGCGAGGCCGTCGCCTTTGCCGGCGAAACCACCCTCGCCCAGCTCAAGCGCACGCCGCAGGAACTGGCCGGCTTTCTCTATCGCGACAACAGTTTTCCAACCGGCGCCTACCTCATGACCGGCACCGGCATCGTGCCCGGCGATGAATTCACGCTGCAGCCCGGCGACGAAATGCGCATCTCGATCGACGGCATCGGCACGCTGGTGAATCCGGCCGCCTGACCCCACATTTCCCACCCACCTCCCCTTCCCATGCTCACCGGACACCACCTCATCGCGGGTCGCGAAACCACGACCCAGCACGCCCCTTTCCAAGCCGTCAACCCGACGACCAACCAGCCCATGGAACCGAGCTTCTCGGAGGCCACCGCCGCCGAGGCCGACGAAGCCCTGCGCGCCGCCGATGGCGCCTTCGACGCCCTGCGCGGTGCCAGCGTCGAAACCCGCGCCGCCTTCCTGGAAACCCTGGCCGAGGAAATCCTCGCCCTCGGCGATGCCCTGCTCGAACGCGCCCACGCCGAAACCGCCCTGCCGATGGCCCGCCTGACCGGTGAGCGCGGCCGCGCCGTCAACCAGTGCCGGATGTTCGCCGCCCTGATCCGCGAGGGTTCCTGGTCGGAGGCCAGCATCGACCGCGCCCAGCCGGACCGCCAGCCCCTGCCCAAGCCCGACGTCCGCCGCGTCCTGCAGCCAATCGGCCCGGTCGTCGTCTTCGGCGCCAGCAACTTCCCCTTCGCCATCGGCGTCGTCGGCACCGACTCGGTTTGTGCCCTCGCCGCCGGCTGCCCGGTCGTCGTCAAGGCCCATCCGGCCCACCCAGGCACCTGCGAAATGCTCTCGCGCGCGGTGTTCCAGGCCCTGCAGAAAAGCGGCCTGCCGCAGGGCAGCTTCTCCATGCTGCAGGGTCGCAGCCACGACATCGGCATCGAACTCGTGCGCCATCCGCTCACCCAGGCGGTCGCCTTCACCGGCTCGCTGCGCGGCGGGCGCGCCCTCATGGACGTCGCTGCCGCCCGCCCGCACCCGATCCCGGTCTACGCGGAAATGGGCTCGGTGAACCCGGTCTTCGTCCTGCCCGGCGCCCTCAAGGCGCGCGCCGCGCAGATGGCCGAGGCCTACATCGGCTCGGTCACCATGGGCGTCGGCCAGTTCTGCACCAACCCCGCCATGGTCCTCGGCGTCAAGAGCCCGGAACTGACGGAGTTTGTCCGCGCCGCCGGCGAGCAGGCGCAAAAAATCGCCCCGCAGACCATGCTGCACCGCGGCATCTGCGAGACCTACGAGGCCGGCACCGCCGTCTGGCACACGATCTCCGGCCTGCGCCTCGCCGGCCAGTCCGCCCAGAGTCCCGACCACGACGCCACCCAGGCCGCCTGCCGGATCTTCACCGCGCCGCTCGACGTCCTGCAGTCGAACGAGGAACTGCAGCGCGAGGTCTTCGGCCCCTGCTCGATCATCGCCGAGAGCGACAGCATGGAGGCCGTGCTGGAATTCGCCCGCGGGCTGGAGGGCCAGCTCACCGCCGCCATCCACGGCACGCCCGACGACCTGCGCGAAAACGCCGAACTGGTGCGCATCCTCGAGCGCAAGGTCGGCCGCCTCATCTTCAACGGCTTTGGCACCGGCATCGAACCCTGCCCGTCGATGCACCACGGCGGCCCCTACCCGGCGGCCAGCCACAGCTACTTCACCAGCATCGGTACCGGCAGCATCCACCGCTTCGTCCGCCCGGTCTGCTACCAGGGTTTCCCCGACGACTGCCTGCCGGAGGCCCTGCAAAACGCCAACCCGCGCGGCCAGATGCGCCTGCTCGACGGCAGCCTCACCCGCGAGCCGGTGGCCGGCTGAAAACCGCCTCCGAAGGCACCCACCACCGCGCCCGACCAGGCGCGGTGTTTTTTTTCTTGCGCTGTATCAGTTGTATTGATACACCTATAACACAAACGCATGTTGCCCTTTTCTGTTCAGCTCGAAAACGGTGTCCCGGTCTCCGACCAGGTGCTCCAGGCCGTGCGCAAGGCACTGCTCACCGGACAGATGCGGGCGGGTGATGAATTCCCCTCGGTGCGCACCCTCAGTCAGGAACTGCGCATCAGCCCCACCACGGCACACAAGGTCGTGCTTCAGCTCAAAGCCGCCGGCTGGCTGGCCGCGCGCCCTGGCATTGGCATGGTCGTCACCGCGCCTGAGCAGCCTGGCGTGACTGAGCGCCTGGCCCAGCTCACACCGGCCTGCAGAGCCCTGCTGCAGGAGGCCGCTGAACTCAACCTCACTCCCGAGCAGCTCATGCGTCATCTGCGCAGTCTTCAATAATCCCAACAACCGCCGTGAAGAGCATGATCGAAATCCACAATCTCCACAAACGCTTCGGCAACATCAAGGCGGTCAGCGGCCTGAACTTGAGCGTGCCGAGTGGACAAGTCACCGCCTTTCTTGGCCCCAATGGCGCGGGCAAAAGCACCACCATCAAGTGCCTGCTCAATCTGCATCGCCCGGATCAGGGCAATGCTCTGGTGCTCGGCACGGATTCCCGACGGCTCGGCCCCGCCCATTTCACCCGCATCGGCTACGTCTCCGAAAACATGGAGTTGCCGCTGTGGATGCGGGTGGAACAGTTTCTCGACTACTGCCGCCCCTTGTACCCGAACTGGGACCGCGACTTCGAGGCGCGGCTCCTGCGCCAGTTGGATCTGCCGGTCCGCACACGCCTGAAGGAACTCTCCCGCGGCATGCGAATGAAGGCCGCCCTGCTCAGCAGCCTTGCCTACCGCCCCGAGTTGGTGATCCTCGACGAACCCTTCAGCGGCCTGGATCCCTTGGTGCGGGATGAGTTCATTCACGGCTTGCTGGAGCTGACCGGCCAGGAAGGCTGGACGGTGTTCGTCTCTTCGCACGACATTGAGGAAGTGCAGCGCCTGGCGGACCGCATCGCCATCCTCCACCACGGCCGACTGGCCTTGGAAGAGACAAGCGAAAGCCTGCAAGACCGCTTCCGCGCCGTGGAGATTGTGCTGCCGAACGACACCAAGCCGGTGGCATCCGTGCCACCCGACTGGCTGCATCTTGAACAGGCTGGACGCACCCTGCGCTTCACGGCCAGCCGCTTCACCACCGAGACGGCATTGGCCGCGCAAATCCGCGAGATCCTGCCCACCGCCCGCAGCCATGACACGCGCGCGCTCAGCCTGCGGGAAATCTTTCTCGCCCTCGCCCGCACCTATCGGCTTGAAGGGCGCTCGTAAAACACCCCGCCGCCCTGCAGCCAGCCAAAGCTCCCGCTTCGCCAGAAAGCCATGAACCTCACGCTCCATCACTTCAAAAAGGAGTTCCGCTACCTGCACCTTGCATGGCTCATCTGGCTGATCGTGCTGGTGGTGGACCTTGCCGTGGCGCTGGAGTGGATCCTGCCACTGTCCGCCGACACGAGCACCTCCTCCTTCTGGTCCCGAATGCCCTCGCTGCTGCTCTGGGTGGGCGCGGCATGGCTGACCCTCGGCTATTCCAAAGAGGACGCGCGCGCGGATGACCGCAGCTTCATCACGCTGCGCCCACTCCCCGAACGCTGCTTCTGGAGCAGCCGTTTTCTGGTCTTCACCCTGCTGGTCCTGCTGCCACTCATGGCCCAGGAAGCCTTGTACCTGCACCTCTCCAGGCGCCCGCTGGCGGAGACCCTAGAGGGCATGACCGGGCGCGCGTTCATGGCCGGTGCGGCGCTGTTGTGGCTGCTGCCCATGCCCCTGCTGGCAGCTGGCTGGGCCAGATTCGGCCTCGTCGGAGCCGCCCTGCTCACGGGCGTGCTGGTCAAAGCCGTCTGCGAGATCAGCTTGCAGCGGATGAACATCCATTCCTGGGTCGTCTACGATGGCGACAGCCTTGCACAGGCCGCCTGGATCGGTGCAGCAGGCCTGGTGGCGCTGGCGGTGTGGCAGCGCGGGCGAGGCTGGAGCCTGCAGACCAAAGGCATCGCTCTGGCCATGCTCACCACCGCTTGTTACGGCCTGTTGTGGACCCCCTGGCTGCAACCGTGGTCGTGGCGCCCGCGACAGCCGGAAACCGCCCTCCAAATCGAGGGTCGTTACCCCGTGCTTCCCGAACCCCTCAATATCACGCTTACCCCCATCACCGACCTCGGCGGCGAACGCAAATTTCTGCCTCAAATCTGGCTGCCGCCATTGGAAACACCCCGTTCATGGATTCCGGCCTGGAGGGTGATTTCACTGGCATCGGACACGGCAAAGCCCGACCCGCTCCCTTGGCAATCGGAGGGCACGTTCCGATTCCATGGCTGGACATTGCCCAGCCAGAATGCCTTCGCTCCCTACCTTGGCCTTCCCGATGGCACGTTGAGCCGGATGACCTCCCAGGAATCTGCCCGCTCCTTGCAGCTGGGCCTCTGGGGGTTGCCGGAATCTCTTGAGCGCCCCGTGGATCTCAGCGGCAAGTTGGAGGCCACCTGGTTTCAAGTCAGCACTCCGCAAGCCTTCCGACTCGAGGTCGGAGCCAAAGTCCAAACGTCCGACCTGCACGTGCAGGTCCTGGAAATTCAGTCGCACACGGATTGGCAGGGACTGCCTTCTCCCGGCTCCCTGACGGTGACGCTCAAACTCGCCGGGCGGCAATCCTTTCTCACGACTCCACAGACGCCCATCCAGGTCTTTCTTCACGATGCCGAATCCAAGTTGCTCTGGCAGGGCAACGGACACTCAGGCGGCGCCACCCGCGCCCTGGACCGCGGCTGGTTTCGCTATGTCTCGCGCCTGACATTCAGTGAGGTACTCACCCGGGGCTCAGGCCTGACCGAATCCCAACTTCCGCGCCTGGAGGGACTGGCCTTCCAGCTGAGGCATGCGGGAAAATCCCGCCACCGCCTGGAACTGAAAGACCTCAAGCTCGGCCGGGACTTCCTCTCGACCCAGGGTTATCTGCCCGCTTCCAATCCCAGAGTGGCCTCCCATCCGCGACAGGGCTTTCTCAACGAGCTCAAGCGCCTGAAAAAACCGGCGGTGAATGCCCCGCGCGAGGAGGTGGCGCGCTACTTGGCGCATGTGCTCACCCTGGCCGAGACCCTGCGGGGGCGTGGCAGGCTGGGCTTGGACAAGAAACCCCTGCATCCAGGCAATGATCTGGCCCTCGCCGACGAACTCGCCCCCTGGGTTCTGGCCCACCCCGACCTGCTCACCACCGCCCTGCCC
>DAIUCN010000095.1:0-16368 GCA_036846165.1 Prosthecobacter sp.
CTGCTGCCCCCGGAGCCGGCCCATCACCACGACCCGGCGAAGACGCCGCTGCCCCGCAACTTCGCCCCCGACCATGCCTTCGACCACGGCAACCGTGGCGGCCGCGACGAACTGCTGCTGCCCATCCCCCGGACGCCGGAGGCGGTGCGCGCCGAACTGGCCGTGTATCATTCGATGATCACCGATCTCGACGCCCAACTCGGCCGTCTGCTCGACGCCCTCGAGGCCGATGGCCGCGAGACGGTGGTCGTCTTCACCAGCGATCAGGGACTCGCCCTCGGCAGCCATGGCCTGCTCGGCAAGCAAAACTGCTACGAGCACAGCATCCGCTCGCCCCTGCTCATCACCGGCCCCGGTCTGCCCCAGGGCCGGCGCAGCGCGGCCCTGGTAATGCTGCGCGACCTGCATGCCACCCTCTGCGAACTCGCCGGCGTGCCGGTGCCGGCCAGCGTCCAGGCGCGCAGCCTGCTGCCGCTGTTAAAGGGCCAAAGCGAACGCGTGCACGACCGCGTCTTCGCCGCCTTCACCGACACCCAGCGCATGGTCTGCGAAACGCGCTACAAGCTGATTCTGTACCCGCAGATCAACCGCCGACAGTTGTTCGACCTCGCTGCCGATCCCGACGAACTCCGGGATCTCGCCGACGATCCCGCCCACGCCACCGAACGCCGGCGCTTGGAAGCCCTGCTCACCGACTGGCGCCGCACCCACAACGACCCGCTGCGCCCCTGATCCAACAAATCAAAAATCATCCATCAAGAATCATCCATCCCAAATCTCACCACCGCCAGGCAGGGGTTGAATGCCGGCCGAACCGCGGCAGTCTGACAGGCATGCACCGCCGCCTCTTTCTTGTCGCCCTCGCCGCGGCCCCGTTCGCCCACGCCCAGGATGCCACGCCGACCGCCGCGGAGGTGCTCGACCGGGTGCGCCAAAGCTACGCCCTGCAGGATCACCGCATGACCGGTCGCCTGCGCGACAGTACCAGCGGTCGCGAGGAAGCCCTGGAACTCTCGCTCAGCCAGTCGCTCATGCGCTTCCACTTCCCCGGCCAGCCGCCGGAGACGATCCAGCTCGACCTCACCACCCATCCGGCAACCCTCTGGCAGATGCAAACCAAGGGCGACCTGAAGCGCGTGCCACTGGCGAATTCCGAGCGCCCGGTGCGCGGCATGGATTTCAACTACGAGGACCTGTCGCAGCGCTTCCTGTACTGGGACAAGGTGGAGATGCTCGACGCCAACGCCCGTGTCACCGGCGGCGTGCGCTGCTGGCTGGTGCGTGTCACCGCCCCCGACACCAAGGGTCCCTACTACACGGTCGATCTCTGGGTGCACCAGGACAGCGGCGGGGTCGCGCGCATGGACGCCTACGACAGCCGCAGCACCCTGGTGAAGCGCTTTGAAGTGACCAAGATGTGGAAGGTCGACAATGTCTCGTCCCTGCGCGAGATGCGCGTGCAATCCTTCAACCCCGCCGACGGCAAGCGCCAGGGCATCACCTACATGACCCTCGACAAGCCGCAGCGACAGTAACGGCCGGCATTTGCATTTGCCGAAGCGCACGCTATGCGAAACGGCCCCGTGCCCGCCGACTTCCCCTTTGACACGCTCTGGACGCAGCTGCGTCGCAAGACCTGGATGTGGCTGTTCCGCCAGGCCCAGGTCGCCCAGGGACTGAAGTGGTGCAAGGCTTACACCGAGATCGGCGCGGTCAGCCTCGTCAACGGCGCGGAACTCGAGATCGCCGGCGCCGCCGGTCGCAGCGCCGACACCCACGAGGAACCGGTGCTGCGCCTGAAGCTTGCCGGCGACACCCTGCACGTCACCAGCGCCTGCACCTGCCACACCGGCCCGCTCTGCGATCACGCCGCCGCCCTGCTGCTCCAGCTCGGCGAGCCGGCGACGCAAGCCAGGGTCGTGTACCTGGCCGCCCCCGGTGCCGGCCAGGTGCGCGCCGGCACGGAGTCCGCCTGCATCGCCAGCGACGAGGCCGAACGCGTCGACGCCGGCCCACCGCAGCCCTTCCTGAAACTGCGCCGGGTCGAGGTCGAACGCCCGACCGGTCGCGTCGTCCGCGGCAGTCCGGTCTTCACCGCCGTGCGCCTGGGCGTGGCGGAAATGAGCGTCGCTTATGCCACCTGTCCCGAGCGACTGCCGGTGCCGGGACGCGGCGCCAGCCTGCGCTGGAGCGGTGCGGACGGCCGCCGCTTCGAACTGGCGCGCAACCTCCACCTCGAGCGCCTGCTGCTGACCGACGTCACCCAGACCGGCCTGACGCCGCTGCCCCAGGCCGTGCCCGGCGTGCGCGGCGACGGTCCCCTGAACGCCCTGCTCAGTGTGCCGGAAAAGAACCAGGCCCTGCACTGGGCCGCTTTCGTGCGCGACCATGTGCCACTGCTGCGTGCGGAAGGCTGGCAGGTCGAGATCGACCCGGACTTCGGCTTCACCATCCATGAGGCCGCCGAGACCGACTGGTTCACCGACCTGGAAAGCGCCGGTGACGGCGCCTTCAACTTCGATCTCGGCATCGACCTCAATGGCCAGCGTGTCTCGGTCGTGCCCCTGCTCGCCGAATGCATCGAGCAGGGCCTCACCGCCGAGGTGCTCCAACAGGACCTGCAGCGCAGTTACCTCATTGCCCTGCCCGGGCCGGAACAAACCGTGCTGTCGGTGCCGGCCGCGCGCCTGCTCGTGCTGGTGCGCTTCCTCGACGAACTGCTCGCCGCCCGCCCGCCGCGCCAGGGCGGCCGGCTGCGCCTCGACAAACTGCGCGCCGCCCAGCTTGCCGGCCTGGATGGCCTGCCACTGCGCCTGCCCGAGGAACTGACGCGCCTGCGCGAGCGACTCGAGGGTTTCACCGGGTTGAGCGAGGTGACACCGCCGGGCGGCTTGCGCGCCACCCTGCGCCCCTACCAGCGCGAGGGCCTGGCCTGGCTGCAGTTCCTGCGCGAGTTCGAACTGCACGGCGTGCTCGCCGACGACATGGGCCTGGGCAAGACTGTGCAGACGCTGGCGCACCTGCTGCTCGAAAAGGAGGCCGGCCGCCTCGACCGCCCCTGCCTCATTCTCGCGCCCACCTCGGTTGTGCGCAATTGGGCGCGCGAGGCCGCCAAGTTCACCCCCGCCCTGCGCGTCCTGCTGCTGCAGGGCGGCGACCGCCGCAGCGGCTACGGCACCCTGCACCGCCACGACCTCGTCATCACCTCCTACCCGCTGCTGCTGCGCGACGCCGCCGAGCTGGGCGCGGTCGAGTGGCACCTCGCCGTGCTCGACGAGGCCCAGCACATCAAGAACCCGCGCAGCCGCGCCGCGCAGATCTGCGCCGGCCTCAAAACCCGCCACCGCCTCTGCCTGACCGGCACGCCGGTCGAAAACCACCTCGGCGAGCTGTGGAGTCTCTTTCACTTCCTCATGCCCGGCCTGTTCGGCGACGCCGAAAGCTTCCGCAGCCACTACCGCAACCCGATCGAGCGCGACCGCGACGCCGGCCGCCAGCGCCAGCTCGCCGAACGCCTGCGACCGCTGCTGCTGCGCCGCACCAAGGACGCGGTCGCCCGCGACCTGCCGCCGAAGACCGAGATCCTGCACAGCATCGAACTCGAACCCGCCCAGGCCGAGCTCTACGAAACCATTCGCGCCGCCGTCGATGAGCGCGTGCGCGAGGCCATCCAGGCCCAGGGCCTGGAACGCAGCCAGATCCTCGTGCTCGACGCCCTGCTCAAGCTGCGCCAGGTCTGCTGCCACCCGCGCCTGCTCGGCGGCGACGGCGCAGCCGGCCACACCGCCTCGGCCAAGACCGCCTACCTCATGGAGGAACTGCTGCCCGAGCTGCTCGAGGAGGGCCGGCGCATCCTGATCTTCTCGCAGTTCACCCGCCTGCTCGCCCTGCTCGGCGAGGAACTGCGCCGCGCCGGCATCGACCACGTCGTGCTCACCGGCGACACCCGCGACCGCGACACGCCGGTGCAGCGTTTCCAAAACGGCGAGGTGCCCGTCTTCCTCATCAGCCTCAAGGCGGGCGGTGCCGGCCTCAATCTCACGGCTGCCGACACCGTCATCCACTACGATCCCTGGTGGAACCCCGCCGCTGAGGCCCAGGCCAGCGACCGCGCCCATCGCATCGGCCAGACCAAACCGGTCTTCATCCACAAGCTCATCTGCCAGGACACCCTCGAGGAGCGCATCCTCGAGTTGCAGAAAACCAAGGCCGCCCTCGTCGAGGGCCTGCTCGCCGGTCGCACCGAAGGCCCGCAGCTCACCGCCGACGACCTGCGCCGCCTCATCGAACCGGTGGCCTCGGAAGACTGAATCCCGCCCCGGCGCACGTTTCCTTGCCATGCCCAAGACGATCCTCGCCCTCGGCGCCCACTACGACGACTGCCCCTTCGGCATCCCCGGCATCCTGCTGCAGGCGGTGCGCGCCCATCACCGGGTGGTCATCCTCAGCCTCATCGGCGACTACCGCAACTGGCCGCCCGTGCGCGGCCGCGAGCCGGCGCTGCGCGACAAGACCGTGCAGATGGCCGCGGAACGCGGCATGGAAATGCGCTTCCTCGACCACGCCAGCATGGGCTTTGAAGCCACGCTGGAAATCAAGCGCGAGGTCGCCCGCGTCGTCGCCGAGGTGCGCCCCGACACCGCCTACCTGCTCTGGCCCAGGGACCGCCATCCGGATCACGAGGTGGTTTCGGAAATCTGCCACGCCGCGCTGTTCCAGCCGGCGCGCCTCACCGGCGACGACAATGCGCGCAGCCCCTCGCAGGTGTTCTGGTACGACAACGGCCCCGGTCACACGATCGATTTCACGCCGGACACCTACGTCGATGTCAGCGCCGAATGGCCGGGCGTCGTCGACTGGCTCGGCGGTTTGATGGCCTTTGTGCGCAACCAGCCGCTTGATCCCGCCAAGGACGCCGCGGTGGAGACCAAGACCGTGCTCGCCCGCTACCGCGGCCTCGCCTGCGGCGTCCGGCATGCCGAAGCCCTGCGCAGCGTGCGACCGCTGGCGCGCAGCCTCGATTGACAAGGGCGCACCGACGGGCGAAACCGGAGGCATGACCGCGCGCCGCCTGCTCCGTCCCGCCTTGGCGGCGCTTGTGCTGGTGGCCGGCGGCGGTTTCCCCGAGGAAGCTGGCGACTTCGAACTGCGCGAACGCGGCATCCACGTCCGGGTCAGTGGTTTGCAGGCGCAGGCCTGGCAGGGGCTGCAGGGCCTGCTGCGCGACCAGCTTAGCCTCGGCGGTGGCGCCGGTGGCGCGCGCGCGCCGCTCGCCGATGACCTCGCCTTCTTCACTCGCCAGCACCTGCTGCGCGAAGGCTGGCCCGAGGCCGCCGTGCGCTGGGAACTCACGCCAGGCAGCGTGCTGCTGCAGGTCGAGACCGGCGAACGCACCCGCGTCGGCGAAGTCACCTGGCGCGGCGAACTGCCGCTACCGGAGACGGAACTGCGCCGCTTCCTGCTGCGCCCCGGTCTCGAGCGCGGCGAGGGCGACCCGCCGTTCTGGGTCGAGGCCGACCTGCGCCGCGGCGCCGAACTCGTCGAACGTCGCCTGCGCGCCGAGGGTCATTTGCAAGCGGTTGTGAAACTGGAACCCGGCCCCGCGGCCACCGCCGGCCGGCGCGACCTCAGCGTTCTCGTGCAACCCGGACCGGTGTTCCGCTTCGGCCGGGTCAGCCTGCGCGGCGCACCCGATGAACTACGCGACCCGATGCGCGAGCAAATCGAGCAGGCAACCGGTGAACCCTTCAACGAAGCGCGCGTACAATCGCTCGAGCAGCGGGTCAATCACATCGCCATCCGCCGCGGCTGGCTGCAGTCGGTCACCAGCGCCGAGTACACGCTGGCGGCGAGCGGCGGCACGGTCGACGTGCTGCTGAAGAACCGTGCCGGCCCGCGCGCACGCATCGTCGACGTGCAACCGGACACGGGGTTCAGCCCTGGCGCCCGACGCGTGCTCTCGGCCGGCTTTCAGGAGGCCGTCGGCGACTGGTACTCGGAGCCCGACACCGACTTCCTGTTTCGGCGGGCGCTCGACACCGGCATGTTCACCCGACTCGATGTCGAGCCGGTCGTGCGGGCGCAGCAGGCCGACGACGCGCTTGCCGATCTGATCATCACCGGCGAGCAGGCGCAGCCGCACACACTGGGCTTTGAGGTCGGCTACGACACCTTCCTCGGCCCGCAGTCGGGCGTGAACTACCGCAACACCAACCTGCGCGACACCGGCCTGACGCTGGCCGCCGAATTGAACTGGAGCCTGGCCGGTCCGCTTGGCTTCCTGCGCCTGACCGATCCCGCCATCTTCAACACGCCCTATGCTGCCTCCACCCACCTGTCGCTGGAGAACTTCGATCTTTACGAGTACTCGCGCTACGGCAGCAGCCTCAACCTGGAGGTCTCACGCCGGCTCTCCTCCTTCTTCTCCTACACCGGCTTCTTCGGCCTCTCGATCAACACCGTCTCCACCGATGTGCTCGAGGAGGAGGACATCGGTCCCGACCTGTACACGCTCGCCACGCTCGGCGGCAGCCTGATGCTCGACTTTCGCGACAGCCCGGTGCTGCCGCGCAGGGGCTGGTTCCTCAGCGGTCGACTGGAAACGACGCTCGACATCATGGGCTCCAACGTCAGCTTTATCCGCACCGACCTGCGCGGCGCCTGGCATCATCCGCTGACCCGGCGCCTGCGCTTCACCGCCGGCGGCTCGCTGATGAACCTGCAGGGCGCCGCCGCCCAGGATCTGCCGATCGATTCCCGCGTCTTCAACGGCGGCCCCAACAGCGTGCGCGCCTTTGCCGAGCGCGAACTCGGACCCATGACCCCCGGCGGCACCCCCCTGGGCGGCACCTCGGCCCTGCTCGGCACGGTCGAACTCAGCTACGAGTTTTATCCCAACTTCGAGTTCGCCCTGTTCGGTGATGTCGGCAGCCTTGGCCGCGACAAAAACACCACTGCCTTCGACATCTCGACGGACTTCCGTCCCGCCGCCGGCGCCGGCCTGCGCTACAAGCTGCCCTTCGGTCCGGTGCGCGTCGACTACGGCCACAACCTTGACCGCCGCAGCGGCGAGGGCAGCGGCATGCTGCACGTGACGGTTGGCTTCTCGTTCTAGTCCTTCGAATCGATGTTGCCCGATTTGCGGATCGCCCGCAGCAGGCGCCAACCGAGCCAGAGGCTGATCAGGTACCCGAGCGCGCCAAACACCGAGACGCCGCCGAGCAGGGGGGCTGCCTGCCGGCTCCACAGCTCGGAAGAGCCGAGGAAGATCGCGGCGGTGAGCACACCGAGCACGAGGCGGTTGACGATGGGATCGAGGTGGCGGTGATCGAGGTGCACCGTCAGGGTGCCATCGCGGAACCGCGCCAACAGGTCGGTCAGATCACGCGGCAGGGTGCTGACCAGGCGATCCCAGTCGCGCACAAACCGCCGCGCGCGCCGCTGCAGCCGGCCGGGCGAAAGCCGGCGCAGCGCCATGCGCCGGCAAAACGGCGCCATCAGTTCGGCCAGGCTGAAGTCGGGATGAAAGCGCCGGCTGGTGCCCTCGAGCAGGATGAGGGTTTTCAGCAGCAGGGCCAGCGGCGGCGGCAGGGTGATGTGATGGCGGCGGATGATCTCGATCAAGGTGCTCAGCGCCTGGCCGACATGGATCTCGTTGAGCGGGTGGCCAATGTAGTCGGCCATGAAATCGTCGAGCTCGGTGCGCAGGCGGCTGCGGTCGCACTCCGCCGGCACGGATCCCAGCCGCAGCACGGATTCCGTGACCTGATCGGCATCCCGTTCCACCACCGCCAGCAGCAGGGCCTCGACCTCGTCGCGCAGCTCGTCGTCGAGCCGCCCCACCTGCCCGCAGTCGAGCACGCCGACGACACAGCCCGGCAGCAGCATGAGATTGCCCGGGTGCGGATCGGCATGGTAGAAGCCGTCGCGGAAGACCATCTCCAAATACATGTTTGCGCCGCGACGGGCGAACTCGGCCAGGTCCTCACCCGAGTGACGCAGGCGCTCGATGTCGGTGCCGGGAATGCCCTGCAGCCGCTCCATGGTGATGACCTCATGCGTGCAGAGTTCCTCAAACACACGCGGGATGTGCACGGCCCGTTCGGCAGCAAAGCGCCGCGCGAAGGTCTCCAGGTTGCGGCGTTCGTAGCTGAAATCCAGCTCGCGCAGCAGGGCGCGGCGAAACTGCCGGACGATGGCCACCGGCTGGTAGGCGCGCAGCGCCGGCGAATGCTTTTCCAGCAGTTCGGCGAGCAGCTGCACGATCTCCAGATCGGTGATGACCTTGGCCTCAATGCCGGAGCGGCGGATCTTGACGACCACCGCCTCGCCGGTGGGCAACCGCGCGGCATGCACCTGGGCGATCGAGGCCGCCGCCAGCGGCTGATCTTCGAACCCGGCAAAGCAGGCGTCGATGGGCCGGCCCAGTTGGGCTTCCAGCAGGGTGCGCGCCGCCTCGGCGCTCTCGGCCGGCACATTCGCCTGCAACCCGGACAACTCGGCGGCGAGATCGGCCCCCACCAGGTCGGCGCGCGTGCTCAACATCTGACCGAGCTTGATGAAGGTTGTGCCCAGTTCGGTGAGCGCCAGCCGGATCCGCGCCTCCGTGCTCAGGCCGGCAAGCGCCTGGCCATCGGCACTCTTCAGCCGTTCCTTGAACCAGGCCAGATTGATGAAGCCAAAGAACTCCGACAGGCCATACTTGCCGGCGACGGCGGCGATCTCGCCGAGCCGTTTGGCATGGCGTTCCAGGCGGGCAAGCGGTTCCATCATCATGGCCCCCATCATCGGCGGTGCTCGCGCGGCCGACAAGGAGCTTGTTGCGACTCCGGACTTGAGAAAGGTGGCAAACCGACGCATCGCTCGCACCATGAGCGGGCGCATTCCAGTCATCCTCAATCCGGCGGCACGCAGCACCCAGGCCGCCGCCCGCGAGCAGGCCATCCGCGCCCTGACCCCGGAACCCGAGCTCGTCCTCACCAGCGCGCCCGGCGAGGCCGCCAAACTCGCGGAGCAGCTCGCCCGCGACGGCCATCCGCTTGTCGTCGCCGCCGGTGGCGACGGCACCATGAACGAGGTGCTGCAGGGCCTGTGCCGCGCCAATGCCGACCGCGCACCCGGCCAGCCACACACCGCCCTCGGCGTGCTGCCAGTCGGCACGATGAATGTCTTCGCCCTCGAACTCGGCCTGCCCGCCGCCGACCTGGCGGAATGCTGGCGACGCCTCGTCGCCGGCGGTCGCCGCGAGATCGATCTCTGGCGGGCCGGCGACCCGTACTTCGTCCAGCTCGCCGGGGTCGGTTTCGATGCCGAAATCATCCAGGAAACCCCCTGGGAACGGAAACGCCGCTTCGGCCCGCTCGGCTACGTGCTCTCCGCCGTCCAGGTGCTGGCGCGCCAACCGCCCGTGCTGTCCGTGCATGTGCCGGGCCGTCCCGCCCTGCATGGCTCGGTCGTGCTCATCGGCAATGGCCGCCACTATGGCGGCCCCGTGCCGGTCTTTCCCAAGGCGGACAACCAGGATGGCTTGCTCGACATCCTGGTCTTCCGCGGCCTCGGCGGCTGGGAATTCGCCCAGATGCTGCGCGCCATCGTCACCGGCGGCTACGAACCCGCCGAGGACATCGACTTCCTCCAGGCCAGCGACTTCACCGTCACCGCCGAACCCCAGGCACCGGTCGAGGTCGATGGTGAACTCGCGTCGTTCACCACCCCTGTACACTTCCGCGCCGCGCCGTTCAAGCTGAGTGTGGCGGTCTAACCGGGATGGGTGCCGTTGAGGAAGGCCTCCAGGTTTGTGTAGCCGTCGCCATCACGATCCGCCGGGCCATCGGAGGAGTCATCGGGATTCAAACCATGGCGCTCCTCCCAGGCATCCGGCATGCCATCGCGATCGCGGTCGGGTGCCGCCTGCCCGGGGGCCAGTTCCGGCCAGCCACCGACCTCCCTGGGATCGTCCACCGTGCGCACCCGCCGGGCCCGCACCTCCTCGATCAGGCGTTGGTCCACGACATCCCGTTGCGGGTGCAGGCAGCCGACCCCGGCCAGCAGCCGCGCCTCCAGTTCCGCCGCCGGCCAAGTCGTCACTGGCGGGGCCTCATGACGCGCCTCCGTCAGCCAGCGCCGCCCTTGGTTGCCGGGATTGACGAACAGCGCCTCATCCTGTCCGGCCTCGGTGCGTCGCGGCCCAAGATTGTCGCGCAGAAACAGCGAGAACCGCCCGCCACCCAGCACCGCCAGGCCGTGCAGCAGGCCGTCGGCTGCCGGCGCCAGCACAACGTTGCCGACAAGGTTGACGCGCTGCTCGCCGTGCTCGGCATCGACGGCGATGGCCACCGCCGCTGGGGCCAGCACGAGATTGTTGACGCAGTCCACAACACCCGCGGCCTTGACCAGCGGGTTCCGACCGACGTTGTGGACGAGCAGGTTGTGGTGCACGGAAATCCGCTCCCCACCCTTGGAACCGATGAGCAACCCCTTGCCCGGCAGGGCCTGATCGGGTCGGCTGCGCCGCAGGGCCTCACCGATGAGGCACCACTGCAGCGTGATGTCGCTGGCCGCGAAGTAGGTCGACACCACTTCGTCGGTGGCCCAACTGAAGGAACAGTGGTCGACGATGACGCGCCGGGCACCGAGAATCTGCAGGGCATCCTTGACCTCACTCGTGTCGGCCACACGCCCGTCCTTGCGCCGCGGCAGGCCCTGGTGCGGTCCCGGACGAATCCGCAGGTGCCGGATCACCACATCATGCGCCGTGCCAGCCACGGTCAGGGCCGAGCGGGTGTGGGCGGGATGCGTCTTCAGGGTGATGCCACCGCCGGGGGCGGTCTGCCCGGCAATCGTGATGTAGGGATGCGCCAGCACCAGTTCGCTGTGCAGTTCAATCGTGCCGCCCACCCGAAACACGACGGTGCGCGGCCCCTGCGCCTCAACCGCCGCCCGCAGGCTGCCGGGACCGGCATCGCCCAGCTGCGTGACTTCCCACACCTGCCCGCCGCGACCGCCCTTCGCCAGGGCACCAAAACCCTCGGCCCCCGGAAAGGCCGGCACCTCAGTGGCAGCGAGCGGCAACAGGCCGGTCGACAGAAGCAGCCCAAGACAAGGCAGTCTCATGCCTGCACAACGCCGCCGCCACCGGCTTTCGTGCACCGCTTCAGGAACCCGAGGTCAAAAACGCCAGCAGGTCGCGCAGCTCAGCATCGCTCAGCCCGGCCACCAGCCCCGGCGGCATGAGCGAAGTCTTCAGCTCGGTGCGCGACACGATGTCGGCCTTCTGAAACACCTTTTCCTTGCCGCTCAAGTCGCGGTACACCTCGGTGCTCGACGAACGCAGCAGGATGCCGAGGAACTCGCCGCCATCGGCCAGCTTCAACTGGGTCGGATAAAACTGCGGCGCCACCTCGCGATGCGGCTCGAGGATCGAGCGCAGCAGCGCGGCACGGTCGCCCTGGCGCGCGATCAGGCTGAGGTCGGGCCCGACGACATTGCCGCGGCCGTCGTGGCGGTGGCAGCTCGCGCACAGGGCGGCGCGACTGTGCAAAAAGATCCGCCGACCCGCCTCCACATCCGGCTGGCCCGGCAGGGCATCCAGCCGCGCCAGCCAGGCCTCCGTGGCGTCGAAGGCCGGCCGATCCGTGGCCGGCGTGAAGAACCGATCGTGCGAAGTGAAGCGCAGCGCCCGCCGCGCCTCCTCGCGCAGGGACGGCGCGCTGTCATCGCCCGCCAGCCGAACCAGGAGTTCGACCTGTTCCTTCGCGGTCGTGCCGGCCAGTCCAGCCGCCGCCTCGGCGCGCAGGGCGGCCGGGCGCGCAGCGTCGGCGGCGACTTCCGCCAGCACGACGCGGGCCTCGTCGGACTGACGCGCCGCCAGGGTGCGCACGGCTTCCAGCGCCAGCCCGGCATCGCCGGCCTGCAGGAACCCGTGCAGCAGCGCCACCGTGATCCCCTTGTGCGTGGCCGGTGCCAGGCGCAGGGCATACCCCTTCAGGCGCGGCGGCGTCGCCGGATCAACAAGGCGGGCGACCAGCACCTCGGGATTCGTCACGCCCGCGCCGGGCTCGCCGCGCAGGGTGTTCCAAGTGGCCAGCACGGCCTCAAACAGGCGATAGTCCAGCGTCGCATCGGCAAGCCGTGTTTCGACCTCGTCCTGCAACCCGGTGAGCACGCCATCGGCGATCCAGCGCAGGCATTCGAAGCGGATCTCGGGATCGGCATCGGCCAGGAACGCCCGCACCCATTTTTCCTCCTCCAGGCCGTTGCGCCGCAGCGCCACCAGGGCCGAGACACGATCCGCGGCGGGCAGCTTGCGCACGTCGTCCGGAGACCACGCATTGCCGATCCGCGCCAGCGCGGTCAGGGCGGCGTCGGCGAGCACGCGGTCCTCGCCGCGCACGAGTTCGAACAGCCGCGCCATGTCCGGAGTGGACCTCCCCTCACGCAGATCGGCGGCGAGACGGGCCGCCTCGTTGAGCGGCTCGGGCGTTGCCTGCAGCCAAGGCGATGCCGCCGCCACGTCGATCTCGAGTCGCCAGAGCCGGCCGCGCTGGTGGATCGGATAGGAGCTGAACACCCAGTCGGCCAGGTAGTAGGCGCCGTCCGGCGCGCGCGCCAGGCAGGTCGGCCGGAAAAAATCGCTGCCGCGCAGCAGTTCGACCCGTTCCGAGCGGTAGCCCGCGCCCTGGCGATGCAGCGGGAAGAAATCGACGCAGTGATTGCTCCACGAAGGGATCAGCACGCCACCGCCGAGCGACTGCACCGCGCAGGGGCCCTCGCCGCAGGGATGCACCATGCCGAGCGTGCCGCGCAGCTCGCCGTTCCAGGCGACGAACGGATGCACCGGCGCGCTGCCATAGACCCATTGGAAACCGTAGTCGGCCCCCTCGACCACCTGCAGCAGACGGCAGGGCGGCCGGCTGCCCGGGTCGTTTTCCGCGGCGAAGATCTCGCCATCGGCGCGCACATGCAGGCCGAAGGGATTCCAGAACCCGCGCGCGATCCGGCGCAGGCCGCGGCCGTCGGGCGTGCAGCGAAACACCCCGCCCTCGCCGCGCCCGCTGACCCTCGCGCCATCCGTGCCGGTGAGCGTCCAGTCCTTGCCGAAGTTTTCGCCGAGGGCGAACACCAACCCGCCATCCGGATGCCAGGCCATGCCCGAGAGACCGTTGTGCGGGTAGTCCGACACCGTGTCGAGCGCCGCCAGCGTCTCCTCGACGTCGCCGCGGCCGTCGCCATCCGTGTCGCGCACGCGCAGCAGGCGCGAACGCTCGGCCAGGTACACCCAGCCCTCCGGACCGAGTTGCAGGTTCATCGTCGCCTTCGTGCGATTGTAAAACACCCGTCGCCCGCCGCCCCCGGCATCGAAGACCAGCACCTCGTCGTGCTCCGGCCCAGCGTAACCCTCCGGCCGGAAGTGCGTGTGACAGGCGACCACCCAGACCCGTCCCGCGGCATCGACATCGACGCCGGTCGGCGTCACCAGATCCGGATGCTCCGCCACCAGCGTCAGCTTCACCCCCGGCTGCAGGATCTGGATCTGCGGCGATACCTCCGCCGGCACCACTGGCGCCTTCGGCGGCGGCGCCGACTGCTGGGCGAACACAGAGGACTGCAGAATCGAAAGTGAAACCAGGAGCGAACGAAGCATTCCAAACCTACGCCATGACAACGGCCAATCCAGCGTGTCAAAAAACCCCTGCAGCCAGGGATTCCTGTTCAGACCTGCGTCATTCCTGTTTCAAACGCACTGGCGTCAGCTCGAAACTGACGTCGCCTTCGCCGATCCAAAGCCCGCCGTCCTGGAGGGTGACCTGCAGGCTCATTGAACGCTGGGCGAGCCGGCCAAGGTCGCGCACCTGCTCGGCCGGGAACTGCCAGACTTCCAGATTGGGGAGTCGGCCGAGCCGGCCCGCCACCGAGGCCCACCAGGCCGGGGCGGTGGCGGCATAGGCATAGACCGTCACGCGGCGGGCCCGGGCGCAGGCGCGCGACAGGCGTTTTTCCTCGGGCTGACCCAGCTCGATCCAGTGCAGCAACAGCCCGGTCAGGTCGCGGCGGCACAGCGCGGGCGCATCGGCCTCCCAGAGATCCTTGTCGAACTCGAGCGCGCCGTCGCCGGGATCGGCCGGAGCGTTCAGCACGTAGGCGAGCAGGCGGACCATCATCCGTTCCTCGGTCTCCGAGGGATGCCGCGCCAGGGTCAGCGTGTGGTCGGCGTAGTGGTTGCGGTCGAGGTCGGAGAACGACACCGAAGCGCGGTGGATGATTGCCTTCAAAGCCATGCCCGTGGCCTAAGCCGGCGGCAGACGGAGGGCAAGCCGCAAAAAAGTCCGTGCACGCCGGGCGCGGACGGGTTAGTTTTCGTTCGTGAACTGGAACCTGTCGGCCCCGACCCTGCTTGCCCTGCGACTTACGCTAGGGTAGGCGGCCCGTGTTTCCTCGCCCTGCCCCGTCGCCACGTCGCGACTCCCCTGTCCGGCACCAGGAACGTTTTTCCTGGCCCTTCGCCAAGTTTCACCCTTTGTTCCCCCCTTCGTACCATGTTGAAGCATCCCGCCACCAAGTACCGGCCCTTCCCGCCGGTCGATCTGCCCCACCGCCAATGGCCGACGCGCCAGCTCGCCCAGGCCCCGGCCTGGTGCAGCGTCGACCTGCGCGACGGCAACCAGGCGCTCGCCGTGCCAATGAACGTCTCGCAAAAACTGGAGATGTTCGACGCCCTGGTGAAGTGCGGCTTCAAGGAGATCGAGGTCGGTTTCCCGGCCGCCTCCAACACCGAGTTCAACTTCAACCGCCGCCTCATCGAGGAGAAGCGCATCCCCGACGATGTGACGATCCAGTGCCTGGTGCAGGCGCGCGAGGATTTGATCGAGAAGACCGTGCAGTCGCTCATGGGTGCCCGCCGGGTCATCATCCACATGTACAACTCGACCTCGCCGGCGCAGCGCAAGTACGTCTTTGGCAAGTCGAAGGAGGAGATCATCGAAATCGCCGTCAAGGGTGCGCAGATGATCCGCGACCGCATCCACCGGCTGGAAGCGGGCGGCACGGAGGTTGTGCTGCAGTACTCGCCCGAGAGCTTCAGCGCCACCGAGGTCGAGTTCGCCAGGCAAATCAGCGAGGCGGTCATGGACGTCTGGCAGCCGACGCCCGAGCGCCGGATGATCCTCAACCTGCCGGACACCGTGGAGGTGGCCATGCCGAACGTGTATGCCGACCAGATCGAGTGGATCTGCACGCACATCAAGAACCGCGACAGCCTGATCATCAGCCTGCACACCCACAATGACCGCGGCACCGGCACCGCCGCCACCGAGCTGGGCCTGCTGGCCGGCGCCGACCGGGTGGAAGGCACGCTGTTCGGCAACGGCGAGCGCACCGGCAACCTCGACATCGTCCAGGTGGCGATGAACCTGTACATGCACGGCATCGCCCCCGGGCTGGATTTCTCCGACATGAACGGCCTGATCGCCATGTATGAGCGCACCACCGGCATGACCGTGCCGCCGCGCCAGCCCTACGCCGGCGAACTCGTCTTCACCGCCTTCAGCGGCAGCCACCAGGACGCCATCAAGAAGGGCCTGGCCGGCTACGAAGCACACCACGGCATCTGGGACGTGCCCTACCTGACCATCGATCCGCATGATGTCGGCCGCGAGTACCGCGAGGTGATCCGCGTCAACAGCCAGAGCGGCAAGGGCGGGGTCGCCTACCTGCTGGAGAGCGAGTTCGGCATCGAGCTGCCCAAGGACATGCAGCGCGAGTTCGGCCCGATCGCCAACGACATCGTCGACAACCTCGGTCGCGAGGTGACCGCCGCGGAGTTGAAGGCGATGTTCTGGAAGGAATACATCGAGAGGAAGACGCCGTTCAGCCTTCATCACTTCCATGCCGACGGCGTCGACGGCGTCTTCACCTGCCGCTGCAGCCTGATGCGCGACGGCCGTGAGATCGCGGTCACCGGCACCGGCAACGGCCCGATCGCCGCCTTCGTCAACGCCCTGATCCAGGACGCCGGTGTGCCCGCCTTCGAGGTCGCCAGCTACCGCGAGCAGAGCCTGGGCGAGGGCACGGAAGCCAGCGCGCTCGCCTGCATCCAGATCAAGACCGGCGGTCGCACCGTCTGGGGCGCCGGGGTCGACACCAACATTGAGCTGGCTTCGATCCAGGCCGTGCTCAGCGCCGTCAACCGATCCCAGACCTAATCTGGAGACGCGGGTCGATGCCGCGCACTACAGCCCACCCTCACGGGCCGCTGACCCCTTCTGTCGACGCGGGCGTGACCGCATGTCCCCCCGCGCGACAGAAGCCTCCCGCCACTTGCCGGCGCGACCAAACCGCTGCATCCATGCGGTTCCATGCCCGCCCGTCGCC
>DAIUCN010000096.1:0-16271 GCA_036846165.1 Prosthecobacter sp.
GGGTGGGGGAGGGCATGGGAGGAGAACGCGGTCTTGCAGCCGCTTGTACCAGTGCGAAGCCGCTTTGCAAAGCAAAAGCTCATGCCGCCATGGCAGCGAAGGATTGCAAGCTGTCGCAAGGCGGGACATGATGGCGTCATGAAGACGGCTTCCTCCTCCTTTGATCTTGCCGGCCGGCGCATCTGGGTGATCGGCGGTGCGGGTTGGCTCGGTCAGGCCACCGTGAAGACGCTGGCTGAGCTGGGGGCACGCGTGCTTTGCGCCGATCTGCCCGGCCGTGCCGCCGCCTTTTTGGAGCAGGTGCAACCGGCAGGCGAAATCGTCGCGGCCGACTTCGATGCCCACGCCACCGAGGGCATTGATGAGTTCGTCGCCACCCAAGCGCTGCGGCACGGCGTTCCTCAGGGCTTGGTCAACCTGACCTATGCCTCCACGGCCAAACGACTTCATG
Organism: Prosthecobacter sp.; assembly: GCA_036846165.1. GTDB lineage: Bacteria > Verrucomicrobiota > Verrucomicrobiia > Verrucomicrobiales > Verrucomicrobiaceae > Prosthecobacter. The sequence goes on from DAIUCN010000096.1 coordinate 452, forward strand.
AACTCAGCGCCGAGGAGTTCGACCAGGTCAATCACGGCAACCTGACCAGCGGCTTCGTGCTTGCGCGTGCGGTCGCCGAGCGCATGGCTGAAGCCGGGGCAGGCAGTCTGGTTTTCTTTGCCAGCATGTATGGCAGTGTCGCTCCGGATCCGCGCCTCTACGGCTACGCGCTGAACCCAAACCCGGTCGAGTATGGTGTCAACAAGGCCGGTGTCCGCCAGTTGGCACGTTACTTTGCCGCCCACTATGGCGATCGCGGCGTGCGCAGCAATGCGATTTCCCCCGGACCATTTCCCAATCCTGCTGTGCAGGAGGCGCACCCGGAATTTGTCGCGCGACTGGCCGACCGCCTGCCGCTGGGACGGGTTGGTGAACCGGTGGAAATCGCCGGGGCTGTCGCTTTTCTGCTGTCCGATGCGGCCAGCTACATCACCGGCATCGACCTGCCTGTGGATGGTGGCTGGACAGCTTGGTGAATGAATGTTTTTTGCCTATGCTCGTGGTTAGAACAAGGCTCCCTGTGCAGGCGGGCGAGGCTGTTCGGGGACTTTGTGAAAAATTTCACAAATAACTCTTGCGACCTCTGGGCCTCGGGCTAAATCACCGTTCTGGCCCCGGCCAACCTAACGCCATGTCGTTCCCGCCCCTCCCGCAACCTTTCGCCACGCCCGTGCTCGCCAGCGGCGTGCACAGCTACGCCTCGGAGCTTTTCAAGGACATCGGTTTCCTGGGTTTCCTGACCAATTCGGTGGTGGTTGCTCTCGCCGTCCTCGGCATTGTTTTGTGGTTCTCGCGCAGGGCGACCCGCAACATGACCCTGGTGCCGCACAAGGCGCAGAACTTCCTTGAATTCGTCATCGAATTCCTCTACGGCCAAGTGGTCGGGATCGTTGGTGAAAAGCAGGCCAAGCGTGCCTTTCCGCTGCTCGGCACCCTTTTCATTTACATTCTGGTCTCGAACTGGTTTGGACTGTTCCCGGGTGTCGGCACGATCGGCTGGGGCGAGGGCACTGGTCTGCTCTCCATCAAGGCGGCCGAGTCGCCGCTGCTGCGTCCGCCGACCGCCGACCTGAATGCGACGATTGGCCTTGCTGTCTCCGCCTTCCTGGTCTGGATCGTGCTTACCCTGCGTGAGGTTGGCATCTGGGGTTTCATCGTTCACACCTTTGGTCCCAAGGGCGGGCTGAAGGGTTTGATGGGCATCGCGGTGGCCGTGGTCTTCTTCTTCGTTGGCATCATCGAGCTGGTCTCAATCATCATCCGCCCGGTCACCCTGTCGATCCGTCTGTTCGGCAACATCTTCGCCGGCGAGAATGTCCTGCACACGATGAGCGACCTGATGGCCAACCAGGGTCCCGTGCTGAGCTTCCTCGGCAGTGTCGCCCTGCCGCTGCCCTTCTACTTCATGGAACTGCTGGTCGGCCTGCTGCAGGCGATCGTGTTCACCCTGCTCTGCGCAGTGTACATCCAGCTCTCCACGACCCATGATGATCACGGTCACGAAGAGGATCATCACTGATTGAATTTGCCCGCGGGACCATGCGCAACGCGTGGACGTGGGCGAGACAACACAACCACACCTGACACACCTATGACGATGGAACTCATCTCGATGGCCGCTGAAGGCGGCGCCGCCGCCGGCGGCCTCACCGGCAACCTGACCATGGCGATCGGCGGTGCCGCCGCCGCCCTTGGCGTCGGCATGATCGGCTCCAAGGCCGTGGAAGCCGTCGGCCGCAACCCCGGCGCCTTCGGCAACATCCTGACCCTGGGCATCATCGCGATGGCCCTTGCGGAAGGCCTTGGCATTATCGCCTACCTTGGCGGTTTCGGAGGCTAATCCCCGTTCTTTGCCGGCGGCCCGCCTTCGGGCCGCCGGCATCTGCTCCACCCCTCTCAACCTACCCCGCTTCGCCGTCACGTTATGATCACCTCGCAGCCTGTTTTCATCGCAAGCCTGGCCGACACGTTCGGACTTGCTTGGCCGAAATTCTTTGCCCAGGTGCTCATCTTCTGGATCGTTTTCGCGATCCTGAAAAAGCATGCCTTTGGGCCGATCCTCGGCATGCTTGAGCAGCGTCGCCAGCGCATCGCCGATGGCGAGGCCAAACTCGAAAAGATCGCCCGTGACCTCGCCGAGGCGGAAAAGAACGCCAAGGCCGTGCTCGACAAGGCCAACGCCGAGGCCGATCGCCAGATCAAGGAAGCCGGCGAAAGCGCCCGCGCCCTCGCCGAAAAGCGCCAGCAGGAAGCCGTGCATGAGGCCGGCCAGATCATTGCCAAGGCCCGCGAGGCCGCCCAGCTCGAACACGAGCAACTCATGTCCCAGCTCAAGCGCGAATTCGGTCGCATGGTTGCCGACGCCACCTCGCGCGTGACCGGCAAGGTCCTCAACACCGACGACCAGTCCCGCATCAATCAGGAGACGACCGCCCAGGTCTCGCTGTGATTTCCAACCGACACCCGCGAATCCCCGGCCCATGAAAATCAGCAAGGAAGCACGCCGCACCTCCCGCCAGCTGTTCCGCGCCTGCCTGGCCGACGGCAAGCTCGACGAATCCCGCGTGCGCCTTGTCGTCGCCCAGGTCGCCGCCTCCAAGCCGCGCGGTTACATCGCCATTCTCGACGCCTTCCTGGGGCAGGTTCGCGCGGAGATCGACAGCCATCGCGCCCTCGTCGAAAGCGCCACGCCGCTGACCCCCGAGCTGCAATCAAATCTCGCCTCCAGCCTGGCCGCGAAGTATGGTCGCCCCCTGAGCCTCGAGTTCCAGACCCAGCCGGAACTGCTCGGCGGCATCCGCGTCAAGGTCGGTTCCGACGTCTGGGACGGCAGCGTCAAGGCCCGCCTGGAAAACCTCCGGGTCTCGCTTTCCTGAGCCGCCTGCCTCCGCCTTTCCCCTCCACCTTTTAAGCGCCCCGCCCCAACCCTTCCAACACACGCAGTCATCATGAGCAACATCCTCCAGGAGATCGAATCCCAAATCGCCGGCCTCAAGACGGCGGTCACCAAATCCAACGTCGGCGTGGTCCGCGAGATCGGTGACGGCGCCGCCAAGATTGAAGGCTTGAGCGATGTCATGCTCAACGAAATGATCGAGTTCCCCGGCGGCCTCTTCGGCCTGGCCCTGAACCTCGAAGAGACCGAGGTTGGCTGCGTGCTTCTCGGCTCGGGCGAACACATCAAGGCCGGCGACGAAGTCCGCACCACCGGCCGCCTGCTCTCCGTGCCGGTTGGCAAGAGCCTGCTCGGCCGCGTCGTCAGCACTCTCGGCGAACCCGTCGATGGCAAGGGCCCGATCAAGGGCGACGCCCAGTATCCGGTCGAAAAAATCGCCCCTGGCATCATCACCCGCAAGTCGGTTTCCGTTCCCGTGCAGACCGGCATCATGCCGATCGACGCGATGATCCCGATCGGCCGCGGCCAGCGCGAGCTGATCATCGGTGACCGCTCCACCGGCAAGACCACCATCGCCGTCGACACCATCATTTCCCAGGCCAAGCAAAACAAGGCCGCCGAGCAGGGCAAGCTGCAGGGCCACAAGCCCCTCTACTGCATCTACGTCGCCATCGGCCAGAAGCAGTCGAACGTGGCGCGCGTCGTCAAGACCCTCGAGGAGGCCGGCGCGATGGAGTGCACCGTCATCGTCAACGCCTCCGCCTCCGACAGCGCGGTCAACCAGTACCTCGCCCCCTACACCGGCTGCGCCATCGGCGAGTGGTTCATGGACCAGGGCATGGATGCCCTCATCGTCTTCGATGACCTCTCCAAGCAGGCCGTCGCCTACCGCCAGGTCTCGCTCGTGCTCAAGCGCCCCTCCGGCCGCGAAGCCTACCCGGGCGACGTCTTCTACCTGCACTCGCGCCTGCTCGAGCGCTCGGCCCGCGTCAATGAAAACTACGGCGGCGGCTCCCTGACCGCGCTGCCGATCATTGAGACCCAGGCCGGCGACGTCTCCGCCTACATTCCGACCAACGTGATCTCCATCACCGACGGCCAGATCTTCCTGGAAACCGACCTTTTCTACCAGGGCATCCGCCCGGCGATCTCGGTCGGTCTGTCCGTGTCCCGCGTCGGTTCCGCCGCGCAGACCAAGGCGATCAAGAAGGTCTCCGGCACCACCAAGCTCGACCTCGCCCAGTTCCGCGAACTCGCCGCCTTCGCCCAGTTCGGCTCCGACCTCGACGCCGCCACCAAGGCCAAGCTCGACCGCGGTGCGCGCATCGTCGAACTCTTCAAGCAGCAGCAGTATCAGCCGAAGAGCCTGCCGATCATGGTCATCAGCCTCTACGCCATGCAGAAGGGCTACTTCGACAACGTCGCCGTCGACCGCGTCAAGGAGTGCCAGGCCAAGCTTGAGGAATACCTCGAGACCCGCAAGGCCCCGCTGCTTGAGAAACTCGCCAACGAGAAGGCCCTCGACAACGTTGAGGCCGACATCAAGACGGCCCTCGATGACTTCAAGGCCGCCTGGAAGTAATTTTCTCTCTCCGCTCCAAGCCTTTCGCTTCAAGTCTCCATGCCCTCCACCCGCGACATTCGCCGCCGAATCAAATCGGTCAAAAACACGGCCCAGATCACCAAGGCCATGCAGCTGGTCGCGGCCGCGAAGATGAAGAAGGCCCAGGATCAGGCCGCCAGCGGCCGCGCCTACGCGGAGCTGATGAACAAGATCCTGGTCAGCCTCAAGGAACGCGCGGAGGAGGGGGTGCACCCCTACTTCTCCGAAGGCAAGGGTGACAAAACCCTGGTTGTGGTCATCGCCACCGACAAGGGCCTCTGTGGCGCCCTTAACACCAACCTGCTCAAGAAGCTGGTCAACACGCCGATCGAGGGCGAGGTCGAATACGTCACCGTCGGCCGCAAGGCCTCGCAGGGCCTGGCGCGCCTGCGCAAGACCCTGATTGCCGACTTCCCGATCAAGGATCCGGCGAAGTTCGCCGAGCTGCGCGTCGTCGGCAAGTTCATCCAGGAGAAGTTCCTCACCGGCGAGTACAAGGCGGTGCTGGTCGCCTTCAACAACTTCATCAACACCGTCACCCAGCTGCCCTCCATCGAGCAGGTGCTGCCGGTCAATCCGGTCACCCTCGGTGGCAAACGCGGCTTTGATGAGACGCCCGGCGAGATCAATGCCGCCGAACTGCCCCAGTACACCTTCGAGCCCGACGCCGCCGTCGTTTTCGAGACGGTGCTGCCGCAGTACGTCAACGGCACGCTCTATCAGATGCTGCTGGAGGCGCGCGCCTCCGAGCACAGCAGCCGCATGGTGGCGATGAAGAACGCCACCGACAACGCCAAGCAGATGCTCAAGGACCTGAGCCTCGAGTACAACAAGCTGCGCCAGGCGGCGATCACCAACGAACTCCTCGAAATCACCACCGCCAAGATGGCCCTGGAGTGATTGCAGATTCCCGAACTTCCCATTTCAAATCAACCAACATGAGCAACATCGGCAAAATCGTTCAAGTCATCGGCCCCGTGGTCGACGTGGATTTCTCCGCGACCGGCAAACTGCCCGAGATCTACAACGCCCTCGAGATCAGCTACGACCTCGGCGGCAAGTCCTCCCGTCTGGTCTGCGAGGTTCAGCAGCACATGGGCGACGGCTGGGTTCGTTCCGTGGCGATGTCCTCGACCGAAGGTCTGAAGCGCGGCATGGCCGTCACCGACACCGGCGCTCCGATCACCGTGCCCGTTGGCGAGGAAGTCCTCGGCCGCATCTTCAACGTCACCGGCGACGCCATCGACGACCAGCCGGCGCCGAAGACCGAAAAGCGCTACCCGATTCACCGCAAGGCTCCGGCCCTCGTCGACCAGGACCCGTCCGCCCAGATCCTTGAGACGGGCATCAAGGTCATCGACCTCATCTGCCCCTTCACCAAGGGCGGCAAGGTCGGCGCCTTCGGCGGTGCCGGCGTCGGCAAGACTGTCGTCATCATGGAGCTGATCAACAACATCGCCAAGGGACACGGTGGCTACTCCGTGTTCGCCGGTGTCGGTGAGCGTACCCGTGAGGGCAACGACCTCTACCATGAGATGATCGAGTCCGACGTCATCAAGGTGAAGAAGAACGGCCACGAGATCGCCCGCAACCCGCAGGGCGGTTACATCAGCGAGCCCGGCTCCAAGGTCGCCCTGGTCTACGGCCAGATGAACGAGCCGCCCGGCGCCCGTCTGCGTGTCGCCCTCTCCGCCCTTTCGATGGCCGAGTACTTCCGCGACGAGAAGAACCAGGACGTGCTGCTCTTCGTCGACAACGTCTTCCGTTTCTCCCAGGCCGGTTCGGAAGTGTCCGCCCTGCTGGGCCGCACGCCCTCCGCGGTCGGCTACCAGCCCACCCTCGCCGCCGAAATGGGCGCGATGCAGGAGCGCATCACCTCGACCAAGAGCGGTTCCATCACCTCCTTCCAGGCGGTGTACGTGCCGGCGGACGACCTTACCGACCCCGCCCCCGCCAACACCTTTGCCCACCTCGACTCCACCGTCGTGCTGGAGCGCTCGCTCGCCGAGCTCGGCATCTACCCGGCCGTTGACCCGCTTGCCTCGGTGTCCAAGGCGCTCGCCCCGGAAATCGTCGGCGAAGAGCACTACCGCGTCGCCCGCGGCGTGCAGCGCGTGCTGCAGCGCTACAAGGACCTGCAGGACATCATCGCGATTCTGGGCATGGACGAACTCTCCGACGAGGACAAGCTCATCGTCTTCCGCGCCCGCAAGCTGCAGCGCTTCCTGAGCCAGCCTTTCCACGTCGCCGAAATCTTCACCGGCACCCCCGGCCAGTACGTGTCCGTCAAGGACACCGTCAAGGGCTTCGCCGAGATCCTCGACGGCAAGCACGACGACGTGCCCGAAGCCAACTTCTACATGAAGGGTGGCATCGACACGGTGCCGAAGTCCTGATTCACCCCTTTGTCTGACCGTTGAACGTTTCAAGTGCCGTGCCGTCGGCGCCCAACTTGAAACCTGAAACTTGGAACTTGCCAACTTTTCCAGATGCCTCTCAAACTCGAAATCGTCACCCCTGAAGCCCTCGTCTTCTCCGATGAGGTGGACACCGTCGTGCTGCCCGGTTACGAAGGTGAGATGGGGGTTCTGCCGGCGCACGCGCCGCTGGTGACGACCCTGCTGCCCGGCGAGCTTCGCTACACGAAGGCCGGCAAGACTGTCGACATGGCGGTTGGCGAAGGCCTGGTCGAGGTCACCGGCGCCACCGCGCGGGTGCTCACCGACATGGCCATCCACAGTGACGACATCGACGAGAAGGCGGTGGAGGAGGCCCTCGAGCGCGCCAAGCACTCGCTCGAGCACCTCAAACACGGCGAGCAGCAGGAGGAGGTGGCTGCTGTGATGGCGATGATCCAGCGCAGCACCGCCCAGCTGCACGTCAAGCGCAAACGCCGCACGCTCTGAGCCAGGTCGCGATTTCAGGCCCGCACCGCTTCGGCAGTGCGGGCCTTGTCGTTTCAGGACCGGGCCTCCAGGGATTCGAGCAGGGCCAGCTGCACGCGCGCCCGCACCAGATTGTGGTCCGGGCGGTGCACGGGATAATAGAGGTCGCCCTCCAGATGGTCGGTGAGGAAGCGGCAGGCCTGCTCGAACAGCAGGGTGAGCGCACCGAGATTGAGACTGGCGAGCTCGGCCGGTGTCAGCCAGTCGCTCACCGCCGCCAGATAGCCGTGGCGGATCGCTGTCAGGTGCTCCGGCACGATGGCGACCTGCGCCGTGTCGGCTTCGTCCTCGGCGCAGTTGCCGGCCATGGTGCGCACCATGTCGCCGAAGTCGTGCGCGGCCAGTCCGGGCATGGTCGTGTCCCAGTCGATCACGCAGCGCGGCTCGCCGCTGGCGGCGTCGAACAGCAGGTTGTTGAGCTTGGTGTCGTTGTGGACGGTGCGCACGGGCAGCGCCAGCTCCTGCAGGGCGGAGGCCAGCGGGCGATGTTGCAGCAAAGCCCCCAGCTCGGCCGCGCAGCCGGCGCGGCGGCCGGCCGGATCGGCGGCGGCGGCTTGTTCGAGGCGGGCGAAGCGCCGGCGGGTGTCGTGAAACCCCGGCAGGGTCTCGCGCAGCGGCGGTGCCGGCAGGTCGGCCAGGCGTTTCTGAAAGTCGCCAAAGGCCTGTGCCGCCGCCTCGATGGTGGCGAGGTTGGGAGCAACGTCGAAGGACAGCGTGCCCTCGAGGAAGTCGAAGACGCGCCAGGCGTGACCCCTGGCGTCGCGGTGCAGCAGGCCGCCGCGCCGGGTGGGGCGTGGTGTCAGCCGGTCGCCACTCTGACCGGCCAGGTGAGCGGCGATGCGGGCGGTGTTGTCGGCGATGGCGTCGAGGTCGGGGAAGACGTTGTCATTGAGGCGCTGCAGCAGGAAATCGCCGGCGGCGGTGCCGGCCCGGTAGGTCTGGTGGATGTGGCCGCTGCCGTGGCGGGCGAGGCCGGTTACCGGCGCGGGCAGGTCGAAGGCGGCGCAGGCGGCGAGGGCAGCTTCGAGCTCAGGCGTCGTCATGGGGAGTGTCGGGACGTCGGCTGGCGAGGCGTGTCAGCATGCCGCGAATGTCGCGCGCGCCCAACCACGCGACCCAGGCGGTGACGACGCTGTACCAGAGCAGGGCGGCGACGGTGAGCAGGAACCAGAAGGTGATCATGGCGGCGGGGCGGAACGGGGTTTCAGCAGAGAGCCGGCGATCATGCCGAGGGCGGCGGCAGCGAAGGCGGCGAGGCCGGCGACATCCTTGCCGACGGCGGCGGCCCAGGCGGCGGTGGCGGGCAGCTTTTCCAGGGTCAGATGCAGCACCGGCACAGTGGCGCCGCCGAGGATGCCGCCGATGGCGCCCCAGTTGTTGGCGCGCTGCCAGTAACAGCAGGCGATGAGCAGGACCGACATGCTGCTCAGATAGATGGATCCGGTGAGCAGCAGGTAGGACCAGACATTGCCCTCGATCCGGTAGAACAGGCCGAAGAACAGGAGGTATAGTCCGATGAGGGCGATGATGCAGCGGTTCCAGAGTATGGCGCGGGCATCGGTCCACGGCCGGCGACGGAAGGGTGCGAGCAGGTCGTTGTAGATGACGCTGCCCCAGCTCAGCAGGTAGGAGGAGTTGGTGCTCATGTCGGCGGCGAGCATGGCGGCGATGAGCAGGCCGAGCAGACCGACGGGCAGCAGGCCGCCGAGGAATTCCGGCAGCGCCAGCAGCGAGGCATCGGCCAGTTTGGCCTTTACCTCCGGAGCGAGGGCGGCGGCCTGCTCGACATTGAGGCCGGCGAGCGGCTGGCCCACCGGCGAGGCGGCGATTGTTTCCGCGACCGCGACCGGCAAGGCGGCCTGCTCGGTGACGGTGAGCTGTTGCAGCGGTTTCCAGCCGAGGGTGGCGAGGGCGGCGATGCCCCAGATGCCGGGCAGCAGGAAGCGGCAGACGAAGAAAAAGCTGGTGCGGGTGTAGATGCGCTGGCTGGTGCGGCTGTCGCGTGCCGACAGCACGCGCACGATGACGGCCTGCCAGGTGAGCGCGGCGGCGGCGTTGGCGACGAATTGATTCGTCACAAAGGCCCAGCCGAGCGCCGGATTGGCCAGGGGTTGGAAGCCGCCCTCGCCGTGGTGACGGCGCACGGTGTCGACCAGTGTGTCCCAGCCGACCTCCTTCAGCACCAGGAAGCTGACGACGAGCAGGCCGGCGCTCATGACGACGAACTGCAGGAAGTCGGTCACCAGGACCGACAGCATGCCGCCGAGCACGGTGTAGACGACGACCAGCAGGAGCAGCACGGTCATCAGCGTGGCGAGGTGGTCGAGATCGAAACCGGCGACGCTGCAGAGGAACTTGCCGCCGATCTGCAAAAACACGCCCATGTTGAGCAGGCCGCCGAGCACGATGACCAGGCCTGAGAGCCAGCGCACGGTCTTGCCGAAACGCTTCTCGAACATCTCCGGCAAGGTCATGGCTCCGGCCTGGCGCAGTGGCTTGATGCAGAAGCCGGTCAGGCCGATGAGGGCCATCGCCAATGCCTGGCAGAGGCCGGGCACCGCGCCGCTGAAGCCGTGGGTGTAACCGGCCTGGGCGGTGTACATGCAGGTGATGATGCCGAACTCGGTGGCCGCGAGCGAGGCGATGCCGAGGTGCAGATCCACCTCTCGACCGGCGACCAGATAATCCTCAACCCGGCAGACATAACGGCGCATGGCCAGACCGGCCGCCAGGGTCAGCAGCAGATAAAGGCCGACGATGCCGCCGTCGTAGAGCCAGTGGAAATGCCCCGTCATCGGCAGGCATCACAGCGCGGATGGCGCGGCTTGTCACGCGCAAAGCGGCGACCACTTCAGGCAGTTTGGGGCAGAACGTCGACGGCGACCTCGAGGCGGTGGTCTCCCGCCCCGAGCGTGACGCCGCGCAGCGGGCTGACGTCGCCAAAATCACGTCCCCAGGCCACCGTGATGTGGCGGTCGGAGGGCAGCACGTGGTTGGTGGGATCGGCATCGACCCAGCCGCAGGCTTCGCCACAGTAGGCGGCCACCCAGGCATGCGAAGCGTCGGCGCCGACCAGTTTCGGCTGGCCGGGCGGGGGCTGGGTTTCCAGATAGCCGCTGACATAGCGGGCGGGCAGGCCGAGCGAGCGCAGACAGGCGATCATGACCTGGGCAAAGTCCTGGCAGACGCCGCGGCGGGTCGCAAACACTTCGGCCACCGGCGTTGCCAGATCCGTGGCGGCGGGATCGAAGACGAAATCCTCATGGAGCCGACGGTTGAGGTCGCTCACGCCCTCCAGCACAGGTCGGTGTGCCGGGAAGGAGGGCAGGGCATAGGCCGCGAAGGCATCGCCCGTTGGGATCAGCAGTGAAGCAAAGGCAAACTCGCCGGCGGTCGCTGCCGGTCCGGGCTTGTCGTTGCGGCAGCTGTCGCGCACTACCTCCCAGGGCGGAGTCCGTTCCGGCGCGAGTCCGGCGGGGGGGCGCAGTTCCACCAGGCTGCGCGCGATCACCTCCAGCTTTTGGTGCGGCACCTCAATCTCGAAATAGACGCAGGCGTTGCCATAGGCATCGGCGCGTTTGGCGCGCTCGACCGGTGCCGGGTGGATGGTCAGCTCGTGCCAGGGGCAGGCCTGGCCCGGCAGCAGGCGCGGTTCCAAGCGCGCGTGATAGTGGCAGACCGTTACCGGACTTTCGTACACGTAGGTTGTGCGGTGAATGACATGATAACGCATCCGCGGTTTGGTAGCACGGGCCGCGCCAGCCGGCAAGCCGACGGACGCAATTGAATACTCGTCGACGCCGTGCGTCAGATGAAACATGAACTTCTCGCCCTTCCTCGGAGGTTGCACACTGCTCGCCGCCGCGCTGCTCAGTTCCTGTGCTCCCTACGATCCCTATGTCTACGGTGCGCCGCCACCGCGGGTCTATCCCGGCTACGGGTACGCGCCCTATGGTTATGCACCCTACGGCTACGGTCCGGCCCGTTCCTCGCTGTCCGTCGGCTGGTTCAGCGGCGGTTGGTGGGGTGGGCGCTCTTCCTGGTGGGGCCGTGACCGCTACGTTCATCATCACCCCCATCCGGCACCGACCCGCACCGTCACCGGCTATCGCACGGTTCACCCGGGCACTTATCAGCGCGACCCGCGGCCGCTGGAGCCATTTGCCAGCGGCAGCCGCCACTCCGCTGTCAGTCCGCGGTCGCCGATCTCCGCCAGTTCGGCTACCTTTGACCGCGGCTCGCCGAGCTCGCTGCGGTCGAGTTCCTCGCTGCCGGCGATCCGTTCGGCTCCCCCGGCCGCCTCCCGGTCGCGCGAGTCACGCCCGCCGACCCTGACGCCGACGCGTCCGAGTTCCTCCATGGAGCGCGGCCCGGCGCCCTCGTCCGGATCCCCGCGTGCCAGCGAGCTGCGTGCCACCACCAGCGGGCGCAGTTCGGTCCTGACTTCCTCACGTGGTGATGGCGAGGCGCGTTTCAGTCGCGAACGGCGCTGAACCGTTTCACTGGCGGTAAATGACAACGCTGTTGCCGGTGTGGCCGGCCGGTGCGGCGTCATGGCCGAGGCCGAGTGTCTGCAGATGCTCGGCCGGCAGCCCCTGGTCGATCAGGAAACGTCGCACGGCCTGGGCGCGGCGTTCCGAGAGGGAGCGGGCATAACCGTCGGGCAGGTCGACCGGGGTTTGGCCGACAATCAGGTGGCGTGCACCGCAAGCGTCGGCAGGCAGGGCGGCGACGAAGTCGCGCAGCAGGCGTTCGTGGCCGGCGTTCAAGGTGTAGCGCGTGCCGGAGAAGAGCAGGGCTGGGCAGGCGGGGCGGAGGGGTTGCGTCAGCGGGCTGACAAAGCCCTCGCGCGGACCCAGCGCGTGCAGCACGGTGGACTCGCCACCGGGCGGCAGCGGGCTGCTGCAGCCGGCGAGGCCGGCGGCGAGCGACAGAAGCAGGACGGGGCGGATCATCGCATCCAGCGGGGTTCGGTGATGGTGCCGTGGTGGGCGAGCACGACCCGTCGCTCGCGGTTGAGCAGGTCGTGGATGTACAGTGCGCCGTGCTGGGTGTAGCAGAGGTAGCGGCCGTTTGGACTCCAACTGGGGTGGCGGGCGCCGCCACGCTGAATGATGCGGGCCCGGCCGGAGGGAAAGTCCTTGATCACGACAGCGCTTTCGCCCCTCAGGCGCGCGGTGAAGGCAATCTGGCGGCCGTCCGGTGAGAATTCCGGATCGGTGCAGAAGCGGAAGCCACTCGGCCAGAGACTGAGGCGCAACTCACCTTCACCCTCGGGGATTTCCGCGAGATGCAGGCGCGGGCCGTGGCCGCGATCATCGGAAAATACCAGCCGGCGGCCGTCGGGGTGCCAGGACGGACCGGAGGGCACGCCGAGGGTCTCGCTGACGCATGCGGCGGTGTTGGTGCCGAGGTCGGTGACGAAGATCTCGGGATTGCCGAGAAAACCCATCACCAGGGCGAGCCGGCGTCCGTCCGGAGCAAAGGCGGCGCCGGTGTTGAGCCCGGGCGTGTCGGTGATGACCCGCTCCCAGCCCTGGCCGAGGTCGAGCAGCATGACTACGGGGAAACCCGGACGGTAGCTGGTGAAGGCGACCGCCGAGCCGTCTGGCGCCAGACTTGGACTGACGGCGCCATGGGGATGGCGGGTGAGTTGTTGCACATCGCGGCCCTGCGGGTCGCAAAGATAGATCTGTCGACTGCCACTGCGGTCGCTGACAAAGGCGATCCGGCTGGTCGCCAGACCAGGCTTTCCCGTGGAGGCAAGGATGAGGTCGTCGGCGAGTTGCCGGAGGTTTTCCTCCAGGCCTGGCGCTGCATAGCTGCGCTCAAAGACGGGTGCCCCGTCCGCGTCGACCAGACGCGCGCTCACACGCCCCCCGACCGAGTGCCCGCTGATCGTGAAATTCGCGGCCTCGTCGCTGACGCGCACTTCCCGGGTGGTGCCGAGTTCTTGAATCAGGCCGGTGCGTGCGCTGCGGCCTGTGCCGCCACTGAACTCAAGAATTTGCAGGCGCGGCGGCGAGGCGGCGTTTGTCCGCCGTCCTAGGTCAGGCAATCGCAGCCAGGCCGGCCAGGCGCTGGTCTGCGCCGGCAGGGCGCTAAGCAGCAGCATGACCAGTAGGAGGAAGCGGGGCATGGCGGGTGGGCCGGAGGGCCGGCAAGACGAAAGCTACTTGAGGGCGGCGTAGACGCGATGCACATCGGCATGACCGTCGACTGCCTGCAGGAAGCGAGTGACCTCCTCGCGCTGGCTGTCGCCGAGTTCCGGGCAGTCCTTCGGCTGGTAATGCAGTTCGGAGGTGGTGATTTGCCAGCCGGCGGCCTTGAGCGCCTTGGTCACGGCATCGAGTTCGGTGGTGGCGCTGAAGAAGCGCGCACCGATCTGGCCGGCGGCCTCATCCTCGTCGAGTTCGAGCGGCTCGACGTTGTCGGCCCCGGCCTCAAGCGCGGCGGTTTCGAGATCGACGGAGCTGTCCGAATGCTGGGCCTCGATGAGGCCGCAGTGTTCGAACATCCAGGCGACGGAGCCTGGCGTGCCCATGCTGCCGGACTTGAACAGCACCTTGATCTCCGAGGACGTGCGGTTGTTGTTGTCGGTCAGGCATTCGACCATCACCGGCACGCGGTGCGGGGCAAAGCCTTCAAAGACGACGGTTTGAAACTGCACGGCATCGGCACCGGTGCCGCTGCCCTTGGCGAGCGCGCGCTCGATGGCGTCGCGCGTGACGCTTTGTTTTTTGGCCGCGGCAATCGCGGCGAACAGGCGGGCGTTGAATTCAGGATTGGGACCTCCGAGTCTCGCCGCCACCTGGATTTCGCGGGTGAGTTTGCCGACGAGTCGGCCCTTCTGATCGGCGGCGAGTTCGCGCCATTTTTGTTTCCATTGTGCTCCCATGGTCGAAGTCGTGTGAGGGGTCAGTCTGCGTTTTTTGAAGGGGTGAGGATGAGCTGTTTGACGAGCAGAGGCGTTGTTGCAGTGCCGGTGCGCAGGCGCAGGGTCTCACCGCGCAGTTCGCGCGTCAGATTGAGACGGCCTAGGCGCAGAATGCTGTAGGTGGCGGCATCGCCGGTGGCTCCCTCGGGACCGAGAGGTGCGGCGAGCCGATGCTCGGCGAGCTGGCATTCCAGGGGCAACGGCGAGGTCAGTGACGGACACGCATAGTGCAACAGCACTTCATAGTGGCCGGGCGGCAGGCTTTCGATGCGCCATTCGATCTCGCCGATGGCGGCGGCCTCCGGGCTGGCGCTGCTGTCGGGTCGCGGCTGGATGCTGGCGGCAAGGGCCGGGGTCAGGGCCAGAGTGCCCCGGCGCAGGCGTTGCACCGGTGGTGCGCCGGGGTCCGGCGGCGGTTCGGCGGGTGTTTTCAGCGCCCGCGCCGCCGCGGTCAGATCCACCACGCCGCCACTGGCCAGGATGCCCTGGAGGCGGGTGATCTCGCGCTGATAAGGAGCGGGATCGGCAGCGCTCGCTGCCAGCCGCTGCAGTTCAGTGACGTAGGCGGCGACCACAGGAACATGCAGGGCGCGCAGCTGCTGCTGGTAGATGCTCTCCATTTGGCGCAGGCGCGAGTCCTCGGAGCTGGAGGCAACCGGTGCCGAGGTCAGCGGTGGCGACTGGGCGGCGGCACCACAGACGAGCAGGGCGAGCAGGCAGAGGCTTTTCATGAGCGGGTTTCCGAAAGAGCCCAGGCCCCGGGCGCAGGTTTGCGCCGGCGTGCGGCCCGTTCACGTTCAAGCAGGGTGTCAAGCAGGCCGTTTTCACTGACGCCACGGCGTTCCTTCGGCGGCACCACGGCGGCCAGCCCCTGGTCGACCAGGATGTTTTGAAACAGGCCCACTTCCGGCAGAAAGACGAGCGCGGACACGCTGCCGTCCTTGTTGAGGCCGGGGCGGACGAGCAGGCGCAGGGGCTTGCCCTGCAAGTAGCCGGCGGTGAATTCCTGAGCGAGGCGGCCGAGGGTCGCCGTGCTCTGTTCATCGAGCCGGAAGTGCTCTCGGAAGGCTTTGGCGCGTGTCGCGTCGGCAGCCGGCTCCACGGGCGCGCATTGCACCCAGAGCAGTTGTACGCGCAGGCGCCGGCCCTCGTGCTCGACCTCGAAGCGGTCGCCCTCATCGCTCTTGCTTTCAACAAAGCGGGCGCCATCGAGGTCGTCGAAGGAACCGAGCGGACTGCTGGCGCTGGTCAGGCGCAACGCGCCGCCACCCTGGCCGGTGCTGCCGAGCAGACGCAGGACACGGCGTTCCTCGGCGTCGGCAGCCTCCTTGAGGCTGGCATCGGTGACGGCCAGTTCGCGCAGGCGTGCCAGGTAGGCGTCGGCCAGCGGTTTCTGAGCCGCCGCCAGGGCTTCGGTGAGCGATTTTTTCAGGTCATCG
>DAIUCN010000097.1:0-16143 GCA_036846165.1 Prosthecobacter sp.
GGCCGTGTCCGAGACCGCCCCATCCGGAGCCTTGAGCCGCTTCTGACGCATGACCACAAGCAACCCCATCCAACCATCACGTCAAGTCTTTTTCTAATAAAGGGACAGACACTTTATAAGAGTACACACACCGATGCCGGCTATCAACCTGCGACAGGTTTCAGGGGCGCTTGTGGATTGCCATAGGCGGGTGGCGAGCGTAGGCTTGTCATCACCATCATGCACGTCCGCCTCCTTCTTCTTGCTGCGCTTGGGAGCCTGCTGGGCGCCGCGCCTGTCTCCGCCGCTGAGCCAACACTGGCGTATGCTGGCAAGGTCGTGGTGATTCCGGTCGGCAAGGAGGACCTGATTTCCCGCGCGCGTTTTGAATTTATGTCGCGCACCCTGCAGCGCTGCTCGGACGAGGGCGCTGAGTCGGTCATTTTCGACATCGATACGCCGGGCGGCCTGCTCTGGGACACGGTGGACCTGATGATGAACGACCTGCAGAAACTCAAGCCGCGCAGCTTCGCCTTTGTCAACAAGCGGGCGCTGTCCGCCGGCGCGATGATCGCGGTCGCCACTGACGGCATTTATATGGCTCCGGCCGGCACCGCCGGCGCCGCCACGCCGATCTATGGCAACGGCACGCAGATGGATGACGCCGAGCGCGCGAAGATGAACTCCGCCACCATGGGCATGGCTCGCGCGGTCGCCCGCAGCAAGGGCCACGACCCGCGCGTCATTGAGGCGATGATCGACATGAGCAAGGAACTCAAGGTCGGCGATGTCATGCTCGACACCAAGGAGACGGTGCTCACCCTCGATGCCGAGCAGGCGGTGATGCTGCTCGACGGCCGGCCGCTCTTCGCCAAGGGCATCGTCAACAGCCTCGACGAGATCAAGAAGGCGGAAAAGCTCAAGGGTGCCACCGTCATTGCCGAGCCGACCTTCTTTGAGAATGTCGCCATCTGGGTGACGACCTACGCGGCAATCCTCATCCTCATCGGCGTTGCCGGAGGCTATCTGGAAATGCAGGCGCCCGGTTTCGGCCTGCCCGGCTTGGTCTCTGTGACCGCCTTTGGCCTTTTTTTCTTTGGTCACTACGTTGCCGGCAGCTTGGTTGGCCATGAAACGGCAGTAATGGCCGGACTGTTCATTGTTGGCGCCCTGCTTGTGTTGATCGAACTGGCCGTGCTGCCTGGCCTGATGCTGCCGGGCATCCTGGGTTTCCTCTGCATCATGGTCGCCCTGGTTTACACCATGTCCGGCTGGGAGGTCGCTGCCCCCGCCGGAGGCGCTGAAGAAGTTCCAACCGGCTGGAACTTCGACCTTGCCATCTATGCCACCGGCTTGCGCCACTTCGCCACCGGCCTGCTCGGCGCCGCAGCGCTGCTGCTGATCCTGTTCCGATTCCTGCCCGAGAGTCGCCCCTTCCAGAGACTCGTGCTCGCCTCCTCGGCCGGCGGTGCCGCCAGCGACACCCCGGCGGTTCAGGCCGCGCAGGCGCTGCGCCCGGGCGACACGGGCATCGCCGTCAGCGCCCTGCGTCCGGCTGGCACCGCCGAATTCAACGGCCGGCGCGTCGAGGTCACCGCCGATCAGGGCTACCTGCCCAACGGCACCGCCGTGCGCGTGCGCGAGATTCAGGGTCCGCGCATCGTCGTGGAAGCTGTCGCCTGAGCCCATGCCAGCCTGGATCGAACATTTCGCCGTCGCCGTCTGCGCGATCTCTGGCGTGCTCGCCGCCGAAGGCAAGCGCATGGACCTGTTCGGCGCCCTCGTGCTGGCTCTTGTCACCGCCGTCGGCGGCGGCACAATCCGCGATCTCTGTCTCGGTGCCGAACCGGTGTTCTGGATTGAAAACATCGACTTCCTGCACACCGCACTGGGGACGGCGCTGGCCACCTTCGTGCTCGCCCGCTTCGTGCATCCCCCCAACCGCGCACTCGCCCTAGCCGATGCCTTCGGGCTGGCGCTGTTTGGCATCGTCGGCACCGAAAAGGCCCTGCTCTATGATTCGCCGGCTCTGGTCGCCGTCCTGCTCGGCGTCGTCACCGGGGTCGCGGGGGGCATCCTGCGCGATGTGCTGCGCCAGGAACTGCCGCATGTTTTCCGCACCGAGGTCGAGCTGTATGCCACGGCAGTCGCCGCTGGTGCCACCGTGTACGTCCTGCTGCGCCAGCAGCTGCCGGCGGCGGACTGGCATCGTTACGCCGGCATGGCGGTCATCCTGCTGCTGCGTCTGGCGGCGATGCGCTGGCGCCTGCGCCTGCCGGTGTACCGGTCACGCGGCGAAGCCTGATTTCCGCGCCTTTCACGGCCGCTTCAACCAGGCTTCGAGAAACTGGTAGATGACCTCGTTCGATTCCGCATTGGGGGAATGATCGGGGCGATTGGTCATCGCCACGCGCTGTTCCTGGCCGAGCAGGCGGTTGACGGCGCGCACGTGGTTGAGCGGCACCCAGCGCTTTGGCGGATCCTCGGCGCCGCCGGAGACGAGGAAAGGGCGCGGGGCCATGAGCGCCTGCAGTTCGACGAGGTCGTGGCCGCGGGCGATGAGTTCCCTGTAGGCACCGGTGCGCGGGTTCTCGGGCGTGACCAGTCCCGGCTTGCGCGTCACCTGCGGATCGAACCCAAGGTACCAAGGTTCCTGGTAATTGATGCTCTGCCGTGTCTCGTCAAAAACGATGCCCGGATCCGACCACACGCCACAGTCGAACTTCTCCCAGAGGCAGGCGGCGAACATCGCCCACTTGCCGCCATAGGAATGACCGCAGATGCCAATGCGATCGGCGCGCACCTCGGGGCGCTGCGCCAGAGCCTGCCAGGCGTTGGCCGAGACGTAGCCGAGGTAGCTGAGCGGCTGGCACTTTGCCTCGGGCGACAGCACCGGCTTGCGGGCATCGCCGCCGGGCGAGCCAATGCACAGGGTCACAAAACCGCGGCGCGTGAGCTGGCGGGCGAAGTCGCGAAAGGGTTTGTCGTTCAAACCGGCACTGGTTTCCGGATCATAAAACGGCACGAACACCGCCGGGAAGGGTCCCGCACCTTCAGGAATGAGCAGGTAGCCCTCGCCGGTCTGCTGCGCGGCGATCTGGAGGCGGATGCGGTGCTGGGTGAAATTTTCACGCCGCTGGGTTTCCAGCACTTCCAGAGCCGGCTTCGCCAGCACCGGCGGCCAGGCCCCCATCAGGCCATGCCAGTCGGCCAGAATTTCCTCGCGGCGCTGTCGCCACTGTGCCTCGGTGGTGACTTCACGACCGTCCTTGAACTTCAGCGGCGAGGCATGGTCGCCAAGGTCGTTGGCAAACTCCGCCGGCGGCCGAAACCACGCGGCGAGATCATTCCAGGGATCCGCCGCCGGCAAGGCAGCGGCAGCAAGCAGGGAGAGGCAGACGCGCAACATGGCGGAAGAGTACGCCCCAGGCCGGCAGGCTCATGCAGACCCCTCGCGACCTCGCCATCGGTGGATGCACACCCCTCCGGAGAGCATGAAGGCCATCGGCTACGTCGGCAACGCCCCCAGCGCCCGCTTTGACGGCTCGAGGCACGGCGCCATGTCGGTCTGGCCTGACCCCCACGAAAGTGGGGGGAGGCCCGGGCAAAGCCGTTGGCCGGAACACGTACTGTTCCAGTGTTCTTCTCCCTCCGCTGTCTGCTTGTCCTGCTAGGGCTGGGCGCGGCACCGTTTGCCGGTGCCGGCGTGGTGCGCGTCGAACTGACACAGCCTCGCGATCTCGGCGCCAGCGGCCATGAGGAACTGAGCGGCCAACTGCACTTCGAAATCGATCCGGCCCTGCCGCAAAATGCGCTCATCGCCGATCTCGACCTGGCGCCGCGCAACGCCGCCGGGCGCGTGGCTTTTCAGGCCGATCTGCGCCTCCTGCGTCCGCGCGATCCGGCGCGCGCCAACGGCACCACCCGGGTGGAAATCCCCAACCGCGGCGGCAAGGCCGGGTTGGCCGACTGGGTCGTCGATTACGGCTTCACAGTGGTCCAGGTGAGCTGGGAATTCGACATCCCCGCCAGCATCGACACCGCCGTGCCGGGGGTGCGTTTCACCGAGCATCTGCCGCAGACCGCGCGGCTGGCCGACCGTCTGACGGCGGTGCGCACCGTCAACCATCGCGTCGTCGATGAACACGCCTTTGCCACCAACCTCGTGCACACCGGGCGCATGATCAGCGGCACGGTCACCTACCCCTCGCTCGGCTCGCTGATCGCCCACCAGCGCGGCGCCGCCTCGGAGGATGTGCCGCCCTACATGCTCATCGGCTACCCCAACGTCAGCCGCGGCCCCGGCTTCCTCGGCCCGCGCCACGCCAGTGTCTACCTGGTCGACACCGAAAGCGGCCCGGCCGGCTTCACCCAGCCGGAGGGTCTTTCCTCGCGCCAATTGGCGCGGCGCGCCCAACTCGCCGCCAGCCCCGCCAGCCCGGCGCAGGAAATCGCCCTCGCCCACTACGCCGAGTTGCAGGAACAGGCCCGCCGCTGGGCCGAACCGAAGTTCATGCGCAACTTCAACCTCGCCGAGGAACCCGCCGCCCTGCGCGAGTCGTACGGCGGCGAGTTCGGCCAGCGCTGCCTGCTCGCCCGCCGCCTCACCCAGGCCGGCGTGCGCTTCATCGAGGTCTCCCACAACCTCAACTTCATCAATGGCACCGGCTGGGACACCCACTTTGAGGGCCAGCTCAACCAGCACGCCCTAATCCGCGAGATCGACACCGCCCTTGCCGCCCTCATCCGCGATCTGGAGGACAAGGGCCTGCTCGACAAGACCCTTATCGCCACCGGCACCGAGTTTGGCCGGCCCGCGGAATTCGACAACCGCGGCGGCCGCGGCCACCAAAGCAGCGCCTTCAGTCTGGTGCTCGCCGGCGGCGGCCTGCAGCACCGCGGCGCCCGGGGTGTTACCGACGAACTCGGCGCCAACATCGTCGAGAACCCGGTCTCCATCCCCGATTTTCATGCGACGATCCACGCCGCGCTCGGCATCGATCCCGGCAAGGAATTGCACGAGGCTGGCCGGCCCGTGCCGATCACCGACGGCGGCCGTCCCATCGCCGCGCTCTTCGGCTGACCGCGCCCGGCGGCGACTTTTGCCAAATTTCGCGTCCAAAACCGTATTCCTCCCGACTTCATTTCTCGAACATGATCCACTCCCGTTCCTACGCCCACGCCCTCCTGCTTGCCGGCCTCGCCGCCCTTCCGGCTGCGGCCGACGAGGCGCAGCATGCCGCGTTGCAGTTCTTCGAGAAGGAGATCCGGCCCCTGCTGGTCGAGCGCTGCCATGAGTGCCACAGCGGCACCAAGCAGAAGGGGGGCCTGCGCGTCGACCACATCGGCTACCTGAAAACCGGTGGCGACACCGGCCCGGCCGTGGTGCCGGGCAAGCCCGATGAGTCGGCCCTCATCGAAGCGGTGCGCTACCACAATACCGATTTTCAGATGCCCCCGAAGAACAGCGGCGGCAAACTCAAGGACACCCAGATCGCCGCCCTGGAAAAATGGGTCACCGAGGGCGCGCCCTGGCCCGAGGAGGCCGGCAACAAGGTCGTTGTCACCGAGGGCGGCTTCACCGAGGAACAGCGCAACTACTGGTTTTTCCAGCCGGTTGCCAAAGTGACCCCGCCGGCAGTGCAGAGCGACTGGGTGCGCAACGACATCGACCGTTTCATCCTCGCCAAGCAGGCCGAAAACGGCCTGACGCCGGCGGCCGAGGCCGATCGCCATGAGTTGGTCCGCCGCCTGTATTTTGATCTGCACGGCCTGCCACCCACCAAGGCGGAGATCGATGCCTTCGTGAACGACCCCCGGCCCGACGCCTATGAGAAGCTGGTCGACACCCTGCTCGCCAGCCCGCGTTACGGTGAGCGCTGGGCCCAGCATTGGCTCGATCTGGTCCGCTACGCCGAGAGCGACGGCTACAACGCCGATGCCTACCGCCCGTCGGTCTGGCCCTACCGCGACTATGTCATCAAGTCGCTCAACAGCGACAAGCCTTACAATCAGTTCGTGCGCGAGCAACTCGCCGGCGACGAGATTGCACCGGACAATCCCGAGGTGATGATCGCCACCGCCTTTCTGCGTCATCCGGTGTACGAGTGGAACCAGCGCGATGTGCGCGGCCAGTGGGACATCATCGTCACCGACATGACCGACACCACCGGGGAGCTTTTTCTCGGGCTGAGCATGGGCTGCGCCCATTGCCACAACCACAAGTTCGATCCCATCCTGCAGAAGGACTACTACCGCCTGCGTGCCTTCTTCACGCCGGTGCACTGGCGCGATGACCTCAAGCTGGCGACGCCGGAGCAGCAGCGCGCGCACGATGCCCAGATGGCGAAATGGGAGGCGGCCACCGCGGAGATCCGCGCAAAGATGGACGCCCTTACCCAGCCGATCCTCGAGCCGCGGGTTGAGCGCGCCCTCAAGCGCTTCACCGAGGATTTGCAGGCCATGGTCAACAAGCCGGCCACCAAACGCGATGCCTTCGAGAAGCAGCTCGCCGGCCTGTGCGAGCGCCAGATGACTCATGAACGCCGCACCTTCGACCCGATGAAGAGCCTCAAGACTGACGCCCAGAAGGCGGAGTACAAGGCGCTGGAAGCCGAGCTGAAGAAGTTCGATCACCTCAAGCCGGAACCCTTGATGGACGCTTTTGTCGCCACCGACGCCAGCCCTGTGCCGCCCGCCAACCCGCTGAAAACGCGCAAGGGTGAGCAGGACATTGCTCCGGGCTTCCCCTCCATTCTGGAGCCCGCGGAACCGAAGATCACGCCCAAGGGCAACTCCACCGGGCGTCGCACGGTGCTGGCCGATTGGATCACCCGCCCGGACAACCCGCTGTCCACCCGCGTCATCGTCAACCGCGTCTGGCAGTACCACTTCGGCCGTGGCATTGTCGCCACCGCCAGCGACTTCGGCACCCTCGGCGAGCCGCCGACCCATCCGGAACTGCTGGACTTCCTGACCCGCCGTTTTGTCGAGGGCGGCTGGCATTTGAAGCCCCTGCACCGTGAAATCCTGCTGTCGGCCGCCTACCGTCAGACCGCGCGTCGCGAGCCGGATGCCACTGCGGCGGAGGTCGATCCCTCCAACCGCTTCCTCTGGCGCTTTCACCCGCGCCGCCTCGACGCCGAGCAGGTGCGCGATGCCCTGCTGGCCGTCAGTGGCGAACTCGATCCCACCGCCGGCGGCCCGGCTGGCGATGGCAACGGCACACGGCGCTCGGTGTACACGATGAAGAAGCGCAACAACCCAAACGAGCTGCTGCGCGCCCTCGACATGCCAGCCGGCTTCGCCAGCACCTCCGAGCGCCAGAGCACGACCACCCCGACCCAGGCCCTGCAGCTGCTCAACGGCGACTGGCTGCTTGCCCGCGCCCGTCGCCTGGCCGAACAGGCACGCAGCGTGGATGAAGCCTGGCTGGCCGTGCTCGGCCGTCCACCGAGCGACAAGGAACGCGCGGTCGCCGAAGATTTCCTGAACCGGCGATCGGGCGGCACCGGGCCGGCCGCGAAAGCCGCTGCAGCCGATGCCGACACATCTGGTTTCAAGGAAAACAGTCCGCACGAACGGCTGCTCGTTCAGCCCGGCGACAAGGAGGGCGATGAATTTACCATCGAAGCCATTGTCCGCCTCGACAGCATTGATGCCAACGCCTCGGTGCGCACGATCGCCTCGCGCTGGACCGGCGGCAAGGACAGCCTGGAAGCCTTCGGCTGGAGCCTCGGTGTCACCGGCGAGAAATCCCGCTACAAGCCGCGCAACCTCATCCTGCAGGTCGTAGGCGAGGATGAAAATGCCAACATCGGCTACCAGGTCGTGGCCTCCGACCTGCGCGTCACCCTCGGCAACCGCCACCACGTCTCCGCCCGTGTGTCCTGCACCGGTCGCAGTGTCACCTTCACCCTGCGCGATCTCGACACACCCGCAGCGCCGCTGCAGTCAGCCGTGGTGCCACTCGACATCCGCTCGAAACTCAGCCAGGGCGCCGCCCAACGGGTCATCGGCGGTCTGCACAAGCGCTCGCCCTCCCATCAGTGGGATGGCAGCATTGAGGCCGTGCGTATTGCTCCCGGCCAACTACCCGACACCGCACTCAACGCCGATCCCGAGCGCTGGTCCGGCGGCCTTGTCGTCTGGCGTGCCGCCGACCCGCTCAGTTCGCAGTTTGCCTGGATGGGTTCGGATTCTGCCACGGTCGAGGCCGACGACCCCTTCCGCCAGGCCATGAATGACCTCTGCCAGGTTCTGCTCAACTCGAACGAATTCTTTTACCTCCACTGAAGCCATGAGCTGCCATCGCTACGACCTCCCCACCTCGCGCCGCGATTTCCTGCAGACTGCCGGATGCGGCTTTGGCGCCGTTGCCCTCGCCGCCCTCACCGGTGGTCAGGCTCAAGGCGCTCCGCTGCGCCTGCCGCAGCGCATCGCCAAGGCGAAGAGTGTCATCTTTCTGTTCATGGAAGGTGGCCCAAGCCACCTCGACACCTTCGATTACAAGCCGCTGCTCAACCAGCTCGCCGGCCAGCCGCTGCCCTCCAGCTTCAAGGCGCCGATCACCGCTATGGGTGAAACCAACTCCCCTCTGCTCGAGTGCCGGCGCACCTGGAAACGCCACGGCGAGGGCGGTCTGTGGATCTCCGACTGGTTTGAAAATGTCGCCCGCCATGCCGACGACCTCGCCGTCATCCACTCCTGCGCCTCCAGCGGCATCAACCACGCTGGTGGTGTCTGTTCCATGAACACCGGCTCGGTCTTCGGCGGCCGGCCCTCACTCGGCGCCTGGGCCTCCTACGGCCTCGGCACGGAAAACCAGAACCTGCCCGCCTTCGTCGTCATCAAGGACAGCGAGGGCACCGTCGTCAACGGCGTGCGCAACTGGGGCAACGGCTTCATGCCGGCGGTGTATCAGGGTGTTGAATTCAACTCCGACGGCGTGCCGATCAAGTACCTCGACAACCCCAAGGGGGTCGACCGCCACCGCCAGCGTGAAAAGCTCGATTTGCTTGCCACGCTCAACCGCGACTACAACGCCACCCGCGCCAGCAACACCGAGCTCGATGCCCGCATCCGCGGCTACGAACTCGCCTACCAGATGCAGGCCGAGGCTCCGGATGCGGTCGACCTCAGCCGCGAGACCGAGGCCACCAAGAAACTCTACGGCATGGACGACGAGGCCACCGCCGTGTTTGGTCGCAACTGCCTGCTCGCCCGGCGCCTCGTTGAAAACGGCGTGCGTTTCGTCCAGCTCTACTCCGGCGCCGGCAGCAAGTGGGACAGCCACAAGAGCATTGAGGCCAACCACTCTCGCCTCTGCCGCGCCGTCGACAAACCCATCGCCGGCCTGCTCAGTGACCTCAAGGCACGCGGCCTGCTTGAGGAAACCCTGGTCATCTGGGGCGGTGAGTTCGGTCGCACGCCGATGAGCGAGCAGGGCGACGGCCGCGACCACAACCCCACCGGTTTCACCATGTGGATGGCCGGTGGTGGCGTCCAGGGCGGACGCACCTACGGCGCCACCGACGACCTCGGCCTGTATGCCGTCGAGGACCGCCTGCACGTGCACGACCTGCATGCCACCATCCTGCACCTGCTCGGCATCGACCACACCGCCCTCACCTACACCCACAAGGGCCGGCCGGAACGCATCGACCAAAACGAAGGCAGCGCCTACACCAAACTGCTCGGTGCCTGAATCGACCTCGTCGCCACGCACGTGGCAAAGCCACGTTTGCCGTGGCGGAGCCAAGCCTGAAAAGGGGGAACCGTGAGTCATTCCCCCCTGGGATGGCACCTGCACAGATGACCGGACATGCCAGGCATGTTCTCCCTGGCAACGCCACCCCCCCCGAGGGAATCAGGTCTTATTTCGCCAATAATGCCTGGCATTTTGTGCACCCCCCCGAGGGAATCAGGTCTTATTTCACCAATAATGCCTGGCATTTTGTGCAGCAACCGGCAGTGCCGAGCGGAACACCAGTGAGTTCAAGCCTCTTGGGGGCTGTGTGGGAACACACGGTCCGTCGCCAAATGCCAGGCTGATGCCGCCAAGGCCTGGCTCCCGCCAGCCGCAGTCGACAAGGGGGAGAAAGGTGGGCTTGAGGGGGCGCATCAAGCCGCCAGCGCCGCCAGCGCGCGCTCAATCCGGCGCTGCGTTGACTCGCGGCCGACGAGATGGGCCAGGGTCGCCACACCCGGGCCGCGCGACTGGCCGCTGAGGGCAAAGCGCAGCAGCGGCATGAGCGCGCCCGGCTTGACCCCGGCCTGCTGCGCCGCGGCTTCGATGGCCGCCTGGACGCCGGCCTCGGTCCACTCGGGGGCGCTGAGCAGGGTGGCAGATGCCGCTGCCAGCAGGGCCGGGTTCTCGGGTTTGGCCCGCAGTTTGGCGAGGGCCTCGTCCTCGATGGCAAAATCCTCGCGGAAGAAGTAGTGCCCCCATTCGGGCAGTTCGGCAAGGCGGCTGACCTTCTCCTTGACGCTGGCCAGGGCCGCGGCGGCAAGGGCGTCATCGGTCACCGTCAAACCCGCAGCATCCAGGAAGGGCCGGGCGGCGGCAAGCAGGGCCGCCGGTTCCAGCGCGCGCAGGTACTGGGCGTTGAACCAGGTGCACTTCTGCATGTCGAACCGGGCGTTGGCACTGTGGATGTCGGCCGGATCAAAGAGCGACACGAGTGTTGCACGATCGAGCTTTTCGCCCTCGGTGCGCGGGGTCCAGCCGAGCAGGCAGAGGTAATTGAACACCGCGTCGGGCAGGAAACCGGCGTCGATGTAACTCTGGATCGAGCTGCCCTCGTCACGCTTGCTCATTTTCGAGCCGCCCGGGTTGAGGATGAGCGGGATGTGGGCATAGACCGGCGCCTGCAGGCCGAAGGCGTTGAACAGGTCGATGTGCTTCCAGGTGTTCGACAGGTGGTCCTCGCCGCGGATGACATGGGTGATGGCCATCTCGGCGTCGTCAACGACGTTGACGAAGTGGAAGATGTAGCTGCCATCCGGGCGGCGGATCGTCATGTCCGGCTCCTCAGTGGGTGCGAAGGTCACATCGCCGCAGACGAGGTCGCGCACGGTGATGGCGGTGCGGCTGAACTTGAAGCGCACCGCACCGTTTGCCTCGGTGTAGATGCGCCCGGCCGCCTCCAGGCGCGCCAGATAGGCATCATAGACGGCCTTGCGCTGGCCCTGGAAGTAGGGCCCCCGATCGCCACCGACCTCCGGGCCCTCATCCCAGTCGAGACCGAGCCAGCGCAGGCCGTCGAAGATTGCCTGGCGCGCCGCCTCGGTGTTGCGCGCCTCGTCGGTGTCCTCGATGCGCAGGACGAACTGACCGCCGTGGCGGCGGGCGTAGAGCCAGTTGAACAGGGCGGTGCGCGCCCCGCCGACGTGCAGGTAGCCGGTGGGGGAGGGAGCGAAACGGACGCGGATCATGGGATCAAAAGGTGGAGGGGAATCGACCGGCCGCAACCGGCCGGATGTTGGCGGTAAAACAGGAAGCGGCGTTTGCAAAGCCAGTTGTGCACGCGCAGGCCCCGCCGATGATGCGGCCATGAACGCGAAGTACGACGTCGAGGGCCTGGCTGTGCTGGTCGTCGGTGGCACCACCGGCCTGGGCCTGTCAGCCGCCCGCGCCCTCAGCCGCCAGGGCGCGAAGGTGGTCGTCACCAGCCGCAGCGCAGCCAACGTCCAGGCCGCGCTTGCCGAACTCGGCCCGCACACACGCGGTCTCACCGCCGATGCCGCCGAGGCGGACTCGGCCGAACGCGCGGTGGCCCTGGCGGTCGAGGCCTTCGGCCGGCTCGACGCGCTCTACCATGTCGCCGGCGGCAGCGGCCGCTCCAGGGGCGACGGCCCCTTGCACGAACTCACGGACGCCGGCCTCGACCACACGCTCAACCTCAATTTGAAGTCGCTCATCCGCTCGAACCGCGCCGCGGTGCGCCAGTTTCTCCGCCAGGGCGACGGCGGCTGCATCCTCAACATGGGCAGCGTGCTCGGCTGGTCACCCTCACCCGGCCACTTCGCCAGCCATGCCTATGCCGCCGCCAAGGCCGGCATTCTCGGTTTCAGCCGCTCGATCGCCAGCTACTACGCGCCGCACAACATCCGGGTCAATGTCATCGCCCCGGCCCTGGTGGAAACGCCGATGTCCCAGCGTGCCTTGACCGACCCAGCCATCCTCGACTTCGTCGCCCGCAAGCAACCCCTGGACGGCGGTCGCACCGGCCGACCGGACGACGTCGAAGGCGCCGCACTGTTCCTGCTCTCGCGCGCCGCACGCTACGTGACGGGCCAGGTCCTTGCCGTCGATGGCGGCTGGACGGTCAGCGAAGGCCTGTCGAAACCCTGACCTCTGCCATGGATCCCCTTTCCCCTGCCTCTGCTCCCGCCCTTGGCATCGACCTCGGCGGCACGCGCATCAAGGCGGCACTGGTGGATCGGCACGACGGTCGCCTGCTGCACCAGGCCTTGCGCCCGACCGAAGACGGCGTTTGGCAGGGGGATTCCCCCCGCTTCGTCCAGCATGTCGTGGAGTTGATCGCTGAACTGGAGACCGCCGCCGGCCTGAGGGGATTGCCGGTCGGCCTCGCCGCCCCGGGTCTGGCGGCGCCCAACGGTCGCTGCATCACCTGGATGCCGGGGCGCATGCATGGCCTGGAGGGGCTGGACTGGACGACCCGGCTCGGACGACCGGTCAACGTGCTCAACGATGCCCAGGCCGCCCTGCTGGCCGAGGTGGCCTTCGGCGCCGCACAAGGTTGCCGCGATGTCTTCCTGATCACGTTGGGCACCGGCGTTGGTGGCGCGATCTGGTCGGGCGGAAAGTTGCTCACCGGCGCCACCGGTCGCGCGGGACATTTGGGGCACATCAGCCTCGATTGGCAGGCGCCACGTGATGTCTTTCGCACCCCCGGCAGCTTGGAATCCCTGCTGGGCAACCAGAGCCTGCCCACGCGCTCGAACGGCCGATATGCCAACACCCTTGACCTGTTGACCGCTGTGCGGGCCGGCGAATCGACGGCACAAAGTCTCTGGCGCGAGTCGGTACGCACTCTGGCCGCTGGTCTGGCCTCACTGATCAACGTGCTGGATCCCGAGCAGATCCTGCTTGGCGGTGGCATCGCCACAGCAGCCGGTGAAGACCTGCTGCAACCGCTGCAGTCGGAACTCGACGTCTGCGAGTGGCGTCCAAACGGCCGGGCTGTGCCGGTTCGCCTGGCGAGTGCTGGTGAATGGGCTGGCGCCCAGGGCGCCGCCTGGCAGGCCTGAACCCGCTCAGGGTGCAAAGCCGGTCGGCAACAGCTCGGTGTGGAAGGGCAATGCCACCGTGCCGAGACCCGCCAGTTCGCTGATGCGGTCGGCCGGCACGTATTCGGCCGGCAAAACGTCACCATTGAAGCTAAGCTGGATGGCTTGGATTTCCAGCGGCTGTCCCTGAGCCAGGGACCGTGGTTTGGGCGACTCCTTGATGAGTTCGCTGTCAAATGTCAGCACGGGTTGTGGCGGCAGTCCCGAGGAAAGTTCGGAAGCTCCGGCATATGCCGGCTGTGCCTGACGGCCGCCGCCGACAATACCAAAGGTCGTCCAGGCGGCCAGAACCGCGATGGCCGCTGTGGCACCGGCCGTGGTCCAGCGCGGCGAAATGAAATCCCCAAGCAGGGTGCCCAGGCGTTCCCAGAGCAGTCCGCGGGCGGACTGGCGCAGCAATTCGGCGCGCTGGCGTTCCTTGAAGCGGGAAAGGAAGTCCTCGACGAAATCTTCGGCAGGGCGCTCGTGGCGCTTCAGGCGCATCAGGCGTTGGAGGTTCTCGAATTCGTTCATGGGGAGGGAGCGTGGATACCGGGGCTAGGGAAGGTTCATTTGACGAAGTCTTCGAGATAAGTCTGGAGCAGACGGTGGGCGTAGAAAAGCCTCGACCTCACTGTGCCTTCGGACACACCGAGAATCTTGCTGATCTCGTTGTGCTGCAGGCCCTGGATGTCATAAAGCGTCACTACTGTCCGGTGATCCTCCGACAGCTTCTGCATCGCTTCGTTCAATTTTTTTTGCAGCTCGTGAATGTTGACCTCCCGCACGGTGTCACGATTGGCGGTGGTGATCTTGATGAAGTCGGGGTCGTGATGGATGCCGGAATCAACGTCATCGAGGCTGACCTTGGCGTAGCGACCCCGCTTTTTCAGGTAGTTCAGCGTCATGTTCACCGCGATCGAGTAGATCCAGGTGTAAAACGAGGACTTGCCGAGGAAGCGCTTCAGCGAGCGGTAGGCCTTGGCAAAGATCTCCTGCAGCAGGTCGGCCGTGTCCTCTCGGTTCGAGGTCATGTTGTAAACGAGCCCGTAGAGCTTGGGCGTGTACTTGCGCACGAGCTCGTCGAAGGCGCGAGTGTCACCCGCCTGGGCACGCTCGACCAACTCACGATCCTCGGCCGCACTGCTGGCCTGGGGCTGTTCCTGGGTCGTCTCCATGGGGGCACTGCCGGCGCGTCCCGGGGCGCACGACTCGTGGAGCAAACCATCCATGGGGGGCGGAAACAAGTTTTTCTTCGAAATTCGGCTTTTCCAATCTTACGCCTCTGGCGCCATCCGGGTCAACTTCGCTGAAACTTCATCGCAGCCGGGCAGCACGCGTTTGCGCACTTCCACCGTAATGGCGACCAGCGGGAACTCAGCCAGCAGGGCGGCAGCGAGGTCGGCGACGAGGGTTTCAATGAGCCGGCGCGGCCGTTCCGCGGCCAGGGCCCGCGCCCGCGCTGCGACAGCGGCGTAATCCGGCGTGCCGGCGAGGTCATCCGCCAGCGCCTCAAAACGACGCGAGGTCAACAGCACGAGGTCGAGCTGCAGGTTCTGCCAGGTGGAGCGCTCTTCGTCGGGCACGCCAATGCGCGCGGGCAGATCGAGCCCGCGCAGGTGGATTTCGTCGGGGGGCGGATTCATGGAACAGGCGGGGTGAACAGGCGTGTCAGGTGCGAGAGATCGCGGACGAGGATGTCGGGCTCGGCGGTGAGCAGGACGGGCACGGATTCGTAGCCGGTGGCGGTGGCGACCGTTGTCAGCCCGGCGGCACGCCCGGCATCGATGTCGTGGCGCATGTCGCCCACGAAGGCGGTTTCAGCGGCGACCAGGCCGTGACGGTCGAGCATTTCGCGCACGTGGGTGACCTTGTCGATGACACCGCAATGCAATTCCTCAAACCAGTCCAGCACGCCATTCGTCCGGGCCTGGGCGCGGACATGCGCCTCTGGCGCGCTGCTGCAGACAAAGAGCCGCCGGCCGGAACTGCCAGCCTGGCGCAGGAAGGCTTCGGCATGGGGCAGCAGGGGCACGGGATGATCGAGCGGAAACAGCGCCAAGTAAGCGGCCTGCAGATCGGCCAGCGCCACCCCGGGCAGCAGGTCGCGGTAGAAATCGGTGTAGGGCAATCGGAAAACGGCGCGGAACTCCTCCCGCGACAGGGACGCGCGGCCAAAGTGCTCGAGCACGCGGTTCGTGCCCGCCACCACCGCCCCGAGATCGTCGGCCAGGGTGCCGGACCAGTCGAGGATGAGGTTGCGGATCATGCTGCGTTAAAGCCCGGTTTGATGGCGTTGGCAACGCTGAGATGCACGCCCGTGCGTCACTCACTTCGTCGCCGCCTCAAACCGCCGGCGCAACTCGGTGAAGTAACGGCGCACCTGCTCGCGCCGAGCCGGCGGCAGGGCCGCCTCATCGAGCGCCGCCTCCTCCGCGGCCAGAAATTCGGCGGGGGTCGGTGTCGCAGCACGCCCAGCCTGCTCCTGACGGATGCCGCCGGCGACCGCCCGCACGCTCGACGGCCCCTCGCCGCCGGCCGCGGCGTTGACGACGGCCGCGTTGGCGCCGGCCGTCGGCGGGGTCGGTTCGGCCTTGGGGGCCGCCGTGCCGGCGCCGGGATCACGACCGCCGGGCAGAGCCATCGACAGACTGGCGCCGCCGGACGGCGTGCCGGGCAGGTCGGCGATCAGGAGTTGGTCCGGCGGCTTGTCGCCGGGCGACTGCCCAGGCACCGGGGCCAGCAGCATCGGCGCATCCGGGTTCGGCGTCCCCGCTGCGCCCGGTGTGCCCGGCTGGGCCAGCTGCATCGCCTGGCCCTGGCCGGGCGGCTGCAGGGGTTGCGGCACGGCACTGCCCCCCTGCCCTGGCG
>DAIUCN010000098.1:0-16134 GCA_036846165.1 Prosthecobacter sp.
CCAAGAAACCGGCGGCCAAGCCGGTCGCGAAAAAGCCGATCGCGAAAAAGCCGGCCGCCAAGCCGGTTGCCAAGCCGGTTGCTAAGAAGCCGGCGGCCCCTGTGAAGAAAGCACCGGCCGCCAAGCCGGCCGCCAAGAAGCCGATTGCCAAGCCGGCCCCGGCCAAAACCTCGCCGCCCAAGCCGGCGGCCAAGCCTGCTTCGGCGAAAAAGCCGGCGCCGGTCGCTCAGAAGCCCGCTCCGAAACCGGCTCCCGCCCCGGCCGCCAAGGCTCCGGCGTCGAAGCCTGCACCCGCCAAGGCCGCTCCGGTCAAGGCGACTCCGTCCAGTTCGTCGAAGAGCAAGCCGAAGATCATCAATGTCCGCCGCGATACCAGCCCGCTTGATGAGGGCATCACCATTGAAGCGCCGAAGAAGCCGGTGCTGCCGGCCAGCTTCCTCAAAAAGCAGCGCCAGCGCCTCGTCGAACTGCGCGATGCCTACATGAACTCCGCCGAAGGCGTTGCCAGCGAGAGCCTGCGCAGCCATGAGGGCGGTGAAGCCTCCGCCTTTGGCATGCACCAGGCTGACGCCGGCAGCGATGCCTACGACCGCGATTTCGCGCTCAGCCTGCTCGCCAAGGAACAGGACGCCATCTACGAAATCAACGAGGCGCTCAATCGCATCGACAAGGGCACCTACGGCATCTGCGAGATGTCCGGCGACACCATCCCCGAGGAGCGCCTTGAGGCCCTGCCGTTCACCCGTTTCACCGTTGCCTGCCAGGCCCGCATCGAGCGCGACCAGCGCGGCGGCCGCTGGACCCGACCGGTGCGCTCCCTGTTCGGCCTCGACGAATCCGCCGAGGATGCCGAGGACAGCGACGACGATGACAGCACCACGACCACCTCTTCCGGAGGCGGCAGCAATGAGTCGCTTGACTTCGGGAAGGAATGATCCAAACTGCCTCCCCATTTTATGCCACGCGAAATCATCATCCTCGAATGCACGGAAGCGAAGGCGGAAGGCAAGCCGACCTCCCGCTACGTGACCACGCGCAACAAGAAGAGCATCCGCACGCCCGGCCGTCTTGAGAAGGTCAAGTTCAACCACTTCCTCAAGCGCCGCACCCTGCACCGCGAAATCCGCTGATCCCCTGTCATGCAACCGAAGACCCCCGAACGCCTCATCGCCCTCCGTCGCGCCAACCGCCGCATGCCGCGCCGCCGGATGGACATCCCGGTCGACAAGCTCACCTACACGAATCCGGAGCTGCTCAGCCGCTTCCTGACCGAGACCGGCAAGCTCATCCCCCGCCGTGTCACCGGCCTGCCCGCCTGGCTGCACCGCAAGGTGACCCGCGAGGTCAAGCGCGCCCGCGCCATCAACCTGCTTCCCTGATCCGGAAGCGCGTGGCTCTTTCACGCTGAACCCACTGTTGCCCCGGGCGGCAGTGGGCTCTTTTGTTTTTGGTACGCACGCCATGGCCCCCCTCAAAGACACCCAGAACGAGCGCGACGACCGCCGCCTGCCCATCGACCGGGTCGGCATCAAGAACCTGCGCCACCCCCTGCGCATCCGCGACCGCGACCAGTCCGCCCAGCACACGGTCGCCACCGTCAGCCTCGCCGTCGACCTGCCCCACCAGTTCAAGGGCACCCACATGAGCCGCTTCGTCGAGGTGCTCAATGCGCACGGCCGCGAGCTCACGGTCGCCGACATCGCCGCCCTGCCGCGTGAACTGCAGAAGCGCCTGCATGCCGAAAAGGCGCACGCCGTCTTCCGCTTCCCCTGGTTCCGCACCAAGAAGGCGCCCGTCACCGGTGCCGAGGGCCTGCTCGACTACGGCGTGGTTTTCGAGGTCGACAGCGCCGGCGACGCGATCGATTTCATTGTCACCGTCGAGGTGCCCGTCACCACCCTCTGCCCTTGTTCGAAGGCGATCAGCCGCCACGGCGCCCACAACCAGCGCGGTCTCGTCACCCTGGCGGTCCGCTTCCGCGAGCCAGTCTGGATCGAGGAACTCATCGAGATCGTCGAAACCAGCGCCAGCTGCGAGCTGTACAGCCTGCTCAAGCGCCCCGACGAAAAGCACGTCACCGAGGCCGCCTACGAAAACCCGGTCTTCGTTGAGGACCTCGTCCGCAACGTTGCCCTCAAGGCCCGTGCCCACCCGCAGATCCGCTGGTTCCGCGTCGAAGCCGAAAATTTCGAGTCCATCCACAATCACAACGCCTGGGCGGTGATTGAAGGCGGCGAGTGAGGCGGAGGGCGTCACCTCCCGGGACAGCCACGGTGCCGGCGCCATGGCTGGCTCGGCAGCGCGGGCAGGCAGGCCCGCGCTTCATTTCGGCGCCGCACCGTGCATGGGAGCGATGGACTTCGGGGCAAGCGCCCGCATCTCGGCGAGCTTGGCGGCGTGTTCGGCCTGGCCGGCGAGGTTGGTCCACTCATGGGGATCGGTGTCGAGGTCGTACAATTCCTCGCCGCCGTCGAAGTAGTGCAGGTAGCGCCAGCGCTGGGTGCTGAGGGCGTAGTTGTGCGGTCGGTCGAGGTGCGTCAGAGCCGCGTGCGGCCACTCGGCCTGCGGATCGCGCAGCAGCGGCACGAGACTGCGGCTGGCGATGTCCGGCTTCGCCGGCAGGCCGCACAGGTCGGTCAGGGTGCCGAACAGATCGACCAGACTCACCGGGCGATCACAGACGCCACCCGGCGTGGTGCCCCCGGGCAAGCCGGGAGCGCCCTTCGGCACCCGGATCATGAGCGGCACGCGCGCGCCGACCCGCCAGCCGGTGAATTTTTGCCAGTGCTCCTTCTCGCCCAGGTGCCAGCCGTGATCGCTCCACAGGACGACGATGGTGTTGTCGCGCTGCGGGCTGCGCTCGAGGGCATCGAGCACGCGACCGAGCATGGCATCGGCGAAATGGATGGCGGCGAGGTAGGCCTGGATGGCTTTTTTCCACTGCCCCTGCGACTGGATGTGCTCGAAATAGCGGTTGCGCGCGATGCGTTGGCCCTCGGCGGGCAGGTCATCGACATCGCCCGCCTGGTAGCCGGGCGGCAGCTGGATGCGGTCGAGCGGGAAGGGCTCAAAGTACTTCTTCGGCACGAACCAGGGCTCGTGGGGTCGGTAGATGCCGCAGGCGAGGAAGAAGGGCTTCCCATGCTCGCGCTGGAGCTGCTCGCCAACCCACTGCGTCACGGACCAGTCGCCGCCATAAGTCTCGTCGCTGACGTCGAGCACGGCCCAGTCGGTCTCGACATACTGCCAGTCGCCGGCGCGCGGCAGGTTCACCGGCCGCGACTTCGGTTCAAAGGTGCGCGGGAAGGGGTTGTCTTTGGCTTTGTCCGGGAAGAAGTCATCCCAGCTGGGCGGATCGATAATGTAGTGCAGCATCTTGCCCGAACCCGCGCTCCAGTAGCCGTGGCGGGAAAAGTAGCGTGGCAGCAATTCCGCCTCCGGCAGCACCTCGCGCAGCTTCTGCGGGTTGCGATACAGTCCTGAGCGATGCGGCGGCAGGCCGCTGAAGACCGCGGTGCGCGAGGGATTGCATGAGGCCGCCGCGCAGTAGGCGTTGCGAAACAGCACCCCGCTGGCTGCCAGTCGGTCGAGGTTCGGCGTCAGCGTCTGCGGATGCCCGCCGAGGCAGCCGATCCAGTCGTTCAGATCGTCGAGCGCGATGAAGAGAACGTTGGGCCGGCTCTCCGCCGCCAAAGCTGGGCCGCCCAAGAGCGCCGAGATCGCAAAAAGTGTCAGGAGAGATTTCACCGGGATGATTCTGGCGTATCCAGCCCGCCGCGTCTTGGCAAGATTGGAGGTGCAAGGCGGGCAAACGGGCACAGGGAACGGAGTGATGCCGCCGTCTCGGCTGAGATTGTGTCATCTCAGTGATGAGCCGCCTGATTGACGGCTCCTTTGAGGAGATGCACCAGCGCAGGAATGCAGAAGAATGGGCGTCAATAGATGTTGCTGATAGCGATTCAGGTCTCTACACTCCAGGCTACAGGGTTCCGTGACCAACAACTTCAATGCCCCCTCCAACGAAGCTAATCCGAATAGAGAGGACACAGAATATTGATTCTGTGGCGGACCTGTATCACGAATTAAAGAAGCACGCTCCGCGATGCTCCATCCAAGTTCCAAACGATCTTGACGATTATCGGATGGGGGGAAAGGGGGAGTTTATTCAATTTCTCTTGTCTTGGGCTACTGATTGTCCCGATCAGGCATTAACCACCTACATTCAAAACGCCAATCTTGAACAACCAGCAGCGAAACAACTATCGAACCTTTTTGATCAGGAGCACGGATTCATAATTGGGCTTCGATCTCGCAAGTTTGGAGTCGAGGCTGCCAGAATGTTCGTGGATGTAAAGAACACATCTGTGCCGACTGAAATTGTTGACCGCTGTCTCGCGGGTTCGCGAATTTTTAGCTCCAAAAATCCCATGCTGAGAGGGTTGCGTGGATTTGTCGCTGTCGATCAAATCATGAACGACAGCAAAGATCATAAGGACCCATTCACACAAGTTTATCTCCGTAGGACTGAAGGCATTTTGCCAATGAAGACAGCTTTCTCAGACTTGCTCAGGGAGCTACTTCGCAGAGCGAGGAACCAGCGATCCAAAGACTTACTTCCTGATGCGCTGACCCTCGAGCGCTTCGTTGAGAGAGTGTCTAGATTCACATACGAAGTATTTGAGAATGCTGATCGATGGGGAACCAACCCCTACGGGAACTCAGTGCGC
The DNA here is from genome assembly GCA_036846165.1 of Prosthecobacter sp. Taxonomy (GTDB): domain Bacteria; phylum Verrucomicrobiota; class Verrucomicrobiia; order Verrucomicrobiales; family Verrucomicrobiaceae; genus Prosthecobacter. The sequence goes on from DAIUCN010000098.1 coordinate 4,728, forward strand.
GGTATTATTGCCCAACTACATGTGAAAGAGACTGAGCATTTCAAGCCGCTAAACCAACAAGTTGGAACAGGAAACCCGCTAGCTAGCTATCTTTCCAATTTTGTAGGAACTGATGGTTTTGAAACAACTCCGTTCTTCGAGGTTACGATCTTCGACAACGGCCCCACCCTAGCCAAACATTATCTCGGAAGGGCCCCCAAAAGCCTAACCGAAGAATTAAAGGCTACTCGCAAATGCCTGTTGTTGGCCAGGGGAAGAAGTCCCAGTCCGAATGAAGGACGAGGGCTATACGACACAATGAAGCTACTTAATGAGTGTGGCGGATTTCTTCGTTATCGCGCCAACCGTCTATCTGTCTATCGCGACTTTGTCACGGACCCTTTAGCGACTGAAGAACTCAGCCGACTCGAAACGCTACCCGTCTCTGAAGCAGAGACGCCGATGATGAAGCTTTTTTCACTACGTGATTGGGGGTCGAGGAAGATCACCCCTGAGGAGCATCCTAAAGCTGTTGGTGCGATGTTCACGATAATTGTCCCCGTAAAAAATCTCTCAGATGAAATTGGCCTTCAGCTTTGATCTTCCTGAAACGGGAAAGAGCAAAAAATCGATACTCAAGACGGTGTTTTTCCATGGCACCGCCCAAGTTGATGAAGAGATAGTTTACGGCTCGGTCGAGGCTCACTACGCAACCCATCCAGCGTCTGATGAAGTGCTATTCATTGCGCCAACGTCGAATCAAAAGGCCATGGTTGACGTGCTCAATGGAGGCCGTGTTCCTACGCGAATTCGTCTTCACACGAGCAACCACAACAGACCGAAGCCGAGACTTCTGATTGTGGATTATAAAGGCGTTTTCGTCGAACTCACGGGGAACCAATATGAAACGCAATCCAAAGTCGATGAGCATGAATTGCAACGGATCAAACAGGAGGGGGCATTTGACATCTTCCGACATAACCAGGGAATGCTCGAAGCATCTGCCTCCCATCATTATGTAAAGCCGTCGCTAAAACATACTAATCGCTTTATTCGTGCGGGAAGTGTCTTGGTTCATGGAGTCGAAATTGAGTTCTTGGCTATGTGGCTACTGCCATTGCTGACGAACAAAACGCGTCACATATACACCGATAGCTCCACCATTAACGCTCTTGCTTTTGCGCTGATCAATTTGCGAAACGAAGCTGCAGCACGAGGCGATCGAATTGCACCGTCTGTTCATAGCTTTGAGTCTTACAAGGGACTCAAGAACCAATCATTTCCTAACAAAGCTGGCCTCGTTGTCCTGGTATCGGCATCTAGTGGTGGAGGCATGATTGATGACCTCATTGTGAATCACGGAATTGATCACTCAAAGATCTGCACGCTTTTCTATCTTGGAATCGAAAAGGTAAAGTGCGGCATTCTGTGCGACCTCACAGTGAAGGACTCAAATCCTGGCGGATATGAGCCTGCAAAAATAACAAAGAGTGGGGACCGAGGAGATTTCCCTCAAAACTCTTTAGCAGTCCACATCCTTTCCGAGTCATTTGTTCCAGAGAATCCGCACGTCGAATCGGTGATGATTACACAGGACGACATTCCGAGCTGGTGGAACTCATTCAAGCAATCGTTCTTGGGCAGAGGCGCCATTCGTTGCTTCGCATCAGACCCCAGTGAAACCTACATGGCGCAACCTCCCGCAAAGGCGGTTGTGATAACTTTGGAAGCCGCAATAGCCTCTAAAACAAAATTTAGGTCTCGGCTAGACCAAATACTTCTAACCGCCATACCGCAGTCGCTCGGCACAGTCATACATTTGGAAGACCAGAGTTCGATGCGAATTGTCAACATGGTGAAAACGATTTGTGGCAGTGTGGCAAAGAGGATTCGCTGGCTCGGAGCAACCAAGGTTACGAAGAATCCAGGTTTGCTAGATCATCTGAAGGAGAAATCAAAACTCAGCACGCTTGTCATTGCTGGTGTAATAACCGACGGGACAGCTCTTTTGGACATCGCCCAAATCTTGCGCAACAAGCAAACCAATCACGCGCTTACATTTTTCATCGGCTTGGCCGCCTGCCAAACTGAGAAAGCATTCAAGGAACTCAAAAGCAATTTGGTGTATTCGCAATCTGGTGTCCCGTATGGATTCAATTTTGTGCAAAGCATCGAGCTCGCACGAGAATTTAGAGGTGACACCACCGCTTGGGATGATGAACTCCATTTTTGGGGTCAAATAAAGCGAATGTCCAAAACCTCGAATGACTGTCTTAAAGCAATCGAGGATCGCATGGGGCAATTGAGATCTGGACGGCTCAATGGTGCCGCCAATTGCATTTTTCTGCCATCATCACCGAGAGGAATCGAAGCTTTGAAGCTCCGCGGTAACTCAGTTTTCACCGAAGGACTTAGCGCTCCGCTGGACTTCAGCCAAGCGGACGTGTTTTTCGCTGCTCAGACAGTTCTGCACAGATTGAGAAACAATATACTCAAAGGGAGAAGTTTGGCGCAGCAAGCTCATAAGAGGGCTGTCTTATCACCAACACTTTTTTACCGGTTCAGCGATGGAGTCATTCAGGCGGCGTTTCTACGAGCTGCCACTCACCAAGAACTGGATTACCGGATGAGCCCCGATTTGAGCAAGCAAATGGCAGATACACTGTGTGGTATTTTTCAGCACGCTGCGAATCCAAGAGCTGAAGCGTTGACGGAGGTGTTGTATGCAATTGCGTCCGAAAAGCTTCGCATTTCGAAGTCCGATCTTGCCGTATTTGTTCGCACAATCGAGAAGAATTTGCGGCGGCTCAAATTGGACAGTTTGGCAAAAGTGCTTTTCAGGGAATCAAAGGCGAGGCTGTGATCTGGACTTCGGACTATTTCTTGCGCCTCAGGCGTTTCACGTTTTCACATAATGCGCTCCGCGCCCCTGGCCTTTCGGCAGAAGGAGGCCGTGCTGGACGAGTTCCTTCAAGCGCAGCTTGAGCGTGCTGGGTTTGCCGTGGGTGAGCTTGACGAGCTGGCCAAGCGTGAGCGTCTCATGGGCGGCGAAGTGGGTGAGGATTTTCTTCGCAAGCGGGTGGAGGTCGACGGCTTGGGTATCTTCGATGGCGATCTTTTTCGCGAGCGCGTCCTTTTGCTTCACGAGAGAGCGGAGGAAGAACATGAGCCAGGCTTCCCAGTCGGGCTTTTCCGCCCGTAGGCTGGTCTGGGTGCGGCGGAGGGCGCGGTAGTAGCCCTCCTTGGAGGCCTCGATGATGCTTTCCAGTGAGCTGTACGGCACATAGGCATACCCCGCACGCAGCAGCATGAGGGTGGTGAGCACGCGGGAGAGGCGGCCATTGCCATCCTGAAAAGGATGGATGGCGAGGAAGACGACGATGAAACAGCCGATGAGCAGCAGCGGGTGCAGGGCGCGCTCGCGGTCCGCCTTGGTGAACCAAGCGACGAGGTCTTCCATCTCGCGTGGCGTATCGAAGGGCGAGGTGGTCTGGAAGACGATGCCGAGTTCTTTTCCATCGGCATCGAAGGCGGCGACGTGGTTGGGCTGGGTCTTGTAGTGGCCGCGGTGGCGTTCGTCCTTCGTGCTGTGGCGCAGGAGGTCCTGATGGAGCTGGCCGATCATGTTTTCCGTGACGGGGATCTGCTCGAAGGCATCGAACACCTGATCCATGACATAGGCGTAGCCTGCGACCTCCTGCTCATCGCGCGTCTTGAACTCGGTGATGTGGAGGCGGCCGAGCAAGTCTTCGACTTGGCGGTCGGTGAGCCGGGAACCCTCGATGCGGGTGGAGGAGCCGACACTCTCGATGGTGGCGACCTTGCGCAGAGACGTGAGTTTTTCGGGCGAAAGGCTGCGGATCATGCGCCACTGCCCTTTGAAATCCTCCAGCTCGGCGATGAGCCGCAGCATCTCGGGTGTGATGGTGAAGACAGGGGGCAGCATGGCAAGGTTGGCTGATTTGTTAGCCGATTTCGGCCGATTATAGCCGATTCCGGTTGACGGGGCAATCGAGGTTCCTGGGCGGGAGAACGAGCCGGTGAGCTGGCCGACCGGGTTCCGGAGGTCCATTCCAGTCCATTTCCGTCCATTCCGCAGCCAAGGTGGTCGGAGTGGAACGGTTCTCCTCCGCTTCCCGCCGCTAGGGCCGGCTGCGGCCGGTGTTCTTCGATTGTTCGAGCAGGGCCTGCAGTTCGCGGGCGATCTCGGGTTGTTCGAGGATTCGGTTGGTGGTTTCGCCGGGGTCGGTGGCGAGGTCGTAGAGTTGGGCGTGGGCGCCGGGGACGGTTTCGGGCAGGGCGAAGGGCTTTAGTTCGCTGCGGTCGTAGCGGTTTCCGCCGGAGCCAGGATGGGCGAGGTATTTCCAGTGGCCGCGGCGGATCGACAGGGTACGGGCGCCGTTGAAGGCCTGGGTGATCAGGTAGGGGCGGATGGGGCCGGTGGCGCTGCCGTCGAGCACGGGCAGCAGATTGAAACTGTCCTCGGCGGCCTCGCGCGGCAGTTCCGCGCCGGTGATCGCGGCAACGGTGGCCAGCACGTCGGTGAGGCAGAGGAGTTGATCGCTGGTGCTGCCCGCCTGGACCCGGCCGGGCCAGCGCACGAGAAAGGGCACGCGGTGGCCGCCCTCCCAGGAGTCGCGCTTCATGCCACGCCAGGGCCTGGCGCCGTCGTGGCCGTGATCGGCGCGCATGTGGGCAACGCTGGTGACTTCGGGGCCGTTGTCGCTGCTGACGATGACCAGGGTGTTGTCGGCCAGGCCATGTTGCTCAAGCGCGTTCAGCAACTCGCCGACGTGGTGATCGAACTGCGCGATGAAGTCGCCATGCGGCCCGGCCAAGGTCTTGCCGCGAAATTCCCGGCCCGCGAAGGAGGGCAGATGCACGGCCTGGGTGGCGTGGTAGAGGAAAAACGGCTGCCCGGGGGCCTGGCGGACGTGCTGGGCGATGAACTCGCGGCTCTTTTGCAGGAACCGTCGATCCACCTCCTGCAGGTCGAAATCCGGCGCGTGCAGGCCCGCGCGGCAATCGTTGGCGTACGGATGTTTCGGCAGCGTTGTTTTGTCGAGCGGTCCCGTGGGCGGCACGGGAATGCGGTCGCCGTCGATGAAGGCATAGAGCCAGTCGGTGGTCGGACAGCAGGCGGTGCCGAAGAAGCGATCAAAGCCGTGATCGAGCGGGCCGCCTTCGACGCGGCGGGCAAAGTCGATGCGGCGGACGGCCTCGGGGCTGTCCTGGTGAATGGGGTTGCCCTGCGCATCGCGAAAGGTGAGGCCGATGTGCCACTTGCCGACGGCTGCGGTGGCATAACCCTGCTGCTTGAGCAGCGCCGGCAGGGTGAGGCGGCCGGGAGCGATCAAGGACGGGCCGCCCGCGCCGGTGAAGACCGTGCCACCCTTCGGCACGCGGAAGGCCAGCTGGCCGGTCATCAGGCTGTAGCGCGACGGGGTGCAGACGGTGGCCGGGCTGTGGGCGTCGGTGAACCTCATGCCCTCGGCGGCGAGCCGGTCGAGGTTTGGCGTCGGCACCTTGGACTCGGCGTTGTAGCAGCGCACGTCACCGTAGCCGAGGTCGTCGGCGAGGATGAGCAGGAGGTTGGGCCTGGCGGCTGGCAGTGTCGCCAGCGGCATCAGGGCAAGAACAACCCCGAGCAGGGTGGGCCGTTGAAAGAGGGTCTGCATCAGGGCAAATCGAGGACGAACGCCGGGCGTGCAAGCACGCCATCGGCCTGCGCACCGTAGTAGTCCGAGCGCCAGAAGTTTTTCAAATCGGTGGCGGTGATGAGCTGCAGGCCGGGCGTGGCGACGGCGGGATTGCACAGGATGTAAAGGTTCTCCTCGGCGAGGTAGCCGCAAACGTTGAGGGTGTGGCCGGCGAAACCGCCGGCGTACTGCGGGCCGATGTACTTGAAATCCACGACGACGGGCCGGCCGGCGTCGAGCTCGCTGCGGAGCAGGGCGGTGGCCTGCTCAAAGCCGGCCTCATCCGGCGTGAAGCGCACCAGCTTCCAGCGCTGGCCGATCTTCTTCGAGGCGTCCAGCAGGTGCCACCAGTCGGTGCCGGTGCCGAGGGGCGACGGGCAGAGTTTTTTGAAGCCCCAGCCGCTGATGTCGCTGCCGTGAAAGCGTGCGAACATGGCGCAGGCACTGGCGCCACAGTTGTTGTAGCCCTGGTGGATGTGCGGCATGGGCACGAAGGCGAACTTCCCGGGCTCGCTCGCACGCTGCCGGTAGGGCAGCAGCTTGAGCAGATCGGCCCCCTGTTGGGCGGAGGCCTGGTCGGAGGGTTGCGCGGGATGGCCTGTTTCGCCGATGGCATGAAGCTGCGAGGCGCGTGTCCAGCAGGTGCGTGCGCTTTCGAGATCCCCGGCCTTGAATCGCAGCTCGCCCAGCAGCACCAGCCCGGAGGCATTGCCGAGTTCGGCCGCGCGTTCGGCCAGGCGGCGGGCCTTGACGGCGTCGCGAGTCACGCCCTCTCCGGCGAGCAAGGCCATGGCCGCCGCTGCGGCCGCGCGGCCATGGCCCTCGGCTGCGGCCTTCTCCCACCATTCGAGTGCCCTGGCGCAGTCCTGCTCTGTGCCTTGGGCGCCATAGTAGCATTGGCCAAGATTGAAGGCCGCCTGTGCGGATTTCGGCGCGGCGGCCTTGAAGTAACCAAAGGCGATGGTGGTGTTGCGCGGCACCATGGCTCCGCGCAGGTAGGCGAAGCCGACGAAGTCCATGGCTTCGGCGTGGCCCGCATCCGCCGCCAGGTGTGCCCAGCGCATGGCTTCGGCAGGGTTTTTTTCCATGCCGGTGCCATCGCGGTGGCGGATCGCCAGCGCGAGCTGGGCCTGGGCGTCGCCCTGAAGCGCTGCTTGGCGAAGGCCTTCGAGATCCGCAGTGGCAGTGGACAGGCAGAGGCTCATGAGTGGGGGGAGCAGCAGGGCGGCGAGGGGGGATTTCACGACAATCGGAATCCTTGCCGGGTTGAGCGACGAAAGCTTGAGCGGGTTGATCTTGGGAGGTGTGAAAAGAAGCACAGCATGCGTGGTGGCCGACGACGGCAGCACCCGGCTGCTCCAGGAACGCTATCGGGCCGGTGGCGGTCGCATCCGGGTGAAGGTCATCCCTGGCGAAGGCCACAAGGTCGCCCCGTCCTTTTTTCAGTGCCTGGAACTCGTGGCCTTTGTGCTGGGGCTCTGACCGGGGGCAGGGAGCGCCGGGCGAAGGCAGGCGGCACGAGGTTGGCTGCTGGTTTGCAGCAGCAGGGCAAAACTCGGGAGTGAAGGCGCTGGCTGCCGCGCGCCGGCAGCGTTGCCTTGGGTGGGAGGAAGCAGCCGCGATCCTGCGCCTCACCCCTGTCGTGAACGCCAAGGGAAAGCGCTTCCGGAAGGGCTTGGCGGAGACAGGGAATGTCTGTTAGGGTGATTGGATGGAAGCACGGCCGGTCATCAACGTGGACGAACGCATCGGCAAGACGGTGGGGCGTCGACGCCCCCCTGCAAAGCCGGCCGGACTGCAGGAGACCCTCCATCAGGTGTTCGCCAGTCAGGGCCATTTTCTCTGTCCGCGGGGTGTTTTCCGCTTCAAAACTCACGAGGAGGCCAATGCCTGGAGCCAGAAGATGCTGCATCCCAGGAAGGCGAGCTGAGTTCGTGATCGGTCACCCCACTGCAGGTGGCAGGTCACGGTGGATTTCGTTGAGGTTGCGACTTGGGCTGCCTTGCCCTTCAGGCAAAGGTCTCCGGATCCTGCTGCAATCGGCGCAGGGCAAGGGCATCGAGGCGGTCTTTTTCCCGCACGGAGGCTTCCTTCCAGCGGATGAGGGAGACCTTTGAGGCATAGGGAATCGAGTGTCCCCCCAAAGCGAGGTGATCCGCGTCACCCATCACATCCGCGTAATGCAGGCCACTCATGCGAGTGAAGACGTCGATTTGGCACTGCTCGACTTCCTCGATGATGCGGATGGCTCCCTCGCTGTCGTCGAAATCCTCCGGGCTCAGTTCGCGCGCATGGCCCTCGCCATACTCGGCCAGGCAGGCCAGAAAGCGCTTCACGTTGTCCGTGGAGCCGTCGATGAGCAGATCGACATCCTCGGTCAATCGCACGTAGCCCTGCAGGGTTACCGCGACACCGCCGACCACGATGAAGCGAACCCCGTGCTCAGCGAGCCGCGCCAACAGTTTTGCGAACGAGGGTTCCATGGTCCAGGGGGGGGTGCCAGACGCCGCCGCGCAGGAGCAGTGCATTGCGCTGCAGCATGGCCAGTCGCTGCAGGGGAGGCAGTCGCGAGAGGCTGCCGCCCACACGCTTTTTGACCGGCTCCTGGAAGTCGTCTGCTTTCACGAAAGCCAGTCTAAGGGGGCGTGTGGCGGGCGGCAACCGCAAATGGCGAATGCGCTGAGCCTGTCCTTTGATGCGGCTTGCTTGGACAGGTGGGTGGGTTCGCGGTGGGCTCACCCGACCGCTGGCGGCAAGTCGCGCTGGATTTCGTCGAGGCGGTAACCGAAGCCGGGGCCGGCGAGGCTGGAGAGGTCGACCTGGCCATCGCGACGGCGGTAGAGGCCGGGGTGGACGCGTTCCTCGGGCAGGGAGGCCTCGGGGTAGAACTGCATGGCGTTGCATTCGACGCCCTGGATCGTGCCGGCGTGGGCGGCGAGGCGGACGTGGGGGATGATGGCCAGCATGGGGTTGGTCAGGTCCTGGACCATGAGCGGCATGCCGTGGGCCTTGGCCCAGCACAGGCTGAGCAGGGCGCCGGTCTGGGTCTTGCAGGTCTTCAGCGCCACGCCCGACCAGCCGAGGCGACGCCCGAGGCGGACGAATTCCCAGTCGTGAGCGCTTTCATCGAGGAAGAGCGGCTTGCGCGCGGAGACGCTGCGCACGTCGATCTGGTTCGCTTCCAGATCGTGCGGGAAGGGCTGCTCGATGTAGAGGGTGCGGGCGTAGATCTCGGGTTCGTCGCGCAGCAGGCGGTCGCTGATCTCGTTGACGTAGGCGGGATCCTGGACGGTGCAGTTGAAGTCGCTGCTCAACCAGCGCACGCCGAGCGGCAGGCCGATGCGGGCGACGCGGAGCAGGCGCTCGTAATCCCAGGCGGCGTCGTTGCCGCGCAGCTTGACCTTCAGGCAGGTCAGGCCGTCCTGGCGGATCCAGTCGGCGAGCAGCAGGGGATGGCCGTCGTTCGGCTCGCTGCCGGTGAGGTCGCCGGCCTCCAGGGCGTCGACCCCGCCGACCAAGTGCCAGACTGGCAGGCGCTTCGGCGCCTCGGCGACCAGGTAATCCGCCGGGTAACGACCCGCGAAGTCGACGCCGGCGCTGTCGGGTTCGAGGAAGGCGGCGAGGTCGCGATTCATGAACTCGCCGGTGTAGGTCGAGTAGGTGTCGCGGTTGAGCAGGCGGCCGTAGGCGTCGTGTACGGCGATGTCGAAGGCGCTGAAGGCGACCAGCGAGCCGAGGTAGGGCATTTCTGGTCCACCGGCTTCGGCATTGGCGGCGGCGAGGGTCTCGGCGAGCGGGCCGTGGATGAAATCGTGACCGATTTCCATCGGGTGGCCTTCGAGGCCGCTGTCGACGAGGCGGCGGGCGAGGCGGATGGAAAACTGCTCCATGCGCTGGCAGCGTTCGGCGACGCCGAGAGTGCTCGGCCAGACCCAGGAGACGCTGAGCGGGGTTTCGCCCCAGCCTTCGGCGCGGTGGCCGCGGCGGTCGGTGACCTCGACGCGGACGCGCAGGCAGACCGTGTTGGTGACGGTTTCCGGGCCGAACTTCAGCGGCACCCGCATGGTGACGGGCAGGAAGTGGACCTGGGCGGAGGTGACACGGATGTCAGTGGGTTTTGGGCTCATGGCGGGGAAAGAACATGCTGCCCGGCTGAGGAGCGTGCGCAAGGGGGGAGTCGCCCGCGAGGCACGAGGATCCGGATTTCAGCTTCCGCAAGCCAGGCCTGCGGGTCGCAGCCAGCTGTAGACGCGGGCAGTGACCGCGTGGTTCCCGCGGGTCGCTGCCGCGCGCTCGAGTCTGAGTTCTGGCGAACGAGCCCAAAGGCTTACCAGAGGTCGATCGGGGCGTGCGGCTCGGGGCGGATGATCTGGGTGTCGCGGCCGAGGGTTTCGGTGAAGCGGGCGCTGAACCAGGCCTGGGCCTGGGGTTCGCCGTGGACCATGAGCAGCTTTTTCGGGCGCACCTTCTCGACGTACTCGGCGATGGCCTCGCGCGAGGCGTGGGCGCTGAGGTCGAAGGACTCGATGCGGGCGTGCACCGGCACGGCGGGCAAGTTCGGCGCGAGTTGGATCTTCTCGCCGGCTTTGGCGTGGCGCAGACGGTAGCCGGGCGTTTCGACGTCGGTGTAGCCGACGAAGGCGACCGTGTTGCGCGGGTTGTCGATGAAGCGGGCGGCGAACTGGTTCGAGGTGGTGCCCTCGCTCATCATGCCGCTGGACAGGGCGTAGATGGCGCGCGGCTGGTACTCGATGTGGCGGCGGGCGGGCCCCTTCTTGCGGCGCGGCGGCACGAGCATCTTGACGTCGTCGAGCAGGCGGAAGCCAGGGTAGTTGCGGCGGGTACGGTCGCTGTAATGATCGTACAGCACGGTGATCTTGGTGCCGAGACCGCCGATGTGCAGGGGCATCTCGGGGATCAGGCCCTCCTCGTGAAGTTCATGCATCATGAGCATGACCTCCTGGGTTTTGCCGAGGGCGAACACCGGGATGAGCACGGAACCGTTCGCCTCGTGGGTTTCGCGGATCACCCGGGCAAGGCGTTCCTTTTCGGCCTTGCGCGAATAATCGGCCGGACGCTCGTAGTTGCCGCGCGTGGTCTCGACGATGAGCACGTCGATGTCCTCGGTCGGGAAATCGGCGGCGCGGGCGATGGTCTGCGATTCAAAATTGACGTCGCCGGTGTAAAACAGGCGGTTGCTGCCCTCGCGCAGCAGGATGCCGGCCGAGCCGATGATGTGGCCGGCGTCGTGGAAACTGGCGGTGAGGCCGGTGTCCTTGACCTCGAAGGGGCGGTCGAGGTCGCGGTAGACGTAGCGGGCGCGGTTCTCATCGAGTTCGCGGTGGGTGAAGAGCGGGTACTCGCGGATCGCCTTCTCCTCGCGCTGGCTGGTCATGACGTTGACCGAGTTGTGCAGCATGGCACTGCCGACCTCGCCGGTGGGCTCGGTCATGAAGACATCGGTGTCCGGCTGGGCGCGCTGGACGACCGGCAGCGAGCCGATGTGATCGTGGTGGGCGTGGCTGAGCAGGATGGCGCTGGCACCGCGGTGCGGCAGCGGGCCGAGGTCGGGCACGGCCTGGAAGCCGGTTTCCTTGGGGTCCATGCCCGCGTCCAGCACGATCCGGTGCCCTCCGGATTCAAGCAGGTAGCTGTTCGCCCCGATGTCGAGGCGGCGGGTGAGGTTGCGGAAACGCATGAGTGGGGGTCGGCGGGGGAAACGATGACCC
>DAIUCN010000099.1:0-15919 GCA_036846165.1 Prosthecobacter sp.
CGGCTGACAAGCAGCCCGCCAGCGGCGACCGCGCCGTTTCCCAGAGCATCTGGCTCGAAATCGGCGGCGGTGACCCGGCCGAGGGTCAGAAAATCATCAAGGCCAAGGGCTCCAAGAACGTCCATTCGGGCATCGTTCATGTCCGCTCGACCTTCAACAACACGATGGTTTCCGTGACCGACAAGGGCGGCAACCTGATCGGTTGGTCGACCTCCGGCAAGATGGGCTTCCGCGGTTCCCGCAAAGGCACGGCCTACGCCGCCCAGGTGGTTGCCCAGGACGCCTGTCGCCAAGCGATGGGTCACGGCCTGCGTGAGGTGGAAGTTCGCCTGCGTGGTCCCGGCTCCGGCCGCGAATCTGCGGTGCGCGCCGTCCAGGCCCTCGGCATCGAGGTCACCTGCATCAAGGACACCACCCCGATCCCTCACAACGGCTGCCGCCCGCCGAAAGCCCGTCGCGTCTAATTTTTTTCTTCCTCCCGTATGGCACGTTACACCGGTCCCCGCGAAAAGATCTCCCGCCGCTTCGGCGTGGCTCTCTTCGGTCCCTCCAAGGCGCTTGAGACGCGCAACTTCCCGCCCGGCCAGCACGGCGCGCGCAACACCCGCCGCAAGCAGTCCGAATACGGCATCGCCCTCGCTGAAAAGCAGAAGCTGCGTTTCCAGTATGGCGTCCTTGAAAAGCAGTTCCGCCGCTTCTTCGCCGAAGCCCAGCGCCGCAAGGGCGTGACCGGCGAAAACCTGCTGCAGATGCTCGAACTGCGCCTCGACAACGTCGTCTACCGCATGGGCTTCGCCAACACCCGCTTTGCCTCGCGCCAGCTGGTCAGCCACCGCCACATCACTGTCAACGGCAAGGTCGTCAACATCGCCAGCTACCAGGTGCAGCCCGGTGACGTCGTCGCCGTCAAGGACTCGCCGCGCAGCCAGCAGCTCGTCGGCCGCTTCCTGGAAATGACCCTCGGCACCCCCGCCCAGGACTGGATGACCGTTGATCGCGACAAGATGTCCGGCGTCGTCAACCGCGCGCCGATCCGCGACGAGATCAACCCGATTGCCAACGAGCAGTTGGTCGTCGAACTCTACTCGCGCTGATCCCGCCGGAACAGCCCTCACTTCAAAAGGGACGCCCGTGGGCGTCCCTTTTTCTTGGCCACCACGTAATCCCTCCGTCATGAACGCCCCCGAACATCTCGAAGTCATCGGCGACCTGCTCGCCATCCGCTGGACCGATGGCAGCGAGGACTACCTGCCGGTCGAACGCCTGCGCGCCGCCTCGCCGAGCGCGGAAAACACCGGTGAACGCGACCTGCTCGGCCGCCGCATCGGCGGCACCGATCAGAAGAGTTTCCCGGGGGTCGGCCTGCGCGGCTGGCGTGTCATCGGCGGTTATGCCCTGCAGTTCGACTTCAGCGACGGCCACAACACCGGCCTGTACGCCTTCGACTACCTGAAGGCGGTCTGCCGCGCGCAGGTGGAAGGCGCGGCGGGTTGAGCCGGCCCGCTGTTGGTTGCACGTCCGCCGCCGCACGCTCAAGGCCTCGCGTCCGGAAGCGGCCAAAAGCGGGTCAGGGCGTGTGCCGCTTGGCCTTGCTGCGACCGCCCTGCCAGAGGTCGTACTGCGGGTCGCGGTGCTCCTGGAAAAAGGCGTGCAGGCGCGCGGTCAGTTCCGCCTTCACCGCCTGCGTGCCCGGCTGGCCGAAGAGGTTGAAGCGTTCCTGCGGATCGGCGCGCATGTCATAAAGCTCATGGGGGCCGTCGGGATGGCGCTCGACGTACTTCCAGGCGTCGGTGCGCACCGCGCGCGTGGTTTCCATCTCGTAAAAGACGGCGTTGTCGGCCAGTTCCAGCGGCCGGCCCGCGAGCAGCGGCGAGAGGTCGCGCCCGGGCAGTTTCGGTCCGTTGGCCGGCAGACGGTCGCCCAGACCGAGATGGTGCAGCACGGTGGGCAGGAAGTCGTAGTTGCTGACCAGCAGGTTGCTGCTGCGGCCGGCCGGGATGCGCGCCGGATGATGGAACAGGAAGGGGATCTGCAGCATCAGGTCGTGCGCGCCGGTCGGCCGGAAGTGGTCGCCCATGCCCCACATGCCGTTCTGGCCGCCCATCCAGCCTTGGTCGGCGGCATAGATGATGAGGGTGTCCTCCAGCAGGCCAAGCCGTTCCAGTGTGGCGGTGATTTCGCCAACGCCGTCGTCGACACCGCTGGTCTCGGCGGCGCAGCGTTCGATGGCGTTCTGCTGGTTGTGAAATTGCCGGTTGGCGTGCTGCCACGGGTGCATGGCGTCGCGCGGGAAACTCGGAAAGGGCTTGCCGCGGTAGAACTCGGCGTGGCGATTGCGCGGCGGGTTCGACATCAGGCTGCCGAGGTTGTACGGGCCGTTGTAGGCGAGGAACAGAAAGAAGGGGTGCTCGCGGTTCTGTTCGATGAAGCGGATGCCCTCGCGGGTCCACAGGTCGGTGGTGTAGCCGGCCTCGCGCCGCACGGCGCCGTTTTCGATGATGTCCTGGTCGTAGAATTCGCGCGTCGAACCGTCGGGTTTGGTGATCCAGAAGTCGAAACCTTCGGATGGCGTCAGGTTGGCGCCGAGATGCCATTTGCCGCTGAGGCCGCAGGCGTAGCCGGCGTCGTGCAGGATCTCGCCGAGCGACCGGAATTCGGCGAGGGTGTTGTACGCCTCGGGGCCCATCATGAACTTGGGATCGAGGAAGGAGTGCACGCCGTGCTGGGACGGCATCAGGCCGGTGAGGAAGGTGGCGCGGGTGGGCGAGCAAACCGGGTTGCTGCTGAGCGCGCGGTTGAAGCGCAGGCCGCCGGCCGCGAGGCGGTCGATGTGGGGCGTGCGGATGTCGGGGTTGCCGTAGCAGCCGAGCGTCCAGGCGCCCTGGTTGTCGGTGAGGATGAAGACCACGTTCGCGGGCTTGGCCGGACAGGCAGCCGCGGCAAGCAGGCAGCCGGCGAGGAGCAGGAACGGCAGGCGCATGGCGAGGAAACGGCCGACCGCGCGTGCTTGTTGCCCGGGAACGTCTCAGGAGGCGGCCTCGAGATCGCCCGGCAGCACCGCCGGTTCGACGGGGCGCCGGCGCAGCAGGCGGCCGACGTCCTCGCCGATCAGGTAGATGACCGGCACGAGGATGAGGGTGATGAAGGTGGCGAAAAGGATGCCGAAGCCGAGCGAGACCGCCATCGGAATGAGGAAGCGCGCCTGCAGGTCGGTCTCGAAAACCATCGGCATGATGCCGACAAAGGTGGTGACCGAGGTCAGCAGGATGGGCCGGAAGCGGCGCACACCGGCCTTGAGTGCCGCCTCAATGAGGCCGTGACCGAGTTCGCGCTCGCGGTTGACGAACTCGACCATGACCAGGCTGTCGTTCACCACGATGCCGGCGAGGGCGACGATGCCGCACATGGACATGATGCTGAGGTTGAGGCCGAGCAGCACATGGCCGGCGACGGCGCCGACCAGGCCGAAGGGGATGACGCTCATGACGATGAGCGGCTGGAAGTAGGAGGCGAGCGGGATGGCGAGCAGGACGTAGATGCCGAGCAGGGCGAGCAGGGCCTTGTTGCCGATTTCCGTGACCGACTGGCGCTGGTCCTTCTGCTCCCCCTGGAAGCTCCAGGCGACGCCGGGGAAACGTTCGCGCAGGGCCGGCAGCACCTCCGCAGTGAGGCCGGCGACGACCTCGTTGGCGTTGGCGTCCGGCACGGCCTTGTCGATGTCGGCGGTGACGGTGATGGCGCGCCGGCGGTCGGCGCGCTGGATGGAAGAGGCGCTGCGGCCGGTGCGCACCTCGGCGACCTCGCGGAAGGGCACCTCGGTGCCGTCGCGGGTGCGGATCTTCATCTCGGTGAGGTTCTGCAGCGAGCGCCGCTCGGGCTCGGGGTAGCGGATCATCACCTTGACCTCGTCGCGGCCGCGCTGCAGGCGCTGGGCTTCCTCGCCGTAAAAGGCCTGGCGCACCTGCAGGGAGACATCGGCAAGGCGCAGGCCGAGCAGTTCGCCGGCCGGCTTGATGCCGAGCTTCAGCTCGCGCTGGCCGGGCGTGTTGTTGTCGGCGATGTCGATGACGCCCTGGTAACCCGCCAGCGCCTCCTTGACCACCGCCGCCGCGGCTTCCAGCTCGCCGATGTCGTTGCCGGTGAGTTCGAGGTCAATGGCATTGCCACCGCCGGCGCCCTGGGTCTGGAAGGTCAGCTCAAGCGCGCCCGGCACCGGGCCGGTCAGCTCACGCCAGCGCGAGGCGATTTCGACGCCGCTCATGGCGCGTTCGGCGCCGTCGATGAGTTCGATCGTCACCTCGCCGAGGTGATCGCCCTTGGGCGCGCCGGCGAGCGCTTCAAAGCCGTTGAGGAAGGGTTGCACACCGGCGCTGGCCAGGGTGTTGCGAATCACCGGGCCGCCGTGTTTTTCCCGATACTCGCGGTCGAGCTGCTGCGCCGCCGCCTCGATGCGGTGCACGGCCTCGCGCGTCGTTTCGAAGGCGACGCCGTCAGCCAGGCGCAGGCGGGCGATGACGACGTCGGCCTCGACATCGGGGAAGAAGTTGAACTTGATCCAGCCGGTGGCGACGTAGCCGCCAACGGCGACCAGCAGGGCGAGGAAGGCGCAGGCGGTGACGTAGCGCCAGCGGATGAGGCGATCGAGCAGAGGGCGGTACACACCGACGATGAAGCTCTTGAGCAGGCGGTCGACGCCGCCGAGCAGGCGGTCGGAAAGGGTGATGCGGTTCGGGTCGCGCCGGCGCAGCAGGGCCAGGTGGGCGGGCAGCACGAACTTCGACTGCATCAGCGACCATGCGAGGGTGGGGATGACGACGAGCGGAATGTTGGGCCAGATCTTGCCGCTGACACCGCTGAGGCCAAGCATGGGGGTGAAGGCCATCATCGTCGTCAGCACGCCGAAGACCACTACAACACCCACCTCGTGCGTGCCGGCCGGTGCCGCATGCCTGGGGTCCTCGCCGTTGGCGATGCGTTCATAGACATTCTCGCCGACCACGATGGCGTCGTCGACGACGATGCCGAGCACGAGGATGAAAGCGAACAGCGAGATCATGTTGATCGACACGCCCAGCCACGGCATCATCATGATGGCACCGAGGAAGGAGGCGGGGATGCCGAGGGCGACGAGAAAGGCGAGCAGCGGCCGCAGGAAGAGCGAGAGGACGATCAGGACCAGGATGAAGCCGAAAACCGCATTGCGGCTGAGCAACTCGAGGCGGCCGGACAGGTACTTGGAGTCGTCCTTCCAGATCTCGAAACGCACGCCCTCGGGGAAGAGCCGCGGCGCCTCCTCGGCGATGAAGCGCTTCACCGCCGCGGCCACCTTAAGCGTGTCCTCATTGCCGGTGCGGAAGACGCGCAGCAGCATGCAGGGCTTGCCGTTGAAGCGCGATTCAAGGTCGATCTCCTCAAAGCCATCGATGACGGTGGCGACCTCGCCCAGGCGCACGCGGCTGCCGTCCGGGCGGGTGACGACGGTGATGTCCTCGAACTCCGCCGGTCGGTAACGGCGCGCCTCGGTGCGCACCAGCACCTCGCCGGCCTCGGTGCGCACCGAGCCGGCCGGCAGGTCGAGCGAGCTGGCGCGCACCGCCGTCGCCACCTGGTCAAAGGTCAGGCCGTAGGCGCGCAGGGTCGCTTCGGAAACCTCGATGCCGATCTCATAGGGGCGGTTGTTGGAGAGCGTCACCTTGGTGATCTCGGGCAGGCCCTGCAGTTCGTCGCGCAGCCGGTTCGACATCTCCAGCAGGCTGGCCTCGTCGGCGTCGGCAAAGATGGCGACGCTGATCACCTCGGCGTTGAGCACGAGTTCCTCGAGGGTCGGGGTCTCCGCCTCCTCGGGGAAGTTGGTGATGGCATCAACGCGCGTTTTCACGTCGTCCATGACGTCGCGCACCCGGTAGCCGCTCTTCACCTCGATGGCGACCGTGCCCATGCCCTGGGCGGAGGTCGACTTGATGCGGTCGACGCCATCGACGTCCTCGACGGCTTCCTCCACCGGCACGCAGACGCCACGTTCGACCTCCTCGGGGGTGGCGTTCGGGTAGGGGATGCGCACAAGCACGACGTCCACCGAGGTCTCGGGAAAGATCTCCTTCTTCAGGTCGCCCCAGGTCGATAGCCCCATGATCATCACGGCCGCCATCAGGAAGTTGGCGGCGACGTGATTTTTCGAGAACCAGTAGATGGCTTTTTCCATGGCGGGATGCCCGTTCAGGGGGCGGGGGCGCTGGGTGCATCGACGACACGCACCTGCATGCCGTTGATCGGCGCGGGCAGGCGGGTCAGGCAGACGCGTTCGCCGGGCTTGAGGCCGTCGTCGATGAGGACCGTGTCACGACCGCCACGCAGCACGCGCACGGTCCGCACGCTGAGGCGGTCTTCGGCGTCGACGACGAGCAGGCGGTTGGCGTCGAGCAGGGCGCGGCGGGGGATTTCAAAGACGCCCTTGAGGGTGCGGCCGGCCACTTCCGCGCGCAGGAACAGGCCGGGCTTGAGGAACTCGTTCTGGGGTTCCTTGTCCTCGGCGATTTCAGCGACCAGATGCACGGAGCGACTGGAGCGCTCGACCTCGCCCTCGGTGCGCACGAGGCGTCCCTGCCAGCGCTGGTCGCGGCCGCCGATGGTGGCGCTCAGGGCCACCGGCGCGTCGCTGTCGGCTTCCAGGAAGGCGTAGTCATCGAGCGACATCGGCAGGCGGATTTCATAGCGACCGGTCGAATCGAAATCCGCCACCCGCGCGCCAGGGGTGAGGAAGGATCCCACTTCCGTGTGAGTCGCGCGCAGGCGGCCGGCAAAGGGCACGCGGATGCGGGTGCGCTCCAAGTCGCGGCGGGCGCGTTCGAGGGCGTCCTCGGTGGCGCGCACGCGTGCCTCGGCACTCTGCAACTGCGGCTTGCGCGCTGCCAGCTCGGAGGGCGGTTGACCGGGCGCCAGCTTGTTCCAGTCACGCACGGCCTGTTCGGCGCGGGCCTGCTCCTGGACGAGTGCCGCCCGTGCCTCAGCGACGGCGGACTCGGCCTGGACCATGGCGCTGCGGTAGTCGCTCTCCTCGATCTCGACGAGGATCTCGCCCTCGGTGAAGCGTTCGCCGGTCTTGAAACGCGGGGAGACCTTGGCGACCCGGCCGCCGACCTCGGCGGCCAGCACGGTCGAGCGCATCGCCTGAACCAGGCCCTGCGAGGGCAGGGTCAGTGTCACATCGGCGGGTTGCACGGTCATCACCTCGACCCCGGGCAGCAGGCGCTCGCGCTCGATCTTCTGCGCCTCGGGCTTGAACTTGGCCATCAGACCGACCAGGGCGCCGGCACCGCCCAGAAGGCCCAGGCAGAGAAGGAGGGTGAACAGGGTTCTCATGGCGGCAGGGAAGGTCAGGTGGCAGGGGGGGGCGGCGGTTGCGGCTGGAAGTCGCCCCCGAGGGCCAGGTGCAGGTCGATGCGGTTTTCCAGGCGCAGGCGCTGGACGCTGAGTTGCTGCGCGCGCGCCTGCAGCAGACGTGTCTGCGCGGCCAGCACGGTGAGCAGGTCGCCCAGGCCGCGGGCGTAGTCGGCGCGCGCGGCCTGATCAGCTTCGGTGGCGAGGCGCACGGCTTCGGCGAGCGACTGCGCGCGCGCCGCGAGGTGGCGTTCGTTGGCGAGGGCGGTTTCCACCTCGCTGAAGGCGGTGAGCACGGTCTGCTGCAGGTCGGCCAGCGCCTCCCTTTCATCGGCGCCGCGGATCGCCGTCTCGGCGCGGATGCGACCGCCGGCAAACACCGGCTGAATGACGTTGGCGGCGATCTGCCAGACGCCGAAGTCGCTGTTGAGCAGGTCGTTCAACTCGCCCGTGGCGGTGCCGGCACTGCTGGTCAGGCTCAGGCGCGGAAACACCGCCCGCCGGGCTTCGCTCAGGCTTTTGCCACTGGCGGCAAAGCGGCGTTCGGCGGCGAGCACGTCGGGGCGGCGCAGCAGCAGTTCCGAGGGCAGGCCGGCGGGCGGTGTCGCTCCCGGCGCGGGCAGGCGGCTCTCACCGGCGATGCGGCCCGCGGGATAGCGACCGAGCAGCAGTTCCAGCCGGCGCTGGGCGGCTTCGAGTTGCTGGTCGCGTTCGGCGACCGCCGCGCGCGCGTTGGCGACATCGGTCTCCGCCAGCCGCAGCTGGGCGGCCGCGCCCTGCAGGTCGTCGCCCGCCTGGAAACGTTCGCGCACGGCCCTGGCGGTCTGCTCGTGGGCGGTCAGGGTTTCGCGGGCGAGGTTCTGCTGGGTGCGGGCCTCGGCCAGGGCGAACCAGGCGCGCGCCACGTTGGCGGCGAGGGCTGTGCGGGCTGCTCGGGCGTCGGCTTCGGCGGCCTCGCTGCGGGCGTAGGCGGCGGATTTGCCGGCGCGGATGCGGCCCCAGACATCGGCCTCCCAGTTGATCACCAGCGACAGGTCGAAGGTGTTGAAGACATTGCTCGGCACCGTGCCGGGCGGACCGATGGGAATGCCGACGAAGTTGCGCTTGGTGCGCACCGGATCGAACTGCAGGTCGGCCGTCGGATTGCCGGCCACACCGGCAAGGCGGGTCTGGCCGCGCGCGCGTTCGACCCGGGCCGCGGCGGCGCGCAGGTCGCGGTTGTTGGCCAGCGCCTCGACCACCAGCGCCTCCAGGCGCGGATCGCGGAAACGCCGCAGCCAGTGCTCGTCGACTCCGGCTTTTGCCTCCGGCCGCGCCGCCCAGGTGCCGGGCACCTCGAGATCAAGTTCGTCGACGCGCGACTCGGGCGACAGACTGCCGCAGGCGCTCAGCAGCAGGGCGAGGGCGAAGCCGGCAAGACCCCGGGCCGCCCCCTTGCGGCGCGGGCTGGCGGTGGTGGCGGGCGCCTGCAGGGCGCCAGTGCAGTGGGCGACGAGGCGGCGCAGCAGGGTTTCCGTGTCGGGTGGATGGGCCTTTTCCCCGGCGAAGTAGGTGGCGATGTCGGCATGGGCCAGGGTGCTGATGAGCGAACCCGCCATGAAGTTGAGTCGCCAGCAGGCTTCGGCATGGCTGAGGCTGGGATTGGCGCGGCGCAGGGCATCGGCAAAGCGTCGCACCATGCCCTCGAAATGCGGCATCGCCGCCGCCGGGATGATCTGGGTGCGGCCGAGCAGGCAGCGGCCCATCAGCTTGAAGAACAACTGCTCGGAAAGCGGCGACTCGCGCACGAGGCGCATCACCGGCCGCAGAAAGGCGTCGGCCACCGCCGAGGCATCGGCCGGCTGCGGATGTGCCGCCGCCTCGGCGGCGTCGAGATGGGCCAGGCGCTCGTCGTTCACCGGCTTCATGAGCCGGGCCACCACTTCCTCGACCAGGGCCTCCTTGGAACCGAAGTGATAATTCACCGCCGCCAGGTTGACGCCAGCCGCGCGGGTCAGGTCGCGCAGCGAGACCGACTCAAAACCGCGCAGGGCAAACAACTCGGCTGCCTTGAGCAGGAGGCGTTCGCGCGTGCTGGCTTCGTCGGGGAAGGGAAGCGCCATGGGAGGGAGTCAGAGTGGAGCCAAGGATCGGCGTGTCAAACGAACGTTTGAAACAGTTGGCTGGATGCCCGACAAGATTCGGCCCGCAAGAGAACGCCGGTGACAGCCGCGCCGGCCGCGTCATCTTGCGCGCGTGACCCCTTTCTTCGAACGACTGCTCCTGCATGAGGACGGCGCCGCGCCCGGGCCCTGGAACATGGCGCTGGATCAGGCCTGGCTGGAACTGGCCGGCTCGCCCGTGCTGCGCGTCTACGGCTGGACCGAGCCGACCGTCACCCTCGGCTACGCGCAAAGCCTCGCCAAGCTGCGCGACTCCCTGCCGCCCTGGCCGGTCGTGCGCCGCTGGACCGGCGGCGGCGTGGTGCTGCATCAGGGCGACTTCACCTACTCGGTGATCGTGCCGGCGACGGATCCCTGGGCGCAAACGTCGGCCCTGGAAAGCTACCGCAGCCTGCACGGCAGCCTTGCCGAAGCGCTCTGCGAGCAAGGCCAGGCCGGCTGCCGGCTGGCGCTGCCCGAGGACGTCATCGAGGCGCCCTTCTGCTTTGTCGCTCCCGCCGTGCACGATGTCATCCGCGGTCAGGTCAAGGTCGCCGGCGCCGGCCAGCGCCGCGGTCGCCTGGGCCTGCTGCACCAGGGCAGCGTCCAGCAGGTGGTGCTGCCGACCGGTTTCTGGCGGGCCTGGGCGGGTCGCCTGGCCCGCGAGGTCGAAACCGTGTCCGAGGTGCCGGCGTCGGTGCAGGCGCGGGCCGAGGAACTGCTGCGCGATCGCTACGCCCTGCCGGAGTGGTTGGAGGAACGCGACGACCGACTCAGCCCGCGATGACCCGGATCTTCGTTTACGGCACCCTCAAGCGCGGCGGCAGCAACCACGGCTGGCTGCGCGGCCAGAGGTTCATCGCCGAGGCGCGCACGCAGCCGCAGTTCCGCCTCTTCGACCTCGGCGGTTACCCCGGCCTGGTGGCCGATGCCAAGTCCGGCCTGGCCGTGGAAGGCGAGGTCTGGGAAGTGGATGAGGCGGCCCTAGCCCGGCTGGATGAACTCGAAGACATCGACGGCGGCGAGTACGCCCGCCGGCCGTTGCCCCTGCAGGCACCCTTCGAGGCGGAGGTCATCGAGGGCTATGTGTATTTGTGGAGCGTCGCCGGCCGACCCGATCTCGGCGCGCGCTGGTGATCGCGGGCAAGATGCCTGGCGCGGCCGCGTTATCAGGCCGCTTCATGAAATCCCTGCTGCTCTCCCTCGCCCTCGCCACTGGTCTGCAGGCCGCGGCCCCGCCGAACTTCGTCTTCATCTTCTGCGACGACCTCACCGTGCAGGCGATCAGCGCCTACGGCCACAAGCTCAAGCTGCTGGAGACGCCGCACATGGACCGCATCGCCAAGCAGGGCATGCTCTTCGAGCGCTGCCTGGTGCCGAACTCGATCTGCGGGCCGAGCCGGGCGGTGATCCAGACTGGCAAGTACAGCCATCGCAACGGCTTTTACCACAACGGCAGCCGCTTCGACGGCTCGCAGCCCACCATGCCGAAGATGCTGCAAAAGGCCGGCTACCAAACCGCCGTCATCGGCAAGTGGCACCTCGTCAGCGATCCGGTCGGCTTCGACCACTGGCACATCCTGCCGGGGCAGGGGCTCTATTACAATCCGCCGATGATCCGCGACGGCCAGCAGGTCAAGCACGAGGGCTACGTCACCGACCTCATCGGCGATTTCTCGGTCGAGTGGCTGAAGCAGCGCGACAAAACCAAACCCTTCCTGCTGATGAGCCAGCACAAGGCGCCGCATCGCGAGTGGGCGCCGGCCCTGCGTCACCTCGGCTGGCATGGCGACCGCGTCTTCCCCGAGCCGGAGACCCTGTTCGATGATTATGCCGGTCGCGGTCGCGCCGAGAAGGAGCAGGACATGACCCTGGAGAAGACCTTCACCGAGCGCGATGCCAAGCTGACGCCGCCGCCGAACCTGACACCCGCCCAGCTCAAGGTCTGGAACGCCTACTACGAGCCGCTCAACGACAAGATGCGCCAGGCCGGCCTCAGCGGGCAGGACATCGTGCGCTGGCGCTACCAGCGCTACCTGCACGACTACCTCGCCTGCGTGAAGGCGGTCGATGAAAACGTCGGCAAACTGCTCGATGCCCTGGAGGCCGAGGGCGTCGCCGACAACACCCTCGTGGTGCTGTCCTCCGACCAGGGGTTTTATCTGGGCGAACACGGCTGGTTCGACAAACGCTGGATCTACGAGGAATCGCTGACCACCCCGCTCTTCGCCCGCTGGCCCGGCAAAATCCAGCCCGGCAGTCGCTCGTCGGCCATGGTGTCGATCCTCGACCTGCCCGAGACCTTCCTCGAAGCCGCCGGCCTGCCGGTGCCGGCCGACATGCAGGGCCGCAGCCTGCTGTCGATCTTCGCCGGTCAGACGCCGGCCGACTGGCGCAAGAGCTTCTATTACCACTACTACGAGTTCCCCGGCCCACACAGCGTGCGCAAGCACTACGGCGTGGTGACGGATCGCTACAAGCTCTTCCACTTCTACGAACCCGAGGTGAACGACTGGACCCTCATCGACCGCGAGTCGGACCCGAACGAGATGCGCAACGTTTATGATGATCCGGCCCACGCCGCCGCGCGCGCGGAGCTGCACGCCGAGCTGACCCGCCTGCGCACCGAACTGCAGGTGCCCGAGCAGGACCCGCCCGAATCCTTCCTGCGCCCCGGCGCTGGCAAGGGCAAAAAGGCCGGAGGTAAAAAGGCCCAGGCCGGCAAGGCCACCAACTGACCGTCATGCTGCGTCGTCTCGCCCTGGTCTTGTTCGTCGCCGCCGTGCCCGCCGTGGCACAGCCGCCGAACGTGCTGCTCATTCTCGCCGACGACCTCGGCTGGGCCGATGCCGGTTGCTACGGCAACACCTACAACGAGACGCCCCACCTCGACCGGCTCGCCGGCGAGGGCCTGCGCTTCACCCAGTTTTACGCCGGCCCCGTCTGCTCGCCGACCCGCGCCAACCTCCAGAGCGGTCGCGACCAGGCGCGCTACGGCATCACCCAGCACATCCCCGGCCATCGCCGGCCCTGGGCGAAGCTGAGCGACCCCGCCGTGCCGCTGCAGTTGCCGCTCGAGGTCGAGACCTTTGCCGAACGCCTGGCGACCGCCGGCTATCGCACCGGTTACTTCGGCAAGTGGCACCTCGGCGGTGCCGGCTTTGGTCCCGGCGATCAGGGCTGGCAGAGTGCCGAGGAAACCAAGGGCAACGTCCAGAAGCAGGGTGGGGTCGAGCGACGCACCACCGAGTACCTGACCGACAAGGCCATCGCCTTCCTCGAGGCCGGGCGCGACCAGCCCTTCCTGCTGCAGGTGGCGCACAACGCCGTGCACATCCCGCTCAGCACCACGCCCGAGCGACTCGAGCACTTTCGCGCCAAACCGGCCATGCCCGGCTATCCGAGCCGACCCGAGTACGCCGGCCTGCTCGCCGAACTCGATGCCAGTGTCGGTCGCCTGCTCGCCGCCCTCGACCGCCTCGGGCTGAAGGACAGCACCCTCGTCTTCTTCGTCTCCGACAACGGCGGTCTTGAGCACGAGCAGAACGGCACCGTCGTCACCTCCAACCGACCCTTGCGCGGCGAAAAGGGCAGCCTCTACGAAGGCGGCATCCGCGTGCCGGCCATCGCCCGCTGGCCCGGTCGCATCCCCGCCGGCACCATCTGCACCACCCCCGCCATCACCACCGACCTGCATGCCACCTTCGCCGAGCTCGCCGGCGTCGCGGTGCCGGAGGGCGCGCTCGATGGCGTCAGCCTGCGGCCCCTGTTCGCCGATCCGGCCGCGGCGCTCAAGCGCGAGGCGCTGTTCTGGCATCTGCCGCACTACCACCACAGCACCCCCGCTAGCGCCGTGCGCGAGGGCGACTGGAAACTGCTCGAGTTCTTCGAGGACGAGCGCCTGGAGTTGTATCAGCTCGCCGATGATCCCGCCGAGACGAGGAACCTCGCCAGCACCGAGCCCGAGCGCGCCCGCGCGCTGCGGCAAACCCTGCACGACTGGCGCGCCCGTGTCGGTGCCCGCCTGCCGGTGGCCAACCCGCAGCACGACCCGGCACGCGCCGGCGAACTCGGCAAGCCGGGGCGCGGTCGCTGAGCCCTTGACGGCGACCCGCCGCTGCCGGCATGGTGACGCCGCCATGACCTACTACCTCGTCAAACTCTTCCTCAGCGCCGGTGTCATCGTCGCCGTGACCGAGGTCGCCAAGCGCAACAACGCCGCCGCCAGCATCCTCCACTCGCTGCCGCTGACCTCCCTGCTCGCCTTCATCTGGCTCTACGCCGAAACGCGCGACGCCGGCCTGATCGGCCGCCACGCCTATGGCACCTTCTGGTTCGTTCTGCCGACCCTGCCCATGTTCCTGCTCATGCCCTGGCTCATCCGCAAGCTCGGCGGCTTCTGGCCCGCGCTCGCCGCCGGCGTGCTCGGCACCTTCCTGCTCTACCTGCTGACCATGCGCCTGCTCAAGGCCGCGGGCGTGGAACTGTAGGGGTGGGATGAGGGCCTACGGAAGACACGGAAAGCCCGGAAGGGGGAAAGGGTAGGGCGCTCTGTCCCAGAGCGCCGTGCTGATCCGAAGGGAGCGCGGGCACTCTTGCCCGCTTCTTCAGAAGGGAGCACCGCAGAGGTAGAAACCGCAGAGGGCGGATGGTTGAGGGTGTAGGAGAGCCCACGACCGCGCGCAGCGCCCTTGAGTGCGGCGCTTCCGCGCCGCTCTGCCACCTCGTCCGGTCATCCCCCAAACCCAGAAGGTCCGCAGATTTCACAGATTGCGCAGAGACACAGAAGATCATACCGCAGATGTCGCCGATGAGCGCCGATGGCAAGCGCTGGCCGAAGGGAGCGCGGGCACTCTTGCCCGCTTCTGGCAGCCGGACTTTGAAACCACGAATCGCACGAAGGTCACGAAGACAAATCGGGTAGGGCACCGCTGCGTCGGCGCCGTGGTTTCTGCTGTAGGCGGGGGCAGTGACCCCGTGTTCCCGGATGGTCGGCACTTCGACAACCCGTTTTGAACCGCTGATGGGACGCTAATACGACGCTGATGCTGAGAGGCGGATGGATGAATCTGCGATCCTTTTCTGGTTCGGCCTTTTCCTTGACGGGATTCCCTGTGTTTGACAGTCTCCTGCCGTGACTGCCTCTCGGGAACTATGCCCATTCTTCTGGGCGGTTTGTGTCCGCGAACAGCTTCTGTGGAGGGGGCCGGCAGCGGGAGGCTGAAGGATGTGACGCTCTCAAAATATGCCACTCGCACCCCACGAACCGTTTGAACTCAAGAAGACGATCTGGACCGATGCTGATTTCGATCAGATGGGATGGCACGATGTGCACGTTCATGCCATCGCATTTTCGACGGAGACAAACGAGTTGCTCCTGGACATCGATTATCTGTTCGCGTGGGTTGATCCTGAAGAGCCGGATCCGCACTACACGTTCTGGATGGCACCATGCACCCTCGTTTTCGCGAATGTTCACAGCTTCAAGGCCGACATTGATTGGGGGCTAGGCCTGGAAATCAGCGATGTCATTCGTGAGGACGCCGGACGCCCCCAGAACGCCGACTACATTCAGAAGGAGAAGGAATGGAAGTGGGTCTTTGATTGCCAAGAGGGCGCCTTTTCATTCCATTCAGTCGGATACGTTCAGTTTACTCGACGCCCTCCCCGGCGAGCCAAGCGTCAGTCGTTTCCGTGGGGGGAGCGAGGTGGCGTTTCTTTCGACCGTGAACCCTACGATGGAAGCAACCACGAACCTGGCGTCCCTCCCGACGCCTGACCCATCTCAAGTTCCAATCGACATGACCGCCACAGCATCAACCCGCAGTCGAAGCACCGTCTCTGGTCGAGCATAGGAGGACTCGACGTTGTGCCTACAGTCAGTCGCCCTGGGAGCGCCATGCGCGCGCTCCGGTGGAGCTCACGCAAAGTAGTCCAGGGCTTTAGCCCGCGAACGGCTGGTCACCTCGGGACGGGCTGAAGCCCAGGAGTACTTTGGGTCGGCCGCAGGCCTCTGCCAAAAGTCACTCACCCTGGGAGGTGGCTGCACGCTGGATCCCTGAGCGAGCAGGCTCAAGCCATGCGCGCGCTCCGGGCCTGCGGCGGCGAAAGACGCGTCCGAGGGCCTCAATCCACGAAAAAGGGCACCAATGGCGCTGAATGCCCGGGAAAGGGCGGTTTTGTGCAAGGGACAAGCTTGAGGTGCCCGGGAAACTGGCGGTTTCGTGCGGGGGACAAGCTTGAGGTGCCCGGGAAACTGGCAGTTTTGTGCGAGGGACAAGCTTGAGATGCCCGGGAAACTGGCGGATTTGCCTGCGTGTCGGCAGGATTCGTCCGCGTGTCGGTAGGACAAGGGCGCGTGTCGGCAGGACAAGGGCGCGTGTCGGTCGGACAAGGGCGTG
>DAIUCN010000100.1:0-1847 GCA_036846165.1 Prosthecobacter sp.
AGCCTACCGCTGCTTGCTGTTTTCCAGCGGCGTGGAGATCAAGGACGCGCAGAACGAGAACGTGGTGCAGCGCGGCGTTACCGCCGAGGAGGCGCGGGCCGTCCTGCGCGAGAAGGGCAAGCTGTCTTCGGCGGAGCTGGTGCGGCTGCGGGTGCGGTATTTCAGCGATGGGCTGGTGCTGGGCAGCCGGGAGTTTGTGGAGGCGGCGTTTGCGGCGAACCGGGGGCAGTTTGGGCCGAAACGGAGTTCGGGGGCGCGGCGGGTGACGGAGAGTGAGTCGCCGCTGTATGCCATCCGGCGCTTGCGGGTGGATGCGGTGACCTAGCCGGCAATCGCTTGGGGGCATTCGACAAAGACGCCAAGCCTTCAGTGTCAGTGCTGATGAGCGTCGGGAAAGGGATCAGTGTGCAACTCGCTGACAAATCGCTTTCCTCTCTCTCGCCGCTGATTCCGCGAGGCGTAGGAGCTTGAATCGAGCCCCGAAAGCCACCTCCGGCCGTTTCCTGCGCGTCCCGGCATCTCCTCGGGCGCGAGGCCCGACGTTGACGAACCGATGATGAGACGCTCATGAAGTGCCGATCCAATCCTCTGGCATCAGCGTGCTGTCAGAGCCTTGTCAGCGGTTGGTCTCTCACAAAATGAGCTCTGCCGCCGCAGCGAGGCAGAAGCCAACCAAGATTGCGGAGCCGCCGGTGCGGCGCTAGTATGGGTCTCCATTCGCCGCCTCACTCGATACGCCCATGACCCCTCCCCGCATCCTCGCCTTCGGCGGCAGCCTCCGCCGCGATTCCTTCAACCAAAAACTCGCCGCCGTCGCTGCGGCAGGCGCACGGGAGGCGGGGGCGGAGGTCACCTTGATCGCCCTGCGCGATTTCCCCCTGCCGGTCTTCGACCAGGATCTGGAGGACGCGGAGGGCATGCCAGCCGCGGCCAAGGCCTTGAAACAACTGTTTCGCGAGCATGATGGACTTCTCATCGCCGCGCCGGAATACAACAGCAGCCTGACCGCCGCCTTGAAGAACGCCCTCGACTGGGTCTCCCGCGCCGAATCCGACGACGAACCGCCGCTGGCGGCCTTCGCCGGCAAAACCGCCGTCCTCTGCGCGGCCTCCCCCGGCGCCCTGGGCGGCCTGCGCGGTCTGGTCCATGTCCGCGCCATCCTGGGCAACATCGGTGTGACCGTCCTGCCGGATCAAGTCGCCGTCAGCAAGGCGCACGAAGCCTTTGCGGCCGACGGCACGCTGTCCGACGCAAAGCAGGCTGCCCGCGTGCACAAACTCGGCGCCCAACTCGCCCGCCATCTGACCAAGCTGCTGGCCTGAGACGCGGCCCCTCGGTCGGTTTGGAAAATGGGATCAGTGTGCAACGGCTTAGCAAAAACCTACAGCACACTCTGAGACATCTTGGTCACAGCCTTGGCGAGGGACATGTCGGACGTGGGGGCAAACGGAGGTGTTGCTGTGGCAATGGTGCGAAATCAGGACACGCAGAGGCGGTTCGCTGGTCCAAGCCTTTTCCGGCAACGGGGATTTTGAGCTCGCCTTGGGGCAGACGGGTTGATAGCGTTCGCCTTATGAACCGCCAAACCTTGCTCGGCATTGTCCTCATTGTGGGTGGATTGGCCCTGCTGGCCTACGGCGGCTTCACAACCACCCGTCGTGAAAACCTCCTCGAAGTCGGGGCGCTGAAGGTGCAGGCCGATGTGAAGGAACAGCACCGCATTCCGCCGGCCGTGTCGCTCGTGACCGTCGCCGCCGGCCTGGTCCTGCTGGCCACCGGCTTGAAGAAGAAGTGAGGTGATGCGCGGGTAGGGGCACAAAAGTCGGACGCGGCGTCGGTAGGGCGCC
>DAIUCN010000100.1:1947-15826 GCA_036846165.1 Prosthecobacter sp.
GCTGCGTCGGCGCCGAAGATGGGTTTGGGAGCGGTCAGCCTCGTCGGTGATGCGGCATTGCGGGCAGACAAATCGGACGCGGCGCAGCGCGTCCCTACCGGTTGAAGGGTAGGGCGCCGCTGCGTCGGCGCCGAAGATGGGTTTGGGAGCGGTCAGCCTCGTCGGTGATGCGGGATTGCGGGTGATGCGGCATCCCGGGCAGACAAATCGGACGCGGCGCAGCGCGTCCCTACCATTGGAGGGGGTGAATGCGGCCCTGCCAGGGCCATTCGGTGGGATCGCGGACGAGGCCGGCGCGGACGGGGTTGTGGGCCATGTAGACGGCCTTGTCCTGATACTCACGCTCGCTGCGCAGGCGGTGGTGAAAGAGGCCGCGCTGCCAGCGCCAGTCGGTCGCCGCGCGGCGCTTGGCGAAGCGATCCTTCCAGAAGGCGGTCCAGTGCTCCACCTCGATCCCCGAACCGGGCCTGGGGGTGGCAAAAAAGTGCAGGTGGTCTGGCATCAGCAGGAAGTCGCCCACCAGCCAGCCCTGAGCGGGGTCGGACCAGAGTTCCTGCAGCAAGCGCATCACCCCGGCCTGCGCACACCACGTGCCGCGTCGTTCCGCACAGACGGTGCACCACAGCACGGTCGCTCCCGTCAGCGTGGGCAGCACGCCCTTGGCAGGGGTGCGTCGGCCCGTCGGGTCTTCTTCAGGCGACGCAGGCATGAAGCCAGCCTGATGGAACGGAGGCCGCTGGACAAGTCCAAACGGTTGAATCGGACGTGGCATCGGTAGGGCGCTGCTGCGTCGGCGCCGACGAATCGGTCTTGGGGCATTCGGCCTCGTGATTGATGCGGCATTGCGGGTGATGCGGAATCGAGGGCAAACAAATCGGACGCGGCGTCGGTAGGGCGCTGCTGCGTCGGCGCCGAAGATGGGTTTGGGGTGGGGCTCCGCGGACAAAATAGCGCTCGCGTGGAGGCGGTTCCGGGTGCCTGATCCGAGGCATGTCGCTGCTGGAACGTCTCTTTGCCATTCCTGCCATCCGCAAGGGCTTGTGGCGCTGCTGGTATCCGTTTCTCACCCGTCGGCTGCAGGGCAGCGAGGTGCTGTTTCTCAACTACGCCTTCGAGGCCGATCCGCCGGTGGGGCTGACGCTCGACCCCGACGATGAACCGAACCGGGCCTGCATCCAGCTGTACCATCACGTCGCTTCGCAGGTGCCGCTGCAGGGCAAGGCGGTGCTGGAGGTGAGCTGCGGGCACGGCGGCGGGGCCTCCTGGGTCACCCGCTCCCTGCATCCCGCGAGCTACACGGGGCTGGATCTGAATCCGTCCGGGATTCGCTTTTGCCAGAACCGGCATCACGTGCCCGGGCTGTCGTTCCGGCAGGGCGATGCCCAAAGGCTGCCCTTCGCGGATGCCTCGCTCGACGCGGTGATCAATGTCGAGGCCTCGCACTGCTACCCGGATTTTCCCGGCTTTCTGCGGGAGGTGGCGCGGGTGCTGCGCCCCGGCGGCCATTTCCTCTATGCGGATTTCCGCTTTGCCCATGAGATCGCCGAGTGGGAGGCCGACCTGGCAAGGGCGCCGCTGACCGTGGTGCAGGAGCGCGACATCGGTGCGCAGGTGCTGCGCGGCATGGAAGCCAACGCCGCGCGCAGCGAGGCGCTGGTGCGCGAGCGCCTGCCGGCCTTTCTCCATGGGCCGGGCCGGGACTTCGCCGGCCTGCCCGGGTCACGGATCTACGAGGCACTCAAGTCCGGCGAGGTGTCGTATCGATCGGGGTGTTATCGCCGGTAGGAATGCGGATGGGGTGATGCGGCATCCGAAGAAGACAAATCGGACGCGGCGCAGCGCGTCCCTACCGGTTGGTCGACGGATCGGTCTGGGGTGGTTTGCGTCGTGGAAGATGCGGCATCCGAAGAAGACAAGTCGGACGCGGTGCTGAGCGGCCGTACCTCCTCAAGGCAGGTCGAGGTAGGACTCCATGCCGCACTTGAAACGCCGCTCCGGAACATCGGCCGTGAGTTCCCGATAGGTGGAGCCGTCCCAGAGCACGAGCTGCAGGGGGGCGTTCGGGCGGAGGGAACGGACAAACTCGTACTGGGCCATGCTTTCGATGGCGTGTTCGTCGAGCGCGACGATCACGGTGCCCGGGTGGATGTGGTACTGCTCGGTGAGGGAGGTGCTGGAGGTGAAGACCGCCCCGCGCGTGGGCTTGCCCTTGAAGTCGGCCAGGGCAACCTTGCGCAGGCCCTGGGGAAAGGTTTTGGCGACGAGGGCGTCGTATTTGGCGGCCACCTCCGGCACGCTGTCCTTGTGGGCGAGCAGGTGGTTGACGAGAGGCGCGGAGTCCTGGTAGCGCTCCGCGATGGCCTCGTACAACTCCAGGGCCTCCTTCCAGCGTTCCATTCGGAACATGAGGCTGGCGGCGGTTTCCAGGCCCCGGAAGGAGTACACTTCGGCGGCGGCCTCGGCGACTTTCAGCGCGTGCTCCTTTTGGCCTTGGTCGAACAGGTAGTCCACGTACCATTGGCAGCCGTTGGCCATCTGGACGCGGTCGGTGGCTTTCTGGAAGGCGGCCTCGTAGGCTTCGGCGGCCTCTCGGTTCAGTCCGTGCTGGCTCAGGTATTCGCCCAGATGGAGGTAGAGGTTGGGGTTGAGGGCGCAAACGGCCTGCATGGCCTCGCGGTAGGCCTTGGGGTCATTCTTGAGCGGCACCGCGATCTCGTAGGCGGCGTTCAGGTGGTAGGGGGCGATGGGGGAAAGCGTGGTCTTGACCGCCTCGGCCCAGGTGGGGCCGAGCGTGCGGGCATACCCAAACTGAATGTGGTAGGAATGAGGGGCCGCGGCGGCCAGTTTGGCCAGGGCGGTGTCGCCCTGCTGGGGGACACAGCGAAGCTCGTAATGGCGGATCGCATAGTCGAGCGGGCAGCCAAAGATCAGGCCATGCGGAAACCAGCGTTTGGAGGCGGGCGGACGTTGGCTGATGCCGTTGGAGGTTTTGACATTCTCCAGGTTGAACCACAGGCAGGGCGAGACCAGCTCCGGCTTGGTGGCACAGAAACGGGCGGCCACGGCATGCGTGGCGCTGTCGACCATGGACTCGCAGAAATCGCAGATCTGCAACAGAGGGTAGAGCTGCAGGGACGAAAGGTTTTGCTGCGCCATCTCGCGCAGGCTGGCGGCTTCCTCGGGCACGCCCCAGCGTTTGGCGAAGAAGAGGTGCGTGGCGGCGAGGCAGTGGAGCAGGTGCCGCTGGTGAAAGGCGGCGAGCGTGCCCCAGGAGAGGGGTTGCAGGCGGGGGGCGCCGGTGGGTTCAATGGCCACGGCGCGCGTGGCGGGTGCGTTGAGCGCGGTGACGAGCAGGGGCAGGTCCTCGATTTTTTTGCCGGTGTGAAGCTGGTGCGTCTCCGCGGCTGCGCCAAACTCCGCGGGGAGGCTCTTGGTGGCGAAGATGTGGCCTTGTTCGACGCTGAACGAGGTGGCCAGGACGAGCCGGTGCCAGTCCGGGATGACGGCGATTTCGTGTTCGGACAGGAAGGCCAGCAGGGGGGCGGCGTCGATGGCCAGCGTCAGGGCGCGGGCGAAGGCCAGCTGTTCCAGCAGGGTGGCTTTCTCGGGTTCGGGCAGCAGGCGCCAGTCGAGCGTGGCTCGCAGTTTCAGGGCGCGTACCCAGGGTTGCCAGGTCTCTGGAAGCGACGGCAGGTCTGCGAGTCCCTGCAGGGTGGCGGCCTGGCGATCCGCGAGCGCGTCCTGCAGGAGGCGGGCGAGTTGGCCTGTGAGACTGGGTTTTTCCTGAAAGCAGGCCGCCATGACCAGGTGGGCGGTCATGCGGCAGAGGGCGGGGCGGATGTCGTTGAACTTGCCGGACGCCTCTCGCAGGGCCAGGGTGCCGACGAGCAGCGCGGCTTCCTCATGCAGCGAGGCATTCAAGGGCGTTTGGGCCAGGGCTTCGCTGATGCGACGGTTCTCCCGGATCAGGGTGGCTGTGTCCGGGCGGGTCAAAGCCACCGGAAGGTCGGATGGAGGAGCGCCCCCGGCGTCCGGGGCTTGCAGTTTCAAGGCTGAAGCCAGCGCACGCGCCAACGGGACATAGTTTTCCGGTGCCCAGAGGTGTTGCGTCAGGGGGATCTCCTGCTGGAGTTCGGGCAAGCCGGCGATGGCGGCCGTGACCTGATAGGAAAGCCCTGTGGCATCTTTCGGATGCAGCGTCAGGCCGACTTTCGAAACCTCGAAGGCAGGGCCTGCCTGGATGAAGGCCAGCATCTCGACGACGTCGCGGGTCACTTCATCGACGAGCCAATGCTGCTCATGCACCCAGGGTGTTTGGTCGGTGAGCGGCGATTGCGCTGCAGCATGAGCGCCCGGCGCGGCTGCAAGCGGACGCGGACTGGCCGACGTCGAGGCTTCGGCGCCGCGATGGTCGTGCACGTATTTGCCTATGAGAACGGTCAGGGTGATGACCAGCGCGACGTAGTATTTGAGATTGCCCACGGGACTGTTTAGCGCGAGTCGGGGGTGCCTCCAAGCAATTTTTGTAGTGAGGCGACGCTGGCGTTGAAGGCCCGGTCAGGGGTGGGACGTCGTGGGGGATGCGGTGTCCAGGGCGGGAGAAGTTGGACGTGGCGTCGGTAGGGCGCCGCTGCGTCGGCGCCGATGGATCGGTCTGGGGCGGTTGGCATCGCAGGTGATGCCGCATCCGGGCCTAACGAATCGGACGCGGCGCCGCGCGTCTTTACCGGGTCTTGCCGAAGGCCTGCTGAAAGGCCTGGGTGGTGGCGGGCCAGGCGGTGGTCTGCGAGGACAGTTCGCCGGGGTAGGCGGCGTTGGAATGCCAATAGGTGTGGGCGTGCACCTGGTGGGCGCGCAGGAAGGCGGTCATGCCCTCGACGAAGGGCGCGGCGTCCGGGCCCCAGACGCCCCATTCATCGATCTGGAAGGGTTTGCCGTGGGCCTGGGCAAAGGCGAGCATGCCGGTGAGGTTCCAGGCGTTGTAGCCGGTGGTGCTCACGCGCAGGTTCCAGGCTTCCTTGGGGTCGTTGGTCTCCCAGCCCTCACCGCCCATGGCCCTGGGTTTCCAGTACACGTCGTAACCGACAAGATCGACATAGGCATCGCCCGGCCACATGGGGCGGGGATCGCTGGCGCCTTCCGAGGCGGAGAAGCTGAAGCGAAAGCGTTCGCCGCCGGCGACGCCGCGGAAGACGCCGTGGAAGCGCTGCCAGGAGGCGATGAAGTCGGGGATCTGCGCCTGCCGGCTGCCGCCGACGCCCCAGATGAACCATTCGCCGTTCATCTCATGGCTGGGCCGGATGACGATCTCCTGTACGCCCGGGTTGTTGCTCAGGATGGACTGCGCCAGGCACTGCCAATGGTCGTCGTAGGCACCGGTTTTCGCTTCGGCATAGCTGGCGCCCTGGATGATGATGGGCACGTCGTAGACGAGGCGACGCTTGCCACGCGCGCCATAGACCGTCTGGCTGAGCCAGTCGGCATAGCGGTAGTTCTCCCACTTCTGGAAATCGACCGTGCAGAGGATGAGGTCGACCTCGCGGCCCAGCCAGGCCTCGAAGTCGAGCACGCGCTGCATGGAGTTCTCGCCATAGACCCCGAGCAGGGGTTCGGTCGCGGCGACCGGGGGCTGGCCGAGCAGGGCGGCGACAACAAGGGAGAGGCAGGCAAGGCGGAGCATGGAGGCGCATGCTTGCGGGGCCGGGCGCGGAAATCAACGGGATCGATGGGAAATCGAGTCGGCAGGGTGCGGCGCCGTCGGTAGGGCGCCGCTGCGCCGGCGCCGAAGATGGGTTTGGATTTGTGCGGCGTCGTGGGTGATGCGGCATTCAAAGAGGACAAGTCGGACGCGGCGCAGCGCGTCCCTACCGGTGGCAGGGTAGGGCGCTGCTGCGTCGGCGCCGAAGATGGGTTTGGATTTGTGCGGCGTCGTGGGTGATGCGGCATCATGGACGTTGAAATCGGACGCGGCGCCGCGCGTCCCGCTTGCTTTCCCGGGCAGCCGCGGATGTTGGGCCATGACGCCTTTTGATCTCGTGCTGTGGGGCTACGTCGGCTTGTTGTTGGCGGGTGGCCTGGTCGGCTTCCTGAAAGCCGGCAGCCGGGCCTCGCTGATCGCCAGCAGCATCCTGGCGATGCCTTTGGCGGTGGCGGCGCTCGACGGTTTCGGCGCATCGGCCTCGACTCAGGTGGCACGGCTGTGGATGCAGGTGCTGCTCGTGCTGTTTGCCTGGCGAGGGTGGCAGAAACGTCGGTTCATGCCGTGGGGCCTGCTGGCCCTGGCCGCGCTCATCGCCAGCGGCCTGCTGGCGGGCTGGGCCGAGCATTGAGGGGCGGACGCGGCGTCGGTGGGGCGCTGCTGCGTCGTGGGTGACAGCGCATCCGGGGCAGACACATCGGACGCGGCGCAGCGCGTCCCTACCGGTGCCAGGGTAGGGCGCTGCTGCGTCGGCGCCGAAGAATCGGTTTGGGATGGTTCGGCGTCTTGGGGGGCGGCATCCCAAGAAGACAAGTCGGACGCGGCGCAGCGCGTCCCTACCGGTCGGCGCCGAAGAATCGGTTTGGGATGGTTCGGCGTCTTGGGGGGTGCGGCATTCGAAGAAGACAAATCGGACGCGGCGCAGCGCGTCCCTACCGGTGGATGCGTTCCTATCGGGATCGGATCTCGCGCAGGGCCCATTGGGCGTGCTCGGCGATGAGGGGGTGCTCGTCGCGGGCGGCGATCTCGAGGGCGGGCAGGTCGTCGGCGGTGCCGGTGTTGCCGAGCACGACGCAGACGTTGCGCAGGAAGGCGGGGCGCTTGATGCGCTTGATCGGCGACTTCGCAAAAAGGGCGCGGAAGGCCTCGTCGGTCAGGCTGAGGAAGTCGCGCAGGGGGCGCTGGAACACGGCCTCGCGGGCCTGAAAGGTCGCCTCGTGCGAGACCTGGGCGAAGCGGTTCCACGGGCAGGCGGCGAGGCAGTCGTCGCAGCCGTAGAGGCGGTTGCCGAGCGCGCGGCGAAATGCCTCGGGAATCGGGCCCTTGTTTTCGATGGTCAGGTACGACAGGCAGCGGCGGGCGTCGAGCCGGTGCGGGGCGGTGATGGCGGCGGTCGGGCAGGCATCGAGGCAGCGGGTGCAGCGGCCGCAGAGATCGCGCGCCGGTGCATCGGCGGGCAGGTCGAGGGTGGTGATCAGCTCGGCGAGGAAGAACCAGGCGCCGAGCCGGCGATGGATCTGCATCGTGCTTTTGCCGTTCCAGCCGAGGCCGGCGGTGGAGGCGAAGTCGCGCTCGAGTACGGGGCCGGTGTCGACGTAGCGGCGCTGGACGCCGCCGTGACCGAGGAGGTAGTCATCGAGGGCGCGCAGCTTCTTCTCGATGAGGTCGTGGTAGTCGTCGTTCCAGGCGTAGCGGGCGATGCGGAAGCCGGCGGCGTTGGCGACGGCGGATTCACCCTGGTGGTAGTTCATCGCCAGCACGATGACGCTGCGCGCGCCGTCCTGGACGAGGCGCGGGTCGGAGCGCCGGGCGGGATCGCGCGCCAGCCAGGCCATGTCGCCATGGCAGCCGTCGGCCAGCCACTTTTCGTAGAGGTCGCGGTGCTCGGCCGGCAGGGCGGGGGCGACCCGGCATTCGGCAAAACCGAGTTCGCTGGCGAGACGGATCAAGCCGGCCTTGACCGCCGTTGCGGCCTCGGGCGGGGTGGAACCGGTCGGCGGCATGGCGGGCACGGCGTGGCGCCGGGTCAGAGGATGTTGCCGGGCTGGTAGGCGGCGGCGTCCGGGTGGGCGGCGAGCAGGGCATCGACCCGGGCGCAGAAGTGGTCGACCTGGGCGGGGCCATCGCCGGCGTTGGCGCGGCCCTGGGCGAGCAGGTCGGCGAGCGCGGCGGCATCGAGGCCGAGGCGGGGATCGGCGGCGAGGCGGTCGAGCAGGTCGTTGCGGGCGGTGCGACCCGTGCGCAGGTCCTTGGCGACGGCGACCGCGTGTTCCTTGATCGCCTCGTGGGCGGCCTCGCGGCCGGCGCCGGCCTTGACGGCCTGCATGAGCACGGTGGTGGTGAGCAGGAAGGGCAGGTAGCGGAGCAGCTCGCTTTCGACGACCGACTCAAAGATCTCCATCTGGTTGAGCACGGTGAGCAGGGTTTCGAGCAGGCCGTCCATGGCCAGGAAGGCGTCGGGCAGCATGACGCGGCGGACGACCGAGCAGGAAACGTCGCCCTCGTTCCACTGGTCGCCGGCGAGACCGGCGGCCATGGCGAGGTGGCCCTTGAGGATGACGTGCAGGCCGTTGATGCGCTCGCAGGAGCGGCTGTTCATCTTGTGGGGCATGGCCGAGCTGCCGACCTGGCCCTTGGCGAAGCCTTCGCCGGCGAGTTCGTGGCCGGCCATGAGGCGGAGGGTGCGGGCGAAGCTGGAGGCGCCGGAGGCGAGCTGGCAGAGCGTGCCGACGACCTGCAGGTCGAGGCTGCGCGGGTAGACCTGGCCGGGGGCGTCGAGGGCGGCGCCGATGCCGAGGTGGCGGAGGATGCGGGTTTCCAGCTCGCGAGCCTTGGCGGCGTCGCCGTTGAACAGGGTGATCTGGTCGAGGCGGGTGCCGACGGCGCCCTTGAGGCCGCGGGCCGGGTAGGTGCGGATGAGGTCGTCGAGGGCCTGCACGCCGAGCAGCAGTTCCTCGCCAAACATCGCCCAGCGGCGGCCGAGGGTGGTGACCTGGGCGGCGACGTTGTGGGTGCGGGCGGCGAGCGGCAGGTCGCGGGTTTCAGCGGCGCGGCGGGCGAAGCCGGCGAGGGCGGCGAGGCTCTTCTTGCGGACCTCGAGCAGGGCGCGGAAGACCTGGAGCTGCTCGACGTTTTCCGTCAGGTCGCGGCTGGTCATGCCCTTGTGGATGTGCTCGTGGCCGGCGAGTTCGCAGAACTCCTCGATGCGGGCCTTGACGTCGTGACGGGTGACGCGCTCGCGCAGCATGATCGAGCTGAGGAAGACCTTGTCCTTGACCGCCTGGTAGGCCTCGATGACGCCGTCCGGCACCGGAATGCCGAGCTCGCGCTGGCCTTTCAGCACGGCGATCCAGTAGTCACGCTCCAGCCGGACCTTGCCTTCGGCGGACCAGAGGGCGCGCATGGCGGGGGTGGCGTAGCGTTCGGCGAGGACATTGGCGATGGCGTCGGTCATGGGAGGAACACGGTGCCGCGGCCGGGCGGCGAGTCAAGGCGGGGCGGTTTCCGGGCTTGATTTGCCAAATTCCCCGCCAAACTTCTTGCCACCCGTCCCGGCTCAGTTAAAAAGGCTGCTCATTCACTCGTCGGCACGCCCTCCTCTATGAAGTTCACGATCAGCAAGGATTCCTTCCAGCAGGCCATTCAGCAGGTGCAGCACGTTGTCAGTGCCCGCACCACCCTGGCCATTCTCTCCAACGTCCTGCTGCGGGCCCGCGATGGCGTCCTGGAGCTGACCACCACCGATCTCGACGTCGGCGTCACCTGCAGCGTGCCCGCCGAGGTCGAGGAGGAGGGGGCCACCACCCTTCCCGCGCGCAAGCTGGCGACCATCGTCCGCGAACTGCCGACCGAGGACATCGAGATCAGCGTCGATGAAAAGAACGTCGCCTCAATCCGCAGCGGCCCGTCCTTTTTCAAGGTGCTCGGCTTGAGCAGCGAGGAATTCCCGTCGCTGCCGCGCTTCGAGGACGCCCGCGAGTTCCGCGTCGACCAGCAGGTGCTGCGCGACTGCCTGCGCAAGACCTCCTACGCGATCTCCACCGACGAGACCCGCTACGTGCTCAATGGCATCCTCTTCTCCTTCAAGGGCAACGCCCTGACGCTGGTCGCCACCGATGGCCGCCGCCTGGCGATGGTCGAGCAGGAGGTCGAATTCCCCGAGAGCCAGGAGGTCGACATCATCGTGCCGACCAAGGCGGTCAACGAGCTGTCGCGCCTGCTTGGCGACACGGGCGATGTGCTCATCCGCATCACCGGCAGCCAGGTCGGTTTCGACCTCGGTGAGAGCCTGCTCATCAGCAAGCTGATCGACGGCAACTACCCGAACTACCGCCAGGTCATCCCCGGCGAGGCCAAGGAGCGCATCGTGCTCGAGCGCGAGACCTTCCTGCGCGCCATCTCGCGCGTGTCCCTGCTCGCCAGCGACAAGTCGAACTCGGTGAAGTTCATCTTCACGCCCGGCCAGGTCGAAATCGTCGCCTCCTCGCCGGACGTCGGTGAAGCGCGCGAAACCCTGGCGATCAACTACAAGGGCGCCGACATCACCATCGCCTTCAATCCAGAGTTCACCATGGCGCCGCTGCGCAACCTGACCTCTGACGAGGTGACCCTGCATCTGATCGATGAAATCAGCCCCGGCGTGCTGCGCACGGGCGTCAATTTCCTTTACGTGCTCATGCCGATGCGCGTGAACAATTAATCTGCCACGCTCATGCTCCGTCCCCGGCCCCTCCACGTCCTTGCCGCCCTGATCGCGGTGCTCGCCAGCTGCCAAGGCCCCGAGCCGCGGCCCTTCGCCGGACGCGGTGGTCGCCCGCTCGACTACCCGCCGCGCTACGGCGAGCAGCCGACCCAATATGTCGATCCCAACGCGCCGGTGCCGGTGGATCCGAACGCCACCCCCGTGCCGGCGCCGAATCTCGATCCTGCGGCCGGTGGCGTCGATCCTGGCATGGTGGTGGCGCCTCCCGGCACCGCGCCGACCGTGCCCGGTGGCGTTCCCACGCCGCCGCCAGCCCCCGATCAGCAGCCGGTGGCCCCGGCCCCGGTACCCACCGATGTGCCCTTTGCCCGCAAAGTGCCCGGCCAGCCGAGCCAGGTGTACAGCCTGAAGGATCCCAAGCGCATCATCAGCGTCGAGGGCCTGCGTCCCGGTCAGAAAGCGCGTGACCCGGTCACTGGCGAAATCTTCCGTGTGCCTTATTGAGACTCGGTCGGGCGCCGCTGTGCCGGCGCCGAAGGATCGGTCTGCAGTGGTGTAGCGTCGGCGGGCGAAATAAGCCGCCGGACCTCTTTGACTTCTCCGACTCGTCTGACCTGTCTGAGGTCTGGCGTCACCTCACACCATCGGCCAGAGCCAGGCGCCGATCATGACGACGGGCAGGCCAACCAGGCCCATGAGCGACATCATGGGAGTGACCATTTTCAAGGTCTGCGCTTCCTGCATTCCGGCCATGCGGGTGATAATCCAGAAGCCGCTGTCGTTGAACCAGGGGATGGGTTTCGAGCCGCAGCCGACGGCAAGCGCCAGGTAGACCGGGTGGTAGCCGAGCGCACCGGTTTCCAGAAAGGCCTTGGCGATGGGGGCGGCGGTGATCATGGCGACGGTGGCCGAGCCCTGGGCAGTGCGCACGAGGGCGGTGACCAGGAAACAGATCGGCAGGGCCCAGTGGCGGGCCGAGGTGGCGCCCATCTGCTGGATGAGTTCGGCGACGCCGGTCTGGCGCAGGGTGCTGCCGAAGGCGCCGCCGGCGGCGGTGATGAGCAGGATGCCGGCCCCGGAGAGGATGGCCTGCTGGACGGCGTCGTTCACCGACGGCGCACCGCTCGGGCGATGGCGATGCAGCACGAACAGCCCGAGCACGGCACCGATGGAGAGGGCGACGTTGCTGTCGCTGAACCAAGGCTGCTTGTCGCTGAACGTGCCCCAGGTGATGAGAGCAATGGGCAGGACGATGGGCAGCAGGGACAGGCCGAGCGGCGGCAGGGGGTGGTCGGCGGTGGCCGTTTCCGCAGGGGTGTCCTCGGGCAGGGCGATCTGCCAGCGGCGGTTGGCCCAGATCGCCCAAAGCAGGCCGGTTGAGGCGGTGAACAGGCCGACGATGCCGCCGGCGATCATCATCGTCGAGATCTCGACGCCGAGGGCCTTGGCGGCAAACAGCGGTCCCGGGGTCGGTGGCACCAGCGAGTGGGCCATGGTGGCACCGGCGACGATGGTCAGAATGTAGAGCAGGTAATTTTTGCCGGTGAGACGCGCCATGGCCTTGCCGATGGGCATGAGCAGGTAGAAAACCGCATCGAAATAGACCGGGATGGCAAGGCCGAAGCCGGTGAGCAGGAACCCCAGGTGCACGCGTGCCTGGCCGAAGAGGTCGAGCACCGACCGGACGATGCGCATGGCGGCACCGGAATCGAGCAGGCATTTGCCGAGGATCGAGGCCATGGCGATGAGCAGGCCAATGTTGCCACAGGTGTCGCCGAAGGCTTCAAGAACGCGCTCGACCGGCTTTGAATCACCATAGGCGGCGGCCTGTGCCGCGCTGAGTTTGCCGGCTGCCGCCTGGGCCTGGCCGTGGGCCAGCAGGGTCGCCTTGGGGGTGGCCACGGCGACCACGAAGGCCGCGAGAATCATGGCCAGGAAGGCGTGCAGGCGGAAAACCGTCAACGTCACCAGAACGACGGCGAGGCCGAGGGCCACAAGCAGAAGCGGGGTCACAACGGGATCAGCGCGGGATTTTCAGGGTTTTGCCTGCGCGGATGAGGTCGGACTTCAGGCCGTTGGCCGCTTTCAGCTTGGCCACCGTCGTGCCGTACTTGCGGGCGATGCCGCCGAGAGTGTCGCCGGCGCGGATCGTATGCGTGCCACGCGTGCCGGAGGTGCCGGAGACCTTGCGTACCGGCGAGGGCTGTTTGCGCGAGACGCTGCCCCCGTGCGAGGTGCGCCAGCGTTCGATGTCGGCGGCGGTCGCGGCCGGCTCGCCCTCGGCCGCCCAGGCGGTGACGTAGTCGCCATTGGCATCGAAGGGATAATCGCGACGGGCCATGCTGTGGGCCGGTGTCTGCGGCGAGTCCTTCAGTTTGATGGCCGGCAGATTCTTGGGCAGACCGCCTGGCCGGCTCGAGCAGGCGGCGGGCAGACAGGCGAGCGCGGCCAAGCCGAGCAGGAGGAGATGACGGGATGAAAGCATGACGGCGGGACGGCCTTTACTGGACCGGAGCGGGAACCTTGAAACCGCGCAGCAGGGTTTTCACGCGCGGCACGTTGTCCTTGTCGCGCTCCAGCACCACAACTCGCTCGTGGTAGGCACTGGAACCGGGTTTGGCGAGCGAGTAAATCCAGCGGCTGTCGCTGTCGTGGCGTTCGAAGGGCTGCATGCGCATGACCTCGTAGACGGTGCGACCGTCCATGCCGGGGCGCAGGCGGGCAAAGTTGGTTTCGCTGTAGTTCTGGGTGTAGCGTGTGCCGGACTGGAGAAAGTAGCGGGTGGCGTTCCAGGCGTCGGCGGGCTTGTAGCCATGGCTGAGCGAGTAGTAGCCGAACAGCAGGCCCGGCACGGCGATCAGCAGAAGGGGGAGCAGCAGGTACCAGTTCTTTTTCAGCATGGCGATAGAGTGAAACCGATGCTGCGCCACGGCGCCGGAACTGGCAAGGCGAAAAAGCCAGCGCACTCAGGCGGCGTCGGGCACGACCTCGATGAGTGCCGGACCCTCGGGCAGGCGGTCGAGCTGTTCGGGCCGGGTGACGCGCAGGTGGGCCAGGCCCCAGAGTTCCGCCCAGGGGCCAAAGCGGACGCTGTGGCGGTTTTCGATGATGTGGCGGGCCTCGCGCGACAGCGAGCGCAGCGAGGCGACCTGGGCGAAGATCTTGCCGCCGCCATTGTTGATGACGACGAGG
This sequence comes from Prosthecobacter sp., assembly GCA_036846165.1. Lineage (GTDB taxonomy): Bacteria > Verrucomicrobiota > Verrucomicrobiia > Verrucomicrobiales > Verrucomicrobiaceae > Prosthecobacter. The sequence continues at coordinate 15,540 of DAIUCN010000100.1, forward strand.
CGGCGGTTGCCCTTGGGCAGTTGCGGCAGCACCCAGGGCGCGGCGAGGTCGTACAACGCCGACAGGTCGCCGACGATGAGCCAGGACTCGCGCTCAATGGCGCTGGCGCCGAGCCAGGTCGAGACGAGGCCGTCGATGCCGTTGGCACCGCGGTTGGCAAGGAAGCGCAGGCTGCCGGCGACGGCCGGCACGACGCGGTTGAACTCGCGGATCGGCAGGCTGTTGCCGAGGAAGACCTGGGCACCGGCGGGCAGGCGTTCGGCGAGTGCCTGCATCCAGGCGGGCTC
>DAIUCN010000101.1:0-14877 GCA_036846165.1 Prosthecobacter sp.
CGCCCACCCCTCGCCGCCATGAAAACCCTGCTCGCCACCCTCGCCCTGCTCACCGCCCTGCCCGCCCTCGCGGAGGACAAGAAGGTCAGCGCCGGCGGCCTCGACTTCACCCTTCCCTCGTCCGCTTGGACCTCGGTGCCGACCAGCAGCCCCATGCGCGCCGCCACCCTGCAGGTGCAGGCCGAGGGCGCGGAAAAGCCGCTCGAAGCCATCTTCTACTACTTTGGCCCCGGCCAGGGTGGCGATGTCGAGGCCAACATCCAGCGCTGGCTCGGCCAGTTCGAGGGTGAACCGGTCTCGAAGCGCGAGGACCTCGAAGCCGGCGGCCGCAAGATCGCCCTGGTCATCGCCACCGGCACCTACATGGACGGCGCCATGTTCGGCCCAAAGACCCCAAAGGCCGATTACATGCTGCTCGGCGCCATCATCCCCGGCCCGGACGCCCCGGTCTTCATCAAGCTCACCGGCCCCAAGGCCGCCGTCGACAAGATCACTGCCGAGTTCAAGGCGCTGGCCGCCAGCGCCCCGGCGAAGTGATCCGCACCCCCCACTCCTCACCCCGAAGGCAGGCCGCAAGGCCTGCCTTCGTCGTTTTCCGACCGACAACTCCCGCAGGCTGAATGGCAAGCCCGGCGCAGCAGCCAGGGCATTCCGGGTTCAGGGTGAGCCACTTCCCACCATGAAACGCCACGACCCCGTCACCCACATCATGAGCCGTCACCTGGTCACCGTCCATCACGGCGACCCCGCTTCCAAGGTCCGTCACCTCGTCCGCGACCACGGCGTCCACCACATCCCCGTCGTCAGCGGCGACCAGCTGCTTGGCATCATCTCCTGGAGCGACATCCTGCGCGTCAGCTTTGGCGACGCCTTCAACACCGACGAACGCGCGGTCGATGCCACCCTCGATCACACCCTGACGATCGAGCAGATCATGCAGAAGAATCCCGTCACCCTGCCCGACACCGCCAGCGTCCGCGACGCCGCCGAGGTGCTTGCCCGCGGCGAATTCCATTCCGTACCCGTCGTCAACGGCCACAAGCTCTGCGGCATCGTCACCAGCACCGACCTCATCAAGTACCTGCTCGAGCAGTTCTGACGGACCCCCTCCCCGTAGGCGCGTTGGCCCCAACGCGGACCGGAACGAGTGCAGGGCCCGGAGCTGCGCCTCTACTCCCAACTCCCGACTCTCTACTCCCGAGCCTCCGGCTTCACCCACGGCGCCGGCTCTGCGGTGGGTTCACGCATCCACACCCCGCGCTGCTGCTGGAGCAGGGATTCCGATTCCGCGGCGCGCTGCATCTCCGCCCGCACCCGGGCCGGCACCGCATTCTCATCGAGCGCCGGCAGCAGCGGGTTCGGCCCGCTCGCCCAGGGCCGGAAATCCGGCAGGCGCGGCGACACCACCGGCCCCCGCGGATCCAGCGGTCCCGGCGCCAGCAGGGCCGGCATTTCCGGCACCGTCACCCGGTGCAGGCCGATGACCCGCAGGCGCTGACCGAGCAGGTAAAACACCGTCCGCTCGTCGAGTCCCTCCAGGATGCTGCCGCCGCGCTGCAGCACCGGCCGGCCGCGCAGGATGGCCTCGTCGCCATTGAGCAGGGCCTCCTGGCAGAGCACCCGCGCCGGTTCGCCGGCCCCGTGCTCAAGGAAGACCTTGCCGACCGCCCGCACCTTGCGCGGCCGGCCGTCGCGATCCGTCTTCAGCACCTCAATCTTCTCCGCCGCCACCCGGCCAAAGAAGCCCAGGTCCAGGCTGTCGCCACTGAGCGACTTCGCCTCCTCGAAGCTCATGCTCAGCAAAAACGCCAGATCCGCCGCCCCCGGCGTCGCGGGTTCACCCTCCGCCGCCTGCGAGTCAGGCTCCGGCTTGGCGTCCGACGACGCGCAGCCCGCCAGCGCCAGTGCGGCGACAGCCAGGACCAGTGAGCGGATCCAGACAACCTTCATGCGAACAGAAACCCTAGCCTCCCTTGCAAGGTACGCCAGCGCCAAGACAAAAGGCGGCACGGAAGCAGCGCCCCTTCCTGATCCAGCAGCCGCAGCCTCTGCCCAGGCATCTTCCCTTCGTGATCTTCGTGCGCTTCGTGGTTCCAAGGCTGATCAAATCGCTGCCGCTCCACCACCGCACGCCCACCGACGTCCCGCCTATGACCAAAGCGAACGAGTCGATCAAGATGTCACGGGAAGCTGAGCATTCCCTTTGCTACAGGAACTGGAGCAGACGGGTTGCTTCAGCTACCGGCTACAGGCTGATCCACGTGCTTGGCGAAGCACTGGATAAGGTCCACGACGCTGCTAGTCACATCACTTCCGCTTCGATGGCATGACGGCAAGATTCCGAGATCCCGGCTTTGGATTGACGTAGCCACTCACGATCGAGTAATGGGCTCCGCCTGCAATCATTCGCACCTTGATGCTACCAAAAAGCCCGTCGTTAAACTTGACCCAGAACGACTGTTCAAAGTCATCCTGCCACTTCGGTCGTTCCAGCGTGCGCGGCATCTGAATGAGTTCAATGGGTTCATATCCATCCGATGGAGCCGTAAAATCAAAGCTGTCCATTCGCCTTTGTATGCCACCTCCGACAACTGCCACTTCCAGTTTCCAGTCATATCGGCCATCCCGCTCTTGATTCTCATCATCGGTCCAGCATCTGAGTTTGAGCGAATGATCTGGAACATCGAGTGAGACTTTGATGGGCTCACCATTCCTCGGCAGCACCGTCTCTTTTTCACGAATGCGATTGAGCGGCTCACTGGCTGGGGGCTTGAACAGCGTGAAGATCACAGGCGTCTTGGGATCTGGTTGGTGGATTCCGTTCCCGAGATCCGCACCATAGTCAAAAGCTCCGCCTGATCTCGGCGCATCCGCTGTTTTCTCTGGGATGGAAAGGTAGCCCTCTTTTGAGACTCGAACGCTGAGGGTCATGCCGCTTGAGGAAATGGAGAAGTTCCCTTGGCTGTCGGATTGTGTTGTCACCTTTGAACTGCCTCCGCCGAATTTGTCGGCAACCGATGCCGTGACTTGTGCTTCAGCGATTGGCACGCCGTCCTGGGTCTGGACGGATCCATAAAACACAATCGGCGTAGAGAAGATTGTGGCCACGCTGGAAGCGCCGGATGGAGAGGCTGAAGCGGCGTCCGACGTTTTGGCCCCCGCCTGCGGAACGTCAGTCTGGATGGCTGCTTCGAATGAAGAATTAGTCGTGTCGGTTGGCAACTCAGGGGAGTCGGAGTGGCAATGACATAGTAGTGCTGCGATAAGCATACACGTCAAGAGTAGCGCAAACACAAGCCTGGGATTCTTCATGCCTTCAATCAGGGATCACTGCACTTTGGAAGTGGCTCATGAACTCGTTGAAAGTTTATTGTGGATTGCCCAGATCATCTGGGCCAATTTCTAGGTTTTTAGATCCGGATGGATCCCACAGGCCTTCATAGTAGACAATGTTGCTACTCTCAAGCTCACTGATGCGAATTGATAGACGCACGCGGGCAAACTTATCATCAGGCAATCTAAGAAAATAATCCCGTTCCATGCTTGAGCGCCATTCCTCTGGCCGCGAGCCTGATAAATCAACGGTGACTATTTCTTCAGCTCTATAGCCAAATGCTGGTGCTTCAAAGTTCATCTTATCAGACCTTTCGATCAGGCCGCCTCCGGGAACTGAAATCCGGCAACTCCAAGGGAACTGATTACGCTCGTTGATCCGTGACAAGTCGAGTTGCGTCTCGATAACCAAGTGGGCCTGAGCTGGACTTGCCAGGGTGTTTACACCCTCCAGTCGGATGCCGATCGGTTTTCCGTCCTGGGGAAGCTTCAGTCTCCACCCTTTTGCCTTGACGACACTTCCTGACGGCTTTGCCTTTCTTAGCACAAAAATCGACGGCTGGTCTTTTGTGGGAGGAGGCCTAACCCCCTTCGAGTCCGTCTGATAACCGTATCCAATGGTAGCTCGACTTTCACCTTCATTAAGGTAGTATCCAGCCTTTTCGAGTCTCACCGAGAGAGATAATCCCTTCACGCCCATGAGCGAAAATAGGCCGTTGGCATCCGTAGTTGTGCGATATTCCGAACCATCGCCAAAATATTTGTTGCTAACCACAAAATTGACAGAAGCCGCAGGCACGGGAATCCCACTCTCATCAACGACCTTCCCCCAAAAATCGATATCGGTATCGTAAGCATTAACCACAAATACTTTAGCCGTCGTTTCTGGGTCAGCAAATGGGGCATTTCTCTTGCCGTTGGATAAACTCATTTTCCGCTCAATACTCCCGCGTCCCACCGGAGGAATGCCGATCTTCGAAGATGTGGTAATCTGGCGGTCATTTTGATCCGGCCTGCCTGATGAGCATCTCCAAACTGCGAGAGATGTTATTACCAACAATGCCATCGTGATGACTATTTTCATTATTACCTTGGGGTTGGGACATCGAGTCCAAGTTCTTTGACGAGAATGCTGTAGAAATCGCTAAGTCTTTGTATGTTATAATTGAATTGTGCACTATGTTTTTTATCAATACCTAGATCCCCGAGGTTCACCTCGTGTTGAATGCTGCCCACCGTCCCCGGCCTTGCCCCGACGGCTTTAGACCAAGAGCGGCAAGCATAGGGCATGGCTTCGTAAGTGTTGGTGATGTAGTAATCTGTTGTCCAATACCAACCTTGATCGTCCGGAGATGATTTTGGTTTAAGCTTTTGCAGCTTCTTGCCCAATCCCCCGGTATGATCATAATCAAACGGCCTAGTTCCAAACATTGCGATGCCAGGCGCTAACTTGCCGCGCGGCTTTGTAATTAAGTTGTTGATTTCCCACGCTTCTGATGTCGCCTCATCATTAGTGAGAAAAAAATTGATGAGTCTGCCAACGACTTCTTTCAATTGACCTCTATAAGCCAATTTACGTGTTTGTAGATCAGGGTCACCGTCAGGAGACGCTTCACCATTCCAACAGGTGAAATCTCCCAAGAAGCTCGGGTGCTTTTTCATCACGGTTTCCCTTACGAATTCCCGGTCATCATAGCAACTTGAAGGCACCGCAGCGTTCAACAACGCGTAGTTTCGGACACTCAGACCACTTTTCAATGCCGCTCCACAAACAATGTTGCCCATGCTGTGAGCGATTAAGTTGCGATTGTTAGCGTATGGAAGATTGTTGAAGAAGGTCTTCAAGCCATTACCCGACAACCAAGCATTGTGCTCGCTGTCGTTGAATCTAGCTAGCCAGGCATCTAATGCTTGGCCGCCCTCCCCAAAGCGACCAAAAGAGTTCGAGTAATAAGTGTTCCATCTGAAGTAGGCGAACCTACCATTATAACCTTTCCACCAAAGACGCTTAAACATGGTTTCGGCGAATTGCGTCGATTCTTCAGGCGACATGCGCCAGCCGTGCACAAAGCAGACGGTCTCCTGTTTTTCGACTCCGCCGACCGGGGCTACGAATTGGTTCCCCTCGGAGCGCTGATACATCTTCTTGATGTCTAGTAGGTCAAGCCACACACCGCCCCCCTCCATTTCCTGCCCATTGATTTTCAGTGCAAGATTCATTTTGCCCCGTCCTTCACTCCCGGCCTCGAACAGCAAATAGGGGTGGGTCTGCCCGTAGACATTTACCATCGACCCAGGAGGTATCCACAATGTTGAACTTCCACTTACGACGCCTAGAGTAGTGAAAAACGGTGCTGCAGATTGCTGGATTCCCGGGCCTTTTTTCCAAACCATTTTATCTATTGAATCAATTTCATCAGCTGCCCTATAGATTTTGACAGAAGGCGATGAGCCGACGCCCCACTTTAAGCCTAATTGACACTCACCACTTCTAATTTTTTTATGCAATTCTTCTGGCAATCTTATTTTCAGCAACTGATAGTCTTCCAGATCACGCACATTAACAAATCCTATATTGTAATCGGGCGTTGTTGGCGTGGGTTCGCCATCGTCATCTGAGGCTTTGTGGTCCGAGTCATTATTGATCCAAAACCTGAAGGGCCTGTCCTCTGGCGCCGTTTCGCCCTGCGTGATGATGCCATCCCGGTTGGCGTCGAGGGCGAGATCCAAGGCGGCGAGACTGAGGCTCACGCTCTTCTCCACTCCCATTTCGACCGGGCCCGGGTTGAGATCAAGGCTGGCTGGCTGGGCGCTGGTCAGGCTCAGATGTTGGCTGAGGGGGGTGGCGGTCGTGGTGACGGTGGGTTCGCTGGCTCCGGTTTCTTTTCGTCTCTCGGTGCGAATCACCAAATAGCGCTTCAGCCATGCCTCGCGGCTCTTTTCGCTGAGGGTCACCGGGTAGTTGGGATTCCAGTCGATGACCACCTTGCCCCGACTCAGACGCCCCTTGTAGGTTGCCTGGGCCTGTTCGGTCGCCGCCTGGTGCAGTCCGGCCTCCGCAGTGGCGACCCAGCCATCGAACAACTCGCTGTCATTGGGCAGGGACTTGTCTGTGATCGACAACACCTCACCCTGGTTCTGCAGGCAGGCCACCGCGTCATCCTTCGTCCTTACCTCCACCAACACCCTTGCCGTGTCGAACTCAGGCATGAACGAGAAGGTCAGCGGCACCCGCTGCTGGTGGTAGTGGTTCATCTTTTTTTCGAACTGCCCGCCGTTATCCACCACGTTTGGATCGTCCAACATCTTAGGCCAAACACGTTGCACCACCTGCCAACGGTTGACGCCCGGCAGCGAGTAGACGCTTCGCGGAAGCTGATAAGCGTCATAGTCCGTCGCCTGCGACCATGTGGCAAGTCGTGTCCGCCCCCGATGCTCCCGCGTCCCGAGGGTGCTGTCCTCCTCGTACTCGTCGTAATAAGCAGCTCCCTCCCCACTGCCATCCCCATGGCCGTTGTCGAACCATTCCTTGCCATACTCCCTCAACCGATAGGGCACCGCCGGCTCTGTGTGCTGCAGGCGCCACTCTTCGGCCGACTTGGGCGTTTGCATGCCAATGTCGCGCTCCTCGGGATCCCCCACCGACACCACCACGGGTTGGCCGCTTTGCATTTGCCAAGCCTGGGGCTGGACGCTCGCCCGATACGGCTGGCTGTCGCGCACACCAGGATCCGCAGGCTCGTTGTCGAGGCTGCCGCTGCGCCACTCCACAAAACGGATCAGGAACGGAGCATGGGAGTTGCTGAAGCCAGGATTGTCGCCGGCGGCGGGTCGACGGTCCGCCGCTCCCGGGCCGCTGCCACTCCCCGGTCCTGTGCCCGAACCGCTGCCTGAGCCATGGCCGCGATGCACCGTCACTTGGGCGTCGAGACTCGCGCTCGTCACATGGCCGACGCGGATCTGCCACTGCGGCGCCGCGTCCGCCGGCGTCCAGAAGTGGAAGCTGGCCTTGCCCTGGGTGTCAGTGACCAGCCGCACGCTGTCTTTCCGCCACTGCACCTGATGTCCCTGCGCCGCCGGCAGGGCAAGATATCCGCCCGGGCAGCTTGCCTCCAGTGCCACGCGTTTGAGCAACACGCCATTGGCGCGAACCAACTGCACCACCACGGGCTGGGGGGCCAGCGCACCGGGCGCCGCCGTCTGACCCTGGCCCCAGACCACCTGCAGGCTGGCATCCGGCAAAGCCAGCACCGGAACACTGCCGGCATCCCTTGGATTGGTTCCTTCGAGCCATTCCAGCACATCCGGCACATCGTCACCATCGGTGTCGCGCGTCGCGGTCGCGGGGTTGTCCGGAACTTTCGGGTGTGTGCCCTTTTCGTATTCCACACGATTGCTCCAGCCATCGTGATCCGGATCAATACGCGCGAGGATTTTGTTGCGTGCCGCGATGGCTGCCTCTGCGGTTGTGGGCGCAGCGATGAGGGTGTGGGTGGCGGCGGTGACGGGATACTCCGGCAGATGCCCCAAGTCGTCCTCGACAGCCTTCAGCCCAAGCAACACCTCCCTCGCCCGGACAGGCAGTCGTTCCCAAGGGGTGTCCGGATGGTAACCAAAGTGTTGCGGGCCGGCTTCGGCGTCGAGTGGGTTGTTGGTTTTGAGGCCGTGCGCCGGGTTGCCCGGTCCATCGGCGGGGCGGGTCTCCCAAGCATTGGGCAGACCATCGGCATCGGCATCGCCGGCGGGTGCGCTCACGACAAGTTTGCAGATGGCGCTGGTCGCCTTGAGACCGGCGGGCAGGCCGGCACCGGGGCTGGACTTTAGCGTCACCCGCCAAGTGCCCTCCTTCCAACCTGGATTCACGTGCAGGCGTGCCATGCCCTGGTCGTCGGTGACGATGCCAGGCGCAGTTTTCGGATGCCACTGCGTTGCGGACGAGCGCATGTCCCAGGCCAGTAGGGTGAGCGAGTCCGGCGCGCTGGCCGTGACGGTTTGGCCGCCCAGCGGCCAGATGCCCCCCTTGCCGCGCAGGACCGTTTGAATGTGCAGGGGCTCAGCCAGTGGCTGGAGCGTCGTGGCGAACTGCTGTGGCTGCATCTGGATGGCATAGACAGGCTTGGAGGCGCGGCTGAGGTGGTCGGTGCCCGTGGCGAACTCGATGGCGTCGATGAAGCCGTCGCCGTCCGAGTCGCGGTCGCCTGTGGTGTCAAAATCCGGCAGGCGGGGGCTGAGTCCGAGCCGATATTCGTCCAGGTTCATCAGGCCATCGTGATCGGGATCCAGTCCGGATAGCACCTGCCAATGGAGAGCCTCCGCCTGCCTGGCCACCCAGGCGCTGCGGCGCACGCTGTCTGCGGCGGCGGTGGGAGTGAGGGCAGCGGGGAATTTGACCGGGGCAATGCCATAGACCGCAACCAAGCGCGTGCTGTAGCTTTGGGGTTGGCCTTCGATCATGGCCTGGCAAGTGGTGGTGGGCCAACCCGCCTGCGCCGCCTGCAAACGCCCCAGCACGGCAGTCACCGCTTCGTATTCGGCGCTTCGCACCGCGTCGGATACACTTTCGACCAGCAAGTCGCGACGTCGTGTCATGCTGGCCAGTGCCGATGCCAAATCGCTGTCGGCAGCATCACGCCAGTTCAACCCGTAGGCAGCCTCCCAAGCTGTCGGCAGGGTGTCGGCATCCGGATCCAGCGCCGACGGCGGGTTCAGTGCCATCAGTTGATCGTTCACGGCCTCCGTGCTTGGAGCGTCGGAAACGGGCGACGGCACCACGATCGGGGGTGTCTGCCGGCCCAGCCAAGCCAGGTATCCGCGCGGCAGATGATCGGAACCCTGGGTCTTTTGCAAGGTGGCGGTGGCGGCGTGCACGACCCGTTCGATGGCAAAAAAATCCGCCGGCAGCTTGCCACCATGGGCAGCGGCAGTTTCATGAATGGCACGCCGCAGGAGGCCGTCGTTCATCCAGGCGGCAAACCGGCTGCAGCGGGCTTGGACAGGCCCCGTGGAGGGGGTGGCAGCTGGCGCCGCCAATTTCGGCGGCAGGCGGGCCGAAGTTTTGTAGGTGACCGTCTTGCTCGCCGTGGGTGGCGCACTGCTGGCAATGAACGGGTGGGTGGCCACCGCATACGGGTCTTCCCGGCTTCCCCAGGTGCGATGAAGTTCCTCAAGGGTCAGCAAGCCATCGCCGTCGGGATCCTGAAAGGCGTCGGCAAAATAATACTTGTTGAGCTTGCCCGGGTAAACGGCATTCCACGCGTCTTCCGTGACATTGGTGAGTCCATCGCCATCGACATCGTTGCTTTTGGCGCGGTCCAGCAGATCCCGCCCCGACAGGTATTGATCCAGGTTGCTGACGCCATCACCATCCAGGTCACCCTGCGCGGTGACCATTAGAGGGGCGTACATTTCCTCCACAAGATCGGGAATGCCGTCGCCATCGGAGTCGGTGTAATCGGCAAAAAAATGGCTGTCGTTTTTCGACCACAGCCCGGTACTGACGACGCTGCGCAGATTCAGGACGAAGAGGGGCTCGGACGGACTGCCGCCGCTGAGCGTCAACGTGGCGGTCCGAACAGTCGTCGCCGGGGTCGGCGCCAGGAAGGTGATCGGGAAGCTGCGTTCGCTTCCGGCGTCAAAAGCAGCATCGGAAAGACTGCCCATTTGAAAATGCGCGGCGTCCGGGCCCGACAAATTGGCCTGCAGTCCGACCAGTGGGGTGTCGCCTAGGTGGGTCACGGTGAGTGTTTTGGTGAGATCGGCCTTGCTCTTCAGGGCACTTGTACTGGGAAAGGCAAGCGTGCCGCCGTTCATGTGCACGACCACCCGGTCTGTCCCGTCCGCACCCAGGGCTGGCAGGACGTGCGCCAGGCCCAGGACCTCGTCACCACTCCAGTCGCCACCCTCCTCCATGCCGCCAGCCGGAGAGGCCGCGTCGTCCGACAACCCCAAGCCGGTGGGCTCCAGAGGATCCGTATGATAGGCCAGCAACTCCTCGCTGTCCGTCAGGCCGTCCCCGTCGGTGTCGACGTGGAGTGGATCGGTGCCCACATAAACCTCCTCGCCATCGCTGAGACCATCGCCATCGCTGTCCGCCTCGGCAGGATTCGTCCCCTGGAGGAACTCCTCCGTGTCGGTGAGGCCGTCGTTGTCGTAGTCCACTGGTGCAGTGTCCGAGGCATCGGGAATGCCATCCCGGTCCGTGTCCGGAGGCGCCTCGGCATCGTCGTTGATGCGATTGCCGTTGTGGTCATTCCACAAGCCTGGATCCTCGGGGTGTGAATCACGGCCATCCGCATAGCCATCGCCATCGGTGTCCTGCGGGATGTCACCGGAAACCCCCGTGTCATCGGGCTGCGTTGCTTCTGCCGCTTCATGGGCCGGAATGTCATACCCTTCGGCAGTGGCCGCCTCGGCATCGTCATTGACCCCGTTGCCGTTCCAATCACACCACAGCGTGTTGCAGTTGGGGTGGGAATCCTGAAGGTTGCTGACGCCGTCGGCATCCCAATCCTCGTGTTCGTCATTCACGCCACTGTGGTTCCAGTCGTTGCTCAGGGAAGTCTCCTCGGGGTGGGAGTCGGTCTCGTTGGAAACCCCGTCGCCATCGAAATCAGCGCCCTCGGCCTCGGCATCGTCATTGACCCCGTTGCCATTCCAGTCGCACCACAGCGATGGATCGAGCGGATGTGAATCCTCCGGATCGGGCACGTAATCCCCATCGGAATCGGCGATGTTGTCGGCGGAAAAGGGATCGGGATCGACCGGGTCATGCCAGCCGTCGCCATCCCAGTCGTAGGGGGTTTCCCCTTCCCCATACCAGAGCGTGTCCACGCTGGCATTGCCGTAAAAGGCATTGTAATCGGAAATGCCGTCGCCATCGCTGTCCGCCAACAGCGGACTGGTGCCGGTCAGGCGCACCTCATCCGCATCCGTCAGGCCATCGTAATCGCTGTCGGGATTCCACGGATCCGTGCCGATGGACGCTTCCTCCGCATCCGTGAGACCGTCGCCATCCGAGTCGTCCAACGGCGGTGGCTCCCAGGTCGCTGCTTCATCGAAGAACTCCGGATTGCCATCGTCGTAGCCAGAGTCAAACAGCCCATCGCCATCGGAATCGACCTCCACCCAGACGCCGCGGGACAGGGGACAGGGCAGCAGGGCCAGCTGGCCGATCAGCAGGGCGTGCAACCACCAGGCGCGGCGACTCAGGCGACGCAGCCATTCCAAACCCGGGGAGGAAACGAGACGGGACGCATTCATGACGGATCTCCGGTTTCACGAATTCAATTTAATGAATTCTCTCAGCACTGTCTCATGCCAGACCTAGATACACAAGAAAATCTGAAAAAGAATTCTCCTTGAGTATAAGAATACATCCTATTTGACAGAAGCTGCGCCCCCTCGTTGCGTGGCGACATGCGCCTTCCTGCCCTGCTCTGCTGCGTCGCCGGCTCCCTGCTCACAGCGGCCGAACCGACGGCGGTGCCGCTGCCGGCGCGCGAGCTGCGCGGGTCCTGGCTGGCGACGGTGCACTGCATCAACTGGCCGAGCGAGCCCGGCCTGCCGGTGGCGCGTCAGCAGGAGCAGTTGCGCCGGCTCATTGCCGCCGCCCACGACCAGGGCCTGAACTGCCTCATCTTCCAGGTGCGTCCGGCCGGCGACGCCCTCTACGAATCGTCCCTCGAACCGTGGTCGCCCTTCCTCACCGGGCGCATGGGCGTGGCGCCGTCGCCCAAGTGGGATCCGCTGGCCTTTGCGGTGACCGAGGCGCACCGCCATGGCATCGAGCTGCATGCCTGGTTCAATCCCTTCCGCGCGCTCGCCGGTGACCGCCATGCGCCGGGTGGCAACCACATCCGGATCACGCATCCGCAGTGGACGGTGAAGTACGGTCGCGACTGGTGGATGAACCCGGGCGTGCGCGAAGTCCGCGAGCGGGCCGTGCAGGTCATGCTCGATGTCGCCGCGCGCTACGATGTCGACGGCATCCACATGGACGACTACTTTTACCCCTACCCGGTGCCGGGGCCGGACAAGAAGCCGGTGCCGTTCGACGATGCCGCGCAGTTCGCCGCCTATCGGTCCGCCGGCGGCGGGCTGGAGCTGACCGCCTGGCGACGCCAGAACATCGACGAGGTGGTCTACTCCGTGCATCGCGGCCTGCGCCGGATCAAACCGACCCTGAAGTTTGGCATCAGCCCGTTTGGGCTCTGGCGGCCGAACCATCCCGAGGGCACCGGCGGCGGGCTCGATCCCTACGAGGACCTGGCGGCCGACAGTCGCAAGTGGCTGCAGCAGGGTTGGGTCGACTACCTGACGCCGCAGTTGTACTGGACCATCGACCGGCCCAAGCTGGGTTTCACCACCTATTACGACTGGTGGCTGGCGCAAAACACCCAGGGCCGGCACATCTGGCCGGGCATGAACAGCAGCAAGGTGGGCGACGACCGCAACGCCGGCGAGATTTTGCGCCAGATCAGCGTGCTGCGCGAGCGCGGCCGGGTGATGCCGCCGGGGCATTTTCACTGGCACTTCGGCGCGCTCGACAAAAACCTGGGCAAGCTCGGCGCGCTGACCCGCGAGCGTGCCTACAACGTGCACGCCCTGCTGCCGGCCAGTCCCTGGCTGAGCAACGTCACCCTGCCGGCTCCGCTGGTGGAAAAAACCGACGGCGGCCAAGGGCTGCGCTGGGGGTTCGGCGACCGGCGCTGGGAATCCCTGGGGCGTTGGTGGGTCGTGCAGGCGCTGATCGACGGCCAGTGGCGAACGGTGGAGGTCAGCTATCGCGACCGCCGTGAGCTTGCCTGGCCCGGCGCGGCGACGGCGGTGGCCATCCGGGCTGCGGGTCGGGCCTGGGAGTTGGGACCGGCCGCCGTGGTGACGCGCTGAGTGGTCCCGCCGGCGCGTCAGGACGCGCGAGGGTCGGCGGCCGTGGGGGCATGGCGCCGCCGCCAGTGGGTGGGGCTCATGCCGGTGCGCTGGCGGAATTGCAGGGCAAAGGCGCTGGCATCCCCGAAGCCACAGCGGTCGGCGATTTCGGCGGCACCGCAGCGGGTCTTTTCGAGCAGCTCGATGGCGGCGCGGACGCGGGTGCGGATGACGAACTCCTGCGGGGAAAATCCGAAAGTCTCATGGAAGCGGCGCTGGAGGTGGCGCTGGGACAGCCCGCAGGCGCGGGCGACCTCGGCGATCGCCACGGGGCGGGCGTGATGCCGGCGGATCCACTCCACGGCGCGTGAGACGGTCTGCAGGACGGGAATCTGCATTTCATGTTCGGCCGCGCGGCGCAGCACGCCCATGATGCCGATGATGCGGCCGCGGCTGCCGAGGAGCGGCAGTTTGGTGACAAAAAACCAGTCGGGCAAGCCCTGGTCGTCGAACCAAAGTTCGACGCGCTGCACGCAGGCCTTGCGGCCGCTGAGCAGCTCACGGTCATCGCTGATGTAGCCGCCGGCCATGCCGGCCGGCGTGACATCCAGATCGGTGAGTCCGAGGATGGCGTCCTCGTCGCGCAGCTGGTAATGGTGGGGAAAGTTGCGGCTGACGACCATGAACCGGCCGCGGACATCCTTGGTGAAAAAGAAATGCCCGGGCAGGTGATCGAAGATGCGGTGGAAATGGCTCGGCACGTGGATCGAGGCGACCCAGGCGGCGCATTCCGCCTGAAGACGCTGAACCTCGCTCCTGGAGCGCACGGGCCGGGCGACCGCGGTGAAGGGCTCGGTCACCGGCGGCGCAGCGGGGTTCGTCACGGCTCGGGAAGTGGCGCGCATGTTCAGGGGTAGATCACAACCAGAAAAACGCGGGCCTGGCCGGACCCGGTGTTGACGATGGCGTGCGCCACATCGGCCGGATAGGTGGCCGAATCGCCGGTGGCCAAGTCGTCGCGACTGCTGTCGGATTCAACCCGCACCCGGCCTTCGACGACCGTCAAAAACTCGCGCGTGCCTTCAAAGTGCGGCTGGCTGCGCAGGCCGCCTCCGGGGCGCAGGGCGAGCTCGTAAAACTCGACGTCCTTTTCGAGCTGCAGGGGCGAGAGCGTGCGGATCTCGCACTCGCGGTCGGCGCGGAACACCTGGGCGGGATCGCCGGCGCGGATGACGCGGATGCTGGCCACCGGACTCTCCGCACCGCCGAGCAGGTCCTGCAGGGTCAGTTCAAAGGCGCGGGCAATGCGCGCCGCCACGGTCAGGGTCGGATTGGCGCGCTCGCGCTCGATCTCGCTGAGCATGGAGCGACTGACCCCGCTGGCGGCGGCAAGTTCCTCAAGCGACCAGCCGCGGGCGGCACGCAGCTTTTTCACGCGGCGGCCGACGAACTCATTGATCGCCTCGGGGGCGGGTGGGCGCGGAGCTTTGGCCATGCGTCTGCCATTATGCTGGATTTTATTCCTGTAAAGAGGAATGCAGGCCGTCTTATTGTCTTGCCAGCCTGGCCTGCTGTTGGGTATTTTGTTCGGATCTTTTTCTGCCATGTCCAACCCGTCCGTTCCGCCCTCCTCCAACGACCCTGGCGCGACCCAGCCGCTGCCGCCGCCGCAGCGTG
>DAIUCN010000102.1:0-14800 GCA_036846165.1 Prosthecobacter sp.
GGCCGCGCGTGGGGGAGGGGAGAATAAAAGCAACGCCGCGTCCCGCAACCGTGGATGCGCAAAGCGGCGGACGACCTCAGGCGGCCTGGCGGACGTCCCAGGTGTGGATGGCTGGGTTGCAGATGTCGCGGACGAAGGGCGACGGCTCGGCGGCTTCGCCAAACACGTACACGCGCTTGCGCAGCGCCAGGCGGCGGAGCTGAAAGCCGGGCTCGGGCAGGGCGCGGTAGTAGCCGAGGATGGTCTCCTTTTCGAGGTCGAGGGCGCCGCCCTTCATGCCGTATTCGAGCACGAAGGCCGACTTCGGGAAGGCCGACTCGGTGCCGTCGCGCAGTTCCTGGCTGATCGGATCGAGCAGCACCTCGCGCACGAAGGCCTCCAGGGCCTTTTCATCGCCCTCGAACTCGACCTGGTACAGCGTGGTTTCACGGTAGGTCAGGCGCTGCGACAGCGGCGCGTAAAGCAGTTTCTGGCAGTCGCTCTCGTGGTCGAAGCGGCCGAGGATTTCGAAGGAACGGGTCATTGCGGTGGAGCCTCCTCCCTAGCCAGAAAGCGCCCCCGTGCAAACCGGATGTTGGCCACCCTCAGCCCGCGCGGGCGGCGGTTGGGGTCGCCACGGGCGATCAGGCCTGGGCCTTCAGCAGGTCGAGGAAGGCGCCGGAAACCCTGGCGTAGGCCGGGTAGGCCGGGTCGCGGCCGAGCGCCGGCTGGTAGCGCCAGTGCTTGTACATCCACAACCAGGCCTGCGGATGCTCGCGGATGGCCCGCTCGAAATGGTCCCAGACCCGCTGCGCCACCTCGCGGTCGCTTTGCTCCGGCTGCGGCTCGATGGCCTCGAAGACGTGCACCTCGTAGCGACCGTCCGGGAGCGGCAGGCAGACGCCGGGAATGATGGCCAGGCCGAGCCGGCGCGCCAACTGGACGTGCAGGGTGGTGACGCAGGTTTTCAGGCCAAAGCAGTCGATCGCCGCCGCCGTGCGTCCGGGGTCGACCGTCAGGTCGGTCAGCAGGGCCGCATGGCCGCGGCGCTTGAGGGTTTTCATCAGCCGCAGCATGGCCCCCTGCTGGGAGATGACCGTGTGGCCGGAGTGCTCGCGCAGGCGCTTGAACAGGCCGGTCAGGGCCGGGTTCTTGAAGTCCTGGGCGACCACCGTGAACTGGAAATCGCGAAAACCCCAGAACAGGCTGGCGAGTTCGAAGTTGCCAAAGTGCGGGGTCACCCACAGCGCCCCGACCTCGCGGGCGCGCGCTTCGGCGGCCTCGGCGCCATGGTGGATGGTGACGAACTGCGGCCAGTTGTCGCGGGTCAGGCGCGCCGACCAGAACAGGTCGAGGAAGGTGCGCGCAAAGTTCTGGTAGGACCCGCGCGCCAGGGTTGCGGCGCGGGCGCCGTCGACCCCCAGTGCGACCCGCAGGTTTTCGAGGGCGGTGCTGCGGCCGCGCCGGTCGAGGTGGTAGGCTGCCGAACCGATGGCACGGGACAGGCCCAGGATGATGGCGCGCGGCAGCCGGGGCAGCAGCCAGGCGGCCGCGGCCACCAGAGCGGTCTCGCAGAAATATCGGAGCTTCTTCACCTTGGCATTGTCGGATGGGAAAAGGCCGCTAACGTGCCCGCATGGCAGTGCCCAACCTGACGACCATTCTCAAGCGAATTCTGAGCAAGCCAACGGCTCCCTTTCATGAATATCATGTGCGGGCGGAGATCGAGGCCCTGCTCAAGGGTTGTCCGCACGTCCGGCTGAAGCGCGACAAATTCGGCAACCTGATTGCCACCTACAAGAACGGCAAGAGCAAGAGCCGCCCCACCTGGGTGCTCGGCGCCCACATGGATCACCCGGCCTTCGTGCGCGTGCCCGGCGGCAAAAAGAGCGAGTTCGAATTCCTCGGCGGCGTCGCCAAACCCCAGGTCGAGGAGGGCATCCGCCGCGGCCTGCGTGGCAAGGCTCAGGGCGCCATCGCCACCTGGAAGTTCCCCGTCAAGATCACCTCCACCCGCATCGAGGCCACCGCCTGCGACGACCTGATCGGTTGCGCCATCCTGGTCGCCACCCTCTGGGAACTCGGCACGCTCGGCATCAGCACCACCTTCCACGCCACCTTCACCCGCGCGGAGGAGGTCGGTTTCCTCGGCGCCTGGCACCTCGCCCAAAAGTGGCCGTTCGGGAAGGACGACGTCTTCCTCTCCATCGAAACCAGCCGCCCAGTCAACGGCGCGGTCATGGGCGGCGGCCCCATCGTCCGTGTCGGCGACCGCCTGTCGATCTTCGACAGCGAGGGCTGTGCCGTGCTGATGACCACCGCCAAGGAGCAGGGCATCCGCGTCCAGCGCTGCCTGCTCGACGCCGGCGCCTGTGAAGCCAGCGCCCTGCAGGCAGCCGGTCACCGCAGCTGCGGCGTGTCGGTGCCGCTCGCCAACTATCACAATCTCGACGCCGAGGGCGGCATCGCTCCGGAACACGTGCGGGTCAGCGACGTGCGCGCGACGATCGACCTGCTCAAGGCCCTGGTCGCCACCCGCCACGATGGCATCGGCGAGCGCACCATCCGCGAGCGCGTCGAACTGCGCAGCGAGGAATATGCCGACCACCTGAAGGCGGCGAACCAACTGTTCAAGTAAGCCGGACTGGGGGTGTCACGGCAGGGCGTCTTGTCCTCAAGGCGCCGGGATTGGCAGAGCACTCTGGGTGATGCTCCCCCATGAGCCGGGGCCGGCCTTGCACCGGCTCGCCACACCTAGGTTCACTTGCCCGAGCTCCATTTCACCGCATTGACGAGCAGGGTCCGGAAGGCCGGATGGTCGTGGGTGCGCTCGTCATGGCCGAGCGCCAGACCGACGATGCGCGCGCGCGGATGCCGGGTGATCCAGACGTTCGGATGCGGCTTCTGGAACTTGTCGCTCGGGCTGGTTTCCGCCAGCACCTCGATCGCCGCCGTGCCCGCCGGGATCTTGTCGGGTTCGGCGTTGATGTAGTAGAGCTCGTCCTCGACGGTGAATTTGTCCGGCACACCGGCCATCACCGGGTGGTCCTTGACCTTGAGCACGTCGAAGGGGTGGATCTTGTCGTGGCCGCGCGCGCCGCCGCCGACGATCTGGGCGTTCAGTTCCGGCCAGTTGGCGTAGCCGTACCAGGTGCCCGGATGCAGCATGACGATGCCCTTGCCGGCGGCGGCAAAGGCCATCAGCGCGCGGCGGTAGGCGGCGGTGTCGAAGAACTTGCGGTTGACGCTGATGACCGCGACGTCGGCGTTCGCCAGCTCGGCCGCGGCCTGGTCGCGATCCTCGGTGTAGTGGACGCTGAAGCCGGCGGCGGTCAGCGTGGCGACATCGGTCGTGCCGAAGAACTCGGCGAACTTGTGCGAGGAACCGCCGCCGATGACCAGCACGCGGGTCTTGCCGTCCTGCCACTGCACCGGCTTGGCCGGCAGCAGCGGGCCATCGCCCTGGCCGCCGGTTTTCGGCGCGTCCTCGGCGCGCACGGTCGGCTCGGCCTTCTTGCCCTTGGGACCGGCCTTTGCCGGAGGCGGCGGCGGACGCTGGCCAGCCTCGGCGTTCAGCGCGGCCGGGCCGCGACCCTCGATGTCGGCGGTGATGGCGGCAATGACCGGGGCGGTCTTGTTGCCGGCGGGGCTTTCGAGGATCAGCGTTTTCGCGGGACCGGCCTGGGTCAGTTCCAGGGTCAGCAGGCGCATCTGCTGGCCGTCGGTGATGCCCTCGACGTACTTCGAGCCGGGCACCTCGATCGGGCGGACGTAGTCGGAGAAGTGCAGGCCGTTGACGAAGGTGAAGACCTGCTGTTCGCCGCTGGCATAAAGGACCGTGGCCTTGAGCGCCGGCGCCTCGTCGCGCACGGCCGGCCAGCCCCAGCCGGAGATGCCGCTGAGCAGGTGGAGCTTCTTCGCGGCGACGTTGAGCGGCAGCTCGACCCGGGCCGGGAAAGTCTGCGAGTGGTTGTCGGGCGCGGGTCCGCCCTTGAGCACGATGAAGTTGCCGGCGGCGGCCTTCTCCGGCGAGGCGATGAAGAAGGGCACGCCTTCGATCTTGAAGTCGCCAAACTTCGCCAGTTTCACCCGGCCCTGATTGGGTGCCGGACCGGCGAAGACGCCGTCGCGGCTGTCGGCGGTGGCGGCCTCGGCCAGCGGGACGATGCGGAACTGCTTCGAGGCCTCACCGGTCATGAAGGTGAGGATGTCGCGCAGCGCCTCGGCGCCGAGGGCGTCCAGGCCCTCGGGCATGAGGCTGCGACCGGTGTTCTCGCGCTTGTCGATGTCGGTCTTGGCGATCTCGCGCACGCCGGCCTGGGTGGCGAGGGTGACGGTGGCGCTGTTTTCGCTGGTGATGACGCCCTGCAGCAGTTCGCCCTTTTTCGTGCTGATATTGAAGGCCCAGAAGCTCGGGTCGACCTCGCGGTTCGGATCGACAATGTGGATGAGCAGCTCGGCTGGGCCGTGCGCGCCCATGCCGTCGAGCGGCGGGCCGACCGCGACACCGAGGTCGCCAAGCTTGTGGCAGACCGCGCAGGCCGCGCTGAACAGGAGCTTGCCGTTGGCGGCGTTGCCGGGCTTTTCCACCTCGGGGGTCAGCTTGGCGAGGATGGCTTCCTTGGCGGAGGTGTCGGCCTTGAACAGGTTGGCGGCGCGCTGGGCCAGCGGCTTGTTCGGATGGTTGCGCAGGCGGGCGATGTCGCCGGGGGCGAAGGCCGTGCGCGGCAGGCTGCCGTCGCGGACGGCGTCGAGCAGGGCGCGCGTGGCTTCGGGGCGCTGAAGGATGGCTTCAAAGGCTTGGGAAAGTGGCTTCGGCTTTAGCCGAATCATGGCGCTCACGAGTTCTTTGGCGTGACCGTTTTGCTCCAAGGCTGTTACCAAACCGGATTGCAGGGCTTCCGAGTCCTCGGCTGCGGCCAAAGCCGCCACCACTTTGGCGGTCGCGTCTTCCGAACCGAGGCTCGCCAGTGCCGTGCCGGCATTCACCCGCGCTGCCACCGGTGCGGTGGCGTTGGCGAGTGTGGCGGTGAGTTGGTCGAGCTGGGCCTTAACCTCGCCGGCGAGCACGCCGGCTTTGTCCCATTTCGTCACCAGCGGCAGCGTGGCGGCGGCGAGCGCGGGTTGGCCTAGAAGTTTCTTCAACGCGTCGGTGAGCGCCGGCGACATGGCAGGCGCCTCGCTGACGCCGGTGGCGCTGCCGCGCAGGATGGCGTTCTTCACCGGATCCGCCTTTGACTCGGCCTTGGCGCAGGCGGCGATGAGTTTTTCGGCATTCGCGGGCAGGGCAGCGGGGATGAGGGCGCTGACGAAGTTGGACAGAGTCTCGGGCGATGAAGAAGCCAGCGCGGCGGCGATGACTTCGGTCGGCTGGTCGGCCGCGGCGGAGATGAGGGCGCTGCGCGTCCAGTCATCCTGGGCGGCGGCGTAGTCTTGCAGGAGCTTGTCGGGATTCGCCGCCTGTTTCGCCGCCTCATACGCCCGCAGGGCGGCGCTGCCCTGCGTTCCCTGAGTCTCCGGCCGGTGGCGGTAGGCGGTCGCCGGGGCCGGCTTCGCCTGCTTGTGCTGCACCTTCCAGATGCGGCCGTAGTAGTGGTCGCGGTCGGGGCGGACGGCGGCATTGGCGGGGCCGTGGGTGGGGCCGCGGGTGTCGTTGTGGATGACGGCCTGGTTGCAGAAATCGACCACGTACAGCGCGCCATCCGGGCCGACGCGGACCTCGATGGGACGGAACCAGAGGTTCTTGCTGCGGATGAACTCGGTCTGCTCGCGACCGGGCTCGCGCTTGGCCTTGTAGGTGACGCCATCGGGCTCGACCATGAAGTGGCTGACGATGTTCAGCGTCGGCTCGGTGGTGAAGTAGCCGTGGTTCCATTTCTCCGGCCAGGCGCCGCCCTCATAGATGGCGCAACCGGCGGCGGCGGTGTAGCTGCCGACCTGATCGATCTGCACGTAGGCCTGCTGCTCCCAGTGCATGGCGGGGAAGGTGGGTTCCTTGGCCAGCAGGCCGTTGCTGCTGGTGACACCGGGCAGCTTGCCCTTGGCGAGCACGTATTCGGGCAGCACGACATGATGGAAAAGCACGCCACTGGTCGGCTGGGTGTAGAACACATCGCCCCGCGTGGTGATGTCGAGGCCCCAGGTGTTGCCGCCGCGCGAGCAGTACTGTTCGAAGGCGCTGCCGTCGGGCTTGAAGCGGACGACGCCGCTGCCAATCAGGCCGAAGCTCTTGCTGCCGTCGCCGGAGGTGACGTTGTCGCTGCTGCTGTAACCATGAGTGGCATAGATCCAGCCATCGAGCCCCCAGCGCATATTGTTGATCACGGCGTGGGTGTCGCGGGTGCCGAGGTGGGTGTAGAGCTTGGTGCGCTTGTCGGCCTTGTCATCGCCGTTGGTGTCCTCAAAGAACCAGATGTCCGGCGCGGCGCAGACGATGACGCCGTTCTTGTAAAACACGCTGCTGGTGGCCAGCTCGATCTTGTCGGCGAAGACGGTCTTTTTGTCCATGACGCCGTCGCCATCGGTGTCTTCGAGAATGCTGATGCGGTCCTGCGGTTCGCGGTCGTACTGGCCCGGCTTGAGCGAGCCGGAATCCTGCCAGGCGGCGACGTTGGCCTGGCGCAGGCCGTTGGGATACTCCGGTGTCTCGACGACCCACAGCCGGCCCTTGTCATCCCAGTCAAGGTTCATCGGATTGTTGATGAGCGGTTCGGAGGCGACCAGCGAGAGTTCGAACTCGGGGTGCACCTCGAGCTGCTTCGGCAGGTCCTGCGGGCGCGGCGCGCCGCCCTCGACGTAGCGCAGGGCGTCGCCGAGTTCTTCGGGCTTGCACAGTTCGTCGACGTTGTCGCGTTTGCCGGCCCAGGCGATGCCGCGCAGGATCAGGCTGCGCACGCCGTTGTGGGAAAAGTTCTTGTACCAGTGGCCGGGAATGCAGGTGAAGGCGCGGTAGTTGTCCTTCTCGTAGGTCCACACCTGCGGCTGGATGTCGTAGATGTTGACGCCCTTCTTTTTGGCCACCGCCTCCGCCGCGCGTTCCTGGGCCTCCTTGTTGCCCTTGCCACCGGTGTCGATGGCCTTGGGCGTGTAGGCGGCGGCGAGCACCTTCACCTCGGGCAGCACCTCCATGTCGTAGTAGATCTCGTCGTCGAGATCGAAGTTGGAAATGTCCTGGGTGATCGGGTTGTCGCGGTCGGTGAAGTACAGGCTGAGCGGCGCCTCCAGCCACTTCGTCTGGCCGAATTTCCAGGAGCCGCCGATGACGGTCTTGAACCAGTCGTGATCGCGCGACACCGAGGCCGCGTGGATGACGACCAGGCCGCCGCCGCGCTGGAGGAACGCCATCAAGTTCTTGCGCTGCTCGCCGATCTGGATGTTGCCGGCCTCCTGGGCGTGCAGGATGAGCACGTCGGTGCGGTCGAGCTGTTCCTTGGTGGGGAACTCCAGCGCGCCCTCGGCCTTGGCGCCGCGGGCGTTGAGCAGCGGCACCCAGTCCTTGAGGAACTGCGGGTAGTCGTGCGCGCCCGGGCCGTGGGATTTGGCACCGGCGCGGATGAAAACACGCAACGGCTCCGCCGCCGAGGCGGACAGCAGGGCGCAGAGAGCGGTGAAGGCGAGGACAAGGCGTTTCATGGTTGGAGGAATCGTAGGATAAACGAACGGCCGCTGGGAAGACCGTTTTCGCACGGTGCACTATCGGGAATGCACATGGGCGGCTGGAGCCGGTGGCGGAGAGTACTCTTAGCTCCGTGCTCCGTGCTCCGTGCTCCGCAGGGCGGCGCGCTGGGTGGCGGTGTGGAGCAGGCCGTGGGCGATGAGGGCGATGGCGCCGGCGCTCAGGCCGAGAGTGGCAAGGCCGATGCGGGCGAGTTCGCTGCCGGCCAGCGATTGCCAGGTCAGCAGGACGAGAACGACGGACAGAGCGAGGATCAGCCATACGGGCACACGCAGCAGACGGCGCACGCGCAGCAGGCAGCGGCCATCGCCGTGGTATTCCTCGACCGTGACGATGGCGGGCGAGAGGTCGGCCTCGGGGCGCAGTTCGAGATCAAAGCCCTGCCAGCCGTCGTCGGCGCGCACCGCCCCATGATGGCGGCGCACATAGGCCTCGAACTCGCGCAGGAAGGTTTCCCGGGCGGGACCGCTCTCGCTCCAGAAACGGGATTCGCCGAGGGGCAGCGCCCACTTGCGCGGTTCCGTTGCGGACGTCGCCCAGCAGGGGCCGCGACCTGGGGCGGCACCGAGGTCGAGCATGCCGAGCAGGCGCGCGGTTTCGCGGACGAGCGGTTGCAGCCAGCACAGGCCGAGGCGCAGCAGGCGTTCGCGCAGGCTGAGCCGGAAGGGTGCCGGTGGCAGGTGACGTGCGCGCGCCGCGGCCAGCAGCCAGGACGCGGCGACGATTCCGGCAGCGGCGGTAGGCAACTGCAGGGCCAACAGCAGCAGCGTGAGCGCCACCCAGGTCAGGCCGCCGAGCCAGTCGGCCCAGCAGCGCGGGCCGGACTGGTAGATGCCCTGAAACAGGCCGAGACCGAGCGGGCCGTGGAAGATGCGGCCGGCAGCAAGATCGCCGCCGGTCTGGTCGCCGTAGATGCCGCCGCTCCAGCGGGCGCCGCCGAGCAGGCCGAAGCGCTGCGGATGATCCTTCATGAGCAGGGCCTCGGCGCGACCGTAGCCGGCCTGCTGGCGCAGGTAGGCGCGCGCCTGGTAGCGACGGTGGTGCCAGACCATGGCGCCGGGCACGTAGCGCAGGCGACCCCCGGCCTCGCGCAGGCGCCAGCAGACATCGACGTCATCGCCGGCCGCGACGTAGGGCGTGCGAAAGCCGTCGATGGCCGCCAGGGCATCCTTGCGGATCGCCAAGTTGCAGCCTGGCAGGTGCTCGGCCTCGGTGTCGTCGAGCAGGACATGCACCGGTGCCCCCGGCGCGGCGGCAACGACGGCCTCGGTGCGGTTGCGCGGCGGTGGTGGGATGTTGGGACCGCCCGCGGCCACCCACTGTGGATCGTCGAAGGCTTCGGCCAGACGGTCGAGCCAGTCCGGTTCGGCAAGGCAGTCGTCGTCGGTGTAGGCGAGGATGTCGCCCGTGGCCAGTTTGGCCCCGAGGTTGCGCGCCGCGCTCAGGCCAGCGTGTTCCTGGCGGTGGCGCCGCACCCAGGGGAAGTCCCGGGCGATGGCGGCGATGTCCTGGGTCGAGCCGTCGTCGATGAGCAGGATTTCATGATCGGGGTACTGCAGGCGGCCGAGCGATTCCAGGCAGGCGCGCAGGGTGGCGCTGCCGTTGTGGGTGCAGACGATGACGGAGAAGCGCGGCCGCGGGGTGGGTGAGGGTGCTTCCGGTTCCGTGCAGGCCTGGCAGGCGGGGCGTTCGCGGCGTTCGGCATCGACCAGGCCGAACTGCCAGCCCTCGACCGACCGGCCGCCGCGCTGCCATTCATCGGTGTAACTGAACCAGACGTCGCCGGCGACGGCGGCCTCGCGCAGGGCGCTGCGCTGCGCGCGCAACGCCTCCGCCTGGGCGGCCTCGCCGTGGCGCGCGGCGTCGAGCCCGTACTCGGTGATCACCAGCGGCTTGTTGCCCGCCAGGTTTTGCAGGCGCAGCAGGTAGGCACGCAGGGCCGCGGGATTTTCGAGGTAGACGTTGTAGGCGACGAAATCCGCGTTGCGCGGCATGAGGTATTCCGTGCTCGGATAGCCGGCATAGGTGAAGAGTCGCTGCGGTGCCGCGGCACGGCCGGCCTCGATGAGTTCCTCGAGAAAATCGCGCACTCGCGCCGGCCCGAGCCAGCGCACGAGGGTTTTTTCGATCTCGTTGCCGACGATGAGGGCGGCGACTTCCGGGTGATCGGCCAGGCGCGCGGCTTCGGCCCTTACGGCGGCGAGGATGGCTTGGCGTGAAGCCGGGTCGCGTAGGAAGTCGACATGATCGGTCCAGGCCATCCCGACCAGCAGGTGCAGGCCCTCGTTGCGGGCGGCAGTCAGGACGGCATCGCTGGGCGACTCATAGACCCGAATCGTGTTGAAACCGAGTCGGCGGATGCGGGCGAAGTCCTCGGCCAGGCGGGCGTCGTCCGGGAAGGGTTCGCCGCGGGGGTTGGGTCGAAACGGCCCATAGCTGACCCCGCGCAGCGACCAGCGGGCAGCGCCGGCACGCAGCCACTTGCCGGCCGTGCTGACGGCAGCGGGAGTGGCGGGTGGCGATGGAGTCATGCGCAGGTCAGTCAAGCATGGACGTGCGCCGCGGCCAAGCATTCGAGCGTGAGTCTTGTCGATTTCCGGGCGCCCGCAAAGTTCTGCAGGAGCTGATACGGGGAAAAATCGGTCGATGCACGATCGAATGGGCTTCCCATGGGACCGGGAAAGCGGTATTTTACATGACATGGCAGACTGGAACCGTCGCCGTTGTCTGCAGGCCCTCGCGGCCGGTTTTGCCGTTCCACCGTTGCGAGCGCAGGAAGCGGTGTTGAGTGAAACCGTTCAGGGTTCACTGAACGAACATGTGGAGGCGGCTTGCCGCGAACACGGCATCCCGGCGCTGTCGATCGCCATCGCCCGCCATGGCAGGGTCGTGTATCGCGCCGCCTTTGGCGAGGCGGCGCCAGGCGAGCCCTGTACCCCGGAGCATCGCTTTCGCCTCGCCAGCGTCTCCAAACCGATCACCTCGGTGGTGCTGCACCGGCTGTTTGAGCTGGGGCGGTTGATGCCGGAGGACCGGGTCTTCGGCCCGAACGGACGGCTGGCGCAATTCCCCGCGCCGGATCCGGTGCATCGTCAGATCACGGTGCACCACCTGCTCACCCACACGAGTGGCGGCTGGGGCAACAAAAAGAACGACCCGATGTTTCAGAAGAGCGCGATGAACCACGAGGAACTCATCGCCTGGACCCTGCGGGCCGTGCCGTTGGAGGCCCGCCCCGGCGAAACCTATGCCTACTCCAACTTCGGCTACTGCCTGCTCGGTCGCCTCATCGAGGCCGTCACTGGCGAATCCTACGAAGCCGCGGCACGTCGATTGGTGCTGGAGCCCTGCGGCGCCGCGGCCATGACCCTGGCCGGCACCACCCGCGCCGAGCGCCAGCCCGGCGAGGTCGTGTACCATGGGATGAAGGGCGAGGATCCGTACCGGCCGGGCTTGAATGTCCGGCGCATGGATGCCCATGGCGGCTGGCTGGCCAGTGCCGAGGAGGTGCTGCGCTTTCTGGTGCACACCGACGGCCATCCCGGTGCGCCCGACCTGCTGCAGCCGGAGACCCTGCGTGCGATGACCACGCCCACCGAGGCCGGGCCCAACTACGCGCGCGGCTGGAGTGTCAACGCCCGCCCCAACTGGTGGCATGGCGGCAGCCTGCCCGGCACCAGCACGCTCGCAGTGCGCACCGCTTCCGGCCTGTGCTGGGCCGCGCTCGCCAACACCCGTCGGCGCAACCGCGAGCAGCCAGGCAGCGACACGGGCGCGGTGCTCGACCGCCTGCTGTGGAAGATCGCACGCTCGGTGCCGGAGTGGCAGGCCTGAGTCAGGCGCCGCCGCGCACCTTCGCGACCAAATCCGCCGCCGCGCGGGCGTTGCTGCGAATCGTCGCCCAGTCGCGCTGCTGCACGAGCTCGCGTGGCGCCAGCCAGGAGCCGCCGAGGGCGAGCACCGCGGGTTCGCGCAGGTAGGCTTCGGCATTGGCCGGACCGATGCCACCGAGCGGGATGAACTTCACGCCGAGGTGGGCAAAGGGCGCCGCCACCGTGCGCAGGTAGGCCAGGCCACCACAGGGTTCGGCCGGGAAAAATTTCAGCAGCCGGGCGTTCGACTCGAGCGCCAGTTCGATGTCGGTCGGCGTGCAGACCCCGGGTGCGAAGGGCAGACCGCAGCCGAGCGCATGCTCCAGCACTCGCGGGTTGCAGCCAGGCGCCACGCCGAAGGCCGCCCCGGCCGCCTTGGCGGCGTCGATCTGGTCGGGCTGCAGCAGGGTGCCGGCTCCGGCGATCATCTCCGGCACCTCGGCGCGGATCCGGCGCAGGGCCTCCAGCGCGGCCGGCGTGCGCAGGGTCAGTTCCATGGCGCGGATGCCGCCTTCATACAGCGCGCTCGCCAGCGGCACGGCGTCGTCGGCATCCTCTAGAATCAGCACGGCGAGAATGCCGGCCTGATGCAGGCGGTCTTGAAGCGGGGCGGGGAAGAGGTGCATGCGAGGTCAGCAAAGGCGGCGGCTGCGGGAGATCAACCGGGAAGGCTGGTCTCCTCAATCCCGCGTTTGGGCAAACGCGTCCACGACCCGGTGTAGGCGCCGTCGCCAGACGGCGGTTCGAAGGCGAAGGACAGGAGGCAAACCGTCGTTCTGACGAACGACCCCATGGTTTCGCGTGGGCGCACCCGCCAGAGTGCGGGATTGGGCGCGCGTTTTTCCCAGCGCCCTGGCCGCACTGTGCTAGCGGTGGCCATGGCTTCTTCGCCCGCCAGCCTCCAGGACATTGCCCGCGCCACCGGCGTTTCGGTGATGACGGTGTCGCGCGCCCTGCGCGGCCAGGCGCGGGTGGCGGAGGCGACCCGCGAGCGCATCCTCGCCGCGGCGCAGACGCTCGAATACCAGCCCGACCCGCATCTGGCGCGCCTCATGGGCCTGGTGCGCGCGCGCAAGCAGGTGCGCATCCGTGCGGTCATCGCGGTGATCCGCGAGGCGGTGCCACAGGACGGCCTGCTGACTCCCTCCTACCAGTACGTGCCGATCGAGGACATCCGCCGGCGCGCGCAGGGTCATGGTTACGAGGTCGAGGAATTCTGGCTCGGGCGCGATGGCCTGACACCGCGCAGGCTGCAAAAAATCCTGAACGCGCGCGGCATTGAGGGCGTGATCGTTTCGCCGCAAAGCCTGCAACTGCCCTGTGCGCGCCTCGATTATTCGTCGTTCGCTTCCGTCACCTTTGGGTATGCCATGCGCGAGCCGGCGCTGCACATGTGCGCCGGCAACATGACGCTCGGCATCCAGACGGCGGCGCAGGAGCTGGCCGCGCGCGGCTACCGGCGCATCGGTGTGGCGGTGACCCAGTGGATTGTCAACCGTTCGCAGTTTGGCTACAGCGGCGGCCTGTTTCATTGGCAGCAGAACCTGCCGGACAACGAGCGAGTGCCGCTGCTGCTGTTTCCCAGCAATGACATCAGCCGTGGCTACGAGGTCTTTGCCCGCTGGATGCAGGCGCATCAACCCGATGCCCTGATCACCTTCGACACCCATGTGCCCGCCTGGCTGCGCCGGCTCGGCCTGCGCGTGCCGGAGGACATCGGCTTCGTCGCCCACGACTGGACGCCGCGCATGGCCGGCCTCGCCGGCATCTACCAGCAGCGCGATCATCTGGCCGCGGCAGCGGTTGATCTGGTGGTCACCCAGCTCTCGCAGAGTGAGCGCGGTCCGCCGGCCGTTCCGCGCCAGATCATGATTCCGCCGCGTTGGGTGGATGGGCCCAGTGTGAGGGCGCGGCAGGCATGATCCTGGCCGTGCGGTGAGGCTTGCTGTTCAGGTTTTTGTCCAGCCTTTTCCAGGCGCAGGGCCTTGATTGACAAACCGGACCGGATTGCTGCGTACAGGCTGCCATGTGCCGGCTGTGGTCTTTCATTTTCCGCGTTCTGGGATTCGCCTTAGCGGGGTTGGGAAGCGCCGGCTTGGCCGCGGCCGACGAGGACCTGCCACAGCCGGTCGTCGCCGGCACCTACGACGCGCTGCTGGCCAGCTCGCCCTTCACCCGCACGCTTGGCGTTTCCGATTCGCTGATCCTCACTGGCCTGCTCTATCGCGAGGAT
This sequence comes from Prosthecobacter sp., assembly GCA_036846165.1. Lineage (GTDB taxonomy): Bacteria > Verrucomicrobiota > Verrucomicrobiia > Verrucomicrobiales > Verrucomicrobiaceae > Prosthecobacter. The sequence continues at coordinate 13,760 of DAIUCN010000102.1, forward strand.
GAGGTCGTCGCCACCCTGCTCGACACCCAGACCTTCGCTTCCCAGGTCGTCGGCAAAACGCCCAACCTTCAGGGCTGGCAACTGGTCGGTGTGGGTGGCGACCCCGAGAACCGGCAAACGTGGACCGCCCAGATCCGCGTACACACGGGTGAGATCGTCAACCTTCGCTACCAGTCGCCGCCACCACGCCCGTCCTCCCGTGGCTCCAACTCCGGCAGCCGTTCCGGCAGCAGCGGTTCAGGCGGCAACGCAGTGCCGCTCAGTGAATCCCAGATGCGCGAGGCCCAGCGCGCGGCTGAAAACTACCGCGAGGGTTTCAGCGCCGACGGCTACCCGCGCACCCCGCCACCGGAGATGGTCGAGCGACTCTCACGCCTGAGCGTCTCCCAGCGCGAAGAGATCAACCGTCGCATGTTTGGCCTGCGCAACCAGGGCCTCGGCCTCGACGAACGCCGCCGCATCTACGAGGGCCTGGTCGACCGTGCCGGCCAGCGGCGGTGAAGCCTTCAACGCCCTCTTGGATCGGAGGGCTGAGGCTTTTCCAAACGACGCTCCAAGCTGTCGCTCACGCCAGAGTAAAGCCGAACCAGCAATCCGTGAATGGACTGGTTTAAGACGAAGTAAACCAGCAGGGCGCCACCGATGCCGATGGCGCTGTTGGGGCGACTTGCCGCTTGCTCGACCGCCCCATTCCATTCCACCGCCGCAGGCCAGATGAAAAAAGCAGCCAGTCCGGTCAGGCCCAGCGCCAAGCCATGGCTGATCCAAAAGACCGGATTGCCACGGATCTCCGCCCAGCGCAGATACAGGTAGGCCGGCAACCAACCACCCAAGACGACGAAGGCTGCCACCATACCGGTCAAACGCGTCAGGGGCTGAGTGACCGCCCAGTAGAGCAGCCCGCCCAAAAGCAGATACACCCCTCCCAACCCCATCCACGAGGTCAGTCGAGAACGCTTGCTGTTCGCTGAGACTGCCATTCAGAGGGTGCAGGTTCAATACATAGGTGACACGAATGGTTCAAAACATGGGTGACACACA
>DAIUCN010000103.1:0-14189 GCA_036846165.1 Prosthecobacter sp.
GTTTCGGGGTGGGGAGGATGAAGTTCACCCGACCCGCCTGGTCGCAGACCTGGATGCCGAGCGAGGTGGCGACGTAGAGCCAGCCGTGGGTGTCGACGCAGAGACCAGAGGCATTCAACCGTGAATTGCGTTCGTTACCATCTCGATCGAGTTGACAGAAACGCTGTGGATTCACCAGTTCCCCATCAGGTTGGAGACTGAAACAGCCGACATATTCATTGAGTGGACCACTGGTGAAATAGAGAACTGTCTGATCTGGCGAAAGCGTGATGGCGTTGGGTTGACTGCCGAACTCCGTCGCGCTGACGGGGAAGTCCATGGTCCTGCCATCGGGAAAGATTCCACGCATGATGTTTCCCGAACGCGATGTGAAAAAGCAAATGCCTGAGTGAGTGAAACATAGACGCTCAGGCTCCACCTCCATGCCATTGGCCAAACGAGCCCAAGACAACTCCTTGCCGACTCGTCTACCGTCATCATCCAGTCCCACAATGATCTGCTTTTCAGATGGCTTCCCCTGCTCGGAGACTCGAAGTGTCCCACCAGCATCGAAAGCAAGGCCCAGCGCGAAGGTTCGGTTGTCGGAAAACAAAGTCCAAGCTCCCGACGGAGTCACTTTGGAAACGATTCGACGCGACTCGGTGTGCGAGCCGTCGTTGCCGTTGATTGGCTTATAGTTGCTGGTAGCGAACACATCACCGTGAATCGTTGACGTGAGATGGAAGAGAACGCTGTGACTTCCTTCGCCGAGACCCATTCGCTGCCACTCCCCCGCCCCCACGACCTCATACCCGCGCCACTTCGACTCGCCCTTCGGGTTCGCCTTCACCTCGAGGTCCGTCTGCCAGTCGCGCCAGAGCCAGCGCAGCGCCTCAGGAAACACCTGGCTGGCGTGCTTTTGGTTGTGACCTCCCTCGCCCCAGGCGTGGTTCACCTCGTAGCCGGCCCAGGTCAAGCTGCGCTCCATCATCTGGTTGGCCATCCACCAGTCGCCGCAGTACAGGTTGTTGTCGCCCGTGCCACTCTGCAAAAACACGCGCAGGGGTTTCGGCTCGATCTTGCGCACCAGCACCGGCAGGCGATCCGCCCCGCGGATGCCGACGTAGGTACCGACCCCGGTAAAAACCCGCCGGAAACGGTCGGGCCGGTGCCAGGCGGTCATGAAGGCGCAGATGCCGCCGCTGCTGTTGCCGGCGATGGCGGCCTGGTTCGGATCGGTGCTGAAACGCAGGCCGTGCTCCGCTTCAAGGGCGGGCAGGAACTCGTCGATCAGGAAACGGCTGTAGGTGTCGGTGACGCTGTCGTACTCATAGCTGCGGTTGAAGCGCGGCAGGGCGTTGTCGCTCACCGCCGGCACGACCCCCGGCTTGATGAAGATCCCCACCAGCGGCGGGATGACCTTTTGGGCGATGAGGTTGTCGAACACCACCGGTGCCTGGTAGATGACCCCGTCCTGAAAGACCATGAAGGGGGTCGGCTGGGTTTTGTCGAACCCGGCCGGCAGGTAAAGCTGATACTCGCGCACCGTGCCCGGGAAGACACTGTCATGGTGAGCGGTGTAGTTGCCCTTGAGCAGCGTGCCCTTGGCGACGCCGGGCTGCGGTTGGGAGTCGGCGGTGAGCGGGAACTCCGGCTCGGCGGCGAGGGCAGCGACGGTGAGCAGGCTGAACAGGACAATTTTCATGTCCCGAGCCTGCGCCGGCCGGCGCCGACTGGCAAGCAGGTTCAGTGCGGGTGCCCAGAGGCGGTCCTTATGCCGGCCCGGCATGAAAGCCATGCTGCAATAGAATCTCGCAGCCCCGGCTTTCCGCCGTAATGAAGAACAACCATGCATTCGCCCGAACACGACGTCCTCATCATCGGCGGCGGCCCCGCCGGCGCCTCGACCGCTGCCATCCTCGCCGAGCATGGTCACAAGGTCCTCATCCTGGAACGCGAGAAATTCCCGCGCTACCACATCGGCGAGTCACTCATCCCCTTCACCTACGGCCCGCTCGAGCGCCTGGGTGTGATCCCGAAAATGAAGTCGTCCGGCTTCACCAAGAAGTTCAGCGTCAGCTTCGTCCAGCCCGACGGCCGCAAGTCGGTGCCGTTCTATTTCCACACCCGCTACGACATCGACACCATTGCCCAAACCTGGCAGGTGACGCGGGCGGAGTTCGACGTCATGATGCTCGACAACGCCCGCGAGAAGGGCGCCGAAGTCCGCGAGGAAACGACGGTGACCCAGCTGCTCAAGAACGACAGCGGCCGGGTCATCGGCGTCGAGATCCAGGATCGCGAGGGCCGGCGCCAGCCGTTGTTTGCCAAACTCGTCGTCGATGCCTCCGGCAAGGAGGCCTTCGCCTCGAACCGCGAGGGCTGGCGGGTGGGCGATCCCTACCTCAACAAGGTGGCGGTGTGGACCTACTACAAGGGCTCGAAGCGCGAGGCCGGCATGGATGAGGGGGCAACGACGATTGCCTTCGTCCCGGACAAGGGCTGGTTCTGGCACATCCCCCTGCATGACGACCGCGTCAGCGTCGGCATCGTGGCGGAGGGCAAGTACCTGACCCGCGGCGGGGTGCGCGACCCGAAAGCGATCTTCCAGCGCGAGATCGGCGAAAACAAATGGATCGAGGAACACCTCGCCGCCGGCACCTGCGAAGGTGAATACTGGCTGACCAGCGAGTACTCCCGCCATTCCAAATTCGGCGCCTCGCCCGGCCTGCTGCTGGTCGGCGACGCCTTCGCCTTCCTCGACCCGGTGTTCAGCAGCGGCGTCATGCTGGCACTGAAGAGCGGCGTCATGGCCGGCGACGCCATCCATGAGGCCCTGGCGGCGAAGGATGTGTCGCCCGAACGCTTTGCCGACTACGCCAGCCAGTTGCGCGTGGGGGTCGAGAACATGCGCAAGCTGGTGTACGCCTTCTACAACCCCGACTTCTCCTTCAAGGACGTGGTCATGAAGTATCCCGAAATGGGCGGCACCATCACCGACTGCCTGTCGGGCGACGTCAACAAGGACTACAGCGAGCTCTGGCAGTGCATCCGCGAGTTTTGCCCCCTGCCCGATGAACTCCCCTATGGCGCACCGCGGGCGGCCTGAATTTTCCGGCAGCAGGCACGGCTCCCGCCCCCGCATGACCCGTCGCGCACGAGGCCGGCTTCCACGGCCGAACGGCGCCTGACGACCCGAGGCCTGCAGAAGCTGCGTCCCTAGCCACGGCTGGCCGCCCTCTTCAAAACCGCAAATCGTGCTGGAATTGGCTGCACAGCGGTTTACATAATTCACCCGCCTGCGCCCCCTCACGGGCGCCGGATCTTTTCCATCTTCTCATGCCCCGCTCCCCCAAAACCGTCTGCGACCCCGTCGAGTCCGTCATCGCGGACATTCGCGCCGGCCGCATGGTCATCGTCACCGATGACGAGGATCGCGAAAACGAAGGTGACCTCATCTGCGCGGCCGAGAAGATCACTCCTGAAATGGTGACATTCATGGTGCGTGAAGGCGGTGGCATGCTCTGCGTGCCGGTCTCGCTCGGAATCGCCCACCAACTCGGCCTTGAAAGCATGGTGCCGGAAAACCGCGAGGCCTTCCGTACCGACTTCACCGTCACGGTCGACGCCGCCCGCGGCATCACCACCGGCATCAGTGCCGCCGACCGCGCCCGCACCATCCGCCTGCTCGCTGATCCGAAGAGCGCCGCCGGCGACTTCGTCCAGCCCGGCCACATCAACCCGCTGGTCGCCAAACCCGGCGGCGTGCTGCGCCGCGCCGGCCACACCGAGGCCGCCACCGACCTCTGCCGCCTCGCCGGCCTGCGCGAGGCTGGCGTGCTGATCGAGATCATGAATCCGGACGGCACCATGGCGCGCCTGGCGGACCTGCGCAAATTTGCCCGCAAACACGGCCTCAAGATCGGCAGCATTGCCGACCTCATCGCCCACCGCCGCCGCAGCGAAAAGCTGGTTGAAAAAATCGAGGACGTCGACATGCCGACCGAGTTCGGCACCTTCCGCCTTCACCTTTACAAGAGCCAGCTCGACGGCGTGCATCATGTCGCCCTGGTCATGGGCAAGATCGATCCGGAAACGCCCACCCTGGTGCGCGTCCACAGTGAGTGCCTGACCGGCGACATCTTCGGCTCACGCCGCTGCGACTGCGGCAGCCAGCTGCACGCCGCCATGCGCAGCGTCGCCGAGGCCGGCCGCGGCATCATCATCTACATGCGCGGTCACGAGGGCCGCGGCATCGGCCTGCACGGCAAAATCCTCGCCTACAAGCTTCAGGAGCAGGGCCTCGACACCGTGGAGGCCAATCTCAAGCTGGGTTTCCCCATGGACCTGCGCGACTACGGCATCGGCGCCCAAATCATCTCCGATCTTGGCGTGCGAAAGATCCGCCTGATGACCAACAACCCGCGCAAAGTGGTCGGCCTCGAGGGCCACAAGCTCGAAATCGTCGAGCAGGTGCCCGTCGTCTCCCCGCCAAACCCGCACAACCGCAAGTACCTCGAAACCAAAAAGCGCAAACTCGGCCACAAGCTCTGAGCTAAGAACCGAGAACCTCAAACTTCCTCCCATGTCTCAAAACGGCCCCAGCCGCCCACGCACCCTTCACGAGCCGGTCTCGATCGCCATCGTCGCCAGCTTGTACAACAACACCCAGGTCCAGGGCCTGCTCGACTCGGCCTGCGAGGAGCTCAACGAAATCGCCCCGAACGCCTCCATCACGGTCTACCGTGTGCCCGGCGCCTTTGAAATCCCGGTCTGCATCGAGAACGTCCTGCGCCACAGCCGGCCGGACGCGGTGATCGGCTTCGGCGTCATCATCCGCGGCGCCACCGATCATGCCGACCTCGTCGGCGCCTCGGTGACCGATGCCCTGCAGAAGCTGGCCGTGCGCCATTGCACACCGGTCGTGCACGAGGTGCTGCTGGTGAACAACGAGCAGCAGGCCATCGAACGCTGCCTGGGAACAACCCTCAACCGCGGCACCGAGGCCGCGCGCGTGGCCGTGCAGATGATCAGCCTCTTCCGCAAGATGCGCGACAGCTTCGCGGGTGAACCCGGTGCGGAGGACTTTTGAGCCATGGGCAAGCGACGCGAAGGGCGGGAAGCCGCCGTGCAGTTTTTGTTCGCCCACGATCTCCACGGCGAACACACCCCCGGTGAACAGGAAGCCTTCTGGGAGATTCACAATGCCAAGCCGTCCGTGCGCGAGCATGCGGAAACCCTCGCCCGCGGCGTGCTCGCCCACCGCGACGAGATTGATGCCCTGATCGCGCCCGTGCTGCAGAACTTCCGCCTCGAGCGCCTCGCCCACGTCGACCGCAACATCCTGCGTCTCGCCGTCTACGAATTGCTGCACCAGCCGGAGGTGCCGGCTCCGGTGATTCTCAACGAGGCCATCGAAATCGCCAAGAGCCTGGGCGCCGGTGAATCCGGCGGCTTTGTCAACGGCATCCTCGACCAGATCGCCAAAGGCACGCGACCCGACGCACCGCGGCGCAAGCCAACGGAGCAGGACTGAGCCCGTTCACTCGATCTCCCGCGCGCGCGGCCGGCGTTGGCGCTCCAGCTCGCGCCGGTCCTCGCGGTTGCGCGCCTGGATCTTGTGATCGCGCTTGGCGCGGCGCTCCAGGGTGACCTGGCGCTTGCGCCGCCGGCGCCTCAGTTCGGCAATCTCTTCATCGAGCTTGAGGTAGGCTTCATAACGTTCGGCCGACAAGGTGCCGTCCTCCACCGCCGCGCGGATCGCGCAGCCGGCGTCGCGACCATGCCGGCAGTTGTGATGACGACAGCCGGCGGCGATGGCATCGACATCCGCGAAACGTTCGCGCAGCGTTGTCTCATCGGTCCACATCTGCACCTCACGGATGCCCGGGTTGTCCATGACAATGCCCCCCCTCGGCAGCAGCAGCAGCTCGCGCGTTGTCGTGGTGTGCCTCCCCTTGCCGGTGACCTCGTTGACCTCACCCGTCCACAGCCACTCCTCACCCAGCAGATGGTTGATCATCGCCGACTTGCCGACGCCGCTGGAACCAATGAAGGCGACCGTTTCGCCCTTCTTCAAAAAGGCGCGCACCGCCTTGAAGCCGCGTCCCTTCTCGACGCTGGTGACGCAGACCACCGCCTCCGGATTCAGCTCGCGCACCGCCACCGCCGCCTCCTCGCACTCCGCCGCGCTGTGCAGGTCGGCCTTGTTGAGGATGACCAGCGGACGCGCACCGCTGCGACCCACAAGGGCAAAGTAGCGCTCCAGTCGGCGCAGGTTGAAATCCGGCCCCGGCTCGGTGACCACGGCCACCGTGCTGACATTGGCCGCGATCACCTGCTCCTCCGCCGCCTCGCCGGGCGCCTTGCGCGAAAAGCAGGTCTGCCTCGGCAACCTCGCCCGGATGACATTCTCATCGCGCTCGGTGTCGATCGCCACCCAGTCGCCGACCGCCGGCAGTTCGGCATCGGTCTCCGCCTCATGGTAGAGCCGGCCACAGAGCACCACCTCCATCTCGACGATCTCACCGTCCTCCACGGTCAGCGCCCCGTAGGCGATCTTGTGGTCACGGCTCAGGCGCGCGGGAATCCAGCCCCGACTGCGGCAGTCGGCAAACGCGTGTTCGAAGGCCTCGTTCCAGCCCAGATCGTGAAGGGTCATGAGCCATCAACTTAGTTTCTTCCCCACGAACTGCAAGACATCCCGGCAGCGAATAAGGTTTGACGTCATTATCTTCCAACTTAGTTTGTTTCCTCCACACATGACTCCCAACATCCCCACCCTGGAACAGCTCAAGCGCGCCGCCCAGCTCGCTGAACAAATCGCCAAACTGGAAGCCGAACTGCAGGCCCTGTTCGGCGGCGGCAAGACCCGCGGACGCAAGCCCGGCAAAGCCGCCAAGGCCGAGACCACCAGCGAAGCCGGCAAGCCGGAGAAAAAGCCGCGCAAGAAGCGCGCCCGCAACATGACTCCGGAAGCCCGCGCGCGCATCGCCGAAGCCCAAAAGGCGCGTTGGGCGAAGTTCCGCAAGGAGCAGAAGGCCTAACCGCCGTTTTTATCCGCGGGCGCGGCTCCGGCATCACCGGTCGCCGCGCCCGCTGCTTTTCCAGACCATGACCTTTCGCCTGCGCGCCATCCGCTTTCATGTGCTGCCCATGCGCACGCGCTTCCCGTTTCGCTACGGGATCGCCAGCATGACCGCCGTGCCGCATCTCTTCGTCAGCGCGCGGATCGAGACCGACGGACGCGAGATCGACGGCGTTGCGGCCGAGGGCCTGCCGCCGAAGTGGTTCACCAAGACGCCGGACACGCCCTTCGAGGCCGATCTTGCCGAGATGCTGTCGGTCATTCAAAACGCCGCCCGCATCGCCAGCAACGCCGCCGCCCGACCGACCGCCTTCTTTCCCTGGTGGCGCGACCTGCACGACGAGCAAAAGCGCTGGGCCGGCCTGCGCGGACTGCCGCCCCTGCTCGCCAACCTCGGTGTCAGCCTGATGGAACGCGCCGTGCTCGACGCCCTCTGCCGCGCCCAGGCCCAGCCCCTGCACACGCTGCTGACCGCCAATGCCTTCGGCCTGCAGCTCGATGCCCTGCGACCTGAACTCGCCGGCCTGCGCCTCGACCAACTGCTGCCGCCCGCCCCGCTGGCCGCGGTCGCCGCCCGTCACACGGTGGGCCTGAGCGATCCCCTGCGCGCCGCCGACATCCCGGCGGCGGAACGCCTCGACGACGGCCTGCCACAGGCTCTGGAAGACTGCATCCGCACCTACGGCCTGACTCATTTCAAGATCAAGGTCTGCGGCCAGCCGGAGATCGACCTGCCGCGCCTGCGCGAACTGACCCGCGTGCTGGAATCCTGCTGCCCGGCCGGCTTTCAGGCCACCCTCGATGGCAACGAACAGTTCGCCGACTTCGCGAGCTTCCGCGACTTCTACGATCGCCTCGCCGCCGATCCGGTGTTGCAGCCGCTGTTCCGCAGCCTGCTCTTCATCGAGCAACCCCTGCACCGCGATCACGCCCTTGGCGATGCCGCCGCAGCCGGCCTGCGCGACTGGCGCGAGGCACCGCCCCTCATCATCGACGAGTCGGATGGCTCGCTCGACGATCTGCCGCGCGCCCTTGAACTCGGCTACCACGGCACCAGCCACAAGAACTGCAAGGGCGTCGTCAAAAGCCTCGCCAATGCCGCCTTGCTGCGCGTGCGCGCCCCGCAGATGACACAGCCCCCGATCCAGAGCGCCGAAGACCTGGTCAATGTCGGCCCGGTCGCCCTGCTCCAGGATCTTGCCGTCGTCGCCGCGCTCGGCATCGCGCATGTGGAACGCAACGGCCACCACTACTTCCGCGGCCAGTCGATGCACCGCCCCGAACTCCAGGACGCCCTGCTTGCCCGTCATGCCGGCCTCTACGAACGCCACCCCCAGGGCTTCGCCGCCCTCGCCGTGCGCCAGGGCCGACTCGACCTGCGCAGCGTCAACTCCGCCCCCTTCGGCTGCGGCCTCAATCTCGACACCGCCGCCTTCACGCCGCTGAACGACTGGATCAAGGCCGGTGGCCTCGCAGAGTTGGGGTGAACGGGCCGCCCCCAGCGGCTGGACCACCGCCCGTCACTTCTGATAAATCGGCAGGAAGTGGTGGTACACGCTCAGGCTGAGCAGGGCGAGCGAGGTCGCATACACCGGACCGGCGCTCTTTTCGTTGCCGTTCCTCGGCAACCAGGCACCGTCGGCGGCCTGACTGCTGAGCAGCATCTGCTCGGTCTTCTGCCGCGCCGTGGCGGCATGATCGCCACCGCGCTGGTACATGCCCTGGGCGTAGTAGTAGCAGCCGTAGAAGAACCAGGGCTCGCTGACTTCCGGCGGGAATTTCAGCAGCCAGTTCGAGGAACCCAGCACTTCGGCGGCCTCATACTGACCGGCCACCTGCAGCGACAGCAGGCCGGCGGCGGTGGTCGAGAAGGTCTGGCGCCCGCCATACGGCTCGTAGCTGAAGGCCGCCTCCGACTGCTTGTAGTTGCCGTTGCTGTCGCGTTCGGCGCGGTAGCTGCGCTTGATGTAGGCGACGGCGTTGTCGATCGCCTCCTTGGGCACGGCGATGCCGCAGTTCTTCGCCGCACGCAGCGCCATCAGCTGCCAGACGGAAACGGAGATGTCGCTGTCGCTGCTGCTCGGTTCATAGCGCCAGCCGCCGCGGTTCGCCTCGCTCTTCGGCGTCTGCTGGGCGCGCAGGATGAGCTCGATCGCCTTCTCGGTCATCGTGCGCAGGCGACGATCCGTAGCCTCGTCCGGCGCCATGCCGAGCATCTCGGTGAGCATGAGGCTGATGATGCCGTGACCATACATGCGGCTGCGGTCGGTGCGCCCCAGGTAGCCGTTTTCGTCGGGCTCGACGTTGTCGACGATGAACTTCAGCGCCCGCGTCGCCGCCTCACCCTCGGGTCCGGGGTTGCCCGGCAGATGCCCGACCGACGCCAGCCCCATCAGGGTGAGCGCCGTCATCGCCGCCGAATGGCTGGGGATGTCGCCCGGCCGCGGGGCCTTGTCGGTCCTCTCCGCGGAGAAATACCCGCCCGGCCGCTGCTGGGTGAGCAGCCAGGCGACCGCCTTGTCGACGCTGGCCTTGACCTCGGGCGAGATGACCTCCGGCGCGGCGCGCAGGGGCGCGGCGGCGAGGAGGAGGCCGGGGACCAGAGACAGAAGCGACCGGAGGTGCATCCTTTAAAATCCGCCGGACCCGCGCGTTGCGCCAGCGAAAATGCAGCGGTTCAGGCGGCGGGCGGGGCGCTGCGCAGCAGTTCCTGCAAGCGCAGGATTTCCTGGTGGAGTTCGACAATCTCGCGCTGCACCTCGGCCGCGTCCTCAGGCCGGATGGCCGGATCCTTGAGCTGGGTCTGGTAGCGCTGGCGGCGCATCTTCAGTGCGGAAATCTGCAGGGCCAACAGGGCATGGCGGGCGTCCTCGACACCCCCGGGCGGGGTCGATTCGTGGAGCAGCCGCGTCAGGGCCGACTGCAGCACGGGGTCGAGGCCGGCGAGGAAGGCATTCAGGGCGGAGGGTTCGACCGGATCGAAGTGACCACGCCAGACACAGGCCAGCAGATCCAGGCCCGGCAGTTCGGCGAGCAGTTGCTCCTGCCCGCTCTGGCGCAGCCAGTCGAGCACGCGGGCGTCGGCCAGGGCCATGCGGGTCAGCAGCAGCCCCGTCTTGTTCTGCTCGGGCAACGCGTCACGCTTGGGCGCGCTGTCCGTCCCCTTGTCACGCCTCGGGGTTGCCCGTCGGCCGGCATCGGCGACCAGCTTGGCCATGACATCCTCGGGGATGTCGAGTCGCCGCGCCACGCGCTGGATGGTGGTCCTGCGGGCGAGGTCCGACTCAAACAGGCGGACGTTTTCCGCCATCTCCTCGGCGAAGCGGATGCGTTCGCGCACCTCGGCGAGGTTGCGGCGAGTCGAGGCGGCATCGAGCTGGTGATCGACAAAATCCTTGGCGCCCTTGAGCAACTCGGCAAAGGCCTCCTTGCCGCGGCCGCGGATGAAGGAGTCCGGATCCTCGCCCGCCGGCAAAGCGGCGACCTTGACGATGAGGCCATGCGGCGCCAGGGCCTGGAAGGCGCGTTCGGCGGCCTTGTAACCGGCGTTGTCGGAGTCGTAGCAGAGCACGATCTCATCGGCGAGCCGCTTGAGGGCGCGCGCGTGCAGCTCGGTGAAGGCCGTGCCCTGGCCGGCGACGACGTTGGGGAAACCCGCCTCGTGCACCATGATCGTGTCGATCTGGCCCTCGCAGACGATGGCCTGGCCGGCCTTGGCGATGGCGCGGCGGGCCTTGTCGAAGCCGAACAGCACCTTGCTCTTGTTGAACAGCGGCGTCTCCGGCGAGTTGAGGTACTTGGCCGCCTTGGCATCGGCATCGAGCAGGCGACCGGAGAAGCCGATGACCTCGCCGTTCTCGCTGCGGATGGGAAACATCAGGCGGTGACGGAAGCGCGGGTAGGCCTCGCCCTTGTCCTCGCTCCAAGCCAGCAGACCGGCCTCGATCAGCAGGTCGCGACCGAACTTGTGGCGCTGCGCCCACTGGCGCATGGGCGCGCCGGCGACCGGCGCGTAGCCCATCTGCCAGTTCTTCGCCACGTCCGAGGAGATGCCGCGGCCCTTGAGGTAATCGCGCGCCGGTGCGGCGAGCGGGCTGCGCAGCAGCAGTTCATGGTACCAGGCGGCGATCTCCTGATGGGCGCGCAGCAGCAGGGCGCGCTGCTTGGCCGCCTGCTCGGCATTGGCGTCCCAGACCTCCTCCTCGACGCGGATGTTGGCGGCATCGGCGAGCCGGCGCACGGCCTCGACAAAGGTCAGGCCCTCGTGCTCCATGAGGAAGCGAAAGGCGTTGCCGCCGGCACCGCAGCCGAAGCAGTGGTAGGTGTTGGTCGAGGGCCGGACGTTGAACGAGGGCGACTTCTCGTTGTGGAAGGGGCAGAGACCGACGAAGTTGGTGCCCGCGCGACGCAATTTCACCGAGCGGCCGATGAGGTCCACGATGTCCGTGGCGGCCAGCACCTGCTGCAGGGTTTCCTCGGGAATGCGCGCCATGGCGGGACCCTCAGGGTTCGAGCCACTGCACCGCGTCGATGATCACGTGGCCCTTGGTGCCGGCATTGCCGATCTCCACCCAGCCGGCCTTGCCGGCCTCGAAGCGGAAGACCCCGAGCGGATGAAAGTTGTTCTTGCCGGCCGGCGCCTTCTTCTGATCAACGACCACCTGCGTCTCGCCGTCGGCGTGATGGATGGTGACCGGTACGTTGGCGGCGCGGTTGGCCAGCGCGCTGTAGGCCATCAACACCTGGTAGCGACCCGCCTTGGGCAGCTCAGGGATGAAGCGCGCACGCTGCTCGCCCTTGTCCTTGTCGCTGTCGTGGCGGTAGCCGCGCTCGACAAAACCCGGGGTGGTGTGACCCTCGGAATCAAAGCCGGTGAGACGCGCCTCGCTGTCGTCGACGACGATGCCCGGCAGGTCGGCCTTGAGCACGCGCGACACTTCCGGGATGGGCGGCGACTCGAAGTCGAGCACCTGGTCATCCGCCAGCAGGCGCGCCTTGAGCTTCTCGTAATGGATGTCCTGAACGGCCACCCCTTCCTCGATGGCCTGCACCGCGGCGCTGGCGGCGCTCTGGCCGAGCACCATGAACACCGGCTCCATGCGGATGCTGCCGAAGGCGATGTGGCTGGAGCTGAGACAGACCGGCACCAGCAGGTTCGTGCATTCCGAAGCGCGCGGACGGATGCTGCGGTAGCTGATCGGATAGGGCCGGCTGCGCACCTGGACGTCGCCCTCGTTGCGCACAAAACCTTCGGCGGTGACGTAGCGCTGGATGTTGTGCGAGTCCATGTTGTAGGCGCCCATGCCGACGCTGTCCTCAATCACCTCCTGGCGGCGGCAGTTCTTCTCGGTCATCACGTAGTCGCTGATCATGCGCCGGGCCTCGCGCACGTAGAGCTGGCGCGGCCAGTTGTCGTTGTCGAGAAACTCATCCTTGGCGAGACCGAACTTCTGGTAAGCGGCGCGGATCTTTTCCGGCACGCGCGGGTGATGGGCGTAGGTCCACATCAGGCCCTTCTGCCAGTCCTCATGCGCCTTCCAGATCTTCGCGCGCGTGGCGTAGTCGGCCTCGGGATAATCCCAGTTCGCGCCAATGAAGTCGGTGCTGACGGCGAAGTTGTTGTTGGTGTCGGTCTTGCGGTTCGGCATCCAGGCCGGCGCCCAGGAGATGCGCTCGTCGCCGGCCTCGACATTGCGCAGGGCCAGTTCAAACATCCGCTCGTCATAGTTCGCCGGCTTCTCCCAGTCGCGCTTGTTCGCCGGGTCATCGGTCGTGCACATGCGGAAGTTGTAGGCCTGCACCTTGCGGTCGCCGCTGAACTCGACACCCGGATCCTTTTCGATGCCCGGCAGCAGGCCGCTGGAGGGATCGCCGGGCTTGACGTAGGGATCGACGTTGACCTTGAATTGGTGGTGGTGGCTGTGGCCGACCTGCACGCCGTTGAGGGTCTCGCCATAGACACTGTTGGCCTCGCGACCGACATGGTAGCTGACGCCGGCCTTGGCAAACAGGTCGCCCTCGTAGGTGGCATCGATGAACATGGCGCCTTCGAAGCTGCGACCGCTCTCCATGACGATGCGGACGATCTTCGTGCCGTCCTTGACCACGCCCTTGGCGAGGTCCAGGCGCTCGCCGCGGACCACGGTGACCCGGTCCTTCACCTCGGCGAGCATGGCATCGTAGATCGCGCTGGCGACCTTCGGTTCAAAGGTCCACATCGTGTCCTCGGCGCCGGTGTTGCCGTGCGGCTTGCGGGCAAAGTAGGCCTCGCGCGTCTCCTGCTTCCACTGGCTGGCGTCGGTGTAATGGCTGAAGATGCGACGGTAGAACTCGCGCGACAAACCGCCGATGGCGCGCTTGTTGCCGATGTCGGTGGCGCCGAGACCGCCGGTGGTCAGGCCGCCGAGGAACTGGGTCGGCTCGATGAGGATCGCCGTGCGGCCCTGGCGGGCGGTCTGGATGGCGGCGGTGATGCCGCCGGAGGTGCCGCCATAAATGACGACATCAGCACGGTCGGCCGCGCAGGCGAGCACGGGCAGCAGGAGGGTGGCGAGGAGAGGACGCAGCATCATGGTGGGGAAAGTCTAGTCGTGGGCCGGCGCTTGACCAGCAGGGATTGCGGCGAGTTCCTGCGGCAGCAGGTTGGGAATGCCGTCGTCGATGTAGAACAGGCGGCTGCCGTCGGCACGCATCAGGGCCGCGCCCGGCGCAGCCAGACCCAGTCGGGTTAGTTCGTCGGGGGTCGCCCAACGCAGGCTCTGATGGGTGTCAGGGCAACGCAGCAGGGGCAGGACGGAATTCAGCCAATCGAGGTTCATGGGGAAGGAACCGCGCAGTGGCGGCGGGCAGGTGCCGCGCACTCGGCGCACGCGGCAATGACAGCGGCGGCAAGGCTCAGGGAGCCTTCGGTGCCGGAGCGGCAGGGGCTTCCGGAGCCTTCGGTGCTTCCGCTTTGGGTGCCGGAGCGGCAGGAGCCGGGGTCGGCACGGCAGCCTTCGGCGCTGCCGGCGTTTCAGCCTTGGGAGTCGCAGGCGTCGCAGCCTTCGGAGCCGGGGCTTTCGGCGCTGCCGGCGTTTCAGCCTTGGGGGTCGCAGGGGTCGCAGCCTTCGGGGCGGCCGGGGTC
>DAIUCN010000104.1:0-13973 GCA_036846165.1 Prosthecobacter sp.
CTGGATCGCCGGTGTCGCCCTTCGGTCCTGGATCGCCGGTGTCGCCCTTCGGTCCTGGATCGCCGGTGTCGCCCTTCGGTCCGGGATCACCGGTGTCACCCTTCGGTCCTGGCCCTCCGGTGCCGCCCTCCTGCACCACGATCACCATGATCTCCGGCGCTTCCGCCGGGACCACGATGGCCAGCACTTCCGGATCCGGCTCCGCCTGGACCTGAATGCTGAGGATGCAGGGCGCACTCATGACACGGGCGGCACGCTAATCTCGTCCCTCACAGTCACCGGACATTCGGCATACGGCCCCACGGGCCGGCCCTGAGCGTTCACAAAGCTCAACTGCGTGTAGACACGTTTGACGGGCTGCAGCCCCAGATTCTGCGCCCCGGTTCGCGGCGCCATGATCACATCCTGACCAGAGATCGACACCTCAAATTCCCAGAGCACATCCCCGCCAGGCTTCGCTCGCACCTGCATCACTGGCACCCAGCCCGTCAGCGTGGACGGCGTGGTCTGCGCCAGGTCGGCGAAGCACCGCAGCGTGCGTCCTGGCCAGTAGATGCCGCGCTTCAGGACAATCTCAGGCAGTTGGGCAGGTTTCATGAGCAGTCGCAGGGTTTGCCCTTCTTGCCGGTGGCCAGGATCGGCAGATCCAACCCTCCGACCTGGGCGAGGTGTTCAGCCAACGCGCGGCAGGTGCGAATCCGCACCTCATCCGTCAGCAGCACACCCACGTCGCTGGCATTCGTGATGAAGCCGAGCTCGATGAGCGCGCACGGCCCCGCAAACCGCAGCACCGCCAGATTGCGCTTCAGATCCACGGTCGCCCACTTCGTCTTGCGGTTCCGCAGCCCCAGCTCGCGCACCAGAAGATTCTGGATGCCCTCGGCGAAGCGCGCCTTCGGCGTGCCCTCGTAAACCGTCTCCACGCCTTGCGCCTCAGGAGAGGCCGCATTGAGGTGGATGCTGACAAAGTGCGTGCAGCCCGCCTGCAGAGCCCGTGCAGCGCGCGTTCCCACCGGCGCCGCATCGCTGGCATCCGCTCGGGTCATCCACACCGGCACACCCAGCGCCTCGCAGGCCTTGCGCAGTTCGTGCGCCCAGATCAACGCGATCGACGCCTCTTGATGCGTCCCGCTCACTGCGCCCGGGTCATAGACTCCCGTCCGCGCGTTGCTCATCCCATGTCCAGGATCAATGCAAAGTTTCATGGTCAGTCAGGTCAGTGGTGTCAATCCGGTCCAAAAACAGTGCCGCGCCAGGTATCCGGGTGCGCGCGGCTTTTGCGGTCTGCCCGTCAGACCCCACCGGAGGTGGCCTTTTCAGCAAGCATGGCCCACAGCGCATGCGCCGACCAAAGACCGCGGCGTTGACCTCCGATGGCAGCGGCAATTCTCAGCCGCCAGGCGGCGGCAAAACATCTTCGGCGGACTTTCCCGAGGTCACGCCTTCGGCTGGCGTGGCCGGGATCAAAATGCCCTCAGTCGCGTCCCGGATCAGCACACGATCACCCTCCTGCAGCACCCCTTTGCGCACCGCCTGATCCACACCCAGGCGGGCCAGCTCCATGAGCTTCGTTTCACCGGACTGCTCAGAGACCACGACCGCCAGACCGTCAGTGATCGCCACGGAATCACCAGGCTCCAGGTAGCCGCGCTGCACAGCGTAGGCCAGGCCCAGATCAGCCAGAGGCACCGCCACGCGCTTCAGCGACTCGCGCTGCGCAGAGGTGCAGGACATCGGCGCCAGAGTGCCAAGCGCCACAGCGCCGGCCATAAGCAGCAGCGCCACGAAGGGAACGAATTTCGATTTCATAGGGTGTGTGGTGGGTGGGTTCAGATTTCCCACAGCAGCACCGCACACCCTCCGGTCGGACCGCGACGGGCAGGGCTCCCGAACCCCACCCGCCGCGGCATCAACCATGGTGCACGGACAACCCGCCGTGGACACCACCACCACAACACACCCGCCGCACGCCGTCAGCGTGCCGGATCAAGCCCGTTAGGCAGGGGGGTGACCAAAACCGACAGGGGGGTGTCGGTTTTGCTATTAGAGGCCGGTATAAGCAAAACTGACAGGGGTGTCAGTTTTGGTCGGGACCACCTCAACGCCCAGTCAGCCACGAGAAAAAGGCCAACACAAAGCAGATGAGCGCGATCAGGATGAGCACCCACTGCAGCGGCGTGAATCTCGATTTCTTGGGCACAACACCAGGAGAGAGGCGCATGAATCGCCAGCAGATGAGAGCAAAAACGCCGCAGACCAGCCCCGGGAAAAAATTCACCGTCACAACAGATGCAGCGAGACCAAGGAGAATAAACCAGAGCATGCACAATTTTCCCAGCATGGTCAGGTGGCCCAGTGTCGTCTTCTCCAGCACACCCTGAATCTCACCGAGCGGCCGCCACTCAGACGCGCCCGCCTCACAGTACTGCATCGCGCCGTTGACGGCTCCACTCAGCCACATGCCGCGGAGTTGGATCAGCGTGTAAGGCCCATCAGGCGCATCATTTTTCAACAGGTAGTATGTGCTCTCATTCATGACAGATTAATAGATGTGCACCTGCAAAGGTGATACCCAGCCTCCACGAAGCTCGTGATGCAAAGTTCAGTCCGCCAATCCGCTCCCTTGAACCTTCCGTACAGAGCGATTCGCGGCTCCAAAAACCGCGGGGAGATGAAAGCGCCTGCATTGAACCTCTTCTCATCCACAAAAAAGCCAACGTCTCTTGCGTGAATGATTTTATTGCAGGCCTCGCGGATGTAGAGCTTCTCGACTTCATTTGAAAGGATGTTTCCCTGAAGAACGCCTACAGGCATCTGAAACACCCCCCCATTCGGTCGATCCTTCACTTCGTCGTGTAGCAAGCGCAGCCGGATTCCGGCATTCAGGAGTGTGCTCATAATCTCATCCTCCTGGACATCATCAGCCAAAACTTGGGATGCTGGTGTGTGAGCAACATCATCCTCAGCGCTGGAGATCAGCTTGCTAGCAAAAAAGAAACACTGGAGGCGGTGAAGTTCTCTCAACAACTCCATCCCGCCGATTCTCTGTATCGGCGGGATGCCGATTGAATGCTTATGTTCCTCCATAACAACAGAATTTGATTTACCAGCGTGCCCCTTACAGCTCCTTGCTCAACTGCGCCACGGGGTAGATCCACGCAAACGCTGAGCGCGTGAAGGTCATCGGCGGATAGGCCGCATTGTAGCTGGAGAGCGTGATGTTGTCTCCGCTGGCCTGGTAGAGCTTGAGCATCACATCCCCCCCGTGGTCATCATTCAGCCTCGCGATGACAACACCACCGTTCTTCGGCGGCTTGGAAGGGTAAACGATGGCAACGTCGCCAGCCTCAAACCTCGGAGCCATACTGTCGCCGGCCAGTTTGACCGCGAAGGCTTTGGGATCCTTCGGATCAAACGCGAGAAAGCCGTCGTGTGTGTAGGCAGTGTCATCGTAGGCGACCATCGTCCCACATTGAGCCATGGAGAGCAGCGGCACATACTTCGCCTTCATCCCCGGAGGCAGCTCAATGTCTGGAGTGGCGCCGAACGTGCCGTGCATCCCGTTGCGAGTAGGAGGGTGATCACTTCCATTCGTCAGATCCGCCTCATCAATTCCCAGGACCTCAGCCACCCTGCGAGCCATCTTCTCCCCCATCCCACTGCGCCCATCCTCGATCTCTTGATAGACTGCCAAACTGTAGCCGACCGCCTTGGCCAATTGTGATGGTGTCATGCCCTTGGCCTCACGAGCCGCCTTGAGCTTGCTGCGCGCGCCACCTGTTTTTGGCGGCAGATCCTCAAGGCTGACCCCCTCTCCAAAGGTGGTTTCCCACAGGTTCTCAATCAGCATGCGAACGGACTTCGAGGGGGAACGCCCCTTCTCGATCATGCTCACATAGTTCCTGGAGACGCCCAATTTGTTGCCCATCTCGACCTGGTTCAGGCCCAAATGGTCACGGAGCGTGCAGAGCATTGAGGAAATTTTCACGGGTGCACGATTTTTTACTTGCTGCGAATGCACGATTTGTTACATATTAAGCGCACATGGCAACTGATACGTCAAACGCCCACACCCTTCAAGGCGATTTTGCTCTCTCCGTGAAGGTCGCACTGCTCAAACGCCGCCTGACCGTAACCAGGCTGGCATCCGAGCTAGGCCTCGCTCGCAACACCGTGAGCATCGCGATCAACCACCCGTCCATGCTGCCCACCGTGAAAACACGGGTTCGCAAGCACCTCAAAATCGCATGAGCCGCCACCTTCCAGATCTCCTTCAGCCCATGATCGCTGCGGCGATCAAAGCCGCAGAGGCGATGCCGCCGGCTGAGCGAGCCGACGTCTTCGACGGCGTCGCTCACGTGGCCCGGCGCATGGATCCCGAAATGGCATCGCGGGCCAAGGATCTCGCTCGCGCACTCCGCGAGTCCGAGGCGCTGCAGTTGCACTTCCGCAACCTCTTCTCCGCCTGATCACCATGAAGCACACCCTCACCCCGGCTCAAATTGTCCTGCTCCCCAGCGCCCTCTGCGAGGCCGTGGCCAGCTACGAGCGCCACCTCGAAGAGCTGAACGGGCACGCCCCCGCCAGCGCCGCCTACTGGCGCGAGGAAGCCGCCAAGGTCCGCGCCCTCAAGGCCCTGCTCGATGACGCCATCCAGATCGATGTCACCACGGCTACTCCAGCCACTCCGCTGTCGGAGACAGATCTGGCGGCCCCTCATTGGGAGTCCAACCCCACAGACCTTCCTTCACCCAGTCCTCGCGCCCAACGTCTCGCCAGTACCCTATCAAAACTGACTCTGCGAACCCTGCTAGGGTTTCCCCAGCCTCTTCCAGATCATGTTCTGGCATCACGGTGCAATACCATCGTGCGCAGCAGAGGCGAAACAGCACCTCTAGACGCACGGGATCTGCAAGCGGCGGCCAAGCTCCAGTGGCAGCAAAGAGGTTACAAGCCGCATCTGCCGCATCTGACCCAGGCCCCTGAAGAATGCCCAGAATCACGGGCAGAGACACTCGCGGCTCCGGCACACTCAAGCGCGCCAGTTCCGCATCCCAATACGGCAGCAGTTCCAAGCAAGTCATCCCCGGACTCTGCGCCCGGTCGCTGATTCCGCAATCCCAACTCCACAATCCCATGGATCCCGACATCGCCCGCCTCATCGCCGTCCCAGGCACCCATGACCTCAGTCTACCCGAGGTCGCCGAGGTGCTCCAGCTCTCCGAGTGCACCATTGCCCGGCTCTGCCGCAAGGGCCGCCTGGAGAACAAGCGCCACAACGCCCGTGGCGATGGTTCCAAGCCTCGCGTGCGCATCTCTCGCGCCGCCGTGGTCCGCTACCTCGTGCAGAGCAGCACCGGCAACAAGGAGGTGATCCTCTCCGCCATCGCCGCCCAGTGCCCTCAATACCTGCCCGCCGTCCAGGGCCTCACCGCACCTGCCGGCCCGGTGCCGGCCAATGTCATCCCGATCTCCAGCGGCCGCACCCGCCGCCCACAGAACGACCGCCTCAGCGGCCATCCCGACCTCTTCGCCGCCCTCTGACCCATCTCCCATCTGCCATCTGCCAACCCGCCATGCACCCCACCCAACTCACCACCATCCCGCGTCGCCCCCTCACGGCCGGCGAGGCCATCTCCCTCATGGCCACCAACCTTCAGCGGCTGGCGCAGGCCCAAAACACCGCCACCGCCGCGCGCCTCAACATCGCCCCGGCGCCGCCCCGTCAATCCGGTCAATCCAGTCAGCCGCGCACCTCTGCCGCCTGCCTGCTCGCCGTCTCGCCGATGGCCGACAACCCGTGGCACGTCGGCATTGTCTTCGGCCTGTTCACTCTCGGCAGCGTCATCTCCATCATCCTCTGGGCGCGCAAAGTCGCGCCGAAGTATCGGGAGTTCACCGAGCCCGAGGACGACGCCGTCATCACCGCCGCCCCCGGCGCCATGCTGCCCTCCTGCGCCCACTTGGTGCCGCTGCATCACCACTGCCCCTACTGCGCCACCGGCAAGCACCAGCACCTCAATCCCCGCGCCAAAACGGCCTTGGAGCAGTCGCACAACCTCATCCAAGCCGCCGCCCGCGCATGAGCCGCTACTTCTTTAGCCCCAGAAGCCGGGAGCGGGAAACCCTGCCCATGATCGGCCCAAGCGTCATCGAGCGCGATGGACCGCTCCGCATCGAAGTCGCCGATCAGATCGGTGCCCTGCGCCTCTTCCCTGGCGACCAGCTCACCAGCGCTCACCACCAGCTACTGGGCAACCACATCCTCTGCCTCTACGGCGCCCAGCGCAAACTTCTGCTGGTTGACCTTCACGATCTCACCCCTGCCTGACCATGAACACCCCACGCCAAACCACCATCGCCCTCCTCAACGAACTCGCTGTCGCTCGCGCGCAGCTCAAGGAGGTCCTCTCCCCCTACGAGACCCAGAAGGCCGTCCTCGATAAGGCCTGCACGGATGCCACCGCCGAACTCACCGCGAAGATCGAGCGCCTCGATGAGGAGATCAAGCGCCTCGCCCTTGCGGATCCCACCGGCGTCTTCGGAGAAGGATCCCGCCGCCTGGATGAGGCCGGCCTCATCCTCGGCGCCCGCCCCACCGAGCGCGTCGAGGTCGAAGACGAAGACGCCGTCATCGCCCGCCTGCAGGAAGCAGCGAAGAACCATCCGGATCCTGCCACCCGCATCGCCGCCGCCTCCTGCCTGCGCAACGATCCCAAGCTCAACAAGACCTTCATCCGCGAGCACTGGGACGAGTTCCGCGAGTGGTTCGAGATCTTCGGCCTCGCCGTCAGCGAGAGCCTCAGCGTCTCGCTCACCGAGAAGAAGCCCGCCAAGCCGCGCGCTTCCAAGCCCCTCACCAAAGCCGCCTGACCAGGTCAATCCGGTCAACCCGATCAATCCCGTCCCCATGCCACGCGCCAAGTCCACCGACTACGAGCCTTGCCCCGCCTGCGGCGGTCGCCGCTGGAAAGGCCTGCGCCACCCGGTCTGCGGCCGCTGCGAGATGACTGTCCTCGATCAGGCCTGGCTCGACATGCGCCAGCGCCTGGTGAGCGACAACGCCTCGGTCGAGGTGCTCGTGCCCTTCGACAAAGCCCTCATCGCCGATTGCCGCGAAACCCTCGACTCCAACTCGTCCCGCAAGCCCTACCGCCGCCGGTGCTTCGCCAAAGCCTGATCACCATGAAAGCCAAGCCCAACACACCGCCTGAACTTCCCAACCTTTCCGCCCCCTGGAAGGTCGTCGCCAAATCGACCCACGCCGGCAGCACGGTCAATCCCATCGCTCTAGCTGACTACCAGATCACCTGGCAGCTCAAGCATGACGATGTCGTCTGCCACAGCCTGCGGGGCCCCAACGCCCGCCGCAACCTCCAGGAGCTGGCCGACCGCCTCAACGCCATCCAAGGCCAGCCCAAAAAGCCGGGCAAGTGCTTCGCCGACATCCCCGGCGAGGCCGCCCGCCAGCGCCGCATGTCCGGCGGCAAGTGAGCCCCATCCTATTCCTACCATGAGCACCACACCCAGCATCCAAGCCTACTGCTACCAAGGCGGAAAAATCGGTTTTACATCGCCGCGCAAGCCCCGTGCGCCGTCGGGCACAATCGTGTTTGCCTGCGGGCCAGCGCGCATCCTCAAGAAGGCCGTCTCGATCATGGCACGCCATGCCTACGACGGGAAAACCCTCTTGGTGCCTGGTCTCCCCGAGTGCCTCGAAACCGGCCGGCACTGGATCACAGGAGAAGACCCCGTGAAGATCCTCGGAGCCTGGTCGCGGCAGGTCCGCGAAAGGCTGGAGAATCTCAAGGCCGACCCTGCGCAAATCCACAGCGCTCGCTGACCCCCATCTCCTATTTCCCATCTCCAATCTTCCATGAAGACTCACACCCAACTCGCCACGGAGGCCATCGGCTTCCCTCCCAGCTCTGCACCGCTGGAACCCAAGAAGTCCGCCGCGCCAGACCTTCACACCTGCCCCGACTGCGGTCAACCCAACTTCACCTCCCGCGGCCTCAAGGCCCACCAGGGCGGCATCACCTGCAAGCAGCGTGCAGCGCAGCGGAAGTTCGCTACGCCCGTGCAGAAGGCCGCCACACAGCTGCAGCCCGCCGCCACAGTGCAGGATCCCGCTGATCTACGTGCAGCGGAAGCCACGGCCTGCATCACTCGCTTCCGGGCCTTCCATGAGGCCGCGAAAGGCAGCGTCATCGCCCTCAAAACCGCCAAGTTCTTCGCGGGCATCGAGATCCAGACCCTCTGTGATTTGCACGAGGAGGAGTATGGCGAAACGCGAGGCGGTGATCGCACGGCCAAGCAGGAGGCCCCGCAGAAGCTGGAGGACTTCTTGGAAGATCAGTTGGGCGTCACCGCGCGCACAGCGCAACGGTATCGCCGCCATTTCCTCGACTGCTCTCAAGATCACCCCGAGCTGGCTGACAAGCTCCGCAAATGGTGGCTGGACTGGAAGGATAAGGCTGCCCTGGAACTGGCCGCACCCGCCGGTCGGGCCGTCCCCAAGAAGGGCAAAGCCACCAGCACTCAGCTCACCACCACCGCGCCCCAGGCACTCGCCCTGCAGGGCGTTTGCAACCTCGCGGCCAAGGACATCGAGACCCTTTTGCACCAGGCGGATGAGTTCGGCCTGCATGAGCTCTTCGAGAAGCCCATGAAGGACATCACCCCGGAGCCCGAGCCAGAGCCGGCCCCTGCAGCGAAGGGTGATAAGCTGGCCAAATTTTGGCTCAAGGACTTCTGCCGCCGGGCCATGAACAACGAGTTCCTCAAGCTCCGGAAGCAGGACAAGGAGGCCCTCCTGACCACTCTGGAGGAAGCCGCTCAAAAGCTCAAAGACAGTCTCGCCGCCAAGAAGAAATGACAACGTGCCCCCACTGCCGCGGGGACAAGGAGCCCCGCCTCTTTCTCTGCCGGCCGTGCTGGCATGAAGTCCCCTGGGACCTCAAGCGCGCCGTCTGGGACGCCATCAGCAAGCGGGACGAAACCGCCACCGAGCGCGCCAAGCGCGCCGCCCTTTCCCACCTCGCTCAACACTCCACCGCCCTGTGACCATGGACCGCGACAGCTACCTCGACACCCACACCGACTCCCTGGCAACGACGGGCCGCCTCTTCGCGCAGGCCGTCAAGCCTCGTGACCTCCCCGCGTTCCATGCTTTGACCGAGCGCAACCAGGAGCGAATCCGGCTGCTCTTCCTCGCCTTCGAGGCGATCGAACAGGCCCCGACCCTCACGATCGGCTATGACGTGGCTGCTGCCCAGTTCGGCAAACAGAAGGGATTCACCCCTGGCATGCTGCGCAAGCTCTACGCCGCCTGGCGTCGGACTCGTGACTGGCGCGAGCTCATCAACGCCGCCCTCGAAGGCAAGCCCAAGTCCCCAGTGCCAGCGGATTTCATCGATCACTTCAATGCCCTGGTCGATGGCAACCCGCGATCCATCGCCGCCGTCATCAAACGCCTGCGGGCTGACTGGACCCTCGGCAGGCACATCCCTGGCTATGGCACCTGGCAGGAATGGTGGCAGCGCCTGCACCCCGGGCGGCCGTTGCCACGCGTCGCCCCGCCGCACCCGCCCGGCTGGACGACCCGCACCCTCTACCGCAAGCGCGACAGCAGCCAATTCCGCCGCACCCTCTCAGTCCTGGGACGCAACGCGGCGCGCAAGCACCGCCCTCTCGTCCTCGCCACCCGCCAGGGCTGCTACGTCGGCAGCCACTACATGTGGGACGACGTCTGGCACGACCTGTTCGTCAACAGCTTCGCCGAAAAGCAAGCAGGCCGCCCGCTGGAACTCTTCAGTCACGACTACTACTCCGCGCGCAAAATGCGCTGGGGCATCCGTGTGCGCACGGAGGATGACAATGGCAAGGCCCAGGGGCTCACCGGCCGCATGATGCGCATGGTCATTGCCGCCACCTACTACCTCGACGGCTATTCCCCGCGCGGCACCATCAACCTCGCCGAGCATGGCACCGCCAACTTCATGGAGTCCATCGCTGGCGTCCTCTACGACGCCAGCGGCGGCCTCATCACCACCCAGGAAAGCGGCATGCAGGGCAAGGCACCTCACGCCGGTCTGTATGACGGCCGCCGCATCGGCAACCCCAACTTCAAAGCCTCGCTCGAATCCTCCAACAACCTCCTCCACAACATGGAGGCCCATCTCCCAGGCCAGACCGGCCCGGATCGACAGCGCCGCCCCGAGCAGCTTGATGGCCTGCTCGCCTACAACTCCCGCCTGCTCGCCGCCATGCAGCAGCTCCCCCCTGACAAGGCGGCGCTCCTGCAGTTCCCCCTCCTGGAGATCAACCAGTACATGCAGGTACTGAGCGAGATCTACCGCTTCATCGAAAACGACGCCGAGCACGACCTAGAAGGCTGGATCCAATGCGGTCACGTCGTCCAAGAGATCCATCTCCTCAACGAATGGCGCACCCAGCAGGATTTGATGACACTGCCGGACGGCCAGCGGGAAATGGCCATCGCCCTCCTCCACCAGGGACAGCTACAGACCCGCCCCCGCAAAATGACTCGGGCCGAAGTCTGGCACCGCGGCGCCTCAGATCTCGTCCGCATTCACGGCGGCACCGTTTGCCGCATCCTTGGCCCCGACTTCGCCGCCGAGCGTAAAGTCCGCGCGCACCAATTCAGCTTCGAGGACCGCGAGGTCGGCCCAGGTGAGCATCGCTTCGAGGGCATCATCACCGACTCTGAAGGCCGGCAGCACGCCCTCAAGGATGGCGAGACCTACCTCGCCTTCGTGAACCCGTTCGCGGCCAATCAGCTCTTTGTGCAGGACGCCAAAGGCCGATTCCTCGGCACCGCACAACGTTGCGAGCGTGGCAGCCGCGCCGATGTCGAAGCCCTCCATCGGCAAATGGGCCGCGCCATGCACGTCGAGGCTGAGCTGATCGCCCCGCATGCGGCACGCCAGGTCAAGGCTACGCGCAAGAAGCTCGCCATGCACCGCCACAACGCCGGCGTCCTGCAGGACGTCGCTGCCGCCAAAGAAGACTTCGTCCGCCGCGCCACCAGCGCCCTCGACGCCTCCCTCCCTGATGCACTCGAACCCGCCACCACCACCCACGACCATGAAAACACCCCAGACCTCTGGTAAATCCGCCGCCGCCGCCGATTCCGATCAGGCCGGCCTCGACGCCCGCAACGCAGATCTCATCATCGCCCTGCGCACCTACCAGCGCGCCCAAGGCCTCACCGATTCCACCAAGGATCTCGATGTTCTCGCCCGGCGCATGGGCACCAGCCAAACCTACCTTTTCCGTTATCTGCGCGGCGATTTCCGCGGTGATCTCGCCCGGTTTGAATCACGCATCCGCAGCTTCCTGGATGGTGATGAGGTCGAACGCGCCGAGACCAACACCACCATCATCAGCCAGGACTTCATCATTGGCGGCATGAACAGTTTCCTCCGCCAGGTCAAAGCCCACGGCTTTGTGGGCATCGGCCATGGGCCGGCCGGGCGTGGCAAAACCTTTGCCGCCAAGCTCTACGCCGCCCAGCACTCCACCACCACGATCTATCTGCACGTCAGCGTCTGGCAGGCCGGCCGGCACGACATCACCCGCGCCATCGCCCGCGCCATGCAGCTCACTCGCCCCGCAAAGGGGCAGAGCCTGGACGATGCACTGGTCGCCAAGTTGGTGGGTAGCGACCGCCTCATCATCATCGACAACGCACACCGCCTCACCGAGGGCGCCAGGCGCTGGCTCGCTGATTTCTGGGACATCGCCCAGGTGCCCATTGCCCTCATCGGCAATCCCGAAATCGAGCAACAGTGGGCGCGCAACGATCAGCACGGCTCCCGCGTCGGTCTGCACCGCGACGTCACCCTGGATCTCGTGCGCAGCGAGCGCTGCACCGCAAAGGCCACCGCAGGCCACCTGCTTCGCCTCCACCTTCCCGAAGCGGCCGACGTCCCCGAGGTCGTCGCCGACGCCGCTCAAGCCATCCAGGCCTTCGGAGGTTGCCGCTCCGTCACCATGCGCGCACGCCTCGCAAAGAACATCCTCTCCGGCGGTCGGGTCCAGGACCCCAGCGAAGCATGGCACCTGGCCAAAACCCAACTCATCAACGCAGCATGAATGCCTCCCAAATCCTCACCGCCTACGCTCGCGCACGCCGCCACATGGGCACCGCCACCTGGTCCGCTCTTCTGGCCCTTGCCACAGAGCCCGACCGCTGGCACACGCGCGGCGACATGGCTGCAAAAATGACCTGGCTCAGCAGCACAACGCAAAACGTCAGTTGGTGGCAGTCCATGCTGATCCCCGCAATCGACATCGGCGCCGTCCAGATCCAGCAGGGTCTCCGCGGCCGTGGCCCCGATGGTAAGCCCGTCCCGACCCGCTACCGTATCACCGCCAAAGGACTCGCGCTCCTCGGTCTATGACCCGCGCCCAACAGGTCCACTACCGCAAGCGCCTGTGGCCAGCTGCCTGCGCGGCCCAGGGCTGGGACGTGAAGGATGAGGACCGCCGGCGGGATGTCACCCGTGAGACCACGGGCCAGGACAGCACATCCGGCCTCACCAACAAGCAGGTGGACCGCCTCTTTCGGCGGCTCGAATGGCTCGCCAACCCTGGCGACTTCGATGCCGCTTATGCCGATGCCAACCCCGAGCTGGCCGGCGAGGAAGCTGAGCGCGCCCGCATCACCTGGCGGATCCGCCACACCGCCGAGCGCGCCGGTCTGACGGACGCCTACCTCGACCAGGTCGCCCAGCACAAATGCCGGCGGCATCATTGCCAGACCTGGCAGCAGCTCCCCACCCCCGAGCTGCTCAACCTCTCGCGCACCATCGCCTCGCGCGCCAAAGGCCGCTCTGCAGGAGCGGTGCAAGAGACCTGCAACACCCCTGCAGACGGCATCGACATGCCCTTCTAGGCCGCTCGGCGCAGCCCTCGCGCCGCTGGCAGCGCCCTGGCCTGTGCACAGCTTCCGCGACGGCGGATGATCAGCTCGCCGAACGAACGCCCTCCGTGGGTCTTTTGATTCGTGCACTGACTCCGCGTCACCACAGGTCGCAGCTCGTGCGCCGCGAACAGTTCCCGGTTTGCCGGGCAATCGTTGACTGTGACAATCCAGTCCCCCTTGAGGGCATGGACGCGCTCGGCGAAGCCGCGCATCTCCACCTCCGACCACACCCCGTAGTGAGAGGTCTCCCCGGCACTGTAGGGCGGATCCAGGAACCACAGCGTTTCCGGGCCGTCGTAGAGCGTGAAAAGTCGCTCGTACGGCACATTTTCCACGGCCACCCGGTCGAGACGCTTGTTGAGCGCCCAGAGCAACTCCAGCACGTTCTCGCGGCTCGGCTGCGCCTGCCTCGTCACGGCGAAGGATGATCCCGCCCCGCCAAAGCTCAGCCGGTTGCGGAGCAGATAGCGTGCGGCCCGTTGCAGACCCGTGAGACCAGGTTGACGCTTCAAGTCATCCAGATCCTCCCGGCTGTTGAGCGTCCACTGGATCTCCTCCACCAGCGCCTGGGGGTGGAACTGGGCGTGCCGGTAGAGATTCACCAGGCACCCGTTTAGGTCATTGATCACCTCGGCCTGCGACCGCTCCTTCGCCAGTAGCACCGCCAGGCCGCCCGCAAAGGCCTCCACATAGGTTCGGTGTGGCCGGATCAGCGGCAGGAGCTCTTTCAGCAGCCTGGTTTTGCCGCCAGGCCAGCGGACGATTGGTTTGGTCTTCATCACATCCACCGACGCCGAACCCCGGTGGCCTATTCACTGCTCAAACCGTTGGCAAAACCCCGGTTCCGGCGTCGTCACTGCTCAAACCGCCCACAAGGCCGCGGTTGCGCTGCATCCCCCGTACTTCCGGGCATTTCCGCCCATTTCCGCCTTTTTCCGGCCTGCTCATGTCAGCTGGCGGGGTTCGGTTTCCGTGTCGGCCCAGTCGCCGGCGCCGAAAAAGAACCCGCCCAAGGGCAAGG
>DAIUCN010000105.1:0-13712 GCA_036846165.1 Prosthecobacter sp.
GCCCTGACCCTGCGCGAATGGTCTGGTCCGCTCACCGCCGATCTGGTGCGCGAGCCCGCCCGTTTTGGTCTGGGCCAGGTGCCTGCGCAACTTGCCCCTGACGCGACAACTTCGGCGATCTGCGGCTTTTGCTCGACCGGTTGCGGCCTGAAGCTGCACCTGCGCGAGGGCGAAGCCGTCAACCTGACCCCTGATCCCGATCATCCGGTCAACCTCGGCAGCGCCTGTCCGAAGGGCTGGGAGGCGTTGAGCGTACTTGATGCTGCAGATCGCGCCACGCAACCGCTGCTGCACGGCAAACCCGTCAGCTGGGACACCGCGCTGCGCTACTTCTGCGAGCGCATGCGCGAGCTGATCGACCGCCACGGCCCCGAGGCGGCGGCCTTCCTGAGCACGGGGCAGATCATGTTTGAGGAAATGGCCTGGCTGGGCGCGCTCGCCAAGTTCGGCATGGGCCTGATTCATGGCGACGGCAACACGCGCCAGTGCATGGCCACCGCGGTCACCGCCTACAAGGAGAGTTTCGGTTTCGATGCGCCGCCCTTCACCTATGCCGACTTCGAGCAGAGCGACGTGCTCGTCTTCATCGGCGCCAATCCCTGCATTGCCCATCCCATCCTCTGGCAGCGCGTGCTGCGCAATCGCCGGAATCCAAAGATCCTGGTCGTCGACCCGCGCACCACGGAAACCGCCATGGCGGCGACGCATCACTATGCCATCCGGCCCAAGAGCGATCTCGCCCTGCTCCACGGCCTCGCCCACCTGATCGTCCGCAACGGCGGTCTCGACCGCGCCTTCATCGCCCGCCACACCACGGGCTTCGAAGCCTACGAGGCCTTCGTTGCCGACTTCACGCCCGAACGTGTCGCTGCCGAGACGGGCCTCGGCGTGGCTTGCCTGCACGACTTCGCCCGCAGCCTGAGCGAGGGCAATCCGCGCGTCTCGTTCTGGTGGACCATGGGGGTCAATCAGGGGCATCAGGCAACCCGCACCGCACAGGCCATCATCAACCTCGCGCTCATGACCGGCAACATCGGACGGCCGGGGACCGGCGCCAACTCGATCACCGGCCAGTGCAATGCCATGGGCTCGCGACTGTTCAGCAACACGACGAACCTGCTCGGCGGCCACGACTTCCGCCATCCGCGCCATCGCGACAAGGTGGCGCGGGCGCTGGGCATCCCGGTCGCCCGCATTCCGGACCAGCCCAGTCTGGCCTACGATCAGATCCTGCGCGCCGCCGGCGAGGGCAAGATCCGCGCCCTGTGGTTCGTCGCCACCAACCCCAGCCACTCCTGGATCGATCAGGACGAGATGAATCGCCTTCTCGACCAACTCGACTTCGTTGTCGTCCAGGACATGTACTGCAGCACCGAAACCGCGCGCCGCGCCCACCTTGTGCTGCCAGCCGCCGGCTGGGGTGAGAAAGAAGGATGCTTCATCAACTCCGAGCGCCGCATCGGTTACAGCCCCAAGGTGCGCCGCGCCCCCGGCCAGGCCCTGGCCGACTTCCACATCTTCCGCCTCATTGCCGACTACTGGGGCTGCGCCGACCTGTTTCGCGAGTGGACCCATCCCGAGGCGGTGTTCCGCGTGCTGCAGCGCTGCACCGAGGATCAACCCTGCGACATCACCGGCATCGCCGGCTACGACATGCTGCGCCGCGCCGGCGGCGTGCAGTGGCCGCTGCCCCGCGCCGAGGCGCCTGCCATGCCCGCGACCGAGCGACGTCTTTTCGAAGACGGCGCCTTCTTCACGCCTGACCGACGCGCGCGCTTCGTCTTCGAGCCACCGATCGCGCCGCCGGAACCGCCCTGCCCTGACTACCCCCTGATCCTGCTCACCGGCCGCGGCACCAGCGCGCAGTGGCACACGGAAACCCGCA
The DNA here is from genome assembly GCA_036846165.1 of Prosthecobacter sp. Taxonomy (GTDB): domain Bacteria; phylum Verrucomicrobiota; class Verrucomicrobiia; order Verrucomicrobiales; family Verrucomicrobiaceae; genus Prosthecobacter. The sequence continues at coordinate 1,886 of DAIUCN010000105.1, forward strand.
CTGCCAAGTCGGAGGTGCTGCGCAAACTGGCGCCGACCGAGACCCGCCTGGACATGAATCCCGCCGATGCCCGACCGCTCGGCCTGCGCGAGGGCGACCGCGTCGAAATCGCCTCGCGTCGCGCCGCCTTTGAACTGCGGGTGCGCCTCACGGAAACCGTCGCTACGGGCCAGGTCTTCCTGCCCATGCACGATGCCCGGGTCAACCGCCTGACCCTCTGGCACGTCGATCCACACAGCCGCCAGCCCTCCTACAAGCACTGCGCCGTGCGCGTGCGCGTGCTGGGCTGAGGGGTGCAGGCTCGGGAGCGATCAAACTCAAGCGCAAGGCTGGAAGAACGATCCCGACCAACGGCAGACATCGCGCTCCCCTCAGTTCTCCAGGCCCGCCGCCCAGGCGGGCTGCCCCTCGCGGATTTCATGAGCCAGCACGGTATCCTTCTCGGCACCCGTGCGCGTGTCGAACAACTGCACCGTCGCGGGCCCGTGCCGGCCACGCGACTTCACCACGATCTGTTTCTGATGGTTGATGAAGCGTGCCTCCTCCACGTGCGGCGCGGCCGTGCGACAGGTGGCAACGCGTCGCGTGCCATCCATGATGGTCACCGTCCCCAGACGAATGTCCGATGTGTAAGTCTCAGCCGTCGCTTCGTCCGAATGCTTCCTCGATGATACCCTGTCGGTAGATCGATCGGGTTTTTCCGCCGGTGGTTCCAAAGCCTTCTTCAAGGCTTTCCGAGTCGACTTCTTCAACGGTTCCTCAAGCGGCTCTTCCAGCGCCGATTTCAAGGTCTGCTGCAAAAACTGTTCGGGAGTTTCATTCGCCGACACGTTGGCGACCGAAGTCTCCCCTTCCCTGGGAGTACTCACGCACTGCGTGAGCAGCAGGCTGGACAGAGTTGGAACAACAAGAATCGCGCGCAGCCCAGTTTTCATCACTCCATGATAAAAAAACCGCGGTCTCACTCAATCCTCTTTCTTGGCTTCAGCCCTGCCTGAAACAGCCAGGTTCGCTGGGACGCCCCTGGCTTGTTCTGTATAATGGAATTAATTCCTTTATTTTGGATAAAAGTACTTGCCATGTCGAGTCGCACCCGTTTGTTATCGCACCACCATGAAAGCTCTCGTCAAAGCGCGCGCCGAACGCGGCCTCTGGCTCCAGGACGTGCCCGAACCCGAAGTCGGCCTCAACGATGTCCTCATCCAGGTCCGCAAAACCGGCATCTGCGGCACTGACCTGCACATCTACCAGTGGGATGCTTGGGCGCAAAAAACCATCCCGGTGCCAATGACGGTCGGACATGAATTCGTCGGCGTGGTCGTCGCCACCGGCGCCAATGTCACCGACTTCCACCCGGGCGAACTCGTCAGCGCCGAGGGCCACGTGGTCTGCGGTCGCTGCCGCAACTGCCTGGCCGGCCGCCGCCACCTGTGCAAGGACACGGTCGGCATCGGCGTCAACCGGCCGGGCGCCTTCGCCGAATACATCAGCGTACCGATGACCAACGTCTGGCACCACCGCGAGGGCGTCGACGAGGAAGTCGCCGCCATCTTCGATCCCTTCGGCAACGCGGTGCACACGGCGCTCGCCTTCGGCGTGCTAGGCGAGGACGTTTTGATCACCGGTGCCGGCCCGATCGGCCTGATGGCGATCCCGGTCGTCAAACACGCCGGCGCCCGCCATGTGGTCGTCACCGACGTCAATCCCTACCGGCTCGACCTCGCGCGCCGCATGGGCGCCACGGTCGCCCTCGATGCCCGCAGCGGCAGCCTCGACGAGGTGCAGCGCCAGCTGGGCATGAAGGAGGGCTTCGATGTCGGCCTGGAAATGAGCGGCAACGCCACCGCCTTCCGCGGCCTGATCGACGCCATGTGCCACGGTGGCAAGATCGCCCTGCTCGGCATTCCGCCGGCCGACATCGCCATCAACTGGCACAAGGTCATCTTCAACATGCTCACCTTGAAGGGCATCTATGGCCGCGAGATGTATGAGACCTGGTACCAGATGAGCGTCATGCTGGAGAGCGGTCTCGACATCCGCCCGGTCATCACCCATCGTTTCCCCTTCAGTGAATTTGAGCAGGGTTTTGCCGCCATGGAATCCGGCCAGTGCGGCAAGGTTGTGCTCGACTGGACCCTCTGACCCCCATGCCCATGATCATCGGCGTTCCCAAGGAGATCAAAGAACAGGAAAACCGCATCGCCCTCACTCCCTCGGCGGCCTGGCAACTGCTCAAGCGCGGCCATCAGGTCCTCGTCGGTCCCGGTGCCGGCGCCGGTGCGGGCTTTGCCGACACCGATTACGCCGCCGTCGGCGCCACCGTCGCCGGCTCGCATGCCGAGGTCTTTGAACGCGCGGACCTCATCGTCAAGGTCAAGGAACCCCTGCCAGCCGAATACCCGCTGCTGCGCCGCGGCCAGCTGCTCTTCACCTACCTGCACCTGGCCGCCAACCGCGGCCTGACCGAGGCCCTGCTCGCCAGCGGCGTCACCGCCCTCGCCTATGAAACGGTCGAGGTGAACCGCCGCCTGCCCCTGCTGGAACCGATGAGCGAAATCGCCGGACGCATGTCGGTCCTGGTCGGCGGCTACTTCCTCGCCCGCCACGCCGGCGGCAGTGGCACCCTGCTCGGCGGCGTGCCCGGCGTGCTGCCCGGCCGGGTTGTCGTGCTCGGCGGCGGTGTCGCCGGCGTCAATGCCGCGCGCATGGCCACCGGCCTCGGCGCCGATGTCACCATCCTCGAAGTCGATGTCGAGCGCATGCGCTTCCTCGACATCACCCTGCACACCGCGCACACGCTGTACTCCGATGAAAGCCACCTGCGCGAACTGCTGCCGCAGGTCGATCTGCTCATCGGCGCCGTGCTCGTGCCCGGCGCGCGCGCCCCGAAATTGATCCGGCGCGACATGCTCCGGCTCATGCGCCCGGGCAGCGTGCTCGTCGACATCGCCGTCGACCAGGGCGGCTGCGCCGAAACCACCCGCCCAACCACCCACCACGACCCGGTCTTCACCGAGGAGGGAGTCCTGCACTACTGCGTCGCCAACATGCCCGGTGCCTACCCGCGCACCGCCACCCAGGCCCTGGTCAATGTCACCCACGTCTTCGTCGAACAGCTCGCCGACCTCGGCCTGGCCGAAGCCTGCCGCCGCCAGCCGGCCCTGCGCGGCGGTGTCAACGTGCACGCCGGTCGCCTGACCAATCGCGCGGTCGCCGAGGCCCACGGCCTGCCCTTCGAAGAACTGCCCCCCGATCCCGCATGAACGACGCCTTCCGCCGCCATCTCGCCGACCAGCTCGACGCCATCCGCGCCGCCGGCACGGCCAAACCCGAGCGCGTGCTCAGCACCCCGCAGGGCGTCCACGTCCGCGTCGGCGAAAACGCGCCCGTGCTCAATCTCTGCGCCAACAACTACCTCGGCCTGGCCCAGGAACCGCGCGTGCGCCAGGCCGCCCACGACGCCCTCGAGCGCTGGGGCTACGGCCTCGCCAGCGTGCGCTTCATCTGCGGCACCCAGGGCGTGCACAAGGAACTGGAGGCGGCGCTGACCGACTTCCTCGGCACCGAGGACACGATCCTCTACTCATCCTGCTTCGATGCCAACGGCGGCCTGTTCGAAACCCTGCTCGGCCCCGAGGACGCCGTCATCAGCGATGCCCTCAACCACGCCTCGATCATCGACGGCGTCCGCCTGTGCAAGGCGCAGCGCTACCGCTACCGGAACCGCGACCTCGCCGACCTCGAAGTCCAGCTCCGTGCCGCTGAAGCCGCCGGCGCGCGCTTCAAGCTGATCGCCACCGACGGCGTGTTTTCCATGGACGGCTCGATCGCCCCGCTGCGCGAAATCTGCGACCTCGCCGACCGCCATGGCGCTTTGGTGATGGTCGACGACTCCCATGCCACCGGCGTGCTCGGCACCGGCGGCCGCGGCAGCCACGAGCACTGCGGCGTGCTCGGTCGCATCGACCTTTTGACCGGCACGCTCGGCAAGGCCCTTGGCGGCGCCAGCGGCGGCTACACCAGTGGGCGCCGCGAGATCATCGACCTGCTGCGCCAGCGCTCGCGGCCCTACCTGTTCTCCAACACCCTCTGCCCCTCGATCGCCGGCGCCACGCTCACCGCGCTCGAACTGGTGCGCACCGAGCCGGAACGGCGCGCCCGCCTGTTCGACAACACCCGCTTTTTCCGCGCCGCCCTCGCCGACGCCGGCTTCGACCTGCTGCCCGGCGACCATCCGATCGTGCCGGTGATGCTCGGTGATGCCGCGCTTGCAGCGCGGTTCTCCGCCGCCCTGCTCGATCACGGTGTCTACGCGGTCGGCTTCAGCTTCCCGGTGGTGCCCGAGGGACGCGCGCGCATCCGCACCCAGATGAGCGCGGCGCACACGCGCGCCGAACTCGAACAGGCGGTCGCTGCCTTTGCCACGGCGCGTGCCGCCGTCAAAGGCTGATTCCGGGCTGGCATCGGCAGGCCAGTGGTGGCAAGAATGCGCCCGAACCCGCCGTTCTGAGTCGCCCATGCCCGTCGCCCCCTTCCTCGCCCTCCTCCTGCTCACCGGCCTGCCGCTGGCGGCCGCCGCGCAAAAGCCCAACCGTCCCGCCCAGAAGGCCGAGAAAACGTTTGAACCGGGCAAACCGGCCTTCAGCCCGGACCCGAAGGCTCCCGCCTTTGACCCGGCCAAGATCACCCACGACCATCTGGAAGCCAGCCTGTTCGCAGTGCCCGAGGGCCTGGAAGTGACCGTCTGGGCCAGCTCGCCCATGCTGTTCAATCCCACCAACATGGATGTCGACGCCGCCGGCCGGATCTGGGTGAGCGAGGGCATCAACTACCGCCGCCACAGCGGTCGCAGCCGCGAGGGCGACGCCATCCGCGTGCTCGAGGACAGCGATGGCGACGGCAAGGCCGACCGCTCCCACGTCTTCGTCCGTGAAAAGGCCCTGGAAAGCGCCATGGGCCTTGCCGTCTTCGACAACGTCATCGTCGTCTCCAACACCCCCGACATCATTGTCTACACCGACGTCAACCGCGACCTCAAGTTCGATCCGGCGGTCGACAAGCGCGAGGTGCTGCTCACCGGCTTCGAGCAGCCCCAGCACGACCACAGCCTGCACGCCGTCTATGCCGGCCCCGATGGCCGCTGGTACTTTAGCAACGGCAACTGCGGTGCCCTGTTCAGCGACAAAAGCGGCAAAACCTTCCGCATCGGCGGTGCCTACCTGAACAATCCGTACACCGGCGAAAAGAGCGATGACGGCCATGTCTGGGTCGGTGGCTTCACCGCCAGCATGGATCCTTCCGGTCACCGTGTGCGCATCCTCGGCCACAACTACCGCAACAGCTACGAGGGCGTCACCACCTCCCTCGGCGAGATGTTCCTCAACGACAACGACGACCCGCCCGCCTGCCGCGTCAGCCACCTCATCGAGGGTGGCAGCTTCGGCTTCTTCTCCGCCGACGGCAAACGCCAGTGGCGCGCCGACAAGCGCCCCGGCCAGACGGTGCCGGTGGCCGAATGGCGCCAGGACGATCCGGGTGTCATCCCCGCCGGCGACATCTATGGCGGTGGTGCGCCGACCGGCCTCGCCTACTATGAAAACGGCGCGCTCGGCGAACGCTGGAACGGCCTGCTGCTGAGCTGCGAGACCGGCCGCAACACGGTCTTCGGCTACCAGCCCAAGGCCGACGGCGCCGGCTTCAAGCTTGAGCGCTTCAACTTCTTCACCAGCAACACCAGCGGCGTCTTCAAGGGCAGCGACTTCGTCGGTGGCAGCAACAACGTCGCCGACGACCGCCACACCCAGTTCCGCCCCAGCGACGTGCTCGTAGGCGCCGACGGCGCGATCTACGTCAGCGACTGGTTCGACAAGCGCACCGGCGGTCATCAGGACCTCGATGAAACCTGCAGTGGCGCCATCTACCGCATCGCCCCGAAGGGCTTCAAGCCGTCCGTGCCAAAGGTCGATTACAGCACCGTCGAAGGCTGCCTGGCCGCCCTGCGCTCGCCCGCCAACAACGTCCGGCACCCTGCCTTCGTGAACCTGCGCGAGCAGGGCGGCAAGGCCGTCGGCGCGGTGACAAAACTGCTCGACGATCCCAACCCCCACCTCGCCGCGCGCGCCCTCTTCCTGCTCGCCCAGATGGGCGAGACCGGCTTTCAGCGCGTGCGCACGCACCTCGACCACCCGGAGGCCTCCCGCCGCCTGGTTGCCCTGCGCGCGCTGCGCGCCGCCACTGGCGACGGCCTCGACCTGCTCGCCAGCATGGCCGGCGACGAATCCGCGGCCATCCGCCGCGAGGTCGCGGTCAGCCTGCGCGACGTGCCCTTTGCCCAGAGCAAAAACATCCTCGCCGAACTCGCCCGCCGCTACGACGGCCAAGATCGCTCCTACCTCGAGGCCTTCGGCCTCGGCAGCACCGGCAAGGAGGAGGAAGTCTGGACCCTGATGCGCGAGCATGAGGCCGAGGATCCGGTCGCCTGGTCCGAGGCCTTCGCCCGCCTCACCTGGCGCCTGCATCCGCCGGCTGCGGTGGGTTCCGTGCTCAAGCGCGCTCTGGCACCGCAGCTCAGCGCCGCCCAGCGCAAGCTCGCCCTCGACACCCTCGCCTTCACCCCCGGCGCCGGCGCGGCCGAGGCCATGCTCGCCGCCGCCGAGGACAAGGCCTCGCCCGTGCATGGCGACGCCATGTGGTGGCTGATCAAGCGCAGCACCGAGGACTGGGCCGCCTACGGCATCCCGGCCGAGCTGAAAAAGCGCGGCATCTTCGATCCCAACGCCACCAAGCTCATCACCATCGAGATCCCGCCGGAGATGGACAACCCGCTCAAGGTCGAGGATGTTGTCAAGCTCACCGGCGACGTTCAGCGCGGTTCCTCGCTGATCATGCGCTGCGTCATGTGCCACCAGATCAACGATCAGGGCGTCGAGTTCGGCCCGAGCCTGCAGGGCTGGGGTCTCAGCCAGCCGGCCGAGGTCATCGCCCAGGCCCTCATCCAGCCGAGCAAGGACATCGCCCACGGCTTCGACGGCATGGAGATCGTCACCAAGGACGGCGTCAAAATCCACGGCCTCGTGCTCGCCGAGGGCGAGGTGCTCATCGTCCGCAGCATGGGCGGCCAAACCCAGTTCGTGCCGAAAAACCGCATCGCCAGCCGCAAAAAACTCGACCGCAGCATGATGCTCAGCGCCGCCCAACTCGGCCTCAGCACCCAGGACGTCGCCGACCTCGTTGCCTACCTGCGCCAGGCGGAGTGATCCAGCGGATCACTTCGCCGTGTAGCCGCCGTCGACCGGCAGGTTGACGCCGGTGACGTAGCGCGAGGCATCGGCCAGCAGGAAGACCACCGCACCACCAAGGTCCGATGGATCGGCCATGCGGCCGAGCAGGGTGTGCTCGCAGTACCGGCTCAGGAAGGGCTCGGGCTGGTGGTTGAAAAACCCGCCCGGCGACAGGCAATTGACGCGCACGCCGCGCGGTCCATACAGGGCCGCGTAAAAGCGCGTCAGGTTGATCATGCCGCCCTTGTGGAAAAAGTAGTCGGGCGGCAGGTCGCCCATCGCCGTGCCCTCGTAGAGTTCGTAGCTCGGGCCAATCATGCCCTGAATGCTGCCGATGTTGACGATGCTGCCGCTGCCCTGCGCCGCCATGCCCTCGCCAAAGGCGCGATGCATGAGCATGACCCCGGTGGCGTTGACCCGCATCGACTCCTCCCACTGCGCCACCGTGCCACCCGCGCCCTTGACGACGCGCGCGACGGCATTGTTGACCAGCCCGTCGACCCGGCCATGGCGCGCCAGCACGCGGTCGCGCAGGGCCAGCACCGAGGCCTCATCGCCCTGGTCGAGCGCTTCGGCTTCGACCTGAAAACCGCGCGCCCGTTCCTCGGCCGCCACGGCCTCGAGCTTGCCGACATCGCGCGCGGCGAGCACCAGGGTGGCGCCGGCGGCGGCGAGATCGGCGGCAAGGCCGCGGCCGTACAGGCCGGCGCCGCCGGTGAGCAGGATGACTTTGTCGCGCAGGCTGAAGCGTTCGAGGTAGGACATGGTTGGGAAAAAGGTACGTCAGGGGTGGTGGATCAGTCGTCGAGCGCGTCGAGCACCTCCCGCAGATCGACCCGCGCGCCACCGCGCTCGCGGCTGAGGCGACCCGCGATCAGCGCCGCCATGAGTTCGACGGTTTCCGCAAACGGCAGCGGCGGCTGACCCGTGCGCAGCAGATCGACCCAGGCCAGCAACTGGCCGCGGAAGGCGGCATAGGTGTCGGTCAGGCGCAGCGGCAACTGGCCGCCGGTGCCGTAGAGATGCACCGCGCCGAAGCTGCCAAAGGCGTCATGGATCGCCGCCAGTGTGATCTGCACGCCGGACTGGTGCACCAGGTGCACGAGATCCGAGCCGGGCAGCGCCTGCGTTTGGGCACTGACGAGGCCGGGGCCGAGCAGCGGCTCAACCGCCTCCAGTGCGTGGATGCCGTAGCGCTCCCAGGTCTTGCAGGTGAAACTGGTGATCCAGCGCAGGTCCCCCAGTGACTGCCGTTGCACTTCACTAAGCCGCATCTCCGGAGCGTAGCGCATGCCGCTGGTCGACAGCAGCACCGCGCCCTGCCGCTGCCAACACACAAACTGGCGCAGGTCGGGCAGGTTCGTGGCCAGGGGTTTGTCGACAAACACCGGCAGCCCCGCTTCGACAAACGGCCGGGCGCGGCGCACATGGTCGTCGCCGTCATCGGTGGCGATGATCACGGCATCGACCTCACCGATGACGTCCTCGGGCCGGGCCACCACGTGTTCGATGCGGCTGGCGCGGGCCACCAGCGGCGCCTCGTCGGGGTTGTCGGTCCAAATGTGGGTGACACGCGCGCCCGGAATGCGCACCTGCTCGAGCGGTTGCGCGCCAAGGTAGGCCGGGATGGCTGGATAGGGACAGGCCGCCATGGCCGCAGGGTCGTAGCCGTTGACGATGGCCGACCAGGAATAGGGGTGGCCGTTGCCGGGGATCATGCCCAGCATGGCGAGTCGGAGTTCGGCACTCATGCGATCTCCACCGGCAGCCCGGTGCGCGCGGACTCCAGGGCCGCGAGGTTGAACTTCAGGGTCTGCACGCCCTCCTCAAAGCTGGCGAGCGGTGAAGGCAGGCCGGCGCAGCCCTCGAGGAAGGCCCCGGCCTGCCAGGTGAAAAGGTCGTCGCGCTCGGCCGGCGTCGGTTTCCAGGTCCAGTCGCTGTCGCCATGACGCAGCCAGCCCCAGCGCTGGCGGTGCACCTCCAGCACCAGGCTGCCGTGTTCGGCATGCACGCGCAGTTCGAGTTCGTTGGGGGCCTGGAACTGGTTGTAGCAGTAGCCGGCCAGGATGTCGCCATGACGGACCGCCAGGTTGACCGTGTCCTCCACCTCCACGCCCTCCAGCACCTGGTGGGCGGCATCGCAGAAGACGCGGGTGGTCGGACCGAGCAGCCATTCCATCGCGTTGACCGAGTGGGTGAGCGCATCCTGGATCGCGCCGCCGCCGCTTTCGTGGCGGGCGTAGTAGATGTCGCGGTAGGCCGGACGAAAGGTCGGGAAGTGCTGGCCCGCCACCAGGCTGGCGTGGCGCGGGCGACCGAACTCGCCGGACAGCAGCGCCACCCGCATCTCCTGCAGCCAGGGCATGGCGTGAAAAACGTAGGCCACGGCGACATGGCTGGACGGGTGCGCCGCCATGGCCGCACGCACCGCCTCCACCCCGTCGAGACCGGTCGCCAGCGGCTTTTCAATGAGCACGTGCACGCCCGCCTCCAGACCGCGCCGGGTCAGGGCCAGGTGCGTGTGCGCCGGCGTGCAGATCACCCAGGCCGTGGCCGGAAAGGCGGCCGCCGCCTCCAGGCTGTCGTAACCGGTCACCCCGTAACGTCCCGCCACCTCGGCCACCAGCCGGGCATTCGTGTCGCAGACTGCCGCACGGCAGCGGCCGGTGTTCAGAAAACAGCGCAGGTGGCGCTCGCCAATGCTGCCGCAGCCGATGACGAGAACATGGGGTAGGTCGGACATGGAATGCCCCGATTAAACGTCCTTCGCGGCGGGAATTCCATGCCTTTCAAACTTTGAAAAAACCGGTTGCCTGACGCACCAAGTCCGCTTATCGAATCGGCCCCAAACTTCGCGCGGTTAGCTCAGTGGTAGAGCATCACCTTGACATGGTGGGGGTCGCAGGTTCGAACCCTGCACCGCGCACCATCTCCTCATCAACGACAGGAGATGACAAACCCGGCCTGACGAATGAAGGCGGCACGATGAACCCGCCGCACCGCGGATTCCAACGCTCTGTTCAGAGCCCCTCAGGCGTTGCGGCGGATCCTTGAACGAGCGCGTCACACAATCTCTCGTAGCCGCGTTCCCTGAAGCTCGCCAAAATCTTCGGATCCGTCCCGCAGTACCGGATGGCCTCAACACAAGACGCACAGGCCGCCTCAATCAAGGCAGCGACCTCCTCATCCGTCTCCGGCTGGCGCTCCACCCGGCAATGGGTCGGGCAATCCCGGCAGCCATTGAAGCGAAAGGTCTGGTCGCTCCAGGTGATGCTGCGCGGCGCGGTCTCGGGAGGCAGCGCGCAAAGGATGCACTGATCCTGAATCACATAGAATGACCCTGGAGCATTGTCCGGGTAGCGCTCGAACCGCGGCTGGACGATGGGATCATGGCGCATGGGAACACGGGGATGTCACAGTGTCGATGACAACCCGATCGAGTCAATCGCGCTTGCCCCCTGCGCTTCTCGTTGTCGCTCAGGAAACCCACGCACCGGCGGCGCCCTGCCGTCCGCCTTTTCCCCTTTCGCCTTTTCCCTTTTCCCTCTAGCTTGCTCCCGTGATCGCAATCGCAACGGCCAGCCAGAAGGGCGGCGTCGGCAAGACGACGCTCTGCGTCAATCTCGCCTACTGCCTGGCCAAGCGCGGCTGGTCGGTCCTGCTCGTCGACACCGATCCCCAGGGCGGAGTCGGGCTATCGCTGTCGCGCTCAAGCCGCACCAAGCACGGCTTTTACGACTTCCTGTGTGAAACGAAAAGCTACGCACCGACCGTGCTGCGCACCCGTCTGCCCGGACTCAGCCTGATGCCGGCGGGCCAGTTCGACGCCTGCTCGCGGCGCGGTTGGACCGCCGCCCGTGTGCCGGGGCGACTGCAGGAGCTGCTGCGCGAGGCGGAACTGGACGGGATCGACTGCCTCATCTTCGACACCGCCGCCGGCCTCAACGGCATGACCGAATCGGTACTCAAGGCCAGCGATTACGCCATCGTGCCCCAGCAGGCGGAACCGCTGGCCGTGCGCAGCGTGCCTCACCTGCTCGAAACCCTGGCGCGCTACCGCGCGGAAGGCGCCCGCGTCACGGTCGCCGGCCTGCTCATGACCCTGGTCATGGAGGACGCCGCGGTGAGTCGCCAGGTCGTCGAGGAACTGCGCGGCATGCTGCCCGCAAGCCTGCTCTTCCCCGAGGACATCCCGCGCCGACCGATCTTTCTCGAAGCCAGCGCCCACGGCGTGCCGATCGCCCTCTGCACCCGCGTGCCCACCCCCGAGGCCGAGCTCTTCGACCGGCTTGCCGCCGAGGTCGAGGAACGCACCGGTCTGCGCCTGCTTCGCGATGCCCCGCCCCACCATGCAAGTCTCCTGGATTGATCCCGACTCGCTGAGTCCCCACCTCGCCGCCCTGCAGCCATCGGCGCCGAAGGCCGCCAACCTCTCGCACCTGGAAGCGGGTCCGCCGCTCGATGCCCTCGTTGCCGGGCTGACCTCTCCGCCGCCACCCGCACCCACGCCATCGCTGTCGGCCGCGATGCCAGCAGCGCCCCCTTCC
>DAIUCN010000106.1:0-13708 GCA_036846165.1 Prosthecobacter sp.
GGCAGTCGGGGCTTCGTCAATGAAGTGTTTGGGGCGCTGCGGGAGCGGTTTGGCGTCACCCGGAAGACGGGGGCGAGGCGACTGCGGGGCCTGGCGCGCGAGGAGCGGCTGTATGCGCTGCGGGATTTGAGGTCAGGGGTCACCTGAAGCGGTGGATGTGGATGGCGGAAAGCGACCTCGCTTTTGTGTTGCAAAGCCGTTCGCTGGAGCAAAGGAGAATGGCTCCTTGCGGCTCCGAAGCGGTGGCAGCAATCGCTGCTCTGTCCGACCCACAAGCAGCCGGCGTTGTGGGGGGTAAACCTCTCACTTCTTGACCGGTTTGCCGGCGGCTTCCCATTCGCCAAAGCCTTCGTGCAGGTGGTAGATCTGCGGGAAGCCGACCTGCTCGAGCATGGGCAGGGAACGGCCGCTGCGACCTCCGCCCTGGCAGTGGACAAGAACCGGCTTGGCGGGGTCGAGTTTTTTGACCTGGGCGGCGAAGTCCTTGCCGTTGAAGTCGATGTTCACCGCGCCCTCGATGTGGCCCTCCTTGAATTCCTCCGGGGTGCGCACGTCGAGCACGAGCACCTTGCCTTCCTGAATGAGCTTTTGCGCCTCGTTGACCGAGACATCCTTGGGTTTGTCGGCGGCCTGCAGGAAGGTGGTCAGCGAGACGAAGGCGAGCAGGAAGGAAAAGCGTTTCATGATGAAACCAACGAAGGACTGCGACGGCTCCTGTCAAGATGGGGGATTGCGCCGAAATTGCCTTTGGCAGGCTGCGCATCCGCCATTACCTTGCCGACTCTATGCTCGACATCCGCCTCATCCGCGACAACCCCGACCTCGTCAAAAGCCGTCTCGCCGCCCGCAGTCCGGAGTGGGCGCCGGTCGTGGATGAACTGCTGGCGATCGACAGCTCCCGCCGTGCGGCGGAAACCGAGCGCCAGCAGCTGCAGGCGGAGCGCAACCGCCTGAGCAAGGAAATCGGCATGGGTCGCAAGAGTGGCCAGGACACCAGCGCCCAGGAGGCGGAGGTGCGCGGCATCGGTGATCGCATCGATACCATCGGCCGCGAGGCGGATGTTGCCGACGCCTTTCAGCGCGACCTGCTGCTCGGCCTGCCCAACCTGCCGCACGAAGGCTGCCCGGCCGGCAGCACGGCCGAGGACAATCCGGTTTGCCGTGTCTGGGGCGAGCCGCCGAGCTTTGCCTTCACTCCCAAGGATCACACCGTGCTGGGTCAGTCGCTCAACCTGTTTGACTTTGAGGCCGGCGCGAAGATCAGCGGCAGCGCCTTCACCGTGTACCGCGGTGCCGGTGCCCGCCTGGAGCGTGCGCTCATCAATTTCCTGCTCGATCTTCACACCACCCGCCATGGCTACGAGGAGATCAGCCCGCCGCTGCTCGTTCATGCCGCCTGCCTGGTCGGTACCGGCCAGTTGCCGAAGTTTGGCGATCAGGTGTACCACAGCGCCACGGACGATCTCTATTTGATCCCCACCGCCGAGGTGCCGGTGACCAACCTGCATCGCGAGGAGATTCTCAAGTCCGGCCAAATGCCGATCCGCTACGCGGCTTACACACCCTGCTTCCGTCGCGAGGCGGGCAGCGCCGGTCTCGGTACCCGCGGCCTGATCCGCATGCACCAGTTCGACAAGGTGGAGCTGGTCAAGATCACCACACCGGAGACCAGCATGGACGAACTTGAGAAGCTGACCGCCGACGCCGAAACGGTCCTGCAGTCGCTCGGCCTGCATTACCGCGTCATTGAACTCTGTGCCGGCGACCTCGGGTTTGGCTCGGCCAAGACTTACGACATCGAGGTTTGGGCGCCCGGTCAGGGCGGTTACCTGGAAGTTTCCTCCTGTTCGAATTTCGGCGACTACCAGGCGCGGCGCATGAACTTGCGGTACAAGGACGAGGATGGCAAAAACCGCTTTTGCCACACCCTCAACGGGTCCGGCACGGCGTTGGCGCGATTGTTTGTCGCCCTGGTCGAAACCTATCAGCAGGAAGACGGCAGCATCCTCATTCCCGAGGCCTTGCGTCCGCATTTTGGCGCGGATCGCATCGCAGCCCGATGATTTCCCCCCAGGTCCCGCCCCCGGGGCTGGTCCGCGAAGAGGCTCCCGACTCCGTCCGCGACCATTTGAGCTCCAAGGGCAGGATTTGGGGGAAAGATCAGAGCCGCTGCCACCCGCTGCTGGGCTGTCGCAGCCAGGAGGTTTGAGCGTCATCCTCGAGAGCGACCAGATGCAGCCAGCCGTTCTCGACCAACTGGGATACGCCCGGGTGCCGCGTCAGGATGCCATCAATGGCGGCGCGCTCGGCCTCAATCAGCACGCTGAGTCGCAGGGGTTCGTGGACGAGGCGCTCGCCGTCGTGCACCGACTGCAGCGGCAGGCCGGTGCGCAGGTCGCCGCCGCCCCCCTGGAGGATGCCGAAGGTGCCGACGACATTCTGGCTCACCTTGTCGCCGCTGCCCCAGAGGCGGTTGTCGACGCTGGAGGCGTAGTACTGCAGGTTGATCCAGTTCGTCACGATCATTGGCGCGGTCAGGATGAGCTCGAGGACTGACAGGTCGGCATCGGCGGCGCGGTCGTAGTCGTGCAGGAAGACGCGGCCGCCGAGGTCGAGACCGCGGGTGCGCGAGCGTGGGGCGACCACGAAGGCGGCGTTGCCGGCGAGGCCCCACTCCGGCCGCACCTGCGCCCAGTCGCGGCTGCGCTTGCGCACCGTCCAGTCGGCGCTCTGGGCCGTCAGTCCAAGTCTGGCGGCGCGGCGCCGTCGCGCCGTTGTGCCGGCCGCTTCGAGCCAGGTTCGCAGTTGCTGCAGGTCGTCGGCATGGCTGGCCGGTACCCGGCCGGTGTCGAACAACCGGACCTCGTCGGTCGTGGTGTCATGCAGACCGGCGATGAAGATCGTGTCCTCCGGAATGGCCACGCCGTGGTGTTCCGCCAAGGCTGTGCGCACGGTTGCGGCATTGAGCAGGGCGGCGGCGGTGCGTGCATTGGCATCGCCGGCATGACCGCCGCAGGCGCCGCAGTCGAGGCTGGAGCCGTAGGGGTTGTTCACCGTGCTGGCACCGTGCCCGCAGAGCAGGACGAGGCGGGCGAAGCGCCGGGTCAGGCCCATGTTCTTGAGTGCACCGCGCGCCAGCGCGACCTGATCCTCGAAAGCCATGTTGAGCTCGGGATGTCCTTGGCAACCGCCGTTCTTGGTGGAGCGGCCCAGGCCGAAGCTGTCCTGGACAAGGCGCCAGGCGTACCCGAGGCCGGCGGCTTCGACAAAGGAGAAGGAGGCCACTGGCGCGGTTTTGAAGGTGTGCCAGGACTGGCTGAAGCGCCGGGTCAGGTCGAGCCGGCGCAGGGCTTGTTGCTCCTCCTCTGGACTGGCGCCGGTCAGGCGTTCATGGACCCGGTGCTGCGGCTTGAGCAGGACCGGGCACTGGGCCTTGCCCTGATGGCCGCCGAAGGGCACGAACTCGATGGGCAGGCCGAAGAAGCCGGCGAAGCCGCGGGTCTCCAGTTCGGGCGACTGCGCTTCCAGGGCCCGCCGCAGGGGTTCGGAGCGGACATCGATGCAGAACACGGCTTGCACGGTCGGGCGCAAGGGGGTGGCGGACCGGTTGGGGGCGAGTTGCAGACCCGTCAGCAGGCGCCGCCGGAAGGAGATTTCCAGCGCCTGCTGCCAGATCAGGCCGAGCAGCAGGTGGCGCGGCGGTGGGGCTCCGGCTTCGGCAGCCGGTTGTGCGGCGAGGTGGGCGCGGAAAGCATCGGTGCGATGGCACCGCACCAGGGCAACTTCAAAGGTGAGCCGGATCGCCAGCAGGCCGTGCAGTGAGGCGCCAGTTGTCACCCCCTCGCGGGCGAGGTATTGCAAGTGCGCGCTCCAGCCGGCCAGACCGAGCAGCAGTCGGTGCAGGTAGTCGGCGGCGGCATGCACCGGCACATCGAGCTCGTCAAGCAGCACGCCGATGGCCTCGTCCGGATCCTCGGGCAGGCTCTGCACGAGGCCGCGGAAACCGGGCAGGCCCAGCAGTTCCGGATTGGCATCAACGGAGGCTGCCTCGCGCCAGGCGGCGAACAGCGGCAGGTCGCGCCAGGGCATCGGCCAGGCGGCCTGGCCGGCGTCGCAGTAGGCGGCACACCACTTGCCGATTTCGGTGGCCACGCGCTCGCTCCATGAGCCACCTTGCGGATGGGCGAAGAAATCGGCGGCGCTGAGCAGGGGTTCCATTTTCTCGCCAGCTGGGGGCGGCGCCTCGGAAGGGTTCAGCCATTGAGTGAGATCGCCGAGCGACAGTCGACCCGCCTCTTTCGCCCAAGGGAAGGGCAGACTGGTGCGAGCTGCTTCGAGTGCCTGTTCGACATCGGTCAGGATCAGGTGGCCGGTCTGCAGCTTGCGCTGGAACAGGGTGGGGTCGGGCAGCATCGTGGCATGGCCCACCCGCTGCATCAGGCGGCAGACCTCGGCGAACGGGCGGTCGGTTAGGCCGAGGAAGGGATTCACCGCGACGAAGCGCTGCAGCGGCCAGACAGGCGGCATGCGGTCGCAGGCCTGGCGAGCCTGGTTGAGCCAGAAAACACGACGGGGGAAGAGGGTGGGAGTCATGTGGGAGATGGGAGATAGAAGATGGGAGATGAAGTCAGAGGGGGAGCAGGCGGCGGGTGAGGCGTTCGAGCAGGGTGCCGAGGTAGAAGCCGTTGCTGGCGTGGACGTAGAGGCGGGTCAGCCAGGCGGGTGCCGAGCCGTTCGCCGCCTGGGCCTGCAGCAGGAGCAGGCCGAGGAAGAGCAGGCCGGCGCCGGCCATCAGGGCGTGGGCGGCCAGCCCATGCTGCGGTGCATAAGCGGGCAGGCAGTCGGCCAGCCAGTGACTGAAGAGTCGGTGCAGGCCAAGGCCGGCCGCGGCGGTGCCGCCCGCAGCCAGCAGGCCCCAGAAGGCGAGGCTGGGACGCCAGGGGCCGGCGGCGAGGGCGGCGACCAACTGGGCCAGGGCCATCAGGAAGATGCTGCCGAGCAGCAGCGGGGCGGAACCGGTGACGCCGAAGACGGATCCGGCCGCGGCCGCGAGCACCGCGGCGGCGCCGAGTGCGCCGATCAGGGCCAGCGGGCGGGCTGCCGCCCGCGGGGCGAATTCGGACCGTGCCTTGGCGACCACGCCGCCCGAGGCGAGGAAGGCGTGAGCCTTGTAGAGGGAGTGGGCCACCAGATGCAGCATCGCCAGGGCGAAGGCGCCGAGGCCGCACTGCAGCATCATGAAACCCATCTGTGAGATGGTCGACCAGGCCAGCGAGCGTTTGATGCTTGGCTGGGTCATCATGACCAGTGAGCCGAACAGGGCGGTGGCGCCGCCGACCGCGGCGAGGGCGTTGAGTGCGCCCGGTGCCTGCACCAGCAGCGGGCTGAGGCGGACGATGAGGAAGCCGCCGGCATTGATCAAGCCGGCGTGCATGAGGGCGGACACCGGCGTCGGTGTGTCGAGGGTGTCTGGCAGCCAGCTGTGGAAAGGCAGCTGCGCCGACTTCATCAGGGCTGCGGCAACGACCAGCCAGGCCACCCAGGGCAGCACGGCGGATTGCGCCGGCTCCGGGTTTTCCGCCGCGGCGAACAGGGTGGCAAAGTCCCAGGTGCCGAAGCCGCGCCAAACCAGCCCCAGGGCCGCGAGCAGGCAGGCGTCACCGAGTCGGCTGATGAGGAATTTTTTCCGCGCAGCCAGCGCCGCGGTGCGGCTGCCCTCGGGAAAGGTCAGCAGGCGGTGCAGGCAGAGGCTGGTCGCCGTCCAGCACACCACGAACTGCAGCAGGTTGCCGGCGACTGCAAGCAGGAGCACCGAGGCAAGGGTCGCCATCAGCGCGCGGGTGAAGTGCGCCTGACGGGGATTGCCGTCGAGGTAGTTGACCGCGTAGCGTGTCACCACCAGGCCGAGGAAGGCCACCAGCGTCAGCAGGGTGACGGAAAGCGCATCGAGCCGGAAGCTGACCAGGCCGCCGGCGCCCTGCCAGCCGGTCGGTCCGCCGAACGCCACCGCCGCGGCGGCGGCGAGCGCGAGAATCAGCACGGCGGCCATCAGGCGGGCGGCGTGGCTGGCGGCGGCCCGGCCGTGCGACCACAACGGCACAAGCAGGGCGAGTCCGAAGAGCGGCACGGCCAGTTGGGCCGAGGCGAGGGGGACGGGAGTGGAGTCGAGGAGGGTCATGGGCGCCGCTCCGATGCGCTTTTTCATGGGTTCTCTCCAATAGATGTTTTTGCAAAGATCGTTCGTTTTGGTAAAAGTCAGCCATGGCCTTCCTCAACTACCATCACCTGCGCTACTTCCGCGCCATCGCCGCCGAGGGCGGCCTGACCCGCGCGGCGGAGCGGCTCAACCTGTCGCAGTCGGCCCTCAGCGTGCAGCTGCGCCGACTGGAAAAAAGCCTCGGCCAGCCGTTGTTCGACCGGCAGCACAAGTCGCTCGTGCTCACCGAGGCGGGGCGGCTGGCGCTTGACTATGCCGAGACGATCTTCCAGGCGGGCGAGGAGATGATGGACCTGCTGCAGAACCGCGCCGCCGGTCGGCGCAAGCTGCTGCGCGTGGGCGCGGTGGCGACCCTGTCGCGCAACTTCCAGTTCGCCTTCCTGCATCCGCTGCTGGCGCGCGCCGATGTCGAACTGGTGATCCGCTCGGGCAGCCTGCGCGAACTGCTGGCGCAGTTGCAGGCGCACACGCTCGACCTTGTGCTTTCCAACATGCCGGTGCGGCGTGATGCCGAGACCGGCTGGCACAGCCACCTGCTCGACGAGCAGCCGGTCAGCTTGGTCGGCCGGCGCCGGCGCGGTAGTCGCCGCACCTTCAACTTCCCGGAGGACCTGCGCGGCGTGCCGCTGGTACTGCCGAGCCTGGAGCACAGCATTCGCGGTGCCTTCGACCTGCTGCTCGACCAGGCCGGCATCCGACCGGTGATTGCCGCCGAGGTCGATGACATGGCGATGCTGCGCCTGCTGGCGCGTGAATCCGAGGGCCTGACACTGGTGCCACCGGTGGTGGTGCGCGACGAGCTCGAATCCGGCGTGCTGGTCGAGCGCTGCCAGGTGCCGCGCTTGAGCGAGGCCTTTTATGCCGTCACCCCCAGTCGGCGCTTCCCCAATCCGCTGGTGCGCGAGCTGGTCCAGGTCCGGCGCGCGGCGCGGCCCAAGCCGACGATTCGCGATTGACCCGGCCGGTTGGCGCCGTTGATCTTCGCGTCATGACCCCGACCTCCCGCCGCACCTTTCTTGCCTCCGCCACCGCCGCCTCGCTCGCCTGGTCGCGCCTGCCCGTGCTGGGCGCGGAAAGCCGCAAGTACCGCGTTGCCCTCATCGGCTCCGGCTGGTGGGGCATGAACCTGCTGCGCGAGGCGATGGCCTCGGGTCGCGCCAAGGTCGTGGCCCTGTGCGACGCCGACGCCAACGTGCTCGAGAACGGCATTGCAGATGTCGAGGCGGACAGCGGCGAAACGCCGAAGGGCTACAAGGATTACCGCGAGCTGCTCGCCGAGGCGAAGCCGGAGATCGTCATCATCGCCACGCCCGATCACTGGCACGCGCTGCAAACCATCGCCGCCTGCAAGGCCGGCGCGCATGTGCTGGTCGAGAAACCGACCGGTCACACGATTGAGGAGAGTCGCGCCATGGTGAAGGCGGCGCGCGAGAGCGGCGTTGTCGTCCAGGTCGGCCTGCACCGCCGCATCGGCCCGCACCACGTCGAGGCGATGAACTTCCTGCGCTCGGGCAAGGTTGGCAAGGTGGGTATGGTGCGCTGCTTTGTCGCCGGCAAGGGCGGTGTCGAGGCGCCCAAGCCGAATGGCAAGGTGCCCGAGGGCATGGACTGGGATCTCTGGTGCGGCCCGGCGCCGATGCGGCCCTTCAACAGCAAGCTGCACCCGGGCGGCTGGCGCCATTTCCTCGACTACGCCAATGGCACGATGGGCGATTGGGGCGTGCACTGGCTCGACCAAGTGCTGTGGTGGAGCGGCGAGAAGGGACCGAAGAAGGTCTTCTGCACCGGCGGCCGGCCGATTGCCGGCGCCCCCGTGCTCAACGATCAGGAGCAGACCACCGACGCGCCCGACCATCAGGTGGCGACCTTTGAGTTCGAGCAGTTCACCGCCGTCTGGGAGCACCGCAAGTTTGCCGACAACGCCAGCGAGAAGCACAAGATCGGCGCCTATTTCTACGGCGAGAACGGCGTGCTGCACATCGGCTGGCGCGACGGCTGGACCTTTTACCCGGCCGATCCGAAAAAGCAGGTCGAGCATGGCGACCACCAGCTTCAGGAGCCCGATGGGCACAACCTGGCGCTGCTTTGGAATGACCTGATCGAGGCGATTGAAAAGGGACGCAAGCCGGTGGCCGACATCGAGAGCGCGCACCGATCGAGTTGCCTGCCGATGCTCGGCATGCTGTCATGGAAGGCCGGTCGCAGCATCGCCTGGGATGCCGACAAGGAGATCATCGTCGGCGATGCCGAGGCCTCGAAGCTGCTGCGCCGCGACTACCGCGGGCCCTGGGTGTATCCGACGGTCTGACTCGGGCCGCGGCTTGGAAAACTCACGTTTTCCCCGACGATGCGGGAGCCTCACTCCTCATCGCGGCCCACCGGCCGGGCGGCGGTCGCCTTCGTGCCGGTGAGGGCGTCGCCGAGTTCCTGGCGCAGGGGTTCGGCGAGCTTCTGGAGTCGCTCGACGACTTCCGGATGCGCGGTGCTGACATCCTTGGTTTCGCCGGGATCCTCGCCCAGGTGGTAGAGGGCGAGTTCCTGGCGGGCGACCTTGTAACCATGGCGGGTGGCGATGCCCTCGATGCCCGACTGGGTGATGGCCGCCGGCTTCATGTTCTCCCAGTTCGCCGGCTTGCCCTCGCGTCCCGGTGTTTCATGCGGGGTGATGTAGGGGTGCGGGAAGTGCAGCTTCCAGTCGCCCTCGCGCACCGCCTGCAGTTCGCTGCCGGCGTAGTACACAAAACTCGTGCGCGGGTTCACCGCACCCTGCTTGCCGAGCAGGACATCAGCGACATCGACGCCGTCGATCTTCTTCGCCGGTGCCTCGGCGTCCAGCCAGGTCAGGAAGGTTGGCAGCAGGTCCATGGCGGTGAGCAGGTCGCTGGAAACGCGACCCGCCGGCACGCGCCCGGGCCAGCGCGCCAGGCAGGGCACGCGCACGCCACCCTCGTAGGAGGTGAGCTTGCCCTCGCGCAGCGGCACGGCGCTGCCGGCGTGGTTGCCGTAGCTGAGGAAAGGGCCGTTGTCGGAGAAGAAGAGGACCAGGGTTTTGTCATCGACGCCGGCCTGTTTGAGGGCCTCCAGGATCATGCCGACCGACCAGTCGAGTTCCTCGACGACGTCGGCGTAGAGGCCGTGGGGCGACTGCCCCTTGAAGCGTTCTGAGGCGAAGATCGGCACGTGCGGCATGACGTGGGGCACGTACAGGAAAAAGGGTTTTTCCGCGTGGCGACGGATGAAACTGACCGACTTCTCGGTGATGCGGCGGGTGAACTGGCTTTGATCGGGGTCGGTGGCGACGATGCGCGCGTCCTCGTAGAGCGGCAGCGGCGGCATCTCGGCGGCTAGGCTCGGGTGGTACTTGCTGTTGTCGTTCGAGTACGGGATGCCCCAGAACTCGTCGAAGCCGCGCTGGCAGGGATGGAACATCGGCCGCGTGCCGAGGTGCCACTTGCCGTAGGCGGCGGTGGCGTAGCCGTGTTTTTTGAAGACCTCGGACATCAGGCGCTCGTCCAGGCTCAGGCCCTCGCGACTGGTGTGGTTGAGCGCGCCCTGCATGCCGACCCGGTTCGGGTAGCAGCCGGTCATCAGCGCTGCGCGCGAGGCACTGCAGACCGCCTGGGCGACGCAGAAACTGGTGAACTTCGTGCCCTCCGCCGCCATGCGGTCGAGGTTCGGCGTGCGAATCGTCGTCGAGCCAAAGCAGCCGAGGTCGTTGTAGCCAAGGTCATCGGCGACAATGAGCACGACGTTCGGTGCCTCCGCTGCGGCAAGGGCGGGACAGGCAAGGGCGAGCAGGGCGGCAAACAGGCGGTTCATGACGGCATTCGACACCAGCCTGTCCGGGTGTGCATCCGAAAATCCGCGGCCTGTCGGAGTCCGACAAGTCCGACAAGTCCGACGAGTCCGACGAGTCCGACGAGTCCGACAAGACCGACAAGACCGACAAGACCGACAAGACCCACCCGGCAGCCCCTCACCGGCCGGCCGCCTTGCCCGGCACCCGCGGGTCGTGCGCCGGCACCAGCAGGCCGCGCTGAGCATCGAAGAGCACGCACTGGCAGGCGCCGTAGCGGGTCGAACGACTGAGCTTGTGGCCGAGGCCTTCCAGTTCGGTGAGGGTCGCCTCGCCGAGGCCGGTCTCGACCTTGAGTTCGTCGGGGGCCCACTGGTGGTGCACCCGCGGTTTCGCCAGGGCCGCGTTGGGGCCCAACTCGTCATCGAGCACGCCGATCAGCAGCTGCACGACCTGGGTGATGATGGTCGGTCCGCCCGCCGCTCCGGTGCTGAGGATGGGCTTGCCGTCCTTGAAGACCAGGGTCGGACTCATGCTCGACAGCGGGCGCTTGCCGGCCGCCACGGCGTTGGCCTCGGCGCCGACCAGTTTGAAGGCGTTGGGCACGCCGGGCTGCACGGCAAAGTCGTCCATCTCGTTGTTGAGCAGCACGCCCGTGCCCGGAATGACCACCTTGCAGCCGAAGCCCGTGTTGATGGTCTGGTTGAGCGCCACCCAGTTGCCCTCGGCATCGGCGGTGGAAAGATGGGTGGTGTGCTTGCCAAAGATGTCGCCTTCCCAGCGCGGGGGTGTGCCGTGCGCGGGCACGGCCGTGACCTTGTCGGGATCGATGCGCGCCGACAGCCCGGCGAGGTAGTCGGCATCGAGCAGGCCGCGCGGCACGCGCGCGAAATCGGGATCACCGAGCCAGTGGGCGCGGTCGGCAAAGGCGAGCTTCATCGCCTCGGCAACGATATGGGCGCGGCGTGCCGGCGACAGCTCGCGCAGCGGGAAACGCTCGACCATGCCGAGGATCTGCAGGACGTGCAGGCCGCCGCTGCTCGGGGGCGGCATGGACACAATCTCATAACCGCGGTAGCGGCCGCGCACCGGTTCGCGCTCGACGGCGCGGTAGTTGGCGAAATCCGCCGCCGTGGCGATGCCGCCGTTCGCCTTCATCCAGGCTTCCGTACGCTGCGCGAAGTCGCCGCCGTAAAACCATTCGAGCCCGTGCTCGGCGATGGCGCGGTAGGTGGCGGCGAGGTCCTGCTGCACGAGGATCTCGCCCTGCTTCATGGGACTGCCATCCGGCTTGAGGAAGATGGAGGCCGAGGCCGGGAACGGGCGCAGCTTGGCGGCGGTGGCGGCGAGCTTGCGCGCGTAGACCTCGTCGATGGCAAAGCCCTTCTCGGCGATGTCGGCGGCCGGGCGCAGCAGGTCGGCGAGCGTCAGCCTGCCATGCTTGCGCAGGGCCAGGTCGTAGGCGCGCAGGGCACCGGGAATGGCAGCGGCGAGCGCCCCGGTCTTGCTGGCCTCGTCGTTGAGTTTGCCATCGATCAGATACAGGTCGCGGTGCGCGGCGGCCGGGGCCATCTCGCGACCATCGATCGCCGTGATCGTGCCGTCGGCGGCGTGGATGACAAAGAAGCAGCCGCCGCCGATGCCGGAATTGTGGCCGTCGACCACGCCCAGCGTCAGCGCCCCGGCGACCGCGGCATCGACGGCGTTGCCACCCTTGGCGTAGGCGGCGAGGGCGGCGTCGGTGGCCAGCGGATGCACGGTGGCCGCGGCGAACTTGGGATAACCGGCCTCCTCCGCAGCCGGGGCGGCGAGGGCAAGACCGAGCAACAGGACGAGGGGACGAAGCAGCGATGGCATCATGGGGGAAGTAAACGCGACTCGCCGCGAAGAAACGAGCCCAAAAACCTCCCCAAAATCAGCGAGGGTTGACGCGCTGCGCCTTGCCAAGTCGGCCCGGCTGATGTCGGATGTTTTCATGAAACCCTCGCTTGCTGGACAGACGATTGGCTTTGTTGGACTCGGTCACATGGGCGCGCCGATGACGCGCCATCTGCTGGCCGCGGGAGCGGAGTTGGTGGTTTGGAATCGCAGCGAGGCCGCGGCGGAGGCGGCGGTCGCCCTCGGCATGCGTCGCGCGGCGACTCTGCCCGAACTGGCGCGCGCGGTCGGCGACGGCATCGTCTGCCTGAACCTGACCACCACCGAAGTCGTTGAGCAGGTTGTCTTCGGCGAGGACGGATTGCAGCGCGGGCTGTCGTCGGAATCGCTGGTGATCGATTTTGGCACCACCTCGGTGCCGGCGACCCAGCGGTTCGCCCAGCGCCTGGCCTGGATCGATGCGCCAGTCTCGGGCGGCCAGGTTGGCGCGGAGGCCGGCAACCTGACGATCATGGCCGGCGGCAGCGAGGCGAATTTCCAGCGGGCCCTGCCCGTGCTGCAGGCGGTCGGCGCCCGCGTCACCCACCTCGGGGCCTCGGGCGCCGGGCAGGTGACCAAGCTTGCCAACCAACTCATCGTCGCCCAGACGATCGACGCCGTGGCGCAGGCGCTGCGCCTGGCCGAGCTCGCCGGGGTCGATGCAGCCAAGGTGCGCGAGGCCCTGCTCGGCGGGTTTGCCGAAAGCCGCATCCTGCAGCTGCATGGCGACCGCATGGTGCGCCGCGACTTCGCGCCCGGCGGTCGCTCCACCCTGCAGCTCAAGGACGTGCGCCTGATCTGCGAGCTGGCGGAGTCGCTCGGCTTCACCTCACCGACCCTCGCCAACTGCCGTGCCCAGTGGGAGAGCTTCGTTCACGACAAGGGCGGCGGCGAACTCGATCACTCGGGCCTGTTCACGATCTACGAGTGAGGCGGTCAGGCGTGCATCACCTGACCGCCGTCGACATTGAGCGTCTGGCCGGTGATGTTGCGCGCGTGTGGCGAAGCGAGAAAGACCGCCAGCGCGGCGCATTCCTCCGCCGTCTGCCAGCGGCCGAGCGGGGCGATCTTGCGGATCTTTTCCTCCGCCCAGGCCTCGTAGTCCAATCGCTCCGCCTCCGGCAGGCGCGCCTGCGAGGCCGCCCAGACTGCCTGGTTGAGGGGCGTGCGCACCATGCCCGGCGCGAGGGCGTTGACGCGCACGCCGTGCGGCGCGAAATCCTTGGCGGCGCACTGCATGAAATTGATCAGGCCGGCCTTGGCGGCGCTGTAGGGCGGGTCGGTCTGCGAGCCGATCTGGCCGGCGACCGAACTGAGCAGGAGCAGGCTGCCGCTGCGCGCGATGAGCTGCGGCGCAAAGGCCTGGGCCGTGCGCACGGCGCCGACGAGGTTGAGGTCGAGCACGCGCGCCCAGTCGCCCGGCTCGAGATTCCAGAACGGGAAACCAAACTTGCCCGAACCCGCACCCACCGCGTAGACGACATGATCGACCGTGCCGCACGAGGCCGCGAAGGCGCGCACGACGGCGTCATTGGCGACACTGCCCACGGTGATGTCGAGGCCCTCGGCCGCGCGCAGGTCAAAGCCGCGCACGCGGCAGCCCTCGGCAAGAAAGGCTTCGGCAATCGCCCGGCCAATGCCGCTGGCCGCGCCGATCACCACGGCGGTCTGTCCCTGGAGTTGTAGATCCATGCGGCAGGGTGGCATGGGTGGAGCCGTGAGCAAAGAGCAAAGAGCAAAGAGCAAAGAGCAAAGAGCAAAGAGCAAAGAGCAAAGAG
>DAIUCN010000107.1:0-13582 GCA_036846165.1 Prosthecobacter sp.
AGCCGTGTCCGAGACCGCCCCATCCGGAGCCTTGAGCCGCTTCTGACGCATGACCACAAGCAACCCCATCCAACCATCACGTCAAGTCTTTTTCCAATAAAGGGACAGACACTTTATAAGAGAATAGGGATTTGCTGGACTTGATGAATCAAGCGGCGTGAAAACGTTTCTGTCTTGGCATGTTACGTCTGTTTCCCGTTCTCTTCGCTCCGGTGCTGGCGGTGGCTGCGCCATGGAGTTTTGAATCGCCGCGCGCCGAGGCGGCCCCGACGCACCGTCAGGAAGCCACCGCCGGCCGTGACGGCGGACTGGCGCTGCGGATCGAAACCGGCGCCGGCGAACACTGGATCGGCTGCTGGACGACCACGGTGCCGATCGAGGGCGGCCGGCACTACCACTTCAG
This sequence comes from Prosthecobacter sp., assembly GCA_036846165.1. GTDB lineage: Bacteria > Verrucomicrobiota > Verrucomicrobiia > Verrucomicrobiales > Verrucomicrobiaceae > Prosthecobacter. Next base: position 404 of record DAIUCN010000107.1, read on the forward strand.
CGCCTGGCGCCAGTTTGACAACGTGCCGGAGGCACGCCGCAGTGTCGTCGCCCGCGTGCTCTGGCAGGATGCCGAGGGCAAACCAGTGACTTGGGAAAAACCCGCCCCCGCCGGTTATGCCAAGGGCCAAATCCCGCGCGCCGAACCCGAGTACCCGCGCGATCCCGGTTCACCAACCGGGGTCTGGGCCGAGGTCAGTGAAACCCTGCGCGCCCCGCAGGCGGCCCGGCAGGCACGCCTCGAACTCTACTTGCAGTGGGCCGCGCACGCCCGCGTCATCTGGAGCCCGGCGACCCTGACCGCCGTCGAGGCACCACCGCCGCGCAAGGTCCGCCTTGCCACCGCCCACCTGCAACCACATGAGGGCCGCAACCCGGCCGACAAGCCGCCACAGTTCGCTCCGCTCATCGCCGAGGCCGCCCATCAAAAGGTCGACCTGCTCGTACTGCCGGAAACCCTCACCTACTATGGTACCGGCAAAAAGATGCACGAATGCGCCGAATCGATTCCAGGTCCGAGCACGGACTACTTCGGCCAACTCGCCAAACAGCACGGACTGCACTTGGTTGCCGGCCTGGTCGAGCGCGACGGACTGGCGATCTACAACACCGCCGCCCTGATCGGGCCCGACGGCACTCTGATCGGCAAGTACCGCAAGGTCAGCCTACCGCGCAGCGAGATCGAGGCCGGTATCACGCCCGGCCGCGAGTACCCGGTTTTCGACACCCGCTTCGGCAGGGTTGGCCTGATGATTTGCTACGACGGTTTTTTCCCCGAGGTCGCGCGCGCTCTCACCCTCCAGGGCGCGGAAGTCATTGCTTGGCCGGTCTGGGGCTGCAATCCCCGCCTCGCCGCGGCACGCGCCTGCGAGAACCATGCCTACCTGATCAGCAGCACCTACACCGATCCTGCCAAGCACGACTGGATGATCTCGGGCATTTACGATCACTACGGCAACGTGCTCGCCCAGGCGACCGACTGGGGCAGCATCGCGGTGGCCGAGGTCGACCTCAACGAGCGCACCCACTGGAACAGCCTCGGCGATTTTCGGGCGCAAATCCCGGTGCATCGGCCACCGCCGCTGCGCGAGTGAATCTCACACGCGGCCCCAGCCACCGCCGCCCGGCGTCTCGAGGCGCAGACGGTCGCCCGCATGCGCCTCGAAGCTGACGCAGCCAGGCAGCTCGCTCTCGCTTCCGTCGCGAATCAAGATCTGCCGCCCCGGCTGACCCTCCTCACCACCGGCCAGACCGTAGGGACCGCTCGCCCGGTGCTGGGTCAGCAGCGACACCGTGAGCGGCGCCAAAAACTCAAACTCGCGCACCACGCCGTCGCCACCGCGATGGCGTCCCTGACCACCGGAACCGCGGCGCAATCCAAAGCGCCACAGCCGCACAGGGTAGCGCTGCTCAAGGATTTCCGGATCGGTGATCGCGGTGTTGGTCATGTGGCTGTGCACACCGTCGGCGCCCCGCCCCTCCGGTCCCGCCCCGGTGCCGCCGGCCACGGTTTCATAATAGCCAAAGCGACCGTCGCCGAACAAAAGGTTGTTCATCGTCCCCTGGCTGCAGGCCTGCAGTCCGAAAGCGAGCAGCAGGGTGTCGACCAACCGCTGACTGACCTCGACATTGCCACCGACCACGGCCGGATCGCGGGCGGCATCGCCGGTGAAGACCGGATTCAACAGCGTACCCTCGGGCAGAATCAGATCGACCGGCTCCAGCAACCCCTCGTTGAGCGGCAGATCCTCGCGCAGCAGCAGGCGCAGGCTGTACAAGAGCACGCTATGAACGATGGCTCGCGTGGCATTGAGGTTGCGCGGATGCACCGGTGCACTGCCGGTGAAGTCGAGGCGCAACCGATCCGCACCCGGTTCGACCCGCACGCACAGGCACGCGCCGTCATCGAGTCGCTGTTCCGCCTCCCCCGCACGCAAACGCGGCAGGAAGGCGCGCAATACCGCGGCGCTGTGTGCCAAAATCTCGTCGAAAGCCATGCGCAGGGCGGCGCTGTGACCCCCGGCCAGTTCCCGCAGGCGCTCGACCCCGAGCTGGTTGGCGGCAAGCTGGGCGTGCAGGTCCGCAAGGTTGTCGGCCAGGTTGCGGGTCGGATACGGCGCCCCGCTGAGCTGACCCTCCACCGCCCCGAAACAGGACTGCCCGGCCCTCACCAAAAACTGCGGCGCCAGCACCACGCCCTCCTCGGCCAGACAGCTCGCCCCGGCCGGCATGGATCCCGGCGTCAGCCCGCCAATCTCGGCGTGGTGGGCACGATTGGCGACATAGCCGAGCAGGACGTCGTCGGCATCAAACACCGGCGTGATGAGGGTGACGTCGGGCAGGTGCGAACCGCCATAGGCCGGATGATTGGTGATCAGGGTGTCGCCGGGCCGCAGGTCCAGGCCGGCAACAGCCGCGCGCACGCAGACCCCAAGCGCACCGAGATGGACCGGGATGTGCGGCGCGCTCGACACCAAACGTCCGTTGGCATCGAGCAGGGCACAGGAAAAATCGAGCCGCTCGCGAATGTTCGTCGAGATCGCCGTGCGGCAGAGCAGCGCCCCCATCTCGGTGACGATGCCATGCAGGCGCTGGCGAACAAGGTCGCGACTAAACCCCGCCCCGGCAACCGGTGCGGCCTGCCGCCGGGTGAGCACATGCCCAAAGCCGTCGATCCACGCGGCATCCCAGCCTTCGGCCACCACCAGCGTGCTGAAGGCATCCTGCAGCAACTGCGGTCCGCCACCGCGGGGTTCGGCGACGGGTGGCGCTTCGGCAACGGCTGCCGGTGCCGCCGCGCGCACGGCGACGCGCAGGCTGACGAGTTCAATGACACGACCGGCAGGCGACGGATAACCGAACAAGCGTTGGTAGGCACCTGCATAAAGCGCCGGCAGTTCAGCGGCGTTTTCGAAATCGACCTGCAGCGGCGTATCCTGGCCCTGCAGCCGCAGTTCGGCGAGACGCGACACTTCAAACGCTGCCGGATCGCCCAGGTCGCGGCAGGCCGTGCGCACGAGTTCGTCGAGCCAGCCATCGAGCACCGACAGGCAGTCCGCCAGCGGCCGCAGGATCTGGCGCGCGGCGAACTTCTCCGGCACCGCCTCATGCAGGCCGACCGCACTGAGAATGCCGGCGTGCCAGGGCGCCAGCACCGTGGTCATGCCCAACCGTTCCGCGACCGCGCAGGCATGCTGAGGTCCGGCACCGCCGAAGGCGAGCAGGGCGTGATCACGCGGATCATACCCCTCAGCCACTGAGATGCGCCGGATCGCCGCCGCCATGTGCTCGACCGCGAGTCGCAGGCAGGCCTGGAGCAGCTCGGCTGGCGCGAGCCGGCCATCGGACGCCGCGTGCAATTCAGCAAGCCGTCGCTGCGCGGCCGCACCATCCAGCGGGATGGGGGCGCGCGCCGGGTCGAAGCGACCGAGCAGCAGATTGACGTCGGTGATCGTCAGCGGCCCACCGCGACCGTAGCAGGCCGGACCGGGATCGGCGCCGGCGCTTTCCGGACCGACCGCCAGTCCCTGTGGCATCCATCGGCAGATCGAGCCACCGCCGGCGGCGACGGTTTCAATCGCCACGCAGGGCGCCAGCAGGCGCATGCCGGCCACCTCCTGGCTGAAGCGCAGCCCGGGCCGGCCGTCGATGCGGGCGACATCCGTGCTCGTGCCACCCATGTCGAGGGTGAGCACGCGCGGATACCCCGCGCGCGCCGCGGCATTGGCCGCGCCCAGCGCGCCGCCAGCCGGGCCGCTGAGCAGCAGATCCTTCGGTCGCACCTCCTGCGCCCGTTCCAGAGCGCCGGCCGAGGTGAGGATCGACAGGTATGAACCAGCGCCGAGTGGCGCCGCAACACCGTCCAGGAAGGCCTGCACCGGCCCTGTCAGGTAGGCATCGGCGACGGCACTCTGCGCGCGCGGCAGGATCTTGGCAAAGGGCGCGAGCCCGGCCGAAACACTGACCTGCTCAAAGCCGACCTGGAGCAGGATCGCCGCGACCCGTTGTTCATGCGTCGGATGCGCATGACTGTGCAGCAGGGCCACGGCGGCGTGACGCAGGCCCTGCGCCCGCAGGCGCATCGCCTCCTGAGTGAGCGCGCCCTCATCAAGCGGGATGAGCACCGTACCATCGGCCCCCAGTCGCTCCGTCACCTCCACCACCGCCTCATAGAAGCAGGGCCGCGGCGCGTGCTGCAGGGCAAACAGATCGGCCCGCCGCTGATCGCCCAGGCGCAGCAGATCGCCAAAACCCGCCGTGACAAACAGCGCCACCGGCGACCCCTTGCGCTCCAGCAGGGCATTGGTCGCGCGCGTCGTCGCCAGGCGCAGGTCCAGCGGCGGCAGCGGTGCATCCCCCGGTGTGCCGGTGAGCAGTCGCGCCGCCAGCACCGGCGCCTCCTCGCCCGTGGTCAGATCCAAGCGCTCCGGGATCACCGCAAAAGCCGCGTCCAGCGTCACCAGACCGGCCGCCGGATCCCAGCCCCGCACACGCCGCATCTCAGCACCGGCACAGGCGTGGAAACCGCGCAACAACCCCGCGGGCAACTCGGGCAATCCGTCCAGATGCAGCTGCTCCGGCACCGGCCCAGGCCTGACCCGCGCGCGCAGCACGCCCGACGACAGCACCTTGCAGCGCGACTCCCGCCCCTGCGGATCCACTGCAAAGGCATCCGTGAATGTGCCCCCCGTGTCCGCCGAAATTCGCCATGCCGTCATGCTCGCGTCTCCTCGATTCCTTTTCCCTTCTTCCTCATTCCTTCTTGTCCACCGGCGGCAGAGCCAGGCTGGGAATCCAGCGCGCTTCCATCAGGCTGTCCTCGTAGGGGCTGCGTTCGGCAGGTTTGAAAATGCCACCGGCGCGGGCCAGCCAATCCCTGGCCTTGACTTCATCCTTGCCGGCGAAGGCCAGCGCGGCGTGGGCATAGTAGTAGGCCGGCGTGTCATCCATGAAGGTGAAGCTGTCCTTCAGGGTCTGCTCGGCCTCGCTCCGTCGCTCGAGCTTCACTTCGCAGATGAGGCGCTTGAAAAGCACCATGTGGCGAATCGGCTGGGGGGTCTTGGGGAAGTCGCTCAGCAGTTGCTGCAGGCGCGCGTGCGCGGCTGCCCAGTCGTGGCGGACATACTCGACCTCGGCGCGATGAAAGCGCGAACTGAACTCGCCCGGATTGCGTGCGGCGGCCTCGTCAAACAGAGCCGCGGCACGATCCAGATCGCGCAGGGGCGGCGCCAGGTAGATCGTGCCACGCAGGTTCGGCAGGTGCGGGTTGTCGGGTGCGATGCCCTCAATCTCGTCGAGCTTGGCCAAGGCATCGGTGAAGCGCCCCTGATTTTTGAGCTCCTGCGCCTGCTGCAGCTTCTGCAGGACCTCCGGCCCGGACGGCGGCGCAGCAGCGAGCGACAGGCAGGCGAGGCAGAGCAACGACAAAAGGCGCATCATGCCCGCATCATGCCAGCCGGTCGAACTCAGGCAAAACAAATTCGCCTGCGCAAGATCGGTCACATGACGCACAAGATCGGCGCCAAGGGTGCCAGTCGAGTCGCAGTGCGGCGCAAAAAAATCTCGCCGGGCATCTGCAACCGGTCATAGTTTCGATTCGTAACAATGGCCACTTCTCCCATGACACTCCCCCTCCGCTACCTCGCTCTCGCCGGCGTTCTCTCCCTCACATCCGCCCATGCCGACGCCCTGTCGGATTCCTACCTGGCGATGTTCCGCCCGCTGCCGACCGAAGTCCCCTCGCCCGACAACGAGTTGAACGAAGCCAAGATCAACCTCGGCCGGATGCTTTATTACGAGACCCGCATTTCGAAAGGCGGCAAGATGTCCTGCAACAGCTGCCATCAGCTCGACAAGTACGGCCAGGACAACCTGCCCTTCTCGCCCGGTCACGACGGCAAGCTTGGCGGCCGCAGCTCTCCGCCGACCTACAATGCCGCCCTGCACATCGCCCAGTTCTGGGACGGCCGCGCGCCGACCGTTGAAGAACAGGCCAAGGGCCCGGTGCTCAACCCGATTGAAATGGGCATGCCAGACGCCGACTTCGTGGTGCGCGTGCTGAAGTCGATCCCCGGCTACGTCGACGCCTTCAAGGCCGCCTTCCCGGGCGAGGCCGAACCGGTGACCTATGACAACTTCGGCAGGGCGGTCGGCGCCTTCGAGCGCAAGCTGCTGACACCGTCGGCCTGGGACGACTACCTCAAGGGCAAGAAGGACGCGCTCACCGCCGAAGAGGCCAAGGGTTACGAAACCTTTGCCAAGGCCGGCTGCGCCACCTGCCACAACGGTCCCGGCGTTGGCGGTGCGATGTACCAGAAGCTCGGCTTGGTGAAGGCCTGGCCGGAGTTGAAGGATCTTGGCCGCTACGAAGCGACCCAGCAGGATAGCGACAAGTTCTTCTTCAAGGCGCCGAGCCTGCGCAACATCGCCGAGACCGGCCCCTACCTGCATGACGGCTCGGTGAAGTCGCTGGAGGACATGGTCAAGATGATGGCCGAACACCAGCTGGGCAAAACGCTGAGCAGCGACGAAGTCGCCAGCATCGTCACCTTCCTGAAGGCACTGACCGGCAAGATCCCGACCGATTACATTGCCAAGCCCGAGCTGCCCGCCAGCGGCCCGGACACCCCGAAGGCCTGATTGTCTTGTTTCCCTCACGACCCGGCAGGTCTTCCTGCCGGGTCTTTTTTTGGCTTCACCGCAGATGCGCATCGTGCAGGCGCCGCAGCCGCTCCACCCGCTCCGGCTCCTCGGCCGCACGATCGCGGGTCTCACCGGGATCCTCGCGGACGTTGCTGAGGAAAAGTCGCAGCGGTGAAGCTTCACGCTGACTGGTGTCACGGCTGTGCCCGATGAGCTTCCAGTCGCCCTCCAGCACCGCCCAGTCGGCCTTCGGCCCCAGGCCGACCTGCCAGTGCAGTGCCCGTCCCTCGTGCGGACTCGGCGCCTGCGGATCGCGCAGCACCGCCACCAGGCTCCGGCCATCCAACGGGACTGTCGGCGGTTGCACTCCGGTCAACTCCGCCAGGGTCGGCAGCCAGTCGCAGGCATGTGCCGTCTGCGCGCGCACCGCGTTTTCCGGCAGCGTACCGGGCCAGGCCAGGATGGCTGGCAGGCGGATGCCGCCTTCCAGCAGGCTGAACTTGGCGCCGCGATACGGTCCGGCACTGCCGCCGCCAAAATGCGCGCGCTCCTCGGTCGAATGACCGTTGTCGCTCTGGAACACGACGATCGTCTGCTCGCGCAGGCCAAGCTCATCGATCCTGGCAAAGACCCGCCCGAGCCGCTCGTCCTGGGCGGCAAGGAAGGCGGCATACTGCCGGCGTGGCTCCGGCAGGTCCTTGAAATGCTCCAACCATTTGGCATCGCCCTGGTAGGGGTAGTGCGGTGTGTTGAGCGCGTAGTAGATGAAGAACGGTCGCTCACGGTTTGCCTCCATGAAGCGCACGGCCTCCTCGGCCATGAGGTCCGGAAAGTAGCGACCGTCCTCATGAACTTCGACACCGTTGCGCCAGAGGTCATGGCGGTTCGGACCGCTCCAGTAGAAGAAGTGCGAGTAGTTGTCGATGCAGCCGCCCATGTGACCGAAGCTGTGATCAAAACCCTGGGCGAGCGGCGAAGTCTCCGGGGTGTAACCGACATGCCACTTGCCGAGGTGGGCGGTGGCATAGCCGCCGGCGCGAAACATCTCGGCCAGCGTCACCTCCTCCGGTGGCAAAGCCCCGGGTGCCCCGGGCTGCGAGGCGCAGTTGTTCGGCACGCCGGCACGCGCCGGCCAGCGACCCGTCAACAGACCGGCCCGCGAGGGCGAGCAGACCGGCGCGGCGGCATAGAAACGGGTGAAACGTACTCCGCGCGCCGCGAGAGCATCGGTGTGCGGCGTGTGCAGGTCGGTGGCCCCGTAACTGCCGAGATCGACCGACCCCTGATCGTCGGCGAGGATGACCAGCACGTTCGGCGGGCGGGCAGTGGCGACGGCACCACACAAGGCGAGGCAGAGGGCGAGCAGGCGTTGCATGCCGACACCAGAGGCGGATGCGCCCGACTGGCAAGCCAGGAAGCGCTTGCGCGTGTCGCCGCCCGCTGGCAGGGAGGCGTCCATGAATCGTCGCACCTGCCTCGCTTCCCTGCCCCTCGCGCTGCTGGCTGGCTGCGGCACGCCACGGCGCCACGGATCCGCCGTACCGGCTGATGTTCGTCGCCGCGCTTGGCGCGAGGGTTTGGTCGAGGTGCGCGAATTGGCACCCGACGTCTCCATTGACCTGCGCTACACGACCGCGGAAAACGTCACCGGCCGCCCGCTTTACCCCGTCGGCATGCCCTGCCTGCTGCGTCGCTCCACCGCCGGGCGCCTGGCCGCGGCCCAGGCCCGGCTGCGTGCGCAGGGTTACGGACTGCGCGTGTGGGATGGCTGGCGCCCGCCGGAGGCCCACCAGCGCCTGCACGATCACGGCAAACGCACCGGCCTGTTCATCGATCCAAGCGGCGGCTGGTCACGCCATTGCGCCGGCATCTCGGTCGACGCCACCCTGATCGATGCCAAGGGCCGCGAGCAGGCCATGCCGACGTACTTTGATGAAAACCTCGCCGCCGCCGCCAGCGACACCCGCCATCCCGATCCCGCCGTGCGGCGCAACCTGCGTGTTCTGCATGCAGCCATGGAGGCAGCCGGCTTCAAACCCCTGCCCGGCGAATGGTGGCACTTCGATGACCTGGAGTTTTTGTACACTTCCATTCCGGTGATCTGGGGGCGGGATTTGGGGATCGTGCTCCCCGAGTGAGAGGGGGATAGAAGATGGAAGATAGGAGATAGGAGATAGGAGATGGACCGGATGGAGGCCATGGACGGGGGATCTGGAAGGCCGATCCGTGCTGTCCATCCTGTCCCTTCACCGCGCCGGCAGTCGCTCGGCGCAGGTGGCCGGCAGTTCGAGCTGCTTGCGGCGGGCACTGGCGCCGCGCACGAGGCGGACCTCGGCCTTGCGACAGCCGAGCGACGCGGCCAAAAAGCGCACCAGTTCCTCATTGGCGCGACCGTCCTGCGGCGGCGCCTGCAGGCGCACCAGCAGCAGCGGCCGGTGCTGTTCGTCCTGGCTCCAGCCGGCGAATTCGCTGCGCCGCGCGTTTGGCGTCACCTGCACCACCAAAGTCAGGGCACTCATCCGCGTGCCCTGAGAATGCCGGTGGCAATGGCCTCGGCGATGGCCTGTCGATGCGCGGGCGTGGCAATGCGCGCCGCCTCGGTGCGGTTGCTCATGTAACCCGCCTCGACCACCACCGCCGGCATCGCCGTCTCGCGCAGCACCTTCAGGTTGCCACGCACCAGACCGCGCCCACTGGTCGTTTTCAAACGTGAGCGCAGGGAAGTGAGAATGCTGGAGCCGAGGGTCTTGCCGCGCGAACTCAGGTAAAACACTTCCATGCCACGAATGCGCGTGTTGCGGTTGGCATTGAAATGCAGACTCACAAAGATCGCGCTGCGGTAGCGGTTGGCCAGACGCGCACGGTCGGCGAGTTCGACAAAGCGGTCGGTGCGGCGCGTCATCACCACCTGCAGGCCGCGGCGTTTGAGGATCGATTCCACCCTCAGGGCCACATCCAGGCAAAGCCGTTTCTCCACCTGGCCATACCAGGCCGCACCGCCGTCCTTGCCGCCGTGCCCGGGATCCAGCACGACCGTGCGAAAGGTCAACGCCTGCACGGTCCCGCAGCCGAGCATCCAAAGCAACACCCACTGGCACAAGATCCATCGCCTCATGATGCGACATCCTGCCCGATCTGCCCGCCCCAGGCCAGAAGGAAATGCACGATCTCCCATCTCCGGCGGCGCAGCCGCCTCACCTTCCCCGCTGCACGGCAAACCTCGCCAAACACCGATCGCGCTCGGTGGCGTGATCGACGATGGGCAGCGGGTAACCTGGGGCGATCGACCGGCCATCGGTCGGTGCTTCGTGAAAGCGTTCGGGTGAAACGTCGCGCAGTTCCGGCACCCAGGTCTTGATGTAAGTGCCGAGCGGATCATGGCGCTTGGTCTGCGTCCACGGATTCTGGATGCGGAAATAGGGCGCGGCATCGGCACCGGTGCCGGCACTCCACTGCCAGCCGCCGTTGTTGCTGGCGTTTTCGCCATCGACCAGGTGCTGCATGAAGAAACTCTCGCCGCGCTTCCAGTGACCGTGCAGATCCTTGGTCAAAAACATTGCCGTGATCATGCGCAGCCGGTTGTGCATGAAACCGGTCGCCAGCAACTGGCGCATGCCGGCATCGACGATCGGAAACCCGGTGCGTCCCTGGCTCCAGGCCTCGAAGTGCTCGTCCGTGCCCGGCCAGGGCATGCCGCGGAACTCGGGATTGAACTCCTCCTCGAAGACATCGGGGTAATGCCAGAGGATCGCCAGATAAAACTCCCGCCAGGCCAGCTCCTTGATGTAAGTCTCCACCGACACCCGCGCGCTCGCCGGCGCATCCGGTGCCAGACTGCCAAGGCAGCGATGATGGATTTCGCGGATCGACAGCAATCCAAAGCGCAGATCCTGGCCGAGGCGCGAGGTGGTCGTGCCCGCCGGGATGTCGCGCTCCTGCTTGTAGCGATGCAGGGCGCCGCCCTCGATGAAATGTTTGAGGCGCGCCCTTGCCGCCCGTTCCCCCGGCTCGGGGATCGCCGCCGTGCAGGCCGGCAAGTTCCAGTCGGCCAGACCCGGCAGCGGCAGGCTGGGCACGGTCGGTGCCGGCCCGAGGCTCGTGGGCCGACCGCGCGGCCGGGTCTTGTCCTGCGCCAGCCAGCTCTTCGAATACGGCGTGTAAACGCGGTAGGGGCCGCCGCTGCCGGTCAGCACCTCCTCCGGCTCATGCAGCACACGATCCTTGAAATCGCGACAGGCCACGCCGAGCCGGACGCAGACCGCGCGCAGCTTGGCTTCCATGGCGCGGCCGTAAGGATCGTAGTCGCGATTGAAATGCACCGCACTGGCGCCGGTCTCGACGATGAGCTTCTCCAGCTCCACATCGGCCCGACCGCGCCGCAGGATCAGTCGACTGCCGAGCGACTCGAGATTCTTCGCCAGCGAGTCCAGACAGCCGCAGAGGAACTGCTGGCGGATCGGCCCCGTCCAATCATGCGCGTTTTGCCAATCGCTCAGCACATACACCGGCACCACCTGCGCCCCACCCTGGGCCGCCGCCAGCAGGGCGGGATTGTCGGTGAGGCGGAGATCGCGGCGGAACCAGTGCAGAACAACGTCAGGCATGGAGGTGCATACGCGGCGCGGCGCGCGACGGCGACAGCCCTTTTCCGGCAAAACCGGCCGGCCACCGACGTTTCCGCGCCATGCGTGCCTTGCTCCTTGCCCTGCTCACCGCCGCCCTGCCGGTCGCGGCGGCCGAGAAATGGAACCTGCTCTTCCTCACCACCGACGACATGAGCTGCGACTCCGTCGGTGCCTGGGGCTGCAAGCTGGCCGACACCACCCCGCACCTCGACCGCCTCGCCGCCCGTGCCCTGCGCTTCAACCATGCCTTCGTCCAGGTCGGCAACTGCATGCCCTCGCGCAACGTCATGGGATCGGGTCGCTACCCGCACAACAACCGCGTCGAAGGCTTTTATCCCATCAAGGACCCCGACTACCCCGTGCTGGCCGACCTCATGAAGGCCGGCGGCTGGTTCACCGGCATCCGCGGCAAGGTCCCGCATGCCACGCCCTACTCGCCCTATCCCGGCTGGGATGCCGTGCTCGACACCCTGCCGGACGGCCAGCGCGCCCATATCAAGAACCCCGCCTCCTACCACGCCTGTGTGCAGGACGGCATCGCCCGCGCCAAGGCCGACCAAAAGCCCTTCTTCCTCAACATCAACATCTCCGATCCGCACAAGCCCTTCTACAATGAGAAGGGCCGGGGCGATCCCCATGTGCCCAGCCGCGTCTTCAGCGCCGACGAGGTGCCCGTGCCCGGTTTCTTGCCCGACGACCCCGAGGTGCGCGCCGAACTGGCCCTCTACTACTCCTCCGTGCGCCGCGCCGACGACTGCGTGGGCCAGGTGCTGCGCGCGCTCGAGGAAGCCGGCGAACTGGAGCGCACCGTCATCCTCTTCCTCTCCGACCACGGCATGCCCCTGCCCTTCGCCAAAACCCAGCTCTACTACCACAGCACCCGCACGCCGATGATGGTCGTCTGGCCCGGCGTCACCCGCCCCGGCGCGGTCGATGACGAGCACCTCGTCTCCGCCGTCGATCTGCTGCCCACCCTGCTCGATGTCTTCGGCCTGCCCCACCCCGACGGCCTGGACGGCCGCAGCTTCGCGCCCGTGCTGCGCGGCGAAAAACAGGACGGTCGCGACTACGTCGTCACCGAGTACAACGAAAACAGCAGTGGCAACCGCAGCCCCATGCGCTCCATCGTCACCAAGGAATACGCCTACCTGTTTAATCCCTGGTCGAACGGCGAACGCGTCATGCGCACTGCCACCCAGGGCACCGTCACCTACCGGCGCCTGCAGGCGCTCGCCCAGACCGACCCGCAGATCGCCGCCCGCCTCGACCTCATCGACCACCGCGTGCCCGAGGAACTCTACCACTACGCCTACGATCCCGACGCCCTCAGCAACCTCATCGGCAAACCCGAGGTCGCCGAGGTGCAAAACCGGCTCGTCCGCGCCCTGGAAGACTGGATGGTGCGCACCCGCGATCCCCTGCTCGACGTCTTCCGCCAGCGCCACGATCCCGCCGTGCGCGAGGCCTTCATGAAACAGGCCCAGGCCGAAGCCGATCAACGCGGCAAAAAGGGCAAGGCCCCAGCCAAGGCCATGCCCGGCAAGCGCAAGGCCCCGTCAGCCATGGGCCAACCGCCCGCCCTGCCCGGCGGCGAAGTCGGTCTCGACCTGCAGGTCCCGGAAAAGCTCGCCCGCGGCAGTGAGTGCACCGTCCGCCTGCATCACCGCCTGCCCGCCAGCCTCGGTCCGCAAAAACTCCACGTCACCCTCAAGGACGCCAGTGGCCGCCGCCTCGAACGCCAGGTCCTCGACGTCCAAGGCGATGCCAGCCTCTCCGTCACCTTCCGCCTGCCCGCCGACACCCCGGCCAAGACCGTCTCCTTCGCCGCCTTCCTCGGCGAGGAATTCCCCAAGAACCTCAAGCACGTCCAGTCCGGGCCGGTGGCGGTGGAGTGACGGGGCCGATGACGGGAG
>DAIUCN010000108.1:0-13294 GCA_036846165.1 Prosthecobacter sp.
GGGTGGGGGTGGGATCCGCCGTCTGCGCCAGGCTCGGCCCAGACACGAGCAGGAGCAGGGCGGCGGCGCAGCCCAGGAGCGGATGGATCAGGCGGAACGGCATCGGCTTCAGAAGAGATACGACAGCGAGGCCCCCACCTGGCTGCGTTTGAAGCCGGCGGGCTGGTTGAAAGCGCGGGTCGAGTTCGAATCGTTTTCGCTCCACTGGTAGAACAGGTTCAGGCCGAGGTTGTGGCGCAGGCTGTAACTGAGGCCGGTGCGCACAAAGTAGTACCTGTCCTCGCGATCCTGGCGCACGCCCTCGACCGTCGATTCGTAGGGCGAGAGTTCGTAGCCGAAGCCGACCGTCATCGACGCCCTCGCCGTGACGTTGTAGGCGGCGGTCAAGGCGCCACCCGTGGCGTAATAGAGGGAGTCCTGCAGCACGATGGAAGGCGTGGCGCGGCGGTACAGGCTGAGCTGAAGGCTGAGCTTGGCCGTGGGCGCGTAGCTGGCGGCGATCGTGCCGTTGGGCGTGACAATGGATTCGCCGCCGGCAAAGCTGCGGAATTCGCCGCCGAGAGCGGCGCTCAGGCTAAGCTTGGCGCTGGCGGCCCAGTTCAGGCGCAGGTTGGCATTGACGGCGTTTTGCGAGCGGCTGCGCTGCTGGTCCACCAGATTGTAACCGAGGCCAAACCCGACCCGGGTTTTGGCGGTGGCGGCATAGTCGACATGGGCTGACAGGTTGATGTCGGCGAAGCTGTTGAAGCGCTCATAGCTGGTGTAGCTCGAGCCGAGGCTGACTCCGAAGGAGGTTTTTGGAGAGTAGTCATAGCTGGCCTGCAGGCCAATGCTGCCCACATCCGAGGACACCAGGCCGCCCACCTCGACATTGCCGCCCTCGCGGCGGTTGTAGCTCGCATTGACCAACACACGGCTGCGCGCGCCGTTCAGGCCAAGGGACGAACTGATGGAGTGGTTGAGAATGGGGTCGATGGAGGCGTCGGAAAAGGTGCTGTATTCCGGGGCATACTGAAATTGGAAATCCAGGCCGTGGCCTGGCTCGCCCTTGCTGAGCTGCAGATAGGGGCTGACAGCATACACCTGGGTGCTGCGCTTGCCGCCACCCTGGGCGGCGAGCTGGAAGTTGTCGTCGTGCACCCAGGAGGCGGAGATGCCGGCGCGATGCCGCCAGCTGCCCGAACGGATGGAGTGATCGGCCACTTCCTCCATGCCCTCCCACCAGGGCAGCAACTCACCCTCCGCGGTGGTGGTGGCGGCCATCACCGGGTCCGGCGGCAGCGGCGGCAGCTCGGGGGAGTCCCTGTAGCGCTCGTACTTCACGGCGCCGGCGTCGTCGAGACGGCCCGGGTTGAGCAGGGTGCTGCCGGTACCCAACTGCCGGGCTGGCGTGGCTTCCTGAGCGCACAGACCTGCGGCACTGGCGAGCAGCGTCAGGGTCAGGGCGATGGAACGTTTCACGCGGGGAAAGAGAGACGGCAGCAGGCGTGCCAACGGCGGGATTAGTTGGAGGGCGGTGCCTCCGGCGACGCCAGGAGGGTGTCGCGCACATCGCTGCCGGGCGTGAGGGCATCGTCACGCGGCGTCGGAGCCACGAGGGGCGGCAGGCCGGCGCTGTTGAGGACGGCGTTGATCTGAGTGACCAGCAGGGTGGCATCCCGAAGGCTTTCCGTGGTCCAACCCGAGGCGCTGTCGAGACCGTTCTGGAAAAAAGCCGCCGCTTGGCCGATCTCGGTCGTGCTGGCGGGGCTGGTCAGCGGGCTGGTCGGCGCGGCTGCCAGATACAGGGTTTTCTGACCGGTGGTCAGATCCACCAAGGTGGTCTGCAACCATTGACCCTCCGCGTTGTACTCGGAGGTGATGACATGGCCGGCGGTGACGAAGATCTGGGCACCGCTTTCGCCGAGCGTCAGTGCGAGGGTGGAGTGCAGGACGGCGGTGACGACGTTGCCATTGTCCAGAATCGTTGTGGTCCAGAGGGTGCCGCGGGCCTGGAAGCTGTCCTTGCCGGCCAGCAGCACAAAAACCGGTTGATCGGCCGGCCGGCCGGGCTTGATCCAGCAGTCCACGGTGCCGGATTCCAGCCGCACGCGGGCCCCCGTTCTGCCGTCGTGCAGAGCTTCCATCTTCAAGCCGCCGCCGTTGCGCAGCGTGGCCATCTGGCCGGGGGCCAGGGCGATCGCCGCACGCGTCTCGCCCCGGACATCGACCCTTTCGCCACGAGCCAGAACCTCGCCGGCTTGCGTGGTTCGGGCAGCGCCTTTGGCGGGAGTGACATTGACGTCGCCACGCTGGGCCAGCACCACCGGGCGGAGCGGTGCGGCGACAGAGGGCAGCGCGGCGCAGCCGAGAAAGAAAAGCCAGTAGCGTGCGGATTTCATGACGCTGGTGAGGGTCAATAGGCCGAGGGGGGGGCCTTGATGACGTGAGCGGCTGTCAAGATAAGGATTTTGAAGTCCATGGCAAGTGACCAGTTGCGCAGGTACAGCAGGTCGGCATCGACGCGTTCGCTGATGTCGGGAGCCCCGCGCACCTCGCCGCGCCAGCCACGCACCTGGGCAAGGCCGGTGAGGCCGGGCTTGATGAGTCGCCTCATCGGATAGTGTGAGACCATGCGTGCAAAGATCGGATCGTGTTCCACCAGATGGGGGCGCGGACCGACCAAACTCATCTGACCTGTCAGCACGTGCAGGAACTGGGGCATTTCATCCAGGCTGGTCCGACGCAGCCAGCGGCCCAAGGGGAAGATTCGGGGGTCGTCGGGGGTTGCCTGCCGGCCCTCCTGACCGTTGTCGGGATGCATCGTCCGGAACTTCCAGAAGGTGAAGGCATGGCCGTTCAAACCGCTGCGCTGCTGCCGGTGCAGCAACGGTCCTGGCGATTGCCTTTTTTGGGCCATCCACACGAACAGGGCCAGCGGGGGCAGCACGAACACCACCACGGGGGCCGCCACCAGCAGATCGAAGCCGCGCTTGAGGATGCGATTCACCGGATTTTGCAGCGGCTCCTCGCCCAGGCTGACCAGATGGGTGCCAAGCTCGGGCGTGTGGTCGATCCGGCTGGCCAGGGGTTCGGGAAGGTCCAGGCAGGCGATCAGCCGCACGCCCGTATCGTCGCAGGCGGCTTTGAGCAGGCTCAAAAACTCCAGATCCGGCACGCAGCGGAAAAACAGGACGACGCCGCACTCGCGCACTTCCAGGGTCTGTCGCAGCCGCGCCAGCCAGGTGTGGCGGTCCCCGCCAAGTGGTGTCTCGTAGACGAAGCTGGAGTCGATCTGCAAGCCGAGGTGCTCCTTGTCGCGCACCAGTCGCTCGGCCTCCAGGCGGGCTTCCGGCAAGGCGGCCGGGTGAATCAGCAGGCAGCGGCAGGCCTGACGCTGCTGGAACAGCACCCGGCCCAGCAGTCGTGGCACCAGCCGGTGCACCAAGGTGAGCGACACCGCCAGCAGGCCGACGAACAGGAAGACAAAAACGCGCGAGATTTCGACGTCCTTGGTGACTAGGCTGAACAGGGCCAGGAAGACCAACACGGTCAGGCTTTGAGTCAGGCCCGTGGCAAGGCAGGCACTCCAGGCGGGCCGGGCATGGCCGCCGCGCTCATCGACGCCGCTGGTGCGCAGGTGATCGAAGACCAGCGCCAGCAGGGCGAAGGCGAGACCCGCGGCGTAGCCTTTCGAATGCAGCAGGCTGGCGAAAGCGCGACCGTCATCGAGCACCACCTTGAGGTAGTAGGCCGCGCCGTAGCACAGCAGGCAGCACAGCAGACCGGTGAGGGCGGTCAACTGCAGCAGGCCTTTTTGGCGATGGTGGAAAATCATGCGGGGCAGGCTGGTGGCATCCGACAGGCATAGCCTGCCGACACGAGGCGAAAATACGTCCGGATTTTGTCCCGAACAGCTGAAATTGCCGGCAGGCAGGCCTTGCCGTGATGGGACGGGACCGGCGACCTTCCCCCGGGACCAGCGTTGTCAAGACGGTCGGATGCCGGTATGAAAGACAGGCTCCCGATTACCTGCCCATGCCGTCGACCTCCACTCCCCTCCGACCGCTGCGCCTGCGGCTTGCCCTGTTTCTTTCCGGGGCGGCTGTGATGGTTCTGCAAATTCTCGGCACTCGCCTCATCGCGCCGCAGTTCGGCAGCGGTTTGAATGTTTGGACCGCTCTGATCACCGTCACGCTGGTGGCGCTGGCGCTCGGCTATTGGCAGGGCGGGGGGCTCGCTGACCGGCGACCTCATGCCGTCACCCTGTCTGCCGTTTTGCTGGTCGCTGCCGTGCTGGTGGCGCTGATCCCGTGGCTGCGCCTGCCAGTGCTGGAACTCGGCTGGACGCTCGGCCTGCGCTGGGGGGCGCTGTTCTCGTCCTTCCTGTTGTTTTTTCCACCCCTGTTCCTGCTCGGCATGGTGTCGCCGTTCGCGATCCGCCTGGAGGCGGCCGAGGTCGCCACTGCCGGCCGCTCGGCGGGTCGGTTGTATGCCATCTCCACCAGCGGTTCGGTGGTCGGGGCGTTGCTGGCGGGCCTCGTTCTGGTTCCGCACCTGCGCCTGCCAGTCCTGCTCGCCGGGCTGGCTTGGACGCTGATTCTGGCGGCGCTGCTGGTGGCTTCGCCGGACCGTCGCCGAGCCGTCGCTGCGGCCGGCATCGCCGGGTTCGCCCTGCTGCCGGCGCGGCCTCAGCCCCGGCCCCCCGGCCTGCTTGAAGCCTGTTACCGCGACGGTTCCGACCTGCGGGTCATCGAGCATGAGGGCAACCGCTACCTCTTTGCCGATCAGACGGTTCAATCGGGCATGGCCGCGAACGGGCGTAGTCTCGACAAATACGCCTACTTTCTCGCGGCTCGCGTGCTCATGGCACGCCCCCAAGCCACCACCGGGGCGCTGATCGGCCTCGGGGGTGGCGGCATGGTGCCACTGCTCAGCCAGGGCGGCATGGACTGGACCGGTGTCGACCTTTCGCCCGAAGTCATCCGGCTGGCCCAGCGCCATTTCGGGCTGAGTTTGCCGGACTCGCGTCTTCATGCCATGGATGGCCGCGTCTTTTTGCACCTGCAGCCAGGGCAATTCGACGTCGTCGTGCTCGACGCTTTCAACGGCGACAGCCTCGCCTGGTCGCTGATCAGTCGGGAGGGCTTGGCCACCGCCAAGGCGGCTCTGGCACCCGGCGGTTTGCTCGCGGTGAACACCTGGGGCATCGACGAACGCCAGGGCGCACCCAATCGACTCGGCTCCGCCGTGCGCGCCACCCTGCAGGAGGTCTTCGTCGAAGTCCTGGCTGTGCCTGCCGACGGCAACCTGCTGTTCTTTGCCTCCGACCAGCCGATACGCCCGGAGCGCGGGCCCGTGACACTGGCCTGCTTTGATGGCCCCCGCACCTTTCAATGGCTGCAAGTGCCTTCCACGGCATGGGAAGATGTTCAAATGATCACCGATGAACGGAATTTTGCCGATTTGTTTCATCAAAATACCATTGAAATCTTGAGAAGTCAGCGATATTATAATTATCCGCAAATGATTCGTGCCGCTTTGGCTTGGGAATGAAGACTTCTCTGGTGGCGCACGGCCCTCCCCCCTGTGCCCCTTATGACCGTCTCGCGGCTTTCTGCTGGAAGAAGCGCATGCCTCGGCAGATTTCGTCGTGGAACCTGTGTCTGGGCTCTGCTGCTGTTGGGCCATACCGTCAGTCTTCAGGCTGGCGGTTCCCGCACCTGGTCAGGCGGCAGTGGCACCACGAACAACTGGTCGGACAACGCCAACTGGAGCAACCCCATCCCCAGCGGTGGCGGCTTCGATCTGATTTTCAACAATGCTGTGCGGCTGAATTTGAACAATGATGTGGTCGGCGGCACGTACGGCACCATCCGGTTTCAGACGGGCGCGGGAGCCTACACGCTCAGCGGCAATGCCGTGACGTTGGTCGGCGGCGTGGTCAACGAAACAACCCTGCTGCAAACGATTCATTTCGGCATCATCATGGGTGCAGCCAACACCTATTCGGTGGTTTCCGGGGGTTCGCTTCGGCTCACCGGCACGATCAGTGGCGCGTTTGGCATCACCAAGGACGGAGCCGGCAGTTTGATTTTGGAGGGTGCCAACACCTACACGGGCGTGACCACGATCAGTGCCGGCGTGGTGAACCTGCGCAACGGCAGTGCCCTGGGCGCCACGACGGCCGGCACGACGGTGGCTTCGGGAGCGGCCCTGGAACTGCAGGGTGACATCGCGGTGGGGGCGGAGGCGCTGACCATCAACGGCAGCGGCGTGGGTGGCACGGGGGTGCTGCGCAACGTCAGCGGCAACAACAGCTATGCCGGGCAGATCACCCTGGGTTCGGCGGCAACGATCGGTTCGACGGCAGGCACGCTGACCCTCAGCGGAGGCATTGGCGGCAACTTTGCCAAGACGTTCACCGGGGCGGGCAACATCGCGGTGAGCGGGGTGGTGAGCGGCAGCGGCGGTGTGGTGAAGAGCGGCGGCGGCACACTGGTACTGAGCGGGGGGAACACCTTTACCGGAGGCTTGAGCATTCAGGGCGGGGTGGTGCGGGGCGTGGGCAACACGGCGGCGCTGAGTGCTGGACAGGTGACCCTGGCGGGCGGCAGCCTTGAAGTGGCAGGCGATGTGGGTCTGAATTTTGGCAACGCAGTCACCGTGACCACCAGCGCGACGGTTCGTTCGGACCGGGAGACGGCGGGCGCGGGAGTGACACACACGCTGGGAACCCTGAGCCTGGGGGCGCAGACGCTGACGCTGGAGGCGGGTGGAAACGTCAGCAGCGGGGTGGCGGGACTGAACTTTGGGACGGTGACGCTGACAGCGGGCGGTGCGGTGCTGCAGGCCCAGACGGGGAGCCGGCTGACGCTGGGGAGCGTGAGCGGGACGAACACGAGTTTTACCATCGGGGGCAGTGGCGAGACGGTGATCACAGGGGCGGTGGCGACGGGGAGCGGCAGTTTGACGAAGACGGGAGCGGGAAGGCTGCTGCTGACAGGGACCAACACCTTTACCGGGGGAGTGACGATCAACGGCGGGGTGCTGGAAGTGGGTTCGGTGGGGGCCTTGAATGCAACGTCGGGTCAGGAGAACGCGGTGGCGTTTGGCAGCGGCAGCACGGGCACGCTGAGGTTGACGGGGACGAGTGTGAGGGTGTCGAATTTGAGCAGTGTGGGTTCGGTGGGGGTGGTGGAGAATGGCGCGGTGGGAGCGGCGGTACTGACGGTGGGCAACAGCCAGAACCTGTCGGGAAGCTTTGCGGGTGTGATCCAGAATGGAGCGGAAGGCGGTCCGCTGGGGTTGGTGAAGGCCGGCACGGGCACGCTGACCCTGTCCGGTGCCAATACCTTCACAGGCGGTGTCACCGTCAACGCCGGTGTGCTGCAGCTGGGCAGTACGGGCGCCCTGAACGCGACGGCGGGACAGGAGAACACGGTGGCGTTTGGTGAGGCCAGCACGGGCACCCTCCGCCTGAACGGCAACAGTGTGGTCATCGCCGGTTTGACGAGTCATGCGACGCCCGGCAGTCCGATTGTCGAAAACGCCAACGCGATGGCGGCCACCCTGACCGTGGGCAATGCCAGTGGACTCTCGGGAACCTTTGCCGGCGTGATCCGCGATGGCACCGGCGGCGGCGCCCTGAGCCTGGTGAAGGCAGGGGAAGGCACGCTGACCCTGACCGGCAGCAACACCTACACCGGCACCACCAAGATCAGCGGCGGAGTTCTGCAGATGGGTGCCGCCAGCGCCCTGACCGGTGGCACCCATGTGACGGTGTCTGCTGATGGCAGCTCGGGCACCACGGCAACCCTCGATCTCAACGGCCACAGCCTGAGCATCGGCAGTCTGACCCTGGGCGGGCCGCTCGCAGGCGCGAATGCGTCGCCCAAAACGAACACCGTGCAGACCGGTGCCGGCACGCTGACCCTCGGGGGGGATGTCACCTTCCTCGCCCAAGGCAATCAGGCGGGGTCTGTCATCAGCGGTCAGGTCGCGCTCAATGCCACCCAGAGGAATTTCATCATTGGCAATGCCGCGGCCGCCAACGATCTGACCGTGTCGGCAACCCTCAGTGGCAGTGGTCATGGCCTGACCAAGAGTGGTGCCGGTACGATGGTGCTCAGTGGCGCCAATACCTACACCGGGGTGACGACCCTTCAGGCGGGCACGCTGGCCTTGCAGAGTGCCGGCGCGCTGGGCGGCGGCGGCAACCTGACCTTCACCGGCGGGGAGTTGCGCTACAGCGCGGCCAACACGCAGGATCTGGCGACGCGCATCGTCAACAGCAGCAGCGCCATCGCGGTGGACACCAATGGCCAAAATGTGACCTGGGCGGGCAATCTGGCGGCCAGCAACACAGGTGGGCTGGTGAAGAGCGGGGCGGGCACGCTGACGCTCTCGGGCAGCAATGCCTACACCGGCACGACAACAGTGCTGGGAGGCACGCTGGCGATCAACTCGGCCTCGAATTTGTCGGCAGGCGGCATCTATTTGAGCAACGCGACCCTGCGCTCGACGGGCGGCAGCTACGATCTGGGCGCCTCCCGGCCGCTGACGCTCACGGGCCCGGCCACGGTGCAGGTGGATGCGGGCACACTGACCTTGTTCAGCGTGGTCAATGAAGGCCATTTGATCACCGTGGCCGGCGCCGGCAACACGACCCTGACGGGCGACAGCAGCGGCACGGGCGGCCTGCGGAAGCTTGGCAGCGGCACGCTCACCCTCATCGGCGCGTCCACCTTCCTCGGCACTGCCGACATCATGGAGGGGGTCGTCAATGTGCGGTACACCTCAAGTTACCCGGTGAATAGCCCTGTTCCGGGCATTGCGACGGTTTACAGCGGCGCGGCCCTGGAGTTGCAGGATGGCATGACGGCCGGCCGCGTCATTGTCCTGAATGGTTCCGGCATCAACAACGGCGGTGCCTTGCGCGGCATCTCGGGCGCCAATGTGTTGCCGCTGGAACTGCAGCTGGGTTCCGCTGCGCGCATCAACGCGGACTCCGGCAGCCTCACCTTCCTCAATCACATTCACGGCGACAACCACACGCTCACCTTCGGGGGTGCCGGTGCGATCAACGCCCGGGCGCTCGATTTGGGCAGCAGCGCCACCGTGATCAAGGACGGTTCCGGCGTGCTCACCCTGGCCGGGGGCAGCAGTCACCTGCACACGCAGGTGCTCTCCGGCCAGCTCAACATCAACAATCCGATTGCCCTTGGCTCCGCCGTTGGCGGCACGCTGACCCTGGGCAACGGGGTTGTTCTCGACAACACCTCCGGCGCCGGTCTCAATGTCGTGGTCCCCCGCTCGATTGAAATGGGCTCCAGTCTGACCTTCGCCGGCACCAACAGCCTGGGTCTGGGCAGCGGAGCGGTCGATCTCGCCAACCCCTCCTCTGGTTACACGACCTTCACCGTGACCGGCAACACCCTCGCCCTCGGCGGTCCCATTTCCGGCACCTCGGGCATCATCAAGGACGGGGCGGGCATCCTGCAACTGGGCTACGGGGGTGCCCACACCTTCACCGGCGATGTTCAGGTCAATGGCGGCGAACTCTTCCTCACCGGTCCCGGCGTCAGTTTTGCTTCCGGAGTGAAACTGAATGCCAACAGCGGCGGCATTGTCCGCCTTGGCGCCGGGGTCAGTTTGCCAGGCGGCACCGTCGTTGTGAACTCCGGAGGCCAGTACCTCGTGTCGACACTCACGGCGGGCAATGTCACGCTCAACACGAACACGACCCTGAATGCCTCTTCGGCACTCTGGGATGGCAAAATCACCGTCAACGCCGGCATCACCGTCACCAATCCGGGCATCAACGACCTGCTCGGTTACACACCTCTGAGCACGGTTTCCGACCGGGTGGTTTTTGGTGCCGGCTCAAAGCTGGTGGTGACGGATGGCTTCACCATCGGCGCCACCAAGGGCATCCAACTCGACTCGGGCAATGTCACCTTCGAAGTCACCGGCAACGACCTGCTGGTGAACTCGGTCATTGCCGGGGCGGGCGGACTGGTCAAGGCCGGGGCGGGCCACCTGCACATGGACGGCGTCAATACCTACACGGGAGGCACCCGTCTTCAGATGGGCCTGCTGGGCGTCATCGCCGACAGCGGTCTGGGCGCCGTTACCAGCGCGCTCACCCTGGCGGGGGGGACGCTGGAAGCAGGGTTCAATGCCCACACGGGTGAAGAACCTCTGGTCATCACCCTGAATGCCAGCCGCACCATCCAGCTTGAGAGGGGCACCTCAAGCCGTCTCGTCGCCCAGCATAACACGGTCATGGCCTATGCCGGCGTCATCAGTGAAACTGGCAGCGGCGCTCCCGCCAACCTGGCCATTGGTGAGGGAGCCTACGATGGCGAGGTGCGACTGACCGGCGCCAACACTTACACCGGCTCCACCCGCATCCGCAGAGACGCGGTCCTGTCGGTCAGCCTGCTTGCCAATGGCGGCCTCGCCAGCGGCATTGGCCAGTCGTCCAATGCGGCCGAGAACCTCATCCTCGACCACGGCGTGCTCAAGTACATCGGCGTCGCGACCAGCACCGACCGGTTGTTTTCGGTCAGCCTGCTCAACGGCTTCCTGGATGCTTCCGGCACCGGCCTGCTCCAGTTCACCAACACGGGCGCCATGGGATTCGATGGCCAGAGTGGCAGCCGCACACTGTTCCTCATGGGCAGCGGTGAGGGATCGCTGGCCTTGTCCATCGGCGACAACGGCGGGGCCACCTCGGTGACCAAACGCGGTGAAGGCACGTGGACTCTCACCGGCACCAACACGTTTACCGGGACGACGACGATCGAGGCCGGCACCCTGAAGATTGGCACCACTGCCCAGCTCGGCTTCAGCAACCTGACCTTCGCTGCCGGCGCCACCACCGCGCGCCTCGTCGTCACCGGTGATGTTGCCAGCAACCGCCAGGTGAATTTCCTCGGGCAGGGCATCGTCGAGATCGCCGAGGGCAAGACCATCACCCACGTCGGGGTGGCGGCGGGCAGCGGCAATTTTATCAAGGAGGGCGGCGGCACGATGATTTTGGCCGGCAACAACAACACCTACACCGGCACGACCACGATCAACGCCGGCCTGCTCAAGATCGCCGGTTTGGGCGCCCAGGGCTCTGGCGCCATCGTCAACCACGGCGTGCTTGAACTCGCCGGCAGCATCGGCGATGTCTTCAACACAATCTCGGGCACCGGCTCCGTGGTGCGCAGCTACACCGGCGAGGGCACCAGCGCCATCTCCCTGGCGGGCTCGGTCAGCAACACCTACACCGGTCTGACCGTCGTCAATGGCGGCACCCTGCGCCTCGACAAAACCGGCGGCGCGCTGGCCTTCGGCGGCAATGCTCAGGTCAACGGCGGCG
Organism: Prosthecobacter sp.; assembly: GCA_036846165.1. Taxonomy (GTDB): domain Bacteria; phylum Verrucomicrobiota; class Verrucomicrobiia; order Verrucomicrobiales; family Verrucomicrobiaceae; genus Prosthecobacter. The sequence goes on from DAIUCN010000108.1 coordinate 11,354, forward strand.
CGCTCATCCTGCGCGGTCCGGAGCAGATTCCGGATGCGGCGACCGTGACGCTGACCGGCGGCACCCTGGAATTCGCGCCCACCGTGGCACCCGGCAAGACGGAAACCTTTGCCACGCTCAACAAATCCGGCGGCAATTTCCGCACGCAGGGCAACACCTTCAGTCTGCAGACCTTCCTGCTCTCCAGCAACTCGGGCGACACCCTGGTCAACAGTTTGGGCAACACGCGCGGCACGCTGCAGATCCGCGCCGGCGGCGATGGCCTGGTCTTCAGCGGCACGGACAGCCCGACGTTGACGATCAACTCGGCTGCCGGCGATGCCAACCGGCTGCTGCTGCAGGGCGGCGTGACGGTGACAATCTCCAGCGGCACCGCGCAGATCGTCTCCGGTGGCAGCCTCGCCAACGCCGGTTACATCGACCTCGACGGTGGTGCCCGCACCTTCCAAGTCGGTAACGGCAGCAGTGACGTCGACCTGCTCATCGAGGCACCTTTGACCAATGGTGCCCTGATCAAGACGGGGACTGGCACCCTTCGGCTGTTGGCCGACAACAGTCATGGCGACACGCAAATCAGCGCCGGCACCCTGGAACTCGGCGCCGGCGGCATGGCGGGCACCCTGGGCAGCGGCACCGTGACGATTGGCGGCGATGGCACCCTGGCCTTCAACCGCAGCGACAGCTACGGCGGTGCGGTGACCCATGCCATCAGTGGCAGCGGCGTGCTTGAAGTGCGCGCCGGTGAATTGACGCTGGCCGGCGCCAACCAGAATTTCAGCGGCGAGATCCGCATCGGCGACAATGCCCTGCTGGCGGTCTCAGCCAGTGAGCATCTGGGCACGGCGGCCGTGGTGCTGGCGGGGTCGGCTTCGGAAACCTCGGTACTGCGTTTCGACCATGCCGGCGCGGTGACTTACGACAACGACATTCGCGTCACGGCGGATTTCGGTCTTTTGTTCAACCAAGGCGGCGGCTTGGTCACGCTCGGGGGCGAGCTTGCCAAGAACGGCAGCACGCTGGTGCTGCGCGGCGGCAGTTACACGGTCACCGGCACGATCACCGGCAGCGCCGCGAACTCAGACCTCGTGGTGGACGGTTCTCTGGTGACCCTGGACAGTGCCAACAGTTACAATGGCCCGACCTATGTCCTCAACGGCGGCAGTCTGGTGGCCAACGTGGCGGGCGCGCTGCCGGTGGACACCCGCACGGCGATGATCCTCGATCCAACCGGCAGCGGCGGTTCCAACCTGACGCTCAATGCCAGTCAGGTCGTCGCTTCGCTGAGCGGTGCGGCCAGCTCGACCGTGACCCTGGGTTCCACCACCCTGACCGTGGGCACAGGTGCCGGCACGACGACCTTTGCCGGGGTGATCTCCGGCACGGGGGGAACGCTGGTGAAGGACGGGGCGAGCACGCTGGTGCTCACCGGCAGCAACACCTACACGGGTGGCACGGTGATCAGCGGTGGCACCCTGCAGGTGGGAACACACGGCACGACGGGCCGGCTGGGCAGCGGTGCGGTGGTCAACAACGGCGTGCTGCAGTTTGACCGCAACGACAACTATGGGGGCGCGTTCAGCGAGGTGATCAGCGGCAGCGGGGTGGTGCAGGTGAGCGGCGGCACGCTGGTGCTCACGGCGAACAACAGCTTCAGCGGCGGCACGCAGCTGGAGGACGGCACGCTGCGGGTGGGCGCGGGCGGCACGACCGGCAGCTTGGGCACCGGCGCGGTGGTCAACAACGGGCTGCTGGTGTTTGACCGCAGCGACAACTACGGCGGCGCCTTTGCGCAGGCCATCAGCGGCAATGGCAGCGTGACGCTGGAGGGCGGCCAATGGACCGTGACGGGAGCGAGCAGCTACACCGGCGTGACGACCGTGAATGAGGGCGTGCTGCAGGTGGGAACCGGCGGCTCGCTGGGAGGCACCTCGCAGGTGGTGG
>DAIUCN010000109.1:0-13287 GCA_036846165.1 Prosthecobacter sp.
TTTTCGCGGGTGCCGGCTTTTTGGCCGGAGCCGGCTTGGCGGCGGGCTTTTTCGCGGGTGCCGGTTTTTTGGCCGGAGCCGGCTTGGCGGCGGGCTTTTTCGCGGGAGGTGCCGGCTTTCGGGAGGGAGCTTTCGGCGCAGGAGCTTTTTTTAGCGCGGCTTTGGCCGACGTTGAGGCCGCCTTGGCGGCGGGCTTGGCGGATTTCTTGGTGGATTTGCTCACGTGCTTCAACTCCTGTTAATGATTCAGGATCAACCAGCCTCGTCCTTCAACACCGGTGATGCGAACCGTGCCAGGAGCCTGAATTTCCTCCTCATAACACAATCGCAGGATCAACGGAACTTTTTTCCAGGCTCCCTGAGCGAGCTGCTGCTGCAGGGCCTGCCAGAGAGGGGTGTCGACAGGCAGTACCGCTTGGAGTGGTGCCGGATGGTCGGGGTGCTGCAATTCCAGCCGGGCCAACCCGTCGGCGCTTTCGGCGGGGTCGACCAAGAGGGTGGCAAGAACCCGAAACAGGGTGGGAAGGGGTGGGCGGTGCGCGAGGAAATCGGGCCACGCCATCTCACCATAGCGAACGTGGCTTTCCCAGTCGGCATGAAAGCCGCGCGCGGAAAGCTCAATCACCAGTTGCAGGGGTTCGCGGCCGTGGAAGGAGGACTGGGTCAGAAACAGGTTCTGGCCGGGTTCGCGCAGGGGGCGAGCCCAGTCGAGGCCGCGCCAGGCCAGAGGCTGCAGCGGGTGACGGCTGTAGTGTTGGGCCATGAGCGGCGCGACCCGCTCGGGCTCACGACAGACAAGTCGCAGGGAGTCAAGGTCGGCGGCTTCAAAAAACGCCCTGGCGACCCGCTCCAAATGTTCCAAGCTCTCAGCCGAGTCGGAGCGGAAGGCGCCGTCGGGCACGGCGGTGAGCAGGCGTTCGAAGGGATTGGGCGAAGACCGGCCGCGCAGGCTCAGGGCGAGCAGGGCGGTGGTGAGGCCGACAGCGGTGAGGAGCAGGCCAATGCGAAGAAGAATCTTCGCTGCCGGGGGATCTCCGCATGGGGTGGCGGGCCTGGCTGGAGTGCTGGACATGGTCTCCGTGGAGCCGAAGGCGGGATTCGAACCCGCGACCCTCTCATTACGAATGAGATGCTCTACCACTGAGCTACACCGGCACTGGAAGTCGGATGAACTTGCAACATAAGAGAAGCCGGCCGATTTGTCATTCGCTTTCTGTGGGCCTTGCGCATTTTTGCGGCCGGCTGTGGTCTGGCCGGCGAAAACCTTGCAAGCCGGCGTCGACGCAGGCACGTTATTTCCCCCATGGACGATGGAGCCAGCAGTCCTTACGCCACCTTTCTCGCCGAGCTCGAGCAGATCCAGCGCCACAAGTGGCTGGTGAGCGAGCGCGAGGGGCGTGATGTGGGTTTTGAGCGCGCCCTCAACGAATGGGCGCGCAATCACCGCACGGAATGGCGGCGCGAGCAGAACCGCCGGCGCGCCGGTGCAAGCCGGCGCGGCCGCTGAAGGGGTTCACTTGAAGAAGACCGGGATGATCAGGATGGCGAGGATGTTGACGACCTTGATCATCGGATTCACCGCCGGGCCGGAGGTGTCCTTGTAGGGGTCGCCGACGGTGTCACCGGTGACGGCGGCCTGGTGGGCGAAGCTGCCCTTGCCGCCGTGGTGGCCTTCTTCCACGTACTTTTTGGCATTGTCCCAGGCGCCGCCGGCGGAGGTCATGGCGATGCCGACGAACAGGCCGGTGACAATGGTGCCAATGAGCAGGCCGCCGAGGGCCTCCTTGCCGAGGCAGGCGACGCCGACGACGAAGACAATGGGCAGCAGGGCCGGCAGGATCATCTGGCGCAGGGCGGCCTTGGTGACGATGTCGACGCACTGGCCGTACTCGGGCGTGTCCTGGCCGGTGAGAATGCCTGGCTTGGCCTGGATCTGGCGGCGCACCTCGCGCACCACGGCGCCGGCAGCGTTGCCGACGGCGTCCATGCCGAAGGCGGTGAACAGGTAGGGCAGCAGACCGCCGATGAACATGCCGATGATGACCTGAGGGTTCATCAGGTCGAAGGCGATGGTCTTCTGTTCGAGGATGTACTTCAGCTCCTCGACGTAGGAGCCGAACAGGACCATGGCGGCGAGACCGGCCGAGGCGATGGCATAACCCTTGGTGACGGCCTTCATGGTGTTGCCGACGGCGTCGAGCTCGTCGGTGATCTTGCGCACGTCCTCGGGCAGGCCGGACATGACGGCGATGCCGCCGGCGTTGTCGGTGATCGGGCCGAAGGCGTCGAGCGAGATGATGATGCCGGAGAGGCTGAGCATGGAGACCACGGCGATGGCGATGCCATAGAGGCCGGCCAGGTCCCAGCAGATCCAGATGGAGGCGGCGATGGCGAGCACCGGCAGCAGGGTGGCGTGGTGGCCGACGCTGATGCCCGCGATGATGTTGGTGGCGTGGCCGGTTTCCGAGGCCTTGGCGATGCGGCGCACGGGCGCGTGGGCGGTCGAGGTGAAGTAGTTGGTGATCCAGACGACGACGAAGGTCATCACCAGGCCGACGAGGGCGCAGTAAAACAGGGCATCGGCGGAGACCGTCTTGCCGGCCATGACGACGGGTTCGGCGAACATGGCGCCGGTGGCCCATTTGAACAGGCCGGCGGAAACGACGCCGGCGACGGCGACGCCGCTGACCAGAGAGGCGGTCGGCTTCTGCTTGACGAAATTCACCCAGCCGATGCCGAGCAGGGAGGAGAGGATGGACAGGCCACAGAGGATGAAGGGATAGACCAGCACCGCGTGATTGCCTTCCGGACCGGTGAGGTGGCCGACGAGGATGCCGCCAATGAGCGAGACCGCGTAGGTTTCGAAGACGTCGGCGGCCATGCCGGCGCAGTCACCGACGTTGTCACCGACGTTGTCGGCGATGGTGGCCGGGTTGCGCGGGTCGTCCTCGTTGAGGTTCTGTTCGATCTTGCCGACCAGGTCGGCACCGACGTCGGCGGCCTTGGTGTAGATGCCGCCGCCGAGACGGGCGAAGACGGAGATCAGCGAGCTGCCGAGTGCCAGGCCGACGAGGGAGTCGATGGCCGCGCGCACGCCGGCCATTTTTTCGATGATCAGGTAGAAGACGCCGACCGAAAGCAGCCCAAGGGCGACCACGAGCAGGCCGGTGACGGCGCCGCCGTTGAAGGCCATCTTGAGGGCGCCGTGGGAATCCTTGCTGGCGGCCTGGGCGGTGCGGACGTTGGCGCGCACGGCGATCATCATGCCGATGTAGCCGGCGACCATCGAGCAGACGGCGCCGACCACGAAACCGGCCGAGGTCATGCCGTCGCGGGCATACCAGACAATGAAGAAGATGACGATGGCGATGAGGCCGACGGCGCGGATCTGGCGGTTCAGGTAGGCCTTGGCACCCTCCTGGATGGCGCCGCCAATCTGGCTCATGCGCTCATTGCCGGCATCAGCGGCCAAAATCTGGCGGATCAACAGAACCGCGATCACCAGGCCGGCGACAGCCAGGGCGATTGAGACAACGACACCTTGTTCGAGGAGCATGGAATTCATCGGGAGTATAAAAAACAACCGGCTGGTTGGAGCCGGTGCAAGAAGCCGGCGAGTCTAGAGGCTTCCTTTCATCTAGCAAGATTCTTTTGTGACAGGGCAAGACTCTTTTGTGATGGCGGCTCAAATGTCCCCTGGTGCCGGGCGTGCCGGTTCGCGCCAGATACCGGCGGTCATGACGATCTTGGGGTGCTGGGGTACACCGCGTTCCCCGCGTGCCACCTGCTCTGCCAGCAGATCGGCGGCGGCGGCGCCGAGGACCCCCGCCTGCTGGTCGATGCCGCCCAGCTCCGGCCGGTTCAGGGTCCAGTTCAGGGTGAAGTGCGCCGGCCGCTGCCCCGGGGGCAGCTCCGCCAGCCATTCAAGGCAATGCTGCGAAGGGTCGATCACCGCATCCGGCCGAACCTTCTGCAGCCAGTCGAAAAAATCCTCGCGCGCTGGCCGCCGCACCAGTCGCAGCAGGCTGTCGGCCTGGGCGGCGGGCAGGGGATGATGGGTCAGGAAACTCGCCGGCCAGGCGCCAAACATGCGGTCGTTGACCGTGCGCTCCGAGTAGAAGCCGATGCGCCGGAAACCCCGGCGGCGCAGGGCGCGCAGCAGGGTCATCATGCCGAGGAAGTGGTGATGGTGGACGCGGTGCAGTTCGGGGCGCGCGTAGCCGAGGCCGATGACGACACTGCTGAAGTCCTCCCAGCGGATGGGCACGCGGGCGCGGCTGCGCGAGATCAGCGGCGACAGGATCAGGCCGCGGATGCCGCGGGCGACGAGGATTTCCGACAGGCGCCGGCCGCTCATGCCGCGGCTGGCGAGCTGGAACTCCTCCAGGCGGTAGCCGAGCTCCGCGGCGCGGCGCGCGGCACCTTCAAAGAGTTCGATGCCCCAGGGGGAACGATGGGCACCGGGCACCTCCCGGCGATCCGACCAAATGAAGGCGAGGGCGGGAGGCTCGGAGGTGCGACGCCCCTCGCGCAGGCGCGCCATCAGCCGGGCCAGTTCCGGATCCGGCTGCCAGCCGAGTTCGGTCGCTGTGGCGAGAATGCGTTCACGCAGGGGTGAGGCCACGTGCTGACCACCGCGCAGGGCACGCGACACGGTCATGCGCGAGACACCGACCCGCTCGGCAATTTCGGCGAGGGAAGGGGTGGGCATGGCTGTTACTGTAACAGCCATCCGGTGATTGCAAACCGCGGTCACTGGCGTTTACACTGGTTCATTGATCCGACCATGAAAACACCCCGCCTCCTCCTTGCCGCGCTCGCGGCCACCACCCTGACCAGCCAGGCCCAATCGCTCTGGGTCGAGGCGGAATCCTTCGACCATCCCGGTGGCTGGATGCTCGACACCCAGTTCATCGACATCATGGGTTCGCCCTACCTGCTCGCCCACGGCATGGGGGCACCGGTCAAGGACGCACAGACCGAGGTGAGCGTGACCGAGCCCGGCCGTTACCGGGTCTGGGTGCGCACGAAAAACTGGGTCGGTCCCTGGCAGGCCCCCGGAGCGCCCGGCAAGTTTCAGGTCAGCGTCAATGGTGGCAAGCTCGCCAAGGTGCTCGGCACCGAGGGCAGTGACTGGCTCTGGGAGTTGGCCGGCGAAGCCGATCTGAGCGCCGGCAAGGTGTCGCTCGGCCTGCATGACCTGACCGGCTTTGAGGGGCGGGTCGATGCCCTGCTGCTCACCCGCGATGCCGCTTTCACCCCGCCGGCCGATTTCGCCGCCACCAACCAGCTGCGCCGCCAGTCGCTCGGCCTGCCGGAAACCGCGCCGGAGACCGAAGAATACGACCTGGTCGTGGTCGGCGGCGGTTACTCGGGCATGGGGGCGGCCATCAGCGGCGCCCGCCAGGGCCTGAAGGTGGCCTTCATCCAAAACCGCCCCGTGCTCGGCGGCAACGGTTCCGGTGAGGTCCAGGTCTGGGCCATGGGGGGCACCCGCCGCGGTCTCTACCCGCATCTCGGCGAAATCGTCGAGGAGTTTGCCGACCGCGCCAGCAACAGTCCGGCCGCCTCGCCCGACGAGTTCAACGACCGTCTCAAGGAGGAGGTGGTGCGTGCGGAGAAGACTCTGGATCTCTTCCTCAACACCCATGTCCACGCGGTCGAGATGGAGAAGGGCGGGGAGCGCCGCATCCGCAGCGTTGTCGGTCTCGACACCCGCACGGGCAAGGAAACCCGCTTCCGCGGCAAGTTCTTCAGCGACTGCACCGGCCATGGCAGCGTCGGTGCGCTCGCCGGTGCCGAGATCCTCATGGAGGAAAAGGGCCGCATGGGCATGAGCAACATGTGGGTGCTGAAAAAGGTCGCCCAGCCCCGATCCTGGCCAGAGACGCCCTGGGCGCTGCCGCTGGGTCTCGACGACTTCCCTGAGCCGCGTCCGCTCGAGCCGGCTGGAGTGAAGAACAAGGCCAACCTGACCGGCTACGACCTTGGCTACACACCGGTGCCGAATCCCGAGGAGTATGTGCACGGCGAGTGGTTCTGGGAGAGCGGTTTTGACCAGGACCCGATCAACGGCCTCGAGCGCATCCGCGACTGGAACTTCCGTGCGGTCTATGGTGCGGTCAGCGCGCTGAAAAAGCATCTGCCGGAAAAGTACGGCAACTACGACATGCAGTGGCTGGCCTATGTCGGAGGCACCCGCGAATCGCGCCGCATTGTCGGCGACTTCATCCTCAAGGGCGAGGACATGGTCAAGGGCGTCATCCAGCCCGACGCCTGCGTGCCGACCACCTGGGACCAGGACCTGCACTATCCGAAGGAGCAGTATGCCGGCAAGTTCCCCGACAATCCCTTCATCTCGCGCGCTGAGTTCGGCAAGCATACCGACCGCAAGAACGGCTACCCGGTGCCCTACCGCTGCTTCTACTCGAAGGACGTTGGCAATCTGTTCATGGCCGGCCGCAACATCAGCGTCGACCGTTGGGCGCTCGGCAGCACCCGCGTCATGCGTACCTGCGGCATGATGGGCGAGGTGGTCGGCAAGGCCGCTTGGATCAGCGTGCGTCACCACACCTCGCCGCGCGGTGTTTATGAGCAGTACCTGGACATCCTCAAGGATCTCATGAGCAAGCCCGGCGCCATGCGCCGCGACAGCCTGGAAGGCGAACTCTACCTGCCGGCCAACGCCCGCCAGCTGCCGGAGATCGTCAGCGACAGCATCGATCCGAAGAAGCTCGAAGGCCTTGTCATCGATGATGAAGACGCCGAACTGACCGGTAACTGGGCCAAGGGCGAGGGCCTCAAGCCCTTTGTCGGCAACCACTACAGCTACGCCCAGGCCAAGGACGCCAGCGCGCGCTTCTCCTTCGCCGTCAAGGAGAGCGGCCGCTACGAGGTCTTCATCTACTGGCAGCCGCATGCCAACCGCGCCAAAGCCGCGCCGGTCAGCGTGCTCAGCGCCGATGGCGAGAAGACCCTGCGCGTCGACCAGTCGAAACCCGCCGCCGGCAAGCAGGGCGCCCACAGCCTGGGTGAATTCCGCTTCAACGCCGGTGAGGAGGCTGCGGTCATCTTCCGCACCGAGGGCGCCCAGGGCAATGTCCATCTCGACGCCGTGCAGGTCGTGCGCCTGCCCTGATGCGGGTCTCGCCGCAGCCTGAACCCTTCACTCGCCCCCGGGGTTTTTCCCGGGGGCGATTTTTTTTCTTGTCGCCCGCGCTCCTTCCGGATAAAACCGCGACCCGTCCATGCTTCGAGGAGTTGTCATCACCTGTCTGACCGCGCTGATTCTGCGCGCCGAAGATCTGCCCCTGCCCACCGGCAACGGATTCCTGCTGGAGCCCGTGCCGCAGATGTTGCCCTCCAGCGGCAGTGCCTTCCTCAAGCCGACCAAATCCATCAAGCCGCCGCCGGCCCTGCCCGGCGGGCGTCTCGCCGCCGCCCAGCCGCAGGTGCATGCGCCCACGGAGGCACGGCTGCGCCGGCTCATTCTGCTGCCCGGTGGCTTGAGCCCGCAGGCCATGCGTGAACAAATCGCCGCCGGCGGTCAGGGGCTGCAGCCGATGACCGTGGTCGGCATGCAGGCGCCGGCGCCCGTGCTGGCCGATCTGGCGTCCTTCTTTGGTGGGGCGGTCAATCCCGAGACTCAAAAACGCTTGGTCGAGACGGTGCGCCACGGCCTAGCCGAAGGTCGCCGCGCGCCCAAGCGCGTGGAAGTGGTCGGCTGGCTGCCGGGTGAAGGCGTCATGGCCCTGGCGGTGTATCCCGAAGGCTGAGCCGTCGCTCGCAAAAGCCTTGGCCGCGTCGCAAGAGCGCGGTTTGCCGATGGGTCTTAGGCTTGGATCGCCAACCTGCATACAAGCCCAGCTTGGCTGTCGGCGGTCAAGCGGCCTGACGATCTCAGCGCAGGTACAGGAATTCGTTCGTCATCATCCAGGCCTGGCAGAGCAGTTGCCAGGCCTGGCGCTCGCGCACGGCCGGATTCTCCACCTGCGAGGCAAGGCTGGCATCGGCGGCGGCGAGGAAGTTGCGCGCCTGCTCAAGGTCATCGGCACGGGCGGTGCGGCCGTAGGCGAGGGCGACGGCCCGGCGCACCCGGGCTTCCAGATCGTCGTCCTGGCGCTGCAGACGGGTTGTCAGACCCTCGGCGGCCTGGCTGGCCAGAGGACTGTTCATCATCAGCAGGGCCTGCGGCGAGACGATGGTGCTGTTGCGCTGGCCGGTCGACACCGCCGGATCGGGATAGTCGAACTGCTGGAACAGGTCGTACAAATTGTTGCGGATGATCGGCAGGTAGAGGGCGCGGCGCAGGCTGTCGTACTTGGTCGCGTCCTTGGAGGTGTGGTTGAAAACAAACTGGCGGTTGCGCAGCGGCACGGTCTTGCCGCCCATGTTCAGATCGAGCAGGCCGGCGACCGCGAGCAGGCTATCGCGCACCTCCTCGGCTTCCAGCCGGCGCATCGGGAAGTGGTGCAGCAGGCGGTTTTCCGGATCCACTTCCGCGGCCAAGTCGGCCTTGCCCTGCCGTTCGCGCCCACCCTGGCGGTAGGCGCGGCTGGTCAGGATCAGGCGGTGCAGGTCCTTGAGGCTCCAGTCGTTGGCCGGCAGCCAGCGCGCCAGCCAGTCGAGCAGTTCCGGATGGCTGGGGGCATCGCCGAGCAGGCCGAAGTTGTCGGGCGTGCCGACGATGCCGCGGCCGAAGTGCCAGGACCAGACGCGGTTGACGATGACGCGCGCGGTCAGCGGATGGGCCGGGTCGGTGAGCCAGCGTGCGAGTTCAAGGCGGCCACTGCGATCTTTCGGGAAGGCGGGCGCGGCAGCGCCGGGCGACTGCATCACCTGAATGAAACCGCGCGGCACCTCCTTGCCGAGTGTGAGATGGCTGCCGCGGATGTGGATGGCGAGCTTGGGCTGGATGGTCTCGGCATCGCACACGCCGATCACCGTGGGCAGGTCGGGCAGGGATTTTTCAATCGCCTCCATCTCGTCCATCAGGCGCATCACCTTGGCTTCCGCGTCAGGGCCGGGGGCCTTCTTGGCCTCGCTCTGCGCGGTGGACACCTCCTTCTTTTTGGCGGCCAGCGCTTGTTCGGCGATCTTCACCGCGGCGAAGTCCTCGAAATCGCCGAGCGGCGTCTCATGCGCCAGCGACAGCGCGCCCATGCGGTCGCTGCTGAACGACTGCGTGCTCTTGAAGATGGCGGCGAGGGCGTAGTAATCGGCCTGGGTGACCGGATCGAACTTGTGGTCGTGACAGCGCACGCAGCCGAGCGTCATGCCGAGGAAGGCGCGGCCGGTGGTCTCCAGCTGCTCATCGATGACATCCATCGCCAGCTTTTCCTTGTCGGGCTCGGCCAGCACCTTGGCGCCGAGGTTGAGGAAGGCGGTGGCGGTGGCCAGTTCGTGGCGTTCGGCGAGGTCGTGCGCCGGCAGCAGGTCGCCGGCGAGCTGCTCGGTGAGGAATTGGTCGAAAGGTTTGTCGCGGTTGAAGGCGCGCACGACGTAGTCGCGGTAACGCCAGGCGGTGCCAAGGGCGATGTTTTCGTCGAGGCCGTTGGAATCGGCGTAGCGGGCGACATCGAGCCAGTGGCGACCCCACTTTTCGCCGTAGTGCGGCGAGGCCAGCAGGCGATCGACCAGCCGACGCACGGCAGCTTCGGGGGCGGCCTTGTGGTCGGCGATGAAGGCGGCCAATTCTTCCGGCGTCGGCGGCAGGCCGGTCAGGTCAAAGGTGATGCGGCGCAGGAAGGTAGCGGGATCGGCGGGCGGGGCGAAATCGAGGCCCTTGTCGGCGAGCTTGGCCTGCAGGAAGGCGTCGATCGGATGCCCGCCCTTCGGCGTCGGCACGTCGGCGACCGCACGGAAGGCCCAGTGGCGGCGGCCCTGCTCGACATCGACCGGGCGCGGCTTCACGGAGGCGGCGACCTCCTCGTGGCGCGGATCGGGCGCGCCGCGCTTGACCCATTCCTCCAGCACGCGCTGTTCGGCGGCCGAGAGCGGACTCTTCGGCGGCATCTGCAGCTCACGCTTCTGGTAGCGGATGGCGGTGATGATGAGGCTCTTGTCCGGATCACCGGCGATCAGGGCCGGGCCGTTGTCGCCACCCTGCAGCAGGGCCGGCTGGGAATCGACCGTCAGGCCACCCTTGCTCTTGCCGGCCTCGGCGGAGTGGCATTCGTAGCAGCGTTCGACGAGGATCGGCCGGACCTTCTTTTCGAAGAACTCCAGGTCCGCGGCAGACGGCTCCGCGCGCGCGGCTGCAAGCAGGCCGGCGCCGGTGGTGAAGACCAGAAGAGCGTGGAGACGCATGACCCTAGCTACGGGGCCGGCGGCAGCTTTCTTGCCGTCGGGCGGGATCAGCCGCGCTGGAAAAAGCCGCGCTGCTTGGCGCTGATCGGCAGGCCGCACTTTTCCATCACCTGCAGCATGTCCTCCCAGACCTGGCGTTTCACCTCGACGCCGCCGCCGGCGAGGCGTTCCTCGCGCAGGATGAAGCTCGGATGGAAGGTGACCATGGTTGGGATGCCGCGCACCTCAAAGAAGCGGCCGCGCAGGCGCGATACCGGGCCCTCGATGCCCAGCCCCTCGCAGGCGGTCTTGCCGAGCGCGATGATGACCTTCGGCCGGAGGATGTCGATCTCGGTGAGGATGAAGGGCAGGCAGGCGCGCATTTCCTCGCGGGTCGGCGCGCGGTTGGAACTGCCCTGGTCGGGCATGGCCGGCCGGAACTTGCAGATGTTGCTGATGTAGACCCGGTCGCGGTCCAGGCCCATGGCCTTGATGATGCCGGTGAGTTTCTGGCCGGCGGGGCCGACAAAGGGTTCGCGCTGGCGTTCCTCCTCGGCACCCGGTGCTTCGCCGATGAACATCAGCTCGGCCTCGGGTGAGCCGGTGGCAAAGACCATCGTCTCGCGCAGACTGCCAAGCGCGCGCGGTTCCGGGGCGGCTTCCGCCAGCGCGGCCAGTGCCGCGAGTCTCTCCGCCTTGCTGGTGCCCGGCACCGTCAGCACAAGATCGGTTTCGGCCGGCGCTGCCGCCGGTGCCGTCGCCATCTCCTGCACGAGGGTGGCGGAAGCACGCACCGGTTCGGTGTCCTCCTCCACCAGGCGGCGCACCACCTCGGCACGGGCGCGACGGCCCTGGCGATAGGCGCGCAACCGCTCCAGGCTGTCGGGGCGCAGCGGCACGTGGCTGGCACCGGACGCCAGGCGCTGTTCGAGATAGGCTTTCAGGACGGCTGCCGCCTGCATGGACATGCCCCATTCTTGGGCCAGCCGTCGCGGCGGCTCAAGCGGATTCGCCTCAGGGGCCGTCGAAGATCATGCCCTTGGTGTGGGACTGTCCCTCGGCGCGGCGCTGGCGTGCCTCGGCAAAGAAACTTTTCAGCAGGGCCACGCTCTCCTCGGCAAGCACGCCGGCGGTGATCTCGCAGCGGTGGTTCAGGTTCGGTGCCTGCAGCAGGTTCCAAAAGCCGCCGGCTGCACCGCCCTTGGGATCGACGCAGCCGAAGATGACGCGCCGCACCCGGCAGTGCACCAGCGCACCCGCGCACATCGGGCAGGGTTCCTTGGTGACATACAAATCGCAGTCGGTCAGCCGCCAGTCCTCGAGCGCGCTCTCCGCCTGCGTCAGCGCCAGCATCTCCGCGTGGGCGGTGGCATCCTTGAGCGTCTCGACCTGATTCCAGGAGCGGGCAATGACGCGATCCTGATGGACAATCACCGCGCCGATGGGCACCTCGCCCTGGCGCGCGGCCTTGGCGGCAAGGCGCAGGGCCTCGCGCATGTAATGAGCATCGGAAGGCGGCTCCAGGACAGGGGGCAGATCGGTCATCCTCATACCCTCCCACAGACGTTGCGCCGATGCAATGCACGCTCGCAGCCCTGCTGCCGATTCAGCCGCCGGCCGTGATCTGGACAATCTCAATGACATCGCCCTCGGCCACCTGCGCCGAATCGATCTCGCGCGGCAGCAGGGCGGTGCGGTTGTGCTCCACCACGACCGGCCGGCCGGCCAGACCGAGCGACTCCAGCAGCCGGGGCATCGGCAGGGGACCGTCGAACTCGCGTTTCTCGCCGTTGAGGGTGATCGTCATGGCACACCCAAAAACCCGGCTCAGGCAGCCGTCAAGCCCGCGCTCAGACCGCTGAGAATGGTGCTGTCCCAGTCCTTCCACACCGGATCCAAGCCCTGGCGGCGCAGCATGGCCGTCACCTCGGCCGGGCTGCGCGTGTCGGCGATGCCAAACTGCCCCTCCGCCTTCGCCTGCTCGGGCTTGTCCGCCAGGTCGACGCGGCGACCCTTCACCGTCAGGTGCAGGTCTTCGGCGCCAGCGCCGGTGTAGCCGCCCGGCTCGGTGTGGCTGCCGGCGCTCATGCTGGTCACACCCAGCGGTGCCAGGGCATCGCGCAGCGCCGCCGGCTCGCGCGTGCTCAGCACGATGCCGGCCTCGGGGAAGGTCAGGCGAAACGCACACAGCGTCTGCACCAGCGCCCAATCCGGGAAACCCGTCAGCGGCTGGAAACCACCCGCCGCCGGGCGCAGGCGCGGAAAGGCCACCGTGAAACTCGCCCGCCAGCAGTGGCGCTGCAGGTGCTCCAAGTGCGCCGCCAGACGCAGGGCTTCGAGCCGCCAGTCGCTCAGGCCAAACAAGGCGCCGATGCCGATGCGACGGAACCCGCCCTCGTGACCGCGTTCCGGGCAGGCCATGCGCCAGTCAAAGTCCTTCTTCGGCCCGGCCGTGTGCATCTGCGCATAGATCTCGCGATCGTAGGTCTCCTGGTACACCACCAGGCCCTCCGCCCCGGCCGCCACCATGCGCGCATACTCCGGCGCCTCCATCGGCCCCACCTCAATGGCCACCGTCGGAATGAAGTCGCGGATGGCACGGATGCATGCCTCCAGGTAGCCATCGCTGACAAACTTCGGGTGCTCCCCCGCCACCAGCAGAATGTGGCGGAACCCCTGGGACGCCAGATGGCGCGCCTCACGCACCACCTGCTCGACGCTCAGCGTGACACGCAGGATGTTCGGATTGTCGCGCGAAAAGCCGCAGTAGGAGCAGTTGTTGACGCACTCATTCGACACATACAGCGGCGCGAACAGGCGCATGGTGCGGCCAAAGTGCCGGCGGGTCAGCGCGCTGGCCTCGCGCGCCATGGCCTCCAGTTGCGCCGGCGTCTTCGTGTCCAGCAGCCCCCAGAACCGCTCCAGCAACGGCGACTTGCGCCCCGGCAGGGCGTCGAGGACAGGCAGAAAGGCAGTTGGCATGAACAGAGGGGCGGGGGT
>DAIUCN010000110.1:0-13244 GCA_036846165.1 Prosthecobacter sp.
GGCCAGGAGCAGGACGAAAAGGGGGCGGCGGAGCAGGGCGGGAGTCATGCAGGAAAGCCAACGCCCACCATGGTTCAGGCAGACGCAAAAAGCCGCCCCGTGTGAGGATTCCGGATAGGACCGGTGGCTTTGCCGCGTCATCCTGTGCCCGTCTATGCGCTTCTCCCTCCTCACCCTCACGCTGGCGTCGCTTGCCCTCCAGGCCCGCGCCGAATTGAAACTGCCCGCCATCTTTGGCGATCACATGGTGCTGCAGCAGAAGCAGGCCAACCCGGTCTGGGGCTGGGACACGCCCGGCACCGAGGTGACCGTGCAGTTCGCCGGTCAGACCCAGTCCGCCAAGGCCGGTGCCGATGGCAAGTGGACGGTGAAACTGGCACCGGTGCCGGCGAACGCCAAGCCGGCGACGCTGACCATCCGCGGCACGAGCCAGCGTGAATTGAAGGACGTGCTGGTCGGTGAGGTCTGGGTCTGCTCCGGCCAGTCGAACATGCAGTGGAGCGTGCTCAGTTCCTGGGACGCCGATCTGGAGATCGCCACCGCCAAGTACCCGAACATCCGCCTGATTTCCGTGCCGCAGGTTGGCACCCAGGAGCCGCAGGACGATTTCAAGGGCGAATGGAAGCCTTGCTCGCCGCAGACGGTTGGCACCTTTTCGGCGGTCGGCTACTTCTACGGCCGTGTCCTGCACCAGATGCTCGACGTGCCGGTGGGCCTGATCAACAACGCCTGGGGCGGCAGCGCCGCCGAGGCCTGGGTGCGCCGCGACCTGTTGGAAAAGGACGCGCGCTACAAGGAGCTGATCGACACCTGGGTGAAGCGCGAGCAGCAGCTTGCCTCCGAGGAGGCGCGCCAGGCCCATGAGAAAGCCCTTGCCGATTGGAAGGTGAAGGCCGAGGAAGTGAAGAAGGCCGGCAAACCTTTCACCGTCCGCGCGCCGCAGAGCCCGCAGCAGATCCTCGGTGGTCAGCACCGTCCGGGCAACCTCTACAATGGCGTGCTGCGGCCGACGATCGGTTACGGCATCCGTGGCGTCATCTGGTACCAGGGCGAAAGCAACGCCGGTCGTGCCCATGAGTATGGTCACCTGTTCCCGATGATGATCCAGCACTGGCGCCAGGAGTGGGGCCAGGGCGATTTCCCCTTCTACTGGGTGCAGCTGGCCGACTTCAAGCCCGAGCAGCCGCAGCCGGGCGACAGCGACTGGGCGGAGCTGCGCGAGAGCCAGACGAAGACCCAGAACGTCATCAAGAACGGCGGCCAGGCGGTCATCGTCGACCTCGGCGAGGCCAACGACATCCATCCGAAGAACAAGCGTGACGTCGCCGAGCGCCTGGCCCGCATCGCCCTGGCGCGCGACTATGGCATCGACCTCAAGTGGCGCAGCCCGGAATACAAGGCGGTCGCCATTCAGGGCGACAAGGCGGTGGTGACGCTCGACACCTTTGGCTCCAGCCTGCGCACGGTGGACGTCAGCGAGGTGAAGGGCTTTGCCATCTGCGGTGAGGACCGCAAGTGGGTCTGGGCCGAGGCGAAAATCGTCGGCAAGGACCGCGTTGAGGTCAAGGCGGCGGGCGTCGCCAAGCCGGTGGCGGTGCGCTATGCCTGGGCTGATAACCCGGTGTGCAACCTGTTCAGCGTCGAGGGTCTGCCGGTGACGCCCTTCCGCAGCGACGACTTTCCGATGATCACCGCGCCAAAGGCGCCGTGAGTTTTCGGCGAACCTGGCGTCACCTCTCTTCAGGGCGGTCCTCCGGGACCGCCCTTTTGCGTTCAGGCCAGGCGCACGCTGCGTTTCTTGTCGAGCTTGAGCACCGCGCCGCTCTCCCAGGCCGGCTCGGCCTTGGGGTCGGTGAGCTTGGCACCGTTGAGCTGGATGCTGCCGCCCTGGATCAGCCGTCGCACCTCGCCGCCGGAGACGGTCTGGCCGAAGGTCGTCTGGAAGGCGTGCTGGACGACGCCGAGCACGTCGCGGCGTTCGCCGAGGGCGAGTTCGGGCAGTTCGGCGGCGGAGAGATCGCGCTTGCTGAAGCGGATGTCCCAGTCCTCGCGGCAGTCGCGCGCGGCGGCCTCGCCGTGGTAGACGGCGACGCATTGGCCGGCCAGCTGCTTCTTCGCCTCCATCGGGTGCAGGCCGGCGTCAAGGGTTTCGCCGAGCACGAGCAGGTAGTACTTCGCCATCAGCTCGTCGGGGATGCTCATCAGCTTGCCGAACATGTCCTTGGGCGCGTCGGTGAGGCCGACGTAGTTGCCGAGGCTTTTCGACATCTTTTTGACGCCGTCGAGGCCCTCGAGCAGGGGCAGGGTCAGGCAGACCTGCGGTTCCTGGCCTTCTTCCTTCTGCAGGTCGCGGCCGACGAGGATGTTGAACAGCTGGTCGCTGCCGCCGATCTCGACGTCGGCGCGAACGACGACGCTGTCCCAGCCCTGCATGATCGGGTACTGGATCTCGTGCAGGCGCACCTCGGTGCCGTCGGCGACGCGCTTTTTGAAGTCCTCGCGCTGGAGCATCTGCTGCAGGGTCACGCGTGCGTTGAGGCGGATGACCTCCATGAAGGGCATCTGCTTGAACCAGGTGCCGTTGAAGACGACCTCGGTGCGTTCGCGATCGAGCACCAGGAAGGCCTGGTCGGTGTAGGTCTTGGCGTTGGCCAGCACCTCGTCGTAGGTGAGCGGCGGCCGCGTCGTCGAGCGGCCGCTGGGGTCGCCGATCATGGCGGTGAAATCGCCGATGATGAGGACGATCTGGTGGCCCAGTTCCTGGAACTGGCGCAGCTTGCGCAGGGCGACCGCATGGCCGAGGTGGATGTCCGGCGAGGTTGGATCCACGCCCAGCTTGACGCGCAGCGGCCGGCCGCGCGCGAGCTTGTCGGCCAGCTCCTTTTCGCTGTGCAGGGTGACGATGCCGCGCTTGAGGATCTCGAGTTGTTCGGGGACGGGAAGCATGGGGAGGGACAAGCATGCCCGATGTCGCGGCGATGACAAACACGGAAACGCGGCCGGGCGGCGTTTTTCCTGTGCCGGAGCGCAACCGGCAGCCAACCTGCCGGTTGGCAGACTCCACAAGTGTATCCATCCCGGCCATGAACCCTTCCCTCCTGTCCCTGTTCCCCACCCCATGCCTGGCTGTCGTGCTGCTGAGCCACTTCCCGGCCGTGGGCGGGGAGGTTGCACCGCGCCTGCTCGACTTCACCGACCCCACGTATGGGGGGCGCGTGCGTCAAATCGTCGATCCGGCGGGTGACGAACACAACCTCTACCACTACCGCAATGTCTTCAATGCCGACGGCTCACGTCGGCTCGGCATTGAGACTCCGGCCGGTTCCAAGGATTACCATGTCACGCTTTACGATGCGGACGGCCAGCGGATCAAGCGGCTGTTCACCCAGGCGGATTTCGACTGGCGCGTCGCCTGGGACCGGCAGGATCCGCGGGTTTTCTACACCTGGAAGGCGGACACAGTTTATCGCTGCGACGTGGCAACGGGTTCGGCCGAACCCCTCAGAACCTTTGCCAAGCCTGGCCTGGCGCCGACCTGCGGTTTGTCGCTCAACCAGCAGGGCGACCGCCTGCTGCTGTTGCGCGGCGACCGCAGTGTGCGCACCTATCGCCTGCCTGACCTGGAGGACGAGGTGGTTTGTCGCATCGACATCCCGCAGGATGGCACGCCGGTCTGGGACAAACTGCGCTTCACCGGCCATAAGGATTGTTTCGCGCTGACTTTCGAACCACGGCAGGCTGCGTCTCCAGGCGCGCCACGGCAGCGGCCGTTCACCCGCATCTACGACGGCGCCACGGGACGTTTGCTGCACACCCTGCAAGGAGTGACCGCAGGGCATCATGATTTTTCCCCGGACGGCCGCATGGCCTACGTCGAGGGTTATTTCAACCAAGGGCCGGGGATGCGGCTGCATGTGGTGAATGTGGACGGCACGGAGGACCGCGTCGTGTTCACCGCCCCGCGCGAGCAGTTGCGCTACGTGCGCAACTATCACATCACCTGGCCGGCGGGGGTGAACGACTGGTTCCTGCTGAGTTTTTTCCCGCAGAGCGGCCGGTTGCCGCCGGACTATGAGCCCTGGCTCGACGAGATCGTGCAGGTGTTTGTCGACGGCCGTCACCGTGTGCTGGCGCGCACCGGCACGACCTGCGGCGCCAATTTTTGGACGCAGCCCCAGCAGTCGGTGAGTGCCGACGGCCGGCGGGTGCTTTTCCACAGCAATGGCGAGTGCCGGGTCGGTCGCATCGGCCAGCAGGCTTCCGGCACCCTCGACTCGTGCCTGTTGTTTCTGGACTAGCGTTTTTGTTTGCAGGAAGCTTCGCCCCGGCAAGGGAAAGGCATGCTCGTCTCCGGCATTCCCCATCGCACCGTCTGGTTTGAGGCCGGTGCCGTCCGCATCCTCGACCAGCGCCTGCTGCCCTGGCGCGTTGAGGTGGTGGCGCTTGGATCCGTGGCCGAGGTGGCGGTGGCGATCCGCGACATGGCGGTGCGCGGTGCCGGCTGCATCGGGGCGACCGCCGGCTATGGCATGGCGCTGGCGGCGCGCGAGGCGGGCGACTGGACAGAGCTTCGGCGACTGGCGGAGGCATTGAAAGCGACCCGGCCGACGGCGGTCAATCTGGCCTGGGCGGTCGACCGGCAGTTGGCGGCGATCCGTGCCACGCGCTGGGATGAGCGCGTGCAGACGGCGCGGGTGACCGCCGAGGCGATCGCCGACGAGGATGTCGCCGCCTGCGCGGCGATCGGCCGGCATGGCCTGGAGTTGCTGCGCGGTTTGGCAAAGCGCTCGCCGGAGCGGTCACTCAACATTCTCACCCACTGCAATGCAGGCTGGCTGGCTTTTGTTGACATTGGTTCGGCAACCGCACCCATTTATGCAGCGCACGCGGCCGGTTTGCCGGTGCATGTCTGGGTCGATGAAACGCGGCCGCGCAACCAGGGCGCGCGGCTGACCGCCTGGGAACTCGGTGCACGCGGTGTATCGCACACGGTCATTGCCGACAACAGCGGCGGTCATCTGATGCAGCGTGGCCTGGTCGATGTTGTCATCACCGGGGCCGACCGGGTCACGCGCGCCGGTGATGTGGCGAACAAGATCGGCACCTATTTGAAGGCATTGGCGGCGCACGACAACGACCTGCCGTTTTATGTGGCGCTGCCGTCGTCGACTTTCGACGGGTCGCTCGACGATGGTCTGGCAGGCATTCCCATCGAGCAGCGCGACGGCGATGAACTTGCCTGGATGGAGGGGGTGACCGCGGCGGGGGCTGTTGAGAGGGTGCGCGTGCTGCCGGAGGCGTCGGCGGTGCGCAACGATGCCTTTGATGTGACGCCGGCGCGGCTGGTGACCGGCCTGATCACCGAGCGCGGGGTTTGCGCTGCGGCGCCGCGTGCGATTCGGGAGCTGTTTCCCGAAATCGCCTGACGGCGGCGTTGGATTGGGCGAGCATGGATCATGATCCCCGGCTGGCGAGCCCGATTGCATGCGCTGAGTCGCGACCGCGTTTGGTTGAAGCGCGCGGCGCTGGTCATTGTCGTCTGGGGTTTGGCCGCCGCCCTGGTGCTCACGGCATTGGCGCAGGGCAGGGGAGCGAGGTTTGCGCCTGATCCGGTCGAGCAGGCGCTGCGGGCGGAGTGGCAGGCGCTGCGTCGTGAGGCAACGCCGCCGCCGCGGGCCTTGGCACTCTGGCTGGGCCGGGTTTGCCTGCGCGCCGATCTGCTAGGGAGGACGCTCGATCGGCCGCCACCGGACTGGCGCTCTTTCCAAAGCCAGGGTTTGCTCTTTGATTGGGCGACCGCGCCGCTGATCGAGACGCAGGAGCCGGCAACCCGGCGGGTGATGGAGGATTTTTTGCAGGCCTGGCTGGACGCGCCTGGGGCTGGGGGTGCCAAGGCCAGCCAACGCCTGGAGGGGGCGGCCCGGCGCGATACTGAATTTGCCAATGAGTTGCAGGCGGCACTCCTTTTGAGGGCGCGCGACGAGGCTGGGGCGCTTGCGCTGCTCATGCGAGAAGGCCTGTTGTTTGAATCGGCCATGGCGGCTCGCGAGGCCGCCTTGAGGCTGGCCCTGCGCCTGCGTGATGCCAGTGCCTTGCGCGTCATGGCGGAGGCACGGGGCTGGCTCGGGGAAATGCCCCCGCTGTTGCAGCATCATGCCGGCACGTTGCTTGGCGACTTCACCCTGCAGTGGCGGGGCCTGCTGAGGCATCGCCTCAGTCATCTGCCGGTCGGTGCCTTGGCTTTGGCCGGCTTCGCCGCCCTGCTGTGGTATCTGGTGCTTGTGCTGCAGGGACCGGGCGAGGGATGGCGATGGGTTTGGCCGCTGGCACCGCTGCTGGCCGGTGGCCTGAGTGTTGTGCTCGCCTTGTGCGTGGCCGGCTGGCAGGAGGTCGTGCATGGCATGAGCGCCGACGCACCCTTTCCGCAGGACCTGTGGTATTACGTCGGCGGTGTCGGCTTGCGCGAGGAGTTGGCCAAGCTGGCGGCGGGCACGCTGTTCCTGCCCTGGCTGCTTTGGCATCGTGTACCCGGGCGGGCCTTGTTCACCGGCGCCTTTGTCGGACTCGGCTTCGCCCTGGAGGAAAACCTGAGCTACTACGATCAGTATGGCGGCGGTGTCGCGGTGGTGCGGTTCCTCTCGGCCAATTTCATGCATGCCGCCTTGAGCGGGTTGCTTCTGCACGCGCTCTATCTGGCTTGGCGCACGCGATTTGCCCGGGTCGATGCTTTTGTCATGACCCTGCCGATGGTGGTGATCGTTCATGGCGCCTATGACTTTGCCGCCTCGTCGGACGCGGCCGGGGTGCAGTTCCTGGCGATGCTGATCCTGGCGCTGACGGCCTGGCAGTTTCTCGATCAGGCGGATCAGGAGGCAAGGCCCGGCCGGCGCTGGCTTTGTCCCGGAGCGGTTGTGGTGATCGGCACTGCCCTGCTCATTGCCTGGAGCCTGATCGCCACCGCTGTGCAGACCGCCGACCGTGCCAGCCTGGCGGCGGCAGGCATGGAATGTCTGGCGGTACTGCCGCTGGTGTTCATCTACTGGCACCGGCTGCGTGAGTCTTGACCTTTTGTCCGGCCGGGCGGAGCATGGCATGTTGATGAACGCAACCGACACCCCGCCGCCCGCCGTGCTCGCCTGCCTTGGTCCCGAGGGCAGCTTTTCCCATTTGCTTGCCGGCATGCGTTTCCCGCAGACGCCGGTGCGTCTCATGGCGAGCATTGGTGAGGTCTTCGATTTCCTGGCCGCCGAGCCGCATGCACAGGGCCTCGTGCCCATCGAAAACTCCTCCGGCGGCTTCATCATCGACACGGTCGACCGCCTTTTGGACGACCGCTGCCGGCTTTTGATCATGGAGGAGCTGACCCTGGACGTGAAACTGGCCCTGCTTGGCCGCTCGGGAGCCGAACTGTGTTCGATCCACTCCCATGCCATGCCGTTTTTCCATTGCGACGAGTGGCTGACGGCGCACTTTCCGCAGGTGCGCCGCGTGGTCGAGGCAAGCACGGCCAAGGCCGCGGAAAAGGCGGCGACTTTGGCAGGTGCGGCAGCCATCGGGCCGCGCCAGAACGCCGCCCGCCACGGGCTCGACATCCTGCAGTTTCCGATCGCCGGCGAGGTGCCCAACATCACCCAGTTCTACCTTCTCGGCCACTCTGAAAACCCGCTCGGCCCGGCCAACAATCGCACCGCCCTGGTCGTTGACTTGCCCGATCGACCCGGCAGTCTCTGCCGTTTCCTGACCCCGCTGAGCGAGGCCGCCATCAATCTTAAAAGACTGGAATCGCGGCCCGTGCGCGGCCGGCCAAATCAGTACCGCTTCTTCGTGGAGATCGAAGGCTCGCCCGCCATCCCCGAGGTGGCCGCGGCCCTCGCCAAAACCCGCACCGATGGTGCCGCCCTGCGCGTGCTTGGCTCCTACCCCGCCGGCCGTCGCTTTGAATCCTGAATCCCATGACCCGACTCCTCCTCACCCTCGGCTTCCTGCCGTTCGCCGCCCTCGCGGCAGTGCCCGCCTTCGATGATCCGCAACCCCAGCGCCGCCAGTTCCAAGCCCGTGCCAGTGAAATCGACCCGCGCGCCCGTGAGCATCCGCAGATTGGCTTCGTCTTTGCCGACAAAAACGGCAAGCCGCAGGATGTGCAGCAGGCCAGCGTCGACACGCGCGTTGCGCCGCAGGGCCGACTGGTGATCTGGCTGATGGGACCGAGCGAAGCCCTGTTTGAGCGACTCAACCAGTACGGCCTTCATGTCGTCCAGGTGCACTACGCCAACAAGTGGTTCGGGCTGGTGCCCGCGGCGCGGCGCGACGACGGTCGTACCCTCGGTGACATCCGCCTGGAGGCCGCCACCGGCGAGGATCATAGCGACTGGTGTGCCATTCCCCAACCCGATGGCATGATGGAGCGTGCCCTTCAGTTCGTGCGCTGGCTGGCGCGCGAGCATCCGGGCGGACGCTGGGAGCAGTTTCTCGCCGAGGATGGTTTGCGCTGGGACAAGATCACGGTCGCCGGATCTTCCCACGGCGCCACCACGGCGGCCCGCTTCGCCAAGCATCAGGCGGTCGATCGTGTGGTTTGCTTCTGCGGCCCGCGCGACCAACTGGAGAGCTGGCAGGGGCTGCCCTCGGCGACGCCGACAAACCGGATCTTCGCCTTCACCCATGTGCTCGACGGCGGCTGGACCGGCCATCACTACGATCGCTCCTGGGAAATGATGGGGCTGCAGGCGCATGGCCCGCTGGTGTTTGTTGACCGCAGCAGCCCGCCATACGAAAACACGAGGCGTCTGCTCACTGACTTTGATGTGCAGGGCAGTGACAAGCGCGCCCACAGCTCCGTGGTGCCCGGCTCCGCTGCTGCGCGCGATGCGCAGGGAAGGTTCCTGCATGAATCCGTCTGGCAGTACCTCTTCCTGCATCCGGTCGAACGGACCGGCCGCCCCGAAGCTCAGGAATAGTTATTGACATTTGCTTCGTTTTTTTTAAAATTTAAGGGAATTCGGATTATCCACCTCTGAAGCTGCCTTTTTTTCAAAAACATGAACCGCCCACTCAGCACAGGCTTCGCCGATCCGAGTCTGGTGTCGGGCATAAGATTTTCACTGAGGCTCGCTGAAGCGCCGGCATTATACCTAAGCATGGAGAAAATTTTTTATTGCACGAACCCGAAATCGGGCGATAAATGAAGCTGTGGAATATAAATTCCATAATTAAAATGAAAACACACATCAACTACACTCGCAAGAACCGTCTCGCCAAGCGCCTCAACGCTTCCGGCATGACCCTCATCGAAATCAGCTTGGTGATCGCGCTCCTCTTGGGCCTGATCGCTGTCGTCTTCATGGGCCTCGGTACCTACCGCCAGGGCGCTGACAAGGCGAAGTGCAAGATGCAGCTCTCGGCCGTTCAGAAGGCCGTCCGCTCGGGCGCCAACATGCAGAACCTCTCCATCAACGCCGCGCTGCCCAATGGCACTGCCGTGTTTGGCCCTGGTCTGCTCATGGAAAATGCGCCGGTCTGCCCGTCGGGCGGCGCTTATGCTTGGGCTGACATCGTTCCCCCGGTCGGCACGCCTTATGGCAACTGCGACTTTGCCGGCACGGGTCCGACCTCGACCCACATCCTTGATGTGGCCGGTGGCGAAACCAACGACTGGTAAGTTCGAGCCGCTGTGACTCTGCGCCCGGCGCCAGTCGTCCCCTCATGTCATGCTCAACATCATTGATCCTGGTGAACTCAAACCGGCTGACATCTACCGTCAGGCGCGCACCGTGGCATCAAAGACGAGCCGGTCGGGAGATGGCGACTGGTACCGGGCGCCGGAGGAGCTAGCCTGCCAATGGCATCTTTGGTTCGACGGCGGGAGAGAGGTCGTTTCGGCGACTTTCTCCCGCGTCGACAATCGCTGGCGCCCCGGCCCGGAGCTGCCGCTGGCCAAATTGACGACCGGTGAAGGCGTCAAGGAACTGCTCGGCGAGTTCTTTTCCACCAAGTATTTTGATCCGAAGCCGACCTCCCTGGGGGTCATTCTGCATGTGGCCGATGAATTCGGTCTGTCCGAGGTGATCGATCCCGGCGATGGCGGTTTGGAAGGCGGGGACGACTTTGGCGTGCTGCGCTACAACCTGATTGATGAGCCGCTGGAAGTGCTCGCCGACCGCGACGTTTCAGTCGAATCCATTTCCTGGCGACTGTTGCCCTTCTGGGGCGCCCTGCAGGGGCAGTCGCGGGGTGTCGCCGTGGCTCTATCGCGTGCGCGCGAAACATTTTTGAAGACGCTGATGAATTGCGGCGAGGAGCTGCGCATGCCCATCCGTGTCGCTGTGGCCAGTGCGCCGGTGGAGGCCCTCGCCGGTCTGCCGCTGGCCCGGTCTGACCTAAAGGGGGGGCGCCTGGTGGTCATGCCTTACTTCAAGCAGACGGCGGTGTTTGCCCTGAGTCCCGAAGGTGAGTTGCGCGTTGCGCGCACCCTCGGCCACCGTGGTGGCGGCCTGGTGCCGTCCGGCTTTGGCGACATTCTCTGGAACATGGCGGTTGGCGCCGAATTGGCCGGAGGCGACCATGGCGGCAAGCCGAAGATTCTGCTGGTTTCCGCCAACGCCAAGGCGCTGCAGGCGGCCGCGGAGGAATTGGAGATGTTTTCGATCAGCCGCCAGCCGATGGAGTGTGAAACGCTGGATCTCACGACGGTGCCCACCCTGGCGGAGGTGCCGGGTCACCTGCTGGAATTTCTCAGTTACGATGCGGCGGCACTTGAAAAAGCCCGTGCTGCCGCGGCGCCCTTGGCTGCCACGGACACCTTTACCTCTCTCTGGCAGGGCTGGGCCCACCAGAACTTCATGGACATTGCCCGGCTGGACACGCTCTATCCAACCCGCAGGGACCTCAATCTGCTGCGCGTTTCTCGCTGGCTGCTCACCCTGCTGGCCCTGGCGTTGTTTGGCACCGGCGGTTACGGCACCTGGTCGCTGCTGGCGGCGATGAAGCATCCCTCCTGGCACCTGACGCCGGAAGAGGTGCAGCAGGCCAAGGGGCGCAACACCCAGTTGCTCGACGAGCAAAAGCAGATCAATCTTGTGGAGAAGCTGATGCTGCCGCGCTCGCGCGGCTGGGTGGCCATGGAGTTCCTGCTTCAGCTCTTCCCCGAGGATTCGGGTGTCCGGGTCGACAGCTACAACTATGTCGTCGACGCGGCGCGACCATCCGCGCCGCCCCCCCGTGGCAAGGCGCCGGAAGTGGAGTTCAGCGGCCTGACCCGCAGCTGGCAGATCAAGGGACTGGTCAAGCCCAAGGCCATGGAATTGCTCAGTGGCATCAACAGCCAGCGCGGCGTCAGCGCCTTCTTTGAGAAGTTGGCCGGGGCGACCGGCGATGATTCCTATCGCCCGGATCCCGAGCGTCAGATCACCGTGACCCTGACTCAGGGACGCAACGGACGCTACGATCCGCAGGCCAGTCCCGGGGATCTGGCACGCGATCCGATCATGGCCTATCCTTTCAACTTCGAGATCACCATCAGTCAGTCGCTGCCTGAAAAGGATCCACTGGCACTGCCGCTGGCCAAGCCGTTTGGAACATGAGCGCCTACACCCAACCCATCATCCGGTTCGGGCTGGTGACGCCGGCCGTCTTCAATCTGATCATTCTTGGCGGGGTGATGACGGCGGTGAACAAGCTGGAGCAGGTGCGCGTGCAGAAGGAGGAGATGTACCGCGAGCACACCATGCGCCAGGCGGCCAACCGCAAGCTTGAGAGCGACAACGCCCCCAAGCGGCCGGTCTTCGAAGATCAGAAAAAGTTGCTGGGTGCCGATCCCGGCCAGATCTTTACCCGCCTGCTCGACAGCATCCTGCCCAAATACAAGGAAATCGAACTTCAGCGCGGCAGCCTGATCTTTCCCCTCGACCGCGGCCGCCTCGCCAAGGGCGCGAAAATGGAACTGGCCCGCGTCAAGACCAGCTTCAACGGTGGTTATGGGCCGATGCAGGAGACCCTTTATCAGGTTGAATCGATGATGCCCCAGGCCGTGCTCGAAGACCTCAAGATCACCCGCAAGACGCATCTGCTCACCCAGCGCGAGCATCTCGTCATCGAAGCAACACACACCTGCTGGAAAACCGGGGAGGATGGCAGAAAATGATCCTGCGCGCCCTCAGCTTGTCACTCTGCCTGGGTGCCGCTCTCGATGCGGTGGCTCAGGCGCCTGCGCGCCCCGCCGACACGGGCAAGCGCAGCCGGCTTTTCCTTGGCCGTGACAGCACGGGCGCCGCCTGGCTGCCGAAGGCGGAACTCCTGCCCAATGAGCAGGCGATGGAATCCGGGGCACAGAAGCTCGGTGCACGCGTCCGCAACATCGACCCCCTCGGGGTGCCCACCTTCCCACGCGAGGATGCGGCACCGCTGTTTGAGGACGAGCCGCTGCGCGAGACGCCACGCATCACCCTCAACCAGGCCCTGCAGACCCTGCGCCTCAACGGCGTCAGCACCAGTCGCAAGGAATTCCTCATCGGGGGGCGCAATGTTTTCGAGGGCGACGTCATCGAGCTGCTTTTCAAGGGGGAAGTGTTTCAGGCCCAGGTTGTTGAGGTGGGCTATTCGGAGCTGCGTTTCCGCGACCTGATCCGCGGGGAAACCGGCGTGCTGCCGCACAACCTCGTGCCGCGCCTGGCGCTCGAGCCGATGCGCCGCGCGGCCACCCGCCTCGACGGCAAAGCCTTTCCCATGGAACCCGCCAAGACCGACTCCCCATGAGCGCTGTTCTCTCCCGCTGGATTTTTTCCCTCACCTCCGGTCTGCATCTCCTCGCCGGAGGTCAGGAAGCGCCCGCTCCCGACGCTGCGGGCCAGCCCGCCACGGCACAGGTGCAGCCTGTCGCCCAGGCGGCGGGCGGCCTGCCGGCGCTCGCCGACGATGGCTACTGGATCGACAACGCACCGATCAACGAGGTTTTTCAATACCTGGCGCGCAGCATCGGCCTGCAGTTTTTTCACAACAATGAGCTCAGCTCCCCCCAATACAATGTCACGGGGCATCTCAAGCTCGATGACCCGCGCCAGCAAATGGAGGATCTGGCCCTGGCCTACGGCCTGACCGTCTACCAACAGCGCAACTCCGTCAGCCTGCTCACCGAGACCCAGCTCTCGCGCCTGCCGCTCGAGGTGATGAGCTATCAGTTGAAATACCTGCGCGGCGCCCCGCTGAACCGGGTGACGGCCACGTCCGGCGACCTCAGCGGTGCCAGCGGG
>DAIUCN010000111.1:0-12822 GCA_036846165.1 Prosthecobacter sp.
GGCGGGAACAGTGGACATGGGGGGCCGGGGATGTAGCCGTCCTGAAGCCAGGACTCAAGCGATACGCGTGCCGCACGCTCTTGGAACCGCGCTGAGCGGGGTCACTGCCCCCGTCTCAAGCTTCCTCATCCCTTATTCCTTCTGAGCCACCCAATCACGGATGGCCAGGGTGCCAAAGCTGAAGCCGAGGCTGAGGTTGGTTTTCGCGCGGGCGAAGCTGGCGTGTTCGAAGGTCTGCACGAAGTCGGTGCCCATGCGCACCATGGCCTTGGCTCCCTGCAAGCGTACCTCGACCGGGATCCAGTCGCCGGTCTTCAACGCAGGCCCGGCCTGGCCAACCGCGATCGATTTCTGAGCGGCATCGGGCGGGAAGGCGCGCACGGAGGTGCCGCGGGCGCTGGTGACCAAGCGGAAGACATGGCCGTCGGCGCCATTGGCCGTGAACACCACCGTCTTCACAGCCGGATCGGCGCGGTAGGCAAAGCGGACCACGGCATCCTGGTGGGCGAAGTCATAGAACAGGATGGGGCCGTGATCCTTGAACTTCTTGTACAAGGCGTCGTCCTGGGTGCAGGTGGCGACCCCGTCGACAAACTGCCAGGGCCCGCGCTGGGCGCGGCGCACCGGATGATCGGCGGAAGCAAAGTCATCGCTCAGGCGGGGCGCCTCGGCGGCTTGGAGACCGGCGGTGAGCAGGAGGAGAAGGGCGAGGCGGCGCATGTCAGTCGAGTTGCTTGAATTTGCCGTCGGCACCTGCGCGGACGCGGCCGTCGGCGGCGATGAAGGGTTTCGGCTCGGCGACGCGTCCAAGCGGGCGCACGCCGGGTGCCTGGGGGCCGTCGAGCCCAAGGTCGCCAGCCATGCGCTCGGCCAGCGCGCGCAGTTCGGCGACGCGGTCCGGCTCGGCGGCGGCGAGGTTCTTCGCTTCGGCAATGTCATCGCCGAGGTGATAGAGTTCGTTCTTCTCGAGGTGCAGTTTCCAGGGTCCGGAACGCACGGCTTCGAGCTTGTGACCGCGGTAGTAGTGGAAGACCTTGTGGCCGGTGGCACCGGCCTGGCCGCGCAGCAGGGCGGAGAGATCGCGGCCGTCGAGCTTGACCGACGGCAGGGTCGCGCCGGCGAGGGCGGCGAAGGTGGGCAGGAAGTCGAAATGCCCCGTGATGGCATCCGTGCTGGAGCCGGCGGGAATGGTGCCGGGCCACCAGGCGAGGGTGGCGACGCGCAGGCCGCCCTCGTAGGTCTGCCCCTTCGAGCCGCGCAGCGGGGTGTTCTTCGAACCGTGGTTGAGCGCGCCGCCGTTGTCGCTGGTGTAGATCACCAGGGTGGTTTCGGCGAGACCAAGCTCGCGCAGCAGGTCGAGGATGCGACCGGTGCTGGCATCAAGCTCCTGCGCCCAGTCGCCGACCAAGCCGTTGGGCGACTTGCCGATAAAACCCTTGTCGGGGTAGAGCGGGAAGTGCACGGCGGTGTGCGGCAGGTAGAGGAAGAAGGGCCGGTCCTTGCTGGCGCGGATGAAATCGAGCGCCTGCTCGGTGTAGCGCCGCGTGATCGTGTGCTGTTCCTCCCCTTTGACCCGCTCGATGGCGTCCGTGTTTTCGACGAGCGGCAGCGGCGGCTGAGTGTTGCTCCGCAGGCCGGCCTCGTCGTTGGCAGGCGGGGCTTTTTTGCCCTTGGGGCCAGCCTTGGGCAGGGGCTGTCCGGGATTGCTCTTCGAACCCTCGGCGGCGGGCCCCATGTCATTGGAATAAGGGATGCCATAGTAGCGATCAAAACCCTGGGCGGTGGGCAGGAACTCCGGCTGGTCGCCGAGGTGCCACTTGCCGATGCAGGCAGTCGCGTAACCGCGGGTCTTGAGCACCTCCGCCACGGTCGTCTCGTCGGGTTGCAAGCCGATGGCACCGGCGGGGAAGAGCACGTGTGGAATGGGCAGCACCCGCTTCGGGTAGCAGCCCGTCATCATCATCGCCCGCGAGGGCGAGCAGACGGGTGCCGCGTAGTGGCTGGTCAGCTTCATGCCCTCCCGGGCCATGCGATCGAGGTGGGGCGTCGCGTTGTCCGAGCCATAGGGGCCAATGTCGGCATAGCCCTGGTCATCGATGTTGATGAGGATGAAGTTCGGCGCCGCCGCGGAGAGCGCGGCGCAGGACAGGAAGAACAGGCAGAGCAGACGGATCATGACAGCGCAGGGGAACGCCGCGCCGATGCCGTTCTCGCATGCGAATGGCTGAAGGTCAGGCCGCGGGCGGGGACCCGGACGAGTCCGACTGGTCCGACTGGTCCGACGAGTCCTGCTCAGGCTGCTCAGGCGCCGTTTCAGCCGCAGCCGCGGGCACCAGCTTGCCGTCGGGGGTGAATTTCATGCCGGCCGCCTTGGCGGCGTCGGCGGCGGGACCGCCAAAGCCGAGCAAAGTGGCCACCTCATCCTGGACCTGAGCGAGTTCGTCGAGGTGCAGGTCGGGATCGCGGATCAGGAAGACCTCGCCGGTCTTCTTGTTTTCGTAGAAGAGCATGCGGCCGTCCTCGGTCTCCTTGGCGGCGGTAGGCGTCAGGATGCGCTTCCGCTCAAGCATGAGTGCGAGGATGTAGCGGGCGTTTTCCGTGGCGGGATGGTCCTCCTCGATGAAGCGCTGGAGCAGGCTCATGGCGCTCTCCTTGCTGGTGACCTCGGGCTTTTCCTCGACGACATTGGGCGAGTAGGTCGTGCGCCAGTAGGCAATGGGCTTGCGCTCGCTCGTCTCCTGGGCCCAGGCGTCGAGGGCGACGTCGCGGCGCAGGTAGCCGCTGGTTTCGGGATCGAAGTAGATGGCGGTGTGGAAGACCTCGCCTTCAACGAAGGGTCGCTCGGTGAGGGCGCACTGATGGGAGCGGGAGCGGATGGACCAGTTTTGGATCATGGCGTGGGGTCAGGCGGCGGCGCGACGGCGTGGGCGGACGGGGGCCGGCTTGCGCTTGAAGAGGAAATCGAGTCGGAGGCGCGGCAGATCGCGGTTTTGCGAACGCAGGTGCAGGAGGAAGAGACCAAGGCTGCCGAAGACCGCATGCGGAAGCCAGGCGGCAGTGACAGCGGACAGGTGGCCGCCCTTGGCGAGGTTGAGGCAGAGGTTGTTAAGGAAGAGCACGCCGAAGAAGAGGAAGATGGAACCTGCGATGCCACCAACAGCGCCGCGGCGCGACCAGGCGATGCCGAGTGGAGCGGCGACCAGGGCCAGCGCCAGGCTCTGCCAGGGCATGGCATAGCGATGGTGGAGGTGGGCGCGGAAGGCGGCGAGTTTGTCGGCCGGATCGTTGGCGTGGGTTTTCAGGTAGGAGACGATTTCCGGCACGCCCATCGACTCGGCCTTGAGGGCGTAGCTGACCATGCTCCAAGGCGTTTCGCTGAAGTCGCGCGTCTCAAACAGGCCGCCGGTGGGATCCGTGGTGGAAGCGGCGCCCGGGAAGAGTTGGATGAGGGCGGGTCGGCCTTCGCGGTAGCGCACCTCGCGGCCGTCAAAGAAGCGCCAGAGACCGTCCGGGTGCCAAGTGGCGGAGTCGGCATGCAGGACTCGGACGAGGCGTTGTTCGGCGTCGAACTCACGCACCTGCACCGAGCGCAGGCGCCCCTCGCGCAGGGAGAAGGGAAAACTGCCGACGTACCAAACGCGGTGGGTGAGCGGATCGCGATGGAGCAGCGCGGAGGCGCGGATCGAGTCCTTCTGACGCTCGTCCATGGCGCGCAGCACGGCCTTGCGATTGCCCTCGGCGCGCGGCGCCCAGTGATAGTTGGCGGCGGTGCTGAGCAGGGCGGCGGCGAAGGCGACCACGAAGACCGGGCGCAGGATCTGGCCGACGCTGCGACCGGAGCCGAGCATGGCGACGATTTCATTCGCGCGCGACATGCGGGTCAGGGTGTAGAGAATGGCGAGCAGCAGGGCCGCCGGCATCACCGAGACGTAGATGAAGGGGATGATGCCAAGATAAAACAGCAGCACCTGCCGTGTTGAGCTGCCGACCTCCTGAAACTCCTTCAGGTTGTCGAGCAGGTCCATGATCATCCACAGCGAGGTGAAGGCGATGAAGCAGAAGACCAGCGGGGCGAAAAAGGTGCGCAGGGTGTAGCGCTCGAGCGCGCCCTGGCGGACGTAGTAACGCAGCAGGGCCGGCGGACAGAGGGCGGCCAGGACGATCATCGCCAGCTTGCCCCAGTAGGCGGGCAGCACGGGCGGCTCGCCCAACTCGGTCATCTGCATCGGCCCGAGATGCTGTGCAATGTCGGCACAGGCGGCCCAGGCGGCGACGGAAACACCGGCGACCCAGGTGGGAAAAACCAGCTTGCGGGGGATGCCCCACTGGCGCAGCAGGATGAAGACGTAGATGCCGCCGCCGACCAGCATCCAACTGTCGAGGTAGGGCAGCAGCAGGGAGACCGAGCGCAGCAGCGGTCCGGCGGCCGGCGCACCGGCCTCGGCGATCAGACGGCCGCCGCGCACGTCGTAGCCGGCCACCTCGGCCGGGTTTTCCAGGTGATGGCGCTGGCTGGCCAAAAAGATCATGGCCAGCAGGCCGGCGGCAAAGGCCGTGCGCCCCAAGTACGGCCAGGTGCGCAGGCGCGCGGCCAGGCGGCCGACGCCGTGCAGCAGTCGCTGGAGGCCTTTCATCATGCGGGAGGGCAGACTTGGCCAGAAGCCGGGCGGAGTCAATGCGGGAAGGCTGCCGCCAGCCGCTAGACCGGCTCGGCCAGCGCCTCACGCAGCGCCGCGGCCACACGTTCCGGGGTCAGGCCGGTCATGCAGTCGTAATGCCCGAACGGGCACTCGCGCTTGAAGCAGGGGCTGCAGGGCACGTGATGGCGCAGCACGCGGTGGCGGTCGCCCACCGGCCCGGTGAGCACGGGTTCGGTGCTGCCGAACAGGCTGACCGTGGGCACGCCGAGCGAGGCGGCGAGGTGCATCGTGCCAGTGTCGTTGGTGAGCAGCAGGCGACAGCCGCGCAGTTCGGTGATCAGCTCCGACAAGCGGGTCTTGCCGACGAGGTTGCGATGGCGGACCGTACCGGCCAGGCGCGACAGTTCCTCGCCCATGGCGGCCTCGCCGGGGGCGCCGAAAAAGACCCATTCGAGGTCGGGTCGCTCGTCGCCAACGCTGCGCAGGACCTCGGCAAAGCGCTCCAGCGGCCAGCGTTTGGCGGGGCCGTACTCGGCGCCGGCGCAGATGCCGATGCGCAGCGGGCCGGGCGGCAAGGGCGCAGGCGGGGGACCCTGCTCAAAGCCGGTGATGTCGGCGCCGCAGCTGCGGGCGACATGCAGGTAGCGGCGCGCATGATGCCAGGGCGGGCCGGCGACCTTGGGTTCCTTGACGATCTGGTTGAGCAGGCGCGAACGCAGCGAGCCGCGGTAGCCGACCCGCCGCGGCAGGCCGGCCAGCCAGAATTCCAGGGTGCTGCGCGTTGAATTCGTCAGCAGGATGCCGGCGTCCCAGCGCGGTACGGCCGCGCGCAGACGGCGGGCCACGGCGAACAGGCCCTGCTTGCCGTCCTTGCCGATGTAGGCATCGACCTCCGGCTGGGCTTCCCAGAGTTCGCGCAGTTTTTCCGGGCCAAACACGGTCAGCCGCAGGTCGGGTCGGCCGGCCTTCAGGGCGCGCACGGCGGGCAGGGCCATGCAGGCGTCGCCCAGCCAGTTCGGCGAGCGCACAAGCAGCTCAAAACGCTGCAAGCGGTCAGGCTCCATGCCCTCGGGCAGGGCGATGCCGCGTTTGTAGCGGCGCAGCAGGAACTGCGGTCGCGGGGTCTTCCAGCGGTTGTGCACCCAGAACCAGTTGTGCGGCTGCTCGCGAATGACCGCCTCGACCGCCTGGTTCATCCGGCAGGTCAGGCCCTCGATGGAGAGACCGGCGGTGGTGGTGTCCAGCAGGGGGCCGCCCACAATGCGCCAGCGACCGGG
The DNA here is from genome assembly GCA_036846165.1 of Prosthecobacter sp. Lineage (GTDB taxonomy): Bacteria > Verrucomicrobiota > Verrucomicrobiia > Verrucomicrobiales > Verrucomicrobiaceae > Prosthecobacter. The sequence goes on from DAIUCN010000111.1 coordinate 5,918, forward strand.
TCCGTCGTCATAGACCGTGACCGTCATCATCAGGCCGCGACAGCGATGGGCCATGAGCGGGGCGATGGGGGTGGTGGAAGCAAGGCGCCCGAAAAACGGGCACCACAGGCCCTGGTCGCCGGCGTGCTGATCGACCAGCACACCGAGGGTGCCGTTGTCGCGCAAATGCCGGAGTGGAGCGGTGAAGCCGGCCTGACGATCGAACAAGACATAGCCAAGCTTGCGTCGGCGGCGCAGGACCAAGGCGTCGAGGAAGGGATTGCGCAGGGGCTGGTAGACCGTCGCCGGGGCGCCCTTGAAGGCGAACACGCTGGGCAACTGGGCCAGCAGCTCCCAGCAGCTCGTGTGCGAGACCAGGTAGATCACGGAGCGGCCGGCGAGGGCTGCCTCGCGCGCCGGCTCCATGCCCTCGACCCGCACCCGGCGCAGGATGGCCTCGGCGTCGAGCATCGCGATGCGCAGACCGCAGAGCAGGTTGGCGCCGAGAGCGGCGAAGTGGGCGCGTGCCGTACGCCACCGCCAGGCGGCGTCCTGCTCGGCGCCAAAGGCAATGCCGAGGTTGTGCAGGGCGAGCCGTCGGTACTTGCCGAACACGACAAAGCTGATGAGGCCCAGCAGGCGGCCGAGGTGCCAGACCGCCACCATCGGCAGCAGCCGCAGCAGGCCCTCGACGCAGCGGAACAGGGCGTAGGCCAGCCAGTGCCCGGCGAGTTGCAGCGGGGAAAGGGCGGAGGGCGCGGATTTTGGCATCGGTCGACCATGGCAAGGCCGCCCGGGCCTTGCAACCACCGCCCAGTGCGGGTGAGTTTGCGTTGGCAGCGGCCGCGGCTGTGGTAGATTACCCGTTCATGGCCCTCCTGCGCGTCGACAACCTCCAGGTCCACTTCCCGGTCCGCACCGGCTGGCTGCGGCCGGCCGCGGTGGTGAAGGCGGTCGACGGTGTCAGCTTCGAGGTCGAGGAGGGGCGCACCCTCGGCGTGGTCGGCGAGAGCGGCAGTGGCAAATCGACCGTTTCGCGCGCCCTGCTCAAGCTGGTGCAGCCAACCGGCGGCCAGGCCTGGTTCGACGGCCGTGAGATCCTCGGCCTGAGCGAGGCGGCATTCCGGCCCTTGCGCCGGCAGATGCAGATGGTGTTCCAGGATCCGATCGGCTCGCTGAACCCGCGCATGACCATCGAGGCCGTGCTGGCCGAACCCCTGCAGCTGCATTTCCAGGACCTGAACCGCGCTCAGCGCCGGGATGTCTCGGCCGCCCTGCTCCGCCGGGTCGGCCTGCCCGAGGACGCACTGGCGCGTTACCCCCATGAGTTCAGCGGCGGCCAGCGCCAGCGCATCGGCATCGCGCGCGCCCTGGCAGTGAAACCGCGCTTTTTGATCTGCGACGAACCTGTCAGCGCGCTCGACGTCAGCGTACAGGCCGCCATTCTCAACTTGCTGAAGGATCTGCAGGACGAATTCAAGCTCACCTACCTGTTCATCGCCCACGACCTGGCCGTGGTCCGGCACATGAGCGACACCATCGTCGTCATGAACGGCGGCAAGGTCGTCGAGACCGGCCCGGCCGACCAGGTCTGCGAGCGGCCGCAGCACGACTACACCCGCCGCCTGCTCGACGCCGTGCCCGCGCTCGGCTGACCTTTCCGGACCTGCCATGACACCGCTGTTCAAAAAGTTTCTCGGCATCAACTGGATCCTCATGCTCACCATGGCGGGGCTGCTCAGCTTCGGCGTGTACGCGATCTACAACGCCTCCTCCTTCCGCGAGGCCTCGGACTTCGCCGTCAAGTGGAAGCAGCAGATGACCTGGATCGGCCTGGGCGTTCCCTTCCTCTTCGCCGCCAGCCTGCTCGATTACAAATGGGTGCGCTGGGCCTGCTGGCCGATGTACCTCGCCGGCATCGGCGGCCTGGTCTACCTCCACCTCTACGGCATCGAGATCAACGGCAACAAAAACTGGGTCATCATCGCCGGCCAGTCGGTCCAGCCCTCGCAGTTCGCCATCATGGCCGGCATCCTCATGCTCGCCGTCGTTTTTGGCGACCTGCCGCGCATCTGGCCGGTCTTCCGCCGCCCCTGGCTGCGCATCCTCGTCGGCGGCATCCTCGCCGGCGTACCGGCGGCCATGGTCATCAAGGAGGATCTCGGCTCCGGCCTGGTCTGGGGACCGGTCTTCCTGTCGATGCTGCTCGTCGGCAGCATCCCCTTCCGCTACCTCATCACCTTCCTGCTCGGCGCCCTCTGCGTCATCCCGCTGGTGTACTTCTTCGTGCTCAAGGACTACCAGCAGGCGCGCATCGACACCACCTGGTACCTGCTCACCAACCAGAGCGACAAGGTCGACACCCGCGGCCACGGCTGGGTGCCAAACTTCGTCCAGACGGCGGTCGCCTCCGCCGGCTTCGAAGGCAAGGGTCCGCTCTCGGAAAAGGTGCCCGACCAGCGCTCGATCCACCGCCTGTTCTTCCCCGAGGCGGAGTCGTTCAGCGACTACATCTTCGGTGTCATCTGCGAGGAATTCGGCTTCCGTGGCGCGGTGCTGCTGCTGACCGGCATCGCCCTGCTGCTCATTCAAGGGGTGTTCATGGCCTTCTACTCGCGCGACCAGCTCGGACGGCTCATCGTCGCCGGCATCGTGACGATGTTCTTTGCCCACACCTTCCAAAACGCCGGCATGAACCTGTGCATGCTGCCGGTCATTGGCCTGCCCATGCCCTTCATCAGCTACGGCGGCACCTTCATGATCGTCACCCTCTTCCTCATGGGCATGGTACAGAGCGTCTGGGTGCACCGCAACATCTCGCCGGTACTCAAAAAGGCCGGCACCCACCGCCCGGATCCCGCCGAGGACGAGGAGGCCTGAGCCCCGCATCTTGGGCTTGTGCCCCGCGCGTTTTGGCTTTCAGTGCCTTCTCATGCTCGAATTGATCGGCGTCTCCCGGCGCGTCCCGCACAAGCGCGACGCCCTGACCGTGCTCCATGAGGTGAGCTTTGGCGTGCCCGCCGGCCATCTCATGACGGTGATTGGCGCCACCGGCAGCGGCAAAACCTCGCTGATCAGCCTGCTCGCCGGCCTGGAAAAGCCCGCCCAGGGCGCCATCCTCTTCCACGGCGAGGATTGCGACAAACACCCGCTGCACCCAAACCAGATCGGCTACGTGCCGGCTGCGGACGACGTGCTCGATGAGGCCCTGACCGTGCGCGAGAGCCTGATGAGCGCCCTGCTCCTGCGCGTCGCCGGCCTGGACAAGGACGCACGCATCGCCAAGGCCTCGCACCTGCTGGTCGCCGTCGGCCTGGAAACCCTCGCCAGCGAGCGTGTCGCCAGCCTCGGGCTGCCGCAGCGCCGCCGCCTGAAGCTGGCCCTGGCGCTGGTCAGCGACCCGGCCCTGGTGCTCTGCGACGAGTTCACCGACGGCATGGACGCGCGCTCCGAGCGCGAGCTGGCCGCCCTGCTCAAATTCGTCGCCGGCGATCACCCGGCGCGCGTTGTCATCCACGCCACCCAGACGGTCGGCAACCTCGCCGCCTACGACACCGTCGTCATCCTGCACGAGGGCCACGTCTGCTTCCACGGCCCCTCGCGCGCAGTCACCCACTACTTCAGCATCGCGGCCATGGACGAGCTGTACCCGCGCCTGGCCAAGCGCCCGGCTGAGCGCTGGGGCGATTCGTGGTCGCGCCATCGCGACTCCTACTACGACGCCTTCCAGCTCGGCGGTCTCGGTGAGCCCGCACCGACCAGCCAGGAGATCGAGCCGGCGGCGACCGCGCCACCCTCGAAGAAGACCGGCTACGTCGACATTCGCCCCGTGCCCGAGGGCCGCAAGCCGCCGCCTGCCCTGCCCTCCGCGCTCGCCCAGGCCGGCCACCTCATCCAGCGCCGCTGGACCCTGCTGCGCCGGACCCGCGCCCAGTGGCTGCGCCACCTGAGCGTGCTCGTGCTGGCCCCGCTCGCCGCCATCCTGCTCGTCCTGCCCAACCGCGGTTTCCTTGCCCGCCTCGCCGGCCAGACGCCCCCTCCGGAGGTGCTCTGGCCCGCCGCCTACACCTGCATGATGGCGCTCTGGGTGCAGATCCTGCTTGCCCTCATGATGGGCGTGCGCGCCGGTGCCCGCGAAATCGGCATCGAACGCCCCCTCTACGAACGCGAACGTGCCGGCGGCCTGCGCCCGGGGGCCTACCTGCTGTCCAAACTCGGCTTTGTCCTGCCGCTCGTGCTGCTGCAGGCCTTCGCCCTTGGCGTGCTGCCCGACCTGCTCACCGGCGGCCTGCCCGGCAACGCCGCGCCGCGCGTGCCACTGCTGGCCCTGACCGGGGTCGCCTTCGCCTGCCTCTGCCTCGGTATCTCCGCCTGCAGCGCCAACGCCGAGCGCGCCCACAGCCGCTGCTGGATGCTGTTCTTCTACAACCTCATGCTCGCCGGCGCCCTGCTCGGCTTCCCGCGCGCTCTCGGCAACGTCATCCATCCCTTCATCACCGCCTACTACGGCTGGTCGGGCAGCATCGAGACCCTCGAGGACACGGTCGTCTTCGTGCCCATCAGCCAGCTCGTGCGCACCTGGTTCGCCACACCCGGCCAGGCCTTCCTCGCCCTCACCGCCCATGCCGGAGTCGGCATCCTGGCCGCCTGGTTCGGCCTGCGCCAGCGACGCTGACCCGCCTCAACGCCCGGCCTCGCCGGGCCGCCAGTCGCCCTCGGCCGGGCGGGTGATGTCGAGCGACTCAATGCCGGGATGGGTGAACCGCAGGCGCTTCTGCCGGAACAGCGCACCCAGCGCCTGCTTGAAGGCCTTCTTGCTGGCACCAAAGGTCTCGCGAATCCGTTCGGGCGGACTGTCGTCGTCGAAATCCAGGCGCCCGCCGGCCGCCTTCAGCGCCGCCAGGATCTGGTCGGCCAACGGTTCGACCCGCTGGTAGCCGGCCGCATCCAGACTGAGATCGATCTTGCCACCCGGGCGCACGGCGGTGACGTAGCCGCGCAGGGCTTGGCCGGTCGCCAGCGGCGGATCGCTGGGCCGACGAAAAATCAGGCCGAGGTGGCTGTTTTCGACCACGGCATTCCAGCCGAGCGGCGTGCGGTTGGCGACCAGCAGGTTGACCGGACTGCCCGCGCGCCAAGGGGCCGGCTGGCGGCTGGCATGGCGCCCGAGCCGGGCACTGGCGATGAGGCGGTCGCTCTTCGGGTCGAGCAGCACATGGACGACGACGGTGTCGCCCTCGCGGACGCGCCCCTCCTGTTCGGCATAGGGCAACAGCAGGTGCTTGGGCAGGCCCCAGTCGAGGAAGGCGCCGGCGCGGGGATGCACGGCGACGACGCGCAGGGCGGCGAAGTCACCGGCCATGGCCAGCGGTCGCTGGGTGGTGGCGATCAGGCGATCCTCGGAATCGCGGTGGACGAAGACCTCGAGGGTCGTGTCCGGAGCGGTGCCGGGAGGAACCTGGCCGGCAGGCAGCAGGATCTCGCCGTGTTCACCGCCGTCGAGGTAGGCCCCATGCAGGGAACCGCGAACCACGGTCAGCACGTTGAGTTTGCCGAGCGTGGCCATGGCAGAACAGCCCGGGTTGCGGGCGGGCGAAAAAAGACGGCGCCGCCCTGAGGCGGCGCCGGAAAGGGATCAGGCCTCGTTCTGGCCGACTTCCTTGACGGTCATCGCCTGCTTGCCGATGCGGCCGCGCAGGTAGTGCAGACGGGCGCGGCGGACCTTGCCCTGCTTGGTGACCTCGATCTTGGCGATCTTCGGGGTATGCACCGGGAAAACGCGTTCCACACCTTCGCCGTAGGAGATCTTGCGGACCGTGAAGGCTTCGTTGATGCCGAAGCCCTTGCGGGCGATGACGATGCCGGCGAAGATCTGAATGCGCTCCTTGTCGCCTTCGACGACGCGGGTGTGAACCTTGACCGAATCCCCGACATTGAATTCGGCGACGTCGGTTTTCAGCTGTTCAGCTTCGATTTTGGAGATGATGTTGCTCATGGCGGATGTCCTTTCCCCTCGTCAACACAGTTCCCATGAGGGGCGAACCGGGAGAGGGGCGGGCATAGTGGCTGCGTTCTCCGCTTTCGCAAACGGTTTTTCTTGCCGGTGAAAACCTTTTGCCGCCCGCGCCGGCCCCATGCATAGGGAGGCCATGACCGCCGCCTACCTGCTGGCCGACGTCGGCAATGGCCGCATCAAGCTCGCCCTCGCCTCGCCGGATGCCCTGCTCGACCGCCGCGAGTGCCTGACCGCCGGCCTCGACGCCGCGGCCCTGCGCGCCGCACTCGACGGCTGGTCGTTCCGCCGGGCCGTGCTTTGCAGCGTCGTGCCGGCCGCCGTGCCGGCCTTCCGCGCGGTCTGCGGCCCATCCCTGCTCGAACTGCGCCACGACACGCCCCTCGGCATTGGCATCCGCTACCCCCAGCCCGAGCGGATCGGGGCCGACCGACTCGCCAACGCGGTCGCGCTCGCTCATCTCTACGGGGCGCCGGGCATCGTCATTGACTTCGGCACGGCGGTGACCTTCGACATCCTCTCGGCCGACCGTCATTATGTGGGCGGGGTCATCGCGCCCGGCCTGCGCCTGATGACCGACTACCTGCACGAGCGCACCGCCCTGCTGCCCAAGGTCGAACTGCGCGAGCCGGAACGGGCCATCGGCCGCTCGACCGAGGAGGCCATCCTCGCCGGTGCCGCCATCGGCTACCGCGGCATGATCCGCGGCATCCTCGAGGCCCTGCGTCGCGAACTGCCGGCCGGGCCGCTGCAGCTGGTCGCCACCGGCGGCGATGCCGGCTGGATCACCGCCGGCCTCGGCGAAAGCGTCGTCGTCGACGCGGATTTGACCTTGCAAGGCCTGCGTTTGGTGGGCAATCTCGCCGCCGCCCCGGCGGACGGCTGAAGCCCCGCCCCTTCCCCACCCTCACCC
>DAIUCN010000112.1:0-12811 GCA_036846165.1 Prosthecobacter sp.
CAAACATGCGATCTGCACTTCAACCCAAACAGGAGGTTTTTCAACAGGCTGCTAGACGGGAACCTGCCAAGGCCCCGGGCAGATTGCACCGCAGAGATCGGTTGGGACGCAGAGAAACAGGCCCTTCCTCAGACCTCTGCGGTTTCACCCTCTGCGGTGTGCCGATTGGCTTCAATCCCCGCCGTCTGGCGGCGGACCGCCAAGGAAACCTGCACGGTGAGGGGACTCCTTCATGGCTGCTCCTCCGATTCCAAATCGCGGGAAAGTTCGGCCTCGATTTCCTCGATGCTGGGCAGGCTGCCGCGAAGCTCTTCAGGAAGGGATTCCGTAAGCTGGGTCTGCCATTCGGCGACGGCGATGGACTGGTCCAGGCCGCGCAGGGCATACTCGGCCACGAGTTTGTTCTTCTTCCGGCAGAGCAGCAGTCCAAGGGTGGGCTGGTCAGCGGGGTGGCGAAGGAGATCGTCCACAGCGGAGAGGTAGAGATTGAGCTGGCCGACATCGCCTGGGGTGAAGGCGCTGGCTTTTAGCTCGATGACAACGTAACGCCGCAGCCTGAGGTGGTAGAAGAGCAAGTCCAGCGGGTAGGCCTGGCCGCCGACTTCCAGGGGAATCTGTCGGCCTACGAAGGCGAAGCCGGTGCCAAGTTCCAGCAGGAAGCGCTGGATATGGGCGACGAGGGCCTGCTCCACCTCGGCCTCGCGCCGGGGATCGGCAGTGCCGAGGAAGTCAAAGAGGTAGGGGTCTTTGAAAATCTGCTCCGCCATGTCCGAGTCCGCTGGGGGCATGGTGAAGGAGAAGTTGTTCTGTGCCTTGCCAGAGCGCAGGTGGAGATGGTTCTTGATCTGCACCTCCAGGATGCTGCGACTCCAGCCGTGGACCAAGGCCTCTCGGATGTAGAACTCGCGGGCAGCGGGGTTTTTTACCCGCTGCAAGATCTGCAGCACGTGGCCCCAGGGCAATTGCGCAACAGGCTGTTGCGCAATTGGACCCTCGGGAAACTCGCGGGCAAAGACCTTCATGGCGAGGAGGTTGCGAGCAGACAAGCCTGACATGCCTGGGAACTCCGCCTGCAGGTCGGCGGCGAGCCGGTCAATGACCCTGGCTCCCCAGCCAGCTTCTTGCTGTCGGGCGAGAATGATCCTGCCGGTCTGCCAGTAGGACTCGATGACGATGGGGTTTGCGGCAAGGACAGCGCGAACACGCGCACTGTGGAGATGTGTCTTGATCTCCTGTAGCGTGGCCGCGTAGCTGGAAGGCAGGCTGGCCGCTGAGGGTGGAACAGGAAAAATCGCTCCAGCCCGGGTGCGGCCACGAGAGAGCCGCTCCCCGGGAACAGCGGGCTTGTCAGGCTTGGAACGTTGGGGCGCCATGACGACAGAGAATCGGGAAATATCAGGATATCCGCTGATACAATACACCAAAAAGTGTTTAGGCAATCTGAGAATCCAGCTGGCGGATCTCAGACCGCCAATTTCAGATTTCAGACGGGGACCTGCGGGGTCGGTGATCCCTGCTGCATTTTCATATCCCCCGAATTCGAGGGAATTAAAACCGCGGCCGATGCTGCGCTCAGCGGTGAATTCCTGCCGCCCTCAACAACGGCGCCTTGCCGATCCACCTCCCTGCCCCTCCGCCTCTCTGCGGCAAAACGGAACCTCGACGGAGTCGGCCACACCGGAAAGCGACGGCGCCGGCGCAGCGGCGCCCTACCCTCAGGAGGATCTCAGATCGCACCTTTCAGATCTCCGATTCGGTGCGGCTGACCTTCGTGGCCTCCGCGCGAAACGCTTCTGAGCCCCTCAACCCTACGCCATCAACGGCCTCAAGCTCCGCCGTCTGGCGACGGCGCCTCCATGGGAACCTGCGAGGTCACCGCCCCTGCCGACAGCCCCCACGACCTCACCCAGCGCAGGAATGGACCTTTTCAGTCTCAATCAGGAACTTGTCATTCTCAAATCGGAGATCCGATTTGCCAGATCGGAGATGGCTGAGGACGCTGAGAGAGTTTCACTCACCGTTCAGACCACTGCGCCGTGTAGTACCGTCCGTCGTCCGTCGTCCGTCTCACCGTCCGTCGTTGACTTCCGTCCCGGCCCGCCAAGGGTGGCCAGCCCATGCGTCTCCGTTCCTTCCAAGGTCTTGTTCCCGCCCCCCAGCACGCCGCCGCCGTCGCCGCTGTGCCCTACGATGTCGTCAACCGCGAGGAGGCCCACGCCCTCGCCAAGGACAACCCCATCAACCTGCTGCATGTCGACCGCGCGGAGATCGACCTGCCGGCCGAGGTCGACCCCTACTCGCCCGCCGTCTATGCCCAGGCGCGCGCCACCTTTGAAAAGCTGCAGGCCGACGGCGTGCTCGTCCGTGAAGACGCCCCCTGCCTCTACCTGTACCGCCAGACGATTGGCAACCACAGCCAAACCGGCTTGGTCGGCGTCTGCCACACGGAGGACTACGAGCAGGACCTGATCAAGAAGCACGAGAAAACCCGCCAGGACAAGGAGGACGACCGCACCCGCCTGGTCGACAGCCTCAGCGCCAACACCGGCCCGATCTTCCTCACCTACCGCGGCCAGGAGACGATCGACCGCACCATTGCCGACCACATGGCGGCGAACCCGGCCCAGCACGATTTCACCGCGCCGGATGGCGTTCGCCACCAGGTCTGGCGCCTGCCGGCCTGTGTGACGGCCGAGCTGGAGGAAGCCTTTGCCCGCCTCGTGCCCGCCGCCTACGTGGCCGACGGCCATCACCGCGCCGCCAGCGCCTGGCGGGTCAGCCGCCTGCGCCGCGAGCAGAACCCGGCCCACCGCGGCGATGAGGATTACAACTGGTTCCTCTGCGTGCTTTTCCCGGGCAACGAACTCAGCATCCTGCCCTACAACCGTGCGGTGAAGGACCTCAACGGCCGCAGCCCGGCAGCCTTCCTCGAAGAGGTCGGCCGCATCTTCCAGATCTCGCCCGCCACCGACAAGGCCCCCAACCAGCCGGGCCACGCCCGCATGTATCTGGGCGGCCAGTGGTACGCGCTGCAGTGGCAGCCGGCACCGGATGCCAGCCCGATCGATGTGCTCGACGTCAGCATCCTCCAGGACCGCCTGCTGCAGCCGGTGCTCGGCATCGACGACCCGCGCACGAGCAAGCGCATCGATTTCATCGGCGGCATCCGCGGCACGGCCGAGCTGGAAAAGCTGGTCGACAGCGGCGAGCACGCGGTCGCCTTCAGCCTCTACCCGGTGACGGTGGACCAGCTCATGGCCATCGCCGACGCCGGCCAGATCATGCCGCCGAAGAGCACCTGGTTTGAGCCAAAGCTGCGCTCCGGCCTGTTCATCCACACCTTCTGAAATCCGACGCCGCGTGCTCCGGCCTGCGCCGCCTCAGGGCACAGGGCGCAGGTCGTAGCAGGCGAGTTTTTCCTTCTGGCGGACGATGAGCCGGCCGTGGCTGAGTGCCGGCGAGGTGCAGCCCATGCCGTCGATGCGCAGTCGCGCCAGGGTTTCGTACTGGTCGGGCTTGGCACGCAGCACGCGCAGGTGCGAGCCGTTGTTTTCATAGACGAGCACCTTGCCATCGGCCAGGATCGGCGAGGTGATAGTGCTGTTCACCTCATTCTCCAGCCAGGTGATCTTGCCGGTGGCCAGCTCGACGCACTGGTGCTTGCCGCCGCAGGTGAGGTAGACGTGATCCTCGTGCAGGATCGGGCTGCCGCTGTAGCGCACGGTCACCCAGAAGTGCGACCACACCGGCTTGGGCGCGGCGTCCTTCTGATACTGGTAGGCGCGCAGGCCGACATCCTTGGCGCCGCTGTAGATGACCAGCCAGTCGCCCTGGCTAACCGGCGTCGACTGCCCACCGCCCTCGACCGTCCAGCGCACCTCGCCGCTGTCCGGGGCGAGGCCATAGAGGCTGTTGTTGCCGACCACCAGCAGCACGGGCGGACCCGAGGCGGGGCGCCACCAGGCCGGGCTGCCGGTGTTGCCGCGCGCGGCTTTCTGCTCCCACAGCAGCTTGCCGTCCTTCGCAGCAAAGGCCTGGGCGTGACCGGCTGCCATGAAGACCGTGCCATCGACCACCAGTGGTGAAGCCGCCGGACCGCCCGAGGGCAGGGCCGCTTTCCAGCGCAGCTGGCCGTCCTCGGCACCAACGCAGTACAGGTGCGTGCTGCCGGCAAAGAAGGCCTGGCCGTCGATCACCGCCGCGGTGCTGCTGGAACTGCGCCCGGTGGGTTTGCCTTCCTGCTCGAACTTCCACACTTCCTTGCCGGTGTTGAGGTCGAGGCAGACCAGCACGTCCTTGGCGACCTTGACCGTGTTGGGTACGGCGGCCAGCAGCTTCTCTTTGAGCGGCTCGCTGAGCTTCTCCTCGTCCATCCAGAGACGCAATGCCTCGGCGCTGGCAAAGGGCTTGCCTTGACGGCCTGAAACCTTGTCGAGCTCCGCCAGCGGGAAGGCCGTGCGGCCGGCGCGAAAGCGTGAGGCGACCCAGCCGCCGAGGGACACCTGCTCCTTCTCGTTGAGGTTCTCCTGGACCCACTGCTTGATCCACTCGTCGAGTTTCTCGCCGCGCAGCCGCGAGCTCAGCGACAGCCGCGCCGCTTCGAGCTTTTCGCGCAACTCGGGTGAGGTGCCGCGGTGGTTGAGCTGCTGCATGACCTCGGTGTCGATCTCGCGCGCCTCGGACGGCACGCGCTCGTGCCAGACCACTGACAGATAGATGCGTTCGCCCACGACCACCGGACTGCCGTGGCCGCCGTAGTGGTCACTCGGGATGAAGCCGCTCTCCCAGACCTTCTTCAGGCCGGCCTCGGGGAAGGTCTCGGCGATCGGTGTCGTGTCATGGGAAACACCGTCGCGCGCCGGGCCACGCCACTGTGGCCAGTCGGCCAAAGCGGGGCTGCTGAGCAAGGCGAGACAGAGGCCGAGGGAGCGGGACGGTTTCATGGGTGTGCGACAGGAACGACCGGGCCACTGGCCGCCTTTCGCCGGGTCGTCTGCACCCTGGGTGGGACCCGGGTGAAAGAGGCTTTTACGGGCGCCCGTTAGCCTTCCGGTCCCATGTCCAAACTCGCCTCCCTGCCCGCCACCTGTCTGGCTTTGCTGACCGCCCCTGTGCTGGGCGCGGCCGAGGCGGAATTTTTTGAGAAACGCATCCGTCCGCTGCTCGCCGAGCACTGCACGGAATGCCATGGCGCCGACAAACAGAAGGGTGGCCTGCGTCTCGACCACCGGGGCGGCTGGCAGCGCGGTGGCGACTCCGGCCCGAGCCTGGTGCCCGGTGATCCCGATGCCAGCCTGCTCTGGAAGGTGGTCAGTTACGAGGATCGCGACCTGAAGATGCCGCCGAAGCAAAAGCTCAGCGACCGCGACCTCGCCGACCTGCGCACCTGGATCGCCGAGGGCGCCCATGATCCGCGCGAGGCCGTGCCCGGCGCCTCCGCCATTGCCGGGTCGCCGAAGGCCGATGCCAGCTTCTGGTCCTTCCAACCGCCCGTGACGCAACCGCCACCCGCGGTGCGACAGACCGACTGGCCGGCGCGGCCCGTCGATCCCTTCATCCTCGCCAAACTGGAGGAGCACGGCCTCAAGCCGGCCCCCGACGCCGAGCCGCAGGCGTTGATCCGCCGACTCAGCTTCGACCTCACCGGCCTGCCCCCCGCGCAGGCGCAGGTGGAAGGCTTTGCCCGCGGCGAACTCCGCTACGAGGCCGTGGTCGACAGCCTGCTCGCCAGCCCGGCCTTTGCCGAGCGCTGGGCCTCGCACTTCATGGATCTGACCCGCTTCGCCGAGTCCTCCGGCGGCGGCCGTTCCCTGCCCTTCAAGGACGCCTGGCGCTTCCGCGATTACCTGCTGGAAAGCCTGCGCGACAACGCCCCGGTCGACCGCATGATCCGCGAAATGGTCGCCGGCGACCTGCTGCCCTTCCGCGACAGCGCCGAGCGCCGGCGCCAGCTCACCGCCACCGGTTTCCTCGCGCTTGGCCCCACCAACTACGAGGAGCAGGACAAGCAACTGCTGCGCATGGACATCGTCGACGAGCAGCTCGACACGATCGGCAAGTCCTTCCTCGGCATGACGATTGGCTGCGCGCGCTGTCACGACCACAAGTTCGATCCGATCTCGACGCGCGACTATTACGCCCTGGCCGGCATTCTGCGCAGCACCCAGACCCTGAAAAACTACACGGACAACGTCGCCCACTGGATCGACACCCCCCTGCCCTACGACGGCGAGTTGGAAGCACGGGTGCAGGCCAAGGAAAAACAGCTGGCGGAACTCAGGGCCGAGCAGGCGAAGCTCAAGGATGAACTGCGTGACCTCGGCGGCGCCAGCCTGCGCCGGCAAACTCGCATCGCCGCCGCCGATCTGCCCGGTGTGGTGGTGGATGACGCACAGGCCCAGAAGGTCGGCACCTGGAAGGCCTCGGTGCTGGTGAAACCGTTCATCGGCGAGGGCTACGTGCACGACAAGACGGGCGACGACGCGGAGCGCACGATCAGTTTCACGCCGAAGATCCCCACCGCCGGCCGCTACGAGGTGCGGGTTGCCTTCATCGGCGGCCCCGACCGCGCCGGCCGGGTGCAGGCCGACATCCTGCATGCCGATGGCGAGGAAACCGTGTTCTTCTCCGAGACCACCGCGCAGATGGAGGGCCTGCAGTTCGCCAGCCTCGGCACCTGGCGCTTTGAGGCCAACGGCCAGGGCTTTGTGCAGATCACCAATGCCGGCGCCGAGGGTGTCGTCACGATCGATGCCGTGCAGTTCCTGCCGGAAGGAGGCAGCACCGCGCCGGCGCTCGCCACCGGCAAGAGCGGCGACGCGGAAAAGCGCGTCAAGGACCGCCTGGCCGAGGTGCAAAAGCAGATCACGGAAACGGAGAAGACCGGCCCCAGCCGTGCGGAAGTGATGTCGGTCACCGAGGTCGACCAGCCCGAGGACGCCCGCGTGCACATCCGCGGCAGCATCCGCAACCTCGGTGCGCCGGTGCCGCGCGGCTTCATCCAGGCCGCCCTCAAGGGACCGGCCCCGGCCATCCCCGCCGACCAGAGCGGTCGCCTGCAGCTTGCCGAATGGCTGACGGCACCCGACCAGCCGCTGACCGCCCGCGTCTTCGTCAACCGCGTCTGGCAGTGGCTGTTCGGCACCGGCCTCGTGCGCAGCAGCGACAACTTTGGCGTGACCGGCGAGGCCCCCTCGCACCCGCAACTGCTCGACGACCTCGCCGTGCGCTTCATGGAGGAGGGCTGGAACCTCAAGCGCCTGGTCAAGGAACTCGTCATGAGCCGCACCTACCGCATGAGCAGCGAGGGGCCGACCAGTGAGAGCGATCCCGACAACCGCCTGCTCGCGCGCATGAACCGCAAGCGGCTCGACGCGGAGTGCCTGCGCGACGCCATGCTCGCGGGTGCCGGCACCCTGGAGACCCCCTGGGGTGGCCCCAACGTCGCCGACGCCAAGGCCGTCGATTCCAATGACACCGGGGTGCAGAACCTCGAGTACAACCATCCCTTCGACGACCGCCGCCGCAGTGTCTACACCGCCGCCTTCCGCAACGTCCGCCACCCGCTGTTCGAGGTCTTCGACTTTGCCGACATCAACCAACCGCTTGCCCAGCGCACCACCAGCACCATCGCCCCGCAGGCGCTGTACCTGATGAACCACCCGCAGGTCATCGAGATGGCGCGCGCCGCCGCGCAGCGCCTGCCCCTGGACGGGCCTCGCGACGCCGCCCTGCGCGAGGCCTGGCGACTCGCCCTCAGCCGTGAGCCCGACGCCCAGGAACTGACCCTGGCGCGCGATTACCTGGAAGGCGCCGTCTCCGGCAACGACGGCTCCGAGCAGGTGCGCGACGCCTGGGCGCAACTGATCCAGGCCCTCTGGGCGACGCCCGAGTTCCGTTTCCTGCATTGATCGCCGGGGCGATGCCGCGGGATTTGCGGGCGCCTGAAAGGTCGTCCATGGTGCCGGCGATTTCCTTTCTTCCTATGTCCCCGTCTTCCATGACCCGCCGTGACTTTTCCCGCACCACCGGCAGTGCCGCCGTGATCACCGCCGCCACCACCCTGCGCGCCCAGCAGAAGGCGGATTCCCAGGAAACCCTGCGCATCGGCCTGGTCGGCTGCGGCGGTCGCGGCACCGGCGCCGCGGCCCAGGCGCTCGGCGCGGAATACAATGGCAAACTCGTCGCCATGGCCGATGTCGACGCTGGCCAGATCGAACGCAGCATCAGCAGCCTGGCGCAGAAATTCCCCGACCGGGTCGACGTCAAGCCGGACAAGCAGTTCATCGGCCTCGACGCCTACCAGAAACTCATCGACTGCGGCGTCGACGTCGTCCTGCTCGCCAGCCCGCCCGGCTTCCGTCCCATGCACCTCATGGCCGCGGTCGACGCCGGCAAGCACATCTTCGCCGAAAAACCCATGGCCGTCGACACCATCGGTTACCACCTCGCCATGGCGGCGGTGAACAAGGCCAAGGAAAAGAAAATCAACATCGTCGCCGGCTTCTGCTGGCGCTACAGCCCCTCGCGCACGGAAGCCTTCAGCCGCGTGCTCGGCGGCGACATCGGCAAGGTCACCAGCGTCTATGCCACCTACCACACCGGCCCGGTCAAGCCCATGCCACCGGCCAGCGCCCGCACACCGGAGATGAGCGACGTCGAATGGCAAGTGCGCAACTGGTACAACTTCTCCTGGCTCAGCGGCGACAGCCTTGTCGAGCAGGCCGTGCACAGCGTCGACAAGATCTGCTGGGCCATGGGCGACAAGCCGCCGCAGTCCTGCATCGGCACCGGCGGCCGCCAGATCCCCGCCGAGGGCGGCAACATCTTCGATCACTTCCACGCCGCCTACGAGTGGGAGAACGGCCTCATCTGCAACATGGCCTCGCGTCAGATCAAGGGCTGCCAGGGCAACAACCAGGACATCATCCGCGGCGAAAAGGGCGTGCTCGTCATCGGCAAGGGCGGCGCCCCCTTCATCGATGGCGAGAAGCGCTGGCGCTTCCGCGGCGAGGAAAAGAACATGTACGACATTGAGCACGAGGCCCTGTTCAACGCCATCCGCAAGGGCGAGGTCATCAATGACGGCGACCGCATGATGCTCTCCACCCTGGTCGGCATCATGGGCCGCGAGGCCGCCTACACCGGCCAGCTCATCACCTGGCAGCAAATGCTCGACTGCAAGCAGGACCTCGCCCCCGACACCCTGAAGTGGGGCGACAGCTTCGAGCCCACGCCCATGCCCCTGCCCGGCGTCACCAAGTTCGTCCTGTAATCTCCCTTTTCCCTTCTCCCTTTTCCCTTCTTCCTTGTCTTACCCCATGAGCAAAAAATACAACGTCGGCATCATCGGTTACGGCTGGGCGGCCACCGCCCACATTGAAGCCATCAACGCCACCAAGCAGGCCCAGGTCACCGCCATCTACTCCTCGCGCCCGCTCGACAGCGCGGAACTCAGCGCCAAGCACGGCGGTACCATCAAGGCCTATCAGGACGTCGATGCGATGCTCGCCGACCCGGACATCCACGTCGTCGACATCACCAGCTACCCGAGCCAGCACCGCAATCAGGCGGTCGCCGCCGCCAACGCCAAGAAGCACATCATCCTCGAGAAGCCGATGGCCAACTCGCTGCAGGAAGTGCGCGAAATCGTCGCCGCCGCCGCCGCCAACGGCGTCAAGGGCTGCGTCTGCTTCGAGTGCCGCTTCTCCGGCCAGTTTCAGTCGACCAAGGCCATCATCGATCAGGGCCTGCTCGGCGACCTCCACTACGGTGAGGTCGACTACTACCACGGCATCGGCCCGTGGTACGGCCAGTTCCGCTGGAACATCGGCAAGAAGGACGGCGGCAGCGCCCTGCTCACCGCCGGCTGCCACGCGCTCGACGCCCTGCTCATGGTCATGGGCGGCGAGGTGGAAAGCGTCACCAGCTTCAGCACGAAATCGAAGAGCGAGATCTTCGCCCCCTACGAGTACGACACCACCAGCGTCACCCTGGTGAAGTTCAAGAACGGCGCCGTCGGCAAGACCGCCGCCGTCGTCGACTGCCTGCAGCCCTACTACTTCCACACCCACCTCGTCGGCAGCCAGGGCAGCCTGCTCGACAACAAGCTGCACTCGAACAAGCTCAAGACCGACAAAAAGAGCTGGGGCAGCCTGTCGATGTCGATGCTCGATTCCGGCGACGTCAACGACCACCCCTACCAGCATCAGTTCCAGGCCTTCTTCGACGCCCTCGACGAAGGCAAGGACATGCCACTGACCAGCTTCCCCGAGTCGCTGCGCAGCTTCGAGGTCATCTTCGCCTCCGACCGCAGCGCCGAACTCGGCGGCAAGCCGGTGCGCATCAGCGACCTGGGTTGAATGCCGCTCATCCCCGCGCCCGGGCCGGTTCGCCGGTCCGGGCTTTTTTGTGCCCTCAGGCTTGGCGGAGCAACTCCACCGCCCGGCGGTTCGAGGCAAAGGCGAAGTCGAGCGCCAGCGCTTCCTCCGGTGCCAGCCAGACGATCTCCGCCACCTCCTCCGGATCAGGGTGAGTCATCGGCAAACCCTCGACCTGCGCCAGGTAAAAGAGGTCGAGCGTCGGCCACAGGTAGTCCTGAAACCAGTAGTCGTTCGGCAGCGTCGCCAGGTGCCGGAAAGCCGCCGGCGCCAACGACAGCCCGGTCTCCTCGGCCACCTCGCGCGCCGCGGCCTGCTCGCCGGTTTCAGCCGGCTCGATCACCCCGCCCGGCAGGCTCCAGCGCCCGAGCCCGGGTTCATGGGCGCGGCGACACACCAGCAAGCGACCCGCCCCGTCGCGCACGAGGGCCACCGCCGCCGGAAACGGCGTGATGAAGTGTCGGTACCCGCAGGCGCGGCAGACGAACTCGCGCGGCCCCGCCGCCGGCAGATCGGAACCGCCGCAGCGGCTGCAATGCCGGTAGGGATTCGTCATGCCGGTCAGGCCTGAGTGTTGCTTCGATCAGCCGGCCGCCGCTTCCAGTTCGGCCTCGATGCGCTTGCGCTCGCGCAGGCGGACATTGGAATCGAGGATGCGCTTGCGCAGGCGGATGCTCTTCGGCGTCGCCTCGACGAGTTCATCGTTGGAAATGTACTCGATGGCGCGCTCCAGGCTGAACAGGATCGGCGGGGTGAGCTGGATGCCCTTGTCGCTGCCCGAGGCGCGGAAGTTGGTGAGCTGCTTGCTGCGCGTCGGATTGACCGGCAGGTCATCGGTGCGCGGGTTTTCGCCCACGATCATGCCTTCATAGACCTGGTCGCCGGCGGTGACAAAGAGCTTGCCGCGCTCCTGGATGGTGTCGAGCGCGTAGGCCGTGGCCTCGCCGCCCTCGCTGCTCACCAGGGTGCCGGTGCTGCGGGTCTGCATGTGGCCGGCGTGCGGGGCGTACTCGCGGAACAGGTGGCTGTGAATGCCGTGACCGCTGGTCAGGTTCATCAGTTCGAACTCGAAGCCGATCAGGCCGCGGGTCGGCACATAGGCCTGCAGGCTGGTGCGACCGTTGTGGGCGCTCATGTCCTCGATCTTGCCCTTGCGCTCGGAGATGCTCTTCATGACGCCGCCGAGGTAGTCGTCCGGCACGTCGACGTACAGGGTCTCATACGGCTCGCAGAGCACGTCGTCGATCTTCTGGGTGATGACCATCGGGCGCGACAGCAGGACCTCAAAGCCTTCGCGGCGCATCTGCTCGACCAGCACGGCGATCTGCATGGCGCCGCGGGCGCTGACGTTGAAGATGCCGGCGGTGTCGGTGTCGGACACGCTGATGGTGACGTTCATCTTCTGCTCGCGGTCGAGGCGGTCACGGATCTTGCGCGAGGTGACGTGATCGCCCTCGCGACCGGCCAGCGGTCCGTCGTTGACGGCGAACTGCATGACAATGGTCGGCGGATCGATCGCCACGAACGGCAGGGCCGGTGCGTCCGGTGCGCCGGTGACGGTCTGGCCGATGTCGACGTCTTCAAAGCCGCTGATGCCGACGATGTCGCCGGCGCCGCCCTCGACGCTGTCGCTGGTGGTGAGGGTGGTGTACTGGAACACCTTGGTGACCTTGACCGGCTTGGGCTTCTCGTCGGGGGTCTTGCCGAGCAGCCAGACACGATCGCCCATCTTGACCGACCCACGGGTGACCTTGCCGATGGCGACACGGCCGACGAAGTTGTCCCAGTCGATGTTGGAAACGAGCATCTCAAAGCTGCCATTCGGATCGGCGACCGGCGCCGGGATGTGCTTGACGATCTGCTCCAGCAGGAAGGTCATCTCATGCGGCTCGCCGTCGGCCTTGTCGGTGACCCAGCCGGCGCGGGCGCTGCCATACACGAAGGAGGCGTTGAACTGGTCCTCGGTGGCCTCCAGTTCCAGGAACAGCTCGAGCACCTTGTCATGCACCGCGTGCGGCTCGATGTGCGGACGGTCCATCTTGTTGATGAGCACGATCGGCTTCAGCCCCTGCTGCAGCGCCTTCTTCAGCACGAAACGCGTCTGCGCCTGCGGCCCCTCGTAGGCGTCCACCACCAGCATGACCCCGTCGACCATCTTCATGACGCGCTCCACCTCGCCGCCGAAGTCGGCGTGACCGGGGGTGTCGACGATGTTGATGATGTGGTCGTTCCAGTGGACCGAGGTGTTCTTGGCCTTGATGGTGATGCCCTTCTCCCGTTCAAGGTCCATGCTGTCCATGGCGCGCTCGGCGATGGCCTGGTTTTCGCGGAAGTTGCCGCTGGCACGCAGCAGCGAGTCGACAAGCGTGGTCTTGCCATGGTCGACGTGCGCGATGATGGCGATGTTGCGGATCTTGGAGGGGGGCGTCATG
>DAIUCN010000113.1:0-12530 GCA_036846165.1 Prosthecobacter sp.
GGGCGGGGCAGAGCGAGGACGGGTGTGCATGAGAGTCTTGTTGCTCAACCAGTGCTTCCATCCGGACCATGTGGCCACGGCGCAGCACCTCACCGATCTCGCCCTCGCGCTGCAGGCGGCCGGGCATGAGGTGACCGTGGTGGCCGCCTCGCGCGGCTATGACGATCCTTCGCGGCGCTTTCCTGTTTGCGAGGAATGGCGCGGCATCCACATCCGCCGCATCTGGACGCCGGGCCTGGGCAAGACCGCGAAGTGGCGGCGGCTGGTGGACTTTGCGGTGTTCTGGCTCAATGCCACGCGCCTGCTGCTGACGCTGCCGCGCTTCGATTTGACGGTTTGCCTGACCTCGCCGCCGCTGATTTCCACGCTCGGCACTGCGGTGGCGGCGCTCAAGGGGGGCGTGGTGGTGCCCTGGATCATGGATCTCAATCCTGATGAAGCGGTGGCGGCCGGTTGGCTGCGCGCCGGCGGGCCGGCTGAGCGCCTGCTCAGCGCCATGCAGGGCTGGAGCTTCCGCCGTGCGGCGCGCCTGATCGCGCTCGACCGCTTCATGGCGGCGCGGCTGCAAGCCAAGGGAGTGGCGCCGGAGCGCATTCACATCGATCCGCCCTGGGCGCATGACGACGAGGTGCGCTATGACGAGGCGGGGCGCGCGGCTTTTCGTGCCGAGCACGGACTGGAAGGCAAGTTCGTCGTGATGTACTCGGGCAACCACAGCCCCTGTCATCCGCTTGACACGCTGCTGGAGGCGGCACGGCGCCTGCGCGATGACGACGGCGTGATTTTCCTCTTTGTCGGCGGCGGCAGCGAAATGGCCAAGGTGAAGGCCTTCCGCGAACGGCATGGCCTCGATCAGGTGCGGACGCTGCCCTACCAGCCGATGGCGCGCCTGGCCGCCTCGCTGTCGAGCGCCGACCTGCATGTCGTTGTGCTCGGGGATGCCTTCGCGGGCATCGTCCATCCCTGCAAGATTTACAACATCCTGGCACTCGGAGTGCCGTTGCTCGCCATGGGGCCGCCGGAGAGCCACCTCAACGACCTGATCCGCCGTCTGCCGGCGACGGGGGTGGCCTGGCAGGTTCGCCACGGCGGGGTGGACGACGTGCTGCGCTGCCTGCGCGAGGCGCGGGTGTCGGTCACCGGTCCGCGGCCGGAGGCTCGGGAGTTGGCGGCTGGCTATTCCCGTGGCATGTTGTGCGGACGCCTGGTGCGCGAACTGGAGAATGCGATCCTGCCCATCGGAACACCATGAACCCCGTCCCCGAGGAACTGTCTGCCCAGCTCAGCCTGTCCTGGCCCGAGCTGGCGCTGCATGCCGTGCTGGTCCTGGTGCTTTCGACCCTGGGCACGTGGTGGATCGTGCGCCGGCGAGGCCGGCTTGGCATCGACCGTCCCGATGGCCGGCGCAAGCTGCACGAGGTGCCGGTGCCGCGCCTGGGAGGGCTGCCCATCTACGTGGCGATGGTCACCGGGTTGACCGTGGTCATCTGGTGCGGCGATCACGGCTTCAAGGCCTGGGCGCCCTTCCTGATCTGCAACACCCTCATCTTCAGCGTTGGCTTGGCCGACGATTTGCGGCCGCTGGGGGCGCGGGTCAAGCTGGCCGGCCAGTTGGGCGCGGCGCTCATCCTCTATGCCTTTGGCGTGTCGATCGACGTGCTCAGCAATCCCTTTGGCGAGGGCGGCATTGAACTCGGCTGGTGGAGTCTGCCGCTGACCCTGCTCTGGCTGGTGGCCATCCCCAACATCATCAATCTGATCGACGGCATGGACGGTCTTGCCGCCGGGTTCGGCCTGTTCCTGTCGCTGACCCTCGCCTTCATAGGCTATGTTTCGCTGCAGTCCGATGTCATGATCGCCTCCTGTCTGATGGCGGCGGCGCTCGCCGGCTTTTTGTTTTTCAACCTGCCCCCGGCGCGGATCTTTCTTGGCGATGGCGGGGCCTACCTGATCGGCTTCTTCATTGCCTCGGTGTCGCTGAAGAGTTCCAACAAAGGCTCCGTCATCGCCGCCCTGCTGGTCATCGTCATCGCCCTGGGGGTTCCCATCCTCGACACCTTTTTTGCCATCGTTCGGCGCACGGTCCGCGGCGTGCCGGTGTTCAGTGCCGATGCCGAGCACATTCACCACCGGCTGATTTTGCTCGGCTACAGCAAGACCGGTGCGCTGGCCGTGATGTACGCGGTCTGTCTGGTGCTCAGCCTGGTGGGCATCAGCATCCTGCTCACCAAGGGGGTGGCGCTGCCGATTGCCGGTGCGGTGCTGTTTCTGCTGGCGGTCGGCGCCGCCCGTTACCTCGGTTACGTGCGCAGCTGGTCGCGCCTGCGCGAGCAGGTCCGCCAGGCCCTGGAGCGAAGGCGCAAGTTTGAGCATGTCGAGGCGCACGCCCGCGTGCTCGAGTTCGATGCCGAACTGTGCGGATCGCTGGAGGAGTTTGACCGGCTGTTGACGCAGCGGCTGGCCTGGACGGGTTTGCGCCCGCAGGCGGAGCCGGGCACGCGGCCCGTGTCGCTGTGCCTGACCGGCGGTGCGCGGGTGCGATTGCATCATCCGGCCGATGCCGATGATGCGTCGCACTGGGCCCGGCGGGCCGACTGTTTTTTGCCGGTGCTGGAGCGTTGCCAGGATCGCTGGGGGGGGCTGCCGGCCAGCCTTGACTCACAGCCGGCAAATCTGCCGTCCGCGCAGGATTGAGTTGCATTCGCCCCCGCGACCGGCGTTTTCTTGACCCGTCATCACCATGCCCGAGGACGTTCCCGAAGCCAGCTCCCGCCGCCGCCGCCGCACGCGGCGTGCCGCCGTCGTGGACCTGGATGAAGAACCGCCCGCCGCTGCCACGGATGCGCCCTGGCGCGCCTGGCTGTATGGCCTGGCGGGCCCGGTGGTCATTGGCTGCGGGGTCGGGGCCGAGCCATGGACCTGGATGGTGCTGTTCGGTCTGATGGGCTTGGTGCTGGTTTTGGCGCCGCCGCGCGTGCGGCTGGCGCGTCTGCCGGCGCTGCTGCTGCCGGTACTGGCGATGGTGCCGTTGTCTGGTCTGTTGCCGGCGTCCTGGTTCGGTCCGCTACCCGAGTGGCGCACGCTGTTGCTGGAGGCCTGGTCGGTGGCCTTGCCGACGACGCGTTCGGCGCAGCCGGCGGCCACCCTGGAGGCCTGGCTGACCCTGATGGCGGGCCTGGTCTGGCTGGCGGCCTGCCTGGGACAGCAGTTTTCCATCGGCGAGCGCCGGTTGCTTCTGCGCGTCCTGGCTGCCGGCATCCTAGTGCTGGCGGCGCTGTCGGTCGCCGAACCCTACAACGGCTGGCTGCCTTCCTGGTGGCCGCGTCAGCCGCAGCGGTGGGGCGACGGTTTTGGGCCGTTCACCAACCGCAACCATTCCTCCAGCCTGTTTGCTATCGGTGTGGTGCTGGGCGCGGCGGTGGCCTATGACAGCTTCCGCCAGCGCCGGCGCGACTGGCCGTTTTATCTGCTCGGGCTGGTCACGGTGCTGGCGGCGGTTTTCATCAACACCTCCCGCGCCGGCGTGCTGCTCGCCCTGCTCGGTCTGGTCCTCTGGGTTGCCACCGCGGCCCTGCGCCACGGGTTGTTTCGCAAACTGGCGGTGACCGGTGCCGTGCTGCTGGTCGCGGCCGCGGTCGTGCTTGCCGCCCGCGGTGGTGCCGGCACGCGGCTTCGCTCGTTCACCGAGCTGGATGCCTCGGCCCCGGGTCTGCGTGTGGAACTGGCGCGCGAGGGGCTGCGCATCGTTTCTCAGGAGCCGTTGTTTGGGCTCGGGCTTGGCAATTTCAGCGCCATCTATCCGATGGTAACCACCCTGCATCACCCGGTCTACCATGTGCTGCATCCAGAGAGCGACGTGGTGTGGCTGCTGGTTGAGGGCGGCCTGCTGATGCTGCTGCCGGTCGCCCTGCTGGTGCTGTGGCTGGTGGCTGCCGGTCCGTGGTTTGCCGTTGCCGATGACGGGCGCGGTCAGCGCGCGGGACTGCGCCTGCGTCGTGCCGCCGCCATCGCCCTGCTGCTGGCGCTGCTGCACGGGCTGATCGACGTGCCGAACCATCGCCTTGCCTATGGACTGGTCGTTGCCGTTCTGGCGGCGGCCGCGGTCAATCCGGCCTGGCAACGCGGTCCGGCGTCCGCGCTCACGCGTGCGGGGTTCCGTGCGGCGGGTCTGGGCTTGCTCGCGCTCGCCCTCGTCCATGCCGGCCAGATTCGCGGCTGGTGGGTGCCGGAACTGGAAAGCAGTGCCGAGTTGCTGCACCGCCGCGCCGTCGCCGCTTCGGCGAACCGCCGCCACAATGAAGCCTACGAATTCGCCGATCGCGCGGTGGCGGTGTCGCCGCTGAATTTCCGCATGTACTACCTGCGCGCCCAGCTTGCCCTGCAGCTGCGCCTGTCGCCGGATGAGGCGCTGATGGACTTTGGACGCGCGCGTGCGATCGAGCCTGGCCACGCCGGCATCTGCCTGGAGGAAGGCCTGTACTGGCTCGGCTTTCGGCCGCTGTTTGCAATCATACCCTGGCGTGAGTGCCTGCGTCGCGATCCGGCGGCTTCCGCCGGTCCGTATGGACACTACCAGATGATGCTCAACCAGATGGGCCGCCATCCGGAACTTGTGGATCCGCTCTGGCAGCTGGCCGACCGGTTGGAACTGCAGGTCCTCTACCTCAACTCGGCGCCCGGGGGGGAGCTCTGGCAGCAGCGACTGGAGAAGGTGCTGGCGCAGAATCCGCGCCTGGAGCTGGCCGACAAGGCGCTGTTGAAGACGCTGTTTGATGCCTGGGGTGCGCGCGGTGATCGCGCCCGGCTGGTGGAACTGCTGGCCGCGCATCCCGAGTGGCTGCCGTATGGCTGGCGCCATCTGGCCGAGGAACATGCCCGGGCCGGCCGCTTCCGCGAGGCGGTGGAACTGGCCATGACGCAGGTGCCGCCGCCACCGCGCGCCACCAGCCTGCTCGCCTCCGATGTGCCCAAACTGGAGCGCGTCGTGCTGATGAATCCAACGGATCCGCGTCCGGCGGTGGAACTTTATCACGCCCTGTGCGCGGCCGGTGATGCCCGGCAGGCGCTGCGCGTGCTGGAGAAGGTGGCGCGACTGCCCAATGCGCCGCCCTTCCTGCCGCTGGAGCTGGCCCAGGCGCATGCCCGTCTCGGCGAGCACGAGCGTGCCTGGCAGGTGCTCAGTGCGCATCTTGCCAAGTCTTCCTGAGGGGTGCATTTCGCCTTGCGTTCGCTCGCGGGGTTTCGGAAGGTTACTGGCACCATGCCTGTCACCCTGCCTGCCCTCAACCGCCGCCGCTGGCTCCAGGGCGGTCTTGCCGCCCTGCTCGCCCCGCACGCCCACGGGCAGGCGGATGATGCCGAGACCTGGATCCTGTTTTCCGACACCCACATCAGCGCCGACACCGCTCGCGAGGCACGCGGTGTCAACATGGCGGAGAACCTGACCCGCTGCGTCAATCAGGCGCTGAAGGGCCGGCAGAAGCCCTATGGGGTGCTGGTCAACGGCGACGTCGCCTACCTTGACGGTCAGGCTGGTGATTACGAGGCCTTTGCCGCCTGCGTCGCGCCGCTGCGCGAGGCGGGTGTTGCGGTGCACTGTGCGCTCGGCAATCACGACGATCGCGAGCCCTTCCTGGCTGCCTTCACCAACCCGGACGAGCCGCGGCCCGTGGTCGGCAAACACGTGTCGGTGATCCGCAGCGCGCGCGTGAACTGGGTGCTGCTCGACTCGCTTGATCGCGTCAACAGCACGCCCGGCGTGCTGGGTGACGCTCAGCTTGGCTGGCTGGATCGCACCCTCGCCAAGCTGCCCGACCGGCCGACCTTTGTGCTGGCACACCACAACCCGCAGGCGGCGGTGGATGACGGCCACAAGGCGACCGGCCTGACCGACAGTGATGCCCTGCTGGCGGTACTCGGGCGGCATGCCAAGGTGCGCGCCTTCCTGTACGGCCACACCCACCACTGGTCGCACAGCACCGGCAAGGACGGCCTGCACCTGCTCAACCTGCCGCCGACGGCCTACGTCTTCAATGCCTCCCGGCCGAACGGCTGGGTCAGCGCCCGCGCCCATGCCGACCGCATGGAGTTCGAGCTGCGAGCGCTCAATCCGGCACACGACGAGCACGCGCAAAAAATCGTTGTGCCCTACGCGGCCTGACGGCACTGGAGAAGCGCCTGCACCCGTGGTGGCCGTGGGCGGGCGGTCAGCCGCGCGGGTGGAAGCGCTGGTGCACCTGCTTGAGCCGTTTTTGGTCGACGTGGGTGTAGATCTGCGTCGTCGCGATGTCGGCGTGGCCGAGCATTTCCTGGATGACGCGCAGGTCGGCGCCGTTGTTGAGCAGGTGGGTGGCGAAGGAGTGGCGCAGCAGGTGCGGATGCACGCGCGTGCCGAGGCCGGCGAGGGCGGCGCGTTCGCGGACGATCTGCCAGACGCGGGCGCGGGTCAGCGGCTGGCCGTGCTGGGCAAGGAAGACGTGGCTTTGCGTGCGCGGTTTGACAAGCTGCGGCCGGCCGTGTTCGAGCCATGCGGCGAGCGCCTCGCGCGCGGCACCGCCGACCGGGGCCAGGCGGGTCTTGCCGCCCTTGCCGGTGATGCGGATCCAGCCCTCCTCGAGGCTGAGGTTTTCCAGGCGCGCGCCGAGCAGTTCGGACAGGCGCAGGCCGCTGGCATAAAACAGTTCAAGCAGGGCGCGGTCGCGCCGGTCGAGCGGGCTGTTGCCGGTGACCGATTCGACCAGGCGGCGGGCGTCCTCCTCGTTGAGGGTGCCGGGCAGATGCTTGTCGAGTCGTGGCGGCTGGATCGGTTCGGCTGGATCGGCCGGCACATGGCCGCGCGCGGCGAGCCAGCGGAAGAAGATTTTCACGGCGACCAGTTCGACGCGTGCGCTGGAGGCGGCGAGGCCGTCCTGCTTGCGGCGTGCCAGCCAGGCGGCGAGGTGGCCGGTCTGCACGCCGGCGAGCGCTTCAACGCCCTGGGCCTCGCGCAGCCAGCCGGCGAGCGATTCGAGCACGCGGCGCACCAGCAGCTGGTAGTTCACGGACAGGCCGCGCTCCGCCGCAAGGTGGAGGATGAAGCGTTCGATCAGCTCTTCGGGCACGGTCGCAGCTTCGCCCAGGGCGGGCCGGGGTGCAAACGCCGCGCGCGCTGCAAGGAGACGGGGCTCCGGCAGCGTTGACGGAGCATGCACCGTCGCCTGCTCCGCCTTGTCGCCTGCCTCGCCCTCGTCAACGCCGCCCCCGCCGCCGAGGCTCCGTTGCGGGCCGGTCTGATCGGGTTGGACACCTCGCACGTGCCAGCCTTCACCAAGCTGTTCAACGATCCCGCCAACACCGGTGACCTCGCCGGCATCCGCGTCGTCGCCGGTTACCCGGGTGGCACCGACCTGCCGGCGAGTCGCGACCGGGTGGCAAAGTTCACCGAGCAGGTGCGCGGCATGGGCGTGGAGATCGTTGCGACGATCCCGGAACTGCTGGCCCGGGTCGACGTCGTGCTGCTGGAGAGCGTCGACGGCCGCATCCATCTGGAGGAGGCGCGCCAGGTGCTCGCGGCGGGCAAGCCGGTGTTCATCGACAAACCGCTTGCCGGCTCGCTGGCCGACGCAGTGGCGATCGTTGAACTGGCAAAGCGCCATGGCACTCCCTTCTTTTCCTGTTCGTCGGCGCGTTTTGGCGAGGGTGTGCGCGGCTTGCTGACGGATCCGGAAGTGGGTGGGGTGCTTGGTGCGACGACCTGGGGGCCTTGCTCCTATCAGGAGGGCATTCCCGAATTGTTCTTCTATGGCATCCACGGCATTGAGGCGCTGTTCACCCTCATGGGGCCGGGCTGCGCCAGCGTCACGCGCAGCAAGGGCGCGCAGCAGGACGTCGTCACCGGCCTCTGGCAGGACGGCCGAGTTGGCAGCTACCGCGGCCTGGTCGAGGGCGGCAGGGACCACGGCTTTGTCGCCTTCGGTCACAAGGGCGTGCGCCAGGCCGGGCGCAGTGGCGGTTACGAACCGCTCTGCCGGGAGATTGCCCGGTTTTTCAAGACACGCGTGCCTCCCGTGCAGGCGGAGGAGACGCTGGAGATTCACGCCTTCATGGAGGCGGCCGACGAGAGCCTGCGCCGCGGTGGTGCGCCGGTGCGGCTGGCGGACGTGCTTGAACAGGCGCGACGGCTGGCGGCGGCGAAGCTCGCCGAGTAAGGCTTTATTCGGGCAGGGCGACGAGCTGGAAGCCGTCGAGGATCACAAAGCCGTCGGTGTCGCGATTGTCGACCGTCAGGGTTGATTCGCCGTCGGTGGCCAGATCGACCGTGCCGAGGGTGCGGAACAGCGAACCGGCCGGCAGTGGTTGGGTTTGATCGGCGAGAAATTCGAAGCGCTGGCCGCCGCTGGTCAGGGTCACCGGCACGCGCGCGGCGCGGGTTGCGTGTGGCGAGTAGGCCATGCGCAGTTCATGGCGTCCTGTCTTTGGCGCGCGGAAGCGGAAGACCGCGGTCGAGCGGCCGTCGCCGCGGCGGTCATCGTGCCGATAACCGGCACCAAGATGAGGTTTGAAATTGGCCGAGTGACTCCAGTCGCCCTGCAGTTCCGCCTGGCGGTCGTCGAGCACGAGGCCAGGCAGGGTGGCGGGATCAATGCTGACCGGCTCGGGTGGCAGATCCGGCAGGGTCGGCAGGTCGAGCGCCATCCGCTGTGCCAGCAGGCGTGCGCGCAGTTCGGGGTAAGGCAGGTCCTGAACGGCATCGCCGCGGCGGGCACTGAGGGCGGCGGCAATGCCGGCACTCTGGCCGAGCAGCATCCAGGTCGGCTCGACGCGGATCGACGACAGCGCCACATGGGTGCTGGAGAGGGCAACCGGCACGAGCAGGTTGCTGCATTCCTCCGATTTCGGGGTCAGACTGCGGTAGGGAATGTGGTGCGGGTAGCCGTGGCGGCGACCGGGCATGCGCACCGGGAAGATCGTGCCCTCGTTGACAACACGGTCCGCCGTGCCAAGGCGCCGGCAGTCGTGCGAGTCGATCGGGAAGGAGGCGACGACGACCGGGTCGGGTTTCTCCGGCGACTCCAGGATGTCCTGCTGGGTCATGACATGCACGCCGACCATGCGTCGGCCCTCGCGCACGTAGAGCTGGGGCGACCAGTGACCGTGTTCGGCGAACTCGTCGCGGCAGAGGCCGAGGCTGGCCATGTCCGTGCGCAGGTTTTCCGGTACGGCGGGGTCGGTGGTGAGGAAGTGGTAGAACTCGAGGGTGTACTGGCGGTGTGCCTCCCAGATCGCCGCGCGACCGGCGGCGTCGGCCTCGCTCCAGCCATTGCCGGCGCCGATCAGGCCCATGGAGAACTGTTTGCCGATGCCGTTGTTGGCGTCGAACTTGTTGCCCGGCAGCGGGTAGAGGTCCCAGAGCAGGTGCGGCCGCTTTTCCTGGGCGAAGTAGCGCCGCACCACCTCGAAGCGTGCCGGGTCGTAGCGGTCGGGGGCGGGGAAGGGCACGCGGTTGGCGGGATCGCGGGTCAGGCAGAGGCGGAAGCTGTAAACCATGACGTTGCCGTCGCCCGCGGTCTCGTCGCCGGCCTCGGTGGCGGTCACCAGCGGCAGCGGCTGGCCGCTGGCATCGAGGCCATGGATCGCCAGCGGCGTCTTCGGATACTGCCGGCCGGCGTAGGATTCGCCGTACGCGGCGCGGCCCTCGCGGCCGATGGTCCAGCGCACGCCGGCCGCGGCCATCAGGTCGCCCTCATAGGTGGCGTCGACATAGACCCGTGCGGTGAATTCGCCCTGTGCGGTCTGCAGGCGGGTCAGGCGGGTGCCGTCCTTGATGACCGCGGTCAGCGCGTGCCCGGGCAGGACCCGGACGCCGGCCTCGGCGAGCAGTTCACGGGTGACCCGCGCGGCGACATGCGGCTCGTAAGTCCAGTGGCTGTGGTCCTTGACGTCGACGCGGTAGGGCAGTTCGACGCCGCGGCGCTGGTAGTCGGCCTCGACGCGGCGGTGCCATTCTTCGAACAGGCCGAGCATGGTGCTGCGCACCGTCTGGTTGGAATCGCTGAAGCAGAGGCCGCCGGTGTTGACGCCGCCGACATGGCCGGTCGGTTCCAGCAGCAGGACCGAGGCGCCTTCGCGCGCCGCCGCAACCGCCGCGCAAAAACCGCCGGGGGTGGCGCCGTAAACGAGCACATCGGCCTCAGTGGCGGCGTGCAGGGGCAGGGTGAGCAGAAGCAGGGCGGCGCGGGTCATGCGGGCATCAGGCGGCAGGGCGGTGCGCTTGGACAGATTTTTTCCAAGGCGGGGGAATAAATCGCCGTACTTGAGCTCAGACAGGAAACTCCTGCGATCAGGAGGTTCCCCATCCAACCACCCACGCCATCATGAAAAGTCTCCTCCTCCTCGCCCTCGCCGCTGGTTCGCTGACCCTCGCCAGCTGTGCTGCCTGCAAGACCGCCTGCAAGAGCTGCTGTGACAAGTCGAAGGCCGAATGCTGCGCCAAGCCGAAGGCCGCCTGTGCGTCCTGCGACAGCACCAAGAAGCCCTGATGTGAGCGCGCGCCTGCCCTGGCCGGCGCATCTCGCCCCCGCGCCGTGGACTTTGAACAGCTGGTCAACGAACATTACCCGTCGCTGTACCGTTTCGCGTTCAGCCTCGCCCAGAGCGAGGCGGACGCGGCCGATCTGACCCAGCAGACGTTTTTGCGCTGGGCCACCCGCGGCTTTCAGCTGCGTGAGCGCGGCAAGGCCAAGACTTGGCTGTTCACCACACTCTACCGTGAGTTCCTCTCCAGCCGCCGGCGCGTCCAGCGGTTCCCGCATCTGGAGTTGGGGGATGCCGAAAGCGAGCTGCCCGCGGTGGATCCGCGCGCGGTTGAAGCTCTCGACGGCACGGCGGTTCTGGAGGCGCTCGGACGGCTCGATGAAGGCTTTCGTGCCCCGCTGACGCTGTTTTATCTCCAGCAGCACAGCTATCAGGAAATCGCCGGCATCCTGGGCTTGCCGATCGGCACGGTGATGTCCCGTTTGTCGCGCGGCAAGGCCCAGCTTCGTCAACAACTCACCAGCCGCCGTGAAGTGGTGACCGGCCCCAATGTGATTCCCTTTGCCCCCCGTCAAAGTCATGGATGACGCCGAACTGCAACTGCGCCTGAGCGCCTGCCGCCCCCATGGCCAGGACGCGGATGATCCGTGGATGCGCGAGGCCCTGGAGGCCCTGCCGCGCCATCCCGGTCTCGCGGAGTGGCACCAGCGCCAGACCGACTTCGATCGCGCCGTCGGCCAGCATCTGGAGCAGGCGCCGATTCCGCCCGGCCTGCGCGCCGAAATTCTCGCGGCGGCCAAGCTCTGCCGTGCCGGCCGGCCGCGCCACCTCTGGCTGCCCTGGGCCGCTGCCGCTGCCCTGCTCGCGGTCGCCGCCGTCGTACTCTGGCTGCCTCCGGCCACCGCCCCCGCGTCACTGGCCCAGGCCGAGATTGAGCTCGTCGAAATGTTCGACCGCATGCGCACCGAAGGCATGTCGCTCGACCATGTCACCGATGAACTCGCCGAGGTGAATCTCTGGCTGGCCGATGCCGGTGCGCCGCTGCCCTACCTGATGCAGGCGGGTCTGCGGGAGGCACGGCCGACCGGCTGTCGCGTGCTTGAATGGCGCGGTCGCAAGGTGACGATGATCTGCTTCCGCAAGGGCGATGCCACCGCCCACCTGTTTGTCCTGGAGCGCGACTCACTTGCGCCGGAAACGGCGGCGCCAAGTCGCGAACCCGGGCCGGTGCAGCAGGTGGCAGGTCATCCGGTTGCCGTCTGGGGCTGCCGCAAGTGCCAATACGTTTTGGTCGGCGCGCGCAAGGGCATGCGCCTGGAAGACTTTTTCTGATTCAGGCCAGGGTGCGCACCGCCGCGGCGATGGCACGACCAAGCGCGGCATGCGCCTCGGCATCGAGGTGAATGCCATCAAGCGGGCTGGGTTCGACAAGTTCCTGGCTGTTCAGGTAGGCACAGCCGAGGGTGCGTGCCAAGGCCTCGTAGTAGCGGGGCAGGGCGCGACTGCGTGCACCGCCGTCCGGCACTCGGGCGGCGAGGTCGGGCAGGTGGCTGAGGTCGCCGATCGGCGGCGGACAGACCAGCAGCAGTTTGGGCGGCCGATGGCCCGGCCCGGCGTCGCTGGCAAGAATCAGACGGGCCAGCAGGCCGGCACCGGCGGCGATTTCTGCGGGCGGCAGATGCAGCCAGGCCTTCAGGTCGTTGGTGCCGAGCATGAGCACCACAACGTCGAGTGGCTTGTGGCTTTCCAGACAGGCCGGCAGGTAGGTGCGGCCGTTGCGTGCCACGTTGAAGGGGTCCTCGTGCACGGTCATCCGGCCGTTCTGACCCTCCTCAATGACGCGCCAGTCGGCGCCGAGTTCACGGGCGGCGATGCCGGTCCAGCGCACCTCGGGCGGATGCCGTTCCGGGTGCGGAGCCGTGATGCTGGCCGGGTGGAAACCCCAGGTGTTGGAATCGCCGAAGCAGAGCAGGGTGGGCATGGCGTGGGAGATGGGAGATGGGAGATGGGAGATGGGA
>DAIUCN010000114.1:0-12524 GCA_036846165.1 Prosthecobacter sp.
GCAGCGCCCTCGGCGCCGAGGCCGGCGGCAAGGGCGAGAGTGAGGAAGGCGATGGCGGTGTCGCCGGCGCCGGAAACGTCATAGACCTCGCGGGCGCGGGTCGGGATGTGGTGCGGCGCGGCGTCGCGCTGGCAGAGCAGCATGCCCTGTTCGCCGAGGGTGATGAGCACCTTGTCGACCGACCACTGGTCGAGCAACTGCGCGCCGACCTCGAGCAGGCGGCGGTCTTCGAGCGGCGGGCCGGGCGTGCGCACGTCCTGGACACCGGCGGCGGCGAAGGCTTCCAGGCGGTTGGGTTTGACCAGCGAGGCGCCGTGCCAGTTCAAGGGGTTGCGCGGCGAGGGATCGACCGTGACCAGCTTGCCGGCGGCGCGGGCGAGGCCGAGCACGGTGTCGACAAAGGCCTGGGTGACGAAGCCCTTGCCGTAGTCCTCAAGGATGAGGGCATCGAGGTCCGGCAGCAGGGTCTCGACGCGGCGGGCGACCTCGGCGAGTTCGGCGTCGCTGAGTTTCTCCACCGTCTCGCGGTCGACGCGCACGACGTGCTGCTGACGGGCGATGATGCGGGTTTTGGCGATCGTCGGCAGGGTGTCGCTTTCGAGCATCGGCGCCGTGTGCACGCCCTCGGACTCGAGCAGGCGGCGCAGTTCGCCGGCGGCGGCGTCGCGGCCGACCCGACCCATGAGGTGGGCATGCGGGGTGAAGGCCGAGAGGTTGCGGGCGACGTTGGCGGCGCCGCCGGGGAAGGTGGTTTCCTTGGTGACCTCGACGATCGGCACCGGTGCCTCGGGCGAGATGCGCCGGACCGCGCCCCAGATGAAGTGGTCGAGCATGACGTCGCCGAGCACGAGGACGCGGCAGTCCGGCATGCGGCTGAGCGCGTCGCGGGCAGTGGCAGCGGTGAGCATGGCGGAAGGGGATCAGCCGCGGCGGGCGCGCACGGCGGCGGCGAGGTCGTCGAGCATGGCCTCGGTGGTGGCCCAGTTGACGCAGGCGTCGGTGATGCTCTGGCCGTAGGCGAGCGGTTGGCCGGGCTTGGCGTCCTGGCGACCCTCGACGAGGTGGCTTTCGATCATGACGCCGGTGATGGCGCGGCTGCCGGCGCGCAGCTGTTCGGCGAGTTCGGCGGCAACCACCGGCTGGCGGCGGTAGTCCTTGAGGCTGTTGCCGTGGCTGCAGTCGACCATGACGCTGGCGGGCAGGCCGCGCGGGGCGAGCTGGTCGACGACCGTCTGGATCGAGGCGGCATCGTAGTTCGTGCCGCCCTTGCCGCCGCGCAGGATGACGTGGCAGGCGTCGTTGCCCTTGGTTTTGACGATGGCGGCGACGCCGTCCTTGGTCACCGACAGGAAGCAGTGCTGGCCGGCCGCCGCCTGGATGGCGTCGAGGGCGATCTGGATGCCGCCGTCGGTGCCGTTCTTGAAGCCGACCGGCATCGACAGGCCCGAGGCGAGCTGGCGGTGCACCTGGCTCTCCGTCGTGCGCGCGCCGATGGCGCCCCAGGCCACCAGATCGGCGATGTACTGCGGCGTGATGACGTCGAGAAACTCGGTGGCAGAGGGTACGCGCCGGCGGGCGAGCTCGAGCAGCAGGCCGCGCGCGCCGCGCAGGCCGGTGTTGATGTCGTAGCTCTCGTTGAGGTGGGGGTCATTGATGAAGCCCTTCCAACCGACCGTGGTGCGAGGCTTCTCAAAATAGACGCGCATCTGGATCTCCAGCTCGGCGCCGTGACGCGCGCGCGCCGCGGCGATCAGCTCGGCGTATTCGAGGGCCGATTTCGTGTCGTGGATCGAGCACGGGCCGCAGACGACCAGCAGGCGGTCGTCCTGAAGCTTGAGGATGCGCTCGGCGCTCCGGCGCGCGCCCTCGATGAAGACCGACTCCGCCTCGCCGAGCGGATACTCGTGCATGAGGAGGGCAGGCTGGATGAGTGGCAGGATTTCTGCCACGCGGAGGTCGTCGGTCGGATGGGCAAGGCTCACGTGCGGAGGGTCGGCGGAAGGTGAAACGGTGAACTTGGGCGCGTTTGCCGCCTTGGCAAGGGCGACGGCAGTGGAAAAGCAGGCGCTTGCCAGCGGGTTAGAGAGCCGGCATCGGTGGCGCATGTCCACCGAAACCCCGCGTCTCGCCAGTGCCAGTGGCGGCCTGCCCTCGGCCGTCGGCTGGGCCCACCTGCTGCTGGCCGACCGCCTGCGCCCGGGAGCGTTTGTCGTCGACGCCACGGCCGGCAACGGCCATGACACGCTCTTTCTCGCCCATCTCGTCGGTCCGACCGGGCATGTCCTGGCCTTCGATGTCCAGGCCGAGGCGTTGGCGGCGACGCAGGCCCGGCTCGAGGCGGCCGGGATTGAGCCGGGTCGCTGCACGCTGGTGCACGCCGGGCACGAAACCCTGGCGGAACATCTGCTGGTCGACTGGCGGGGCCGGGTCGATGCGGGGGTGTTCAACCTCGGCTACCTGCCCGGCGGCGACAAGACCCGCATCACGCAGGCGGAGACGACGCTGGCTGCGCTGGCGGTGGCGGTCGACCACCTCTCGCCGGGCGGACTGCTGACGGTGGCGGTTTATCCCGGCCACGAGGGCGGGCGCGAGGAGCAGCGGGCGGTGGCGGCCTGGGCGGAAAGCCTGCCGGCGCGCGCCTTTGAGGTGCAACTGCTGCGCCCGATCAACCGCGCCGCCACACCGCCCGAGTGCTGGGCAGTGCTGAAAAAAGGCTGAAGCCTACTCAGGGCAGGGGCGCGCCCTTGGCACCGATGCACCAGAGCATCTTCTCCGTGCGCATGTACAGGCGGCCATCGCCGATGGCCGGGCTGGCATTGATGGCGCTGTCGAGCTTGTTGGCGGACAGCTGCTCGAAGGTCGAGCCCAGCTTGAGCACGATGAGATCGCCCTGCTGGCTGCCGCAGAAGATCTTGCCGTCGGCGGCCACCGGGCTGCTGAAGAACTTGCTGCTGCCGGCGCTGCCGTTGACGCGCTCCTCATAGACGAGTTCGCCGGTGTCGAACTTGACAACCTTGAGGATGCCGCCGTCGCCAAGCAGGTAGAGCAGGTCGCCGACAACAAGCGGCGAGGGCACGTAGGGCAGGCCCTTGCTGAAGGTGAAGTCGTAGGGCTTGGGTTCGCCGCCGGTGAGGTCGAGGGCGGCGAATTCCTTGACGCCGCCGCCGGTGCCAAAGGTGCAGAAGTAGCGGCCGTTGTGGAGCACGCCGGAGCCGAGGCTGCGCTGCTTGAAGTCGCCCTGGAATTGCCAGTTCACCTTGCCGGTCTTCGGATCGATGCCCATGACGCCGCTGGCATTGTTGGTGCAGATCACCTCGCGCGTGCCGTCCTTGCGCTCGTGCACGACCGGGGTCGAGTAGGTATTGAGGCAATTCGGCAGTTCCTTTTTCCAGACCTGCTTGCCGGTGGTGGCATCAAGGCCGACGATGCAGCTCTTCCAGGTCTTCTGCACCGGATCCTCCGTGTAAGCGCGGCCGTCGCGCTGCCAGTCGAACTCGCTGCGCACGATCATGACGCCGTCGACGACGACCGGCGAGATGCCGGTGCCGTGCTCGTGGATGTAGTCGGCGACGTGCTCGTTCTTCCACGCCAGCTTGCCGTTGTGATCGAGCGCCAGCGCCTGGATCGTCGTGCCGGTGCTCCAATTGATGTAGACGCGGTCGGCATCGACGTAGGGCGAGCTGCTGGCGAAGCTGTTGAAGTTGTGCTTGGCGTGCGGCGTGAAGGGTTCCTCATGGCGCCAGACTTCCTTGCCGGTGCGGGCGTCGAGGGCGAGCACGGCATGGGTGGTTTCACCGGTTTCGGCGGTGACGTACACGCGGTCGTTCCAGAGCACCGGCGAGGACCAGCCCTTGCCGAGCTCAACCTTCCACACGGTGGTGTCGGCCGTCACCTTGTCGGGCAGGCCGGTGGTCTCGGCCACGCCGCTGCCGTTCGGGCCGCGGAAACGGTTCCAGTCCGTGGCGGCGGATACGGTCAGGGTGGACAGCAGGAGGAGGGCGCAGAGCGGTTTCATGGGGAAGGGCTTGTATCGTCGGGGTGGGCCGGCTTCTTTCGGGCGAAGCCGGCATGGCCCGCCGTTGACGGCGTGCCGGCCATCCTTACCTTGCAGGCTCCATGGCCCGTCCGCAAGAGTCCGCCCTCGCCCTCGTCCGCAACTATTACGAAACCTTCAACCGCGGCGACCGTGAGGCTCTGCTCGCCCTGTTGACGGAGGACGTGGTGCACGACATCAACCAGGGGGCCAGCGAGCACGGGCGTGAGGCCTTCCGCGCCTTCCTTGGGCGCATGGACCGTTGCTACCGCGAGCAGGTCACGGAACTCGTCGTCATGGCCTCGGCCGAGGGCGACCGCGCGGCGGCGGAATTTTTCATCCTTGGCAGCTACCTGCAGGCCGACGACGGCTTGCCGCCGGCGCACGGCCAGAGTTACCGCCTGCGCGTTGGCGCCTTCTTTGAGATCCGCGAGGGGGGCATCGCGCGGGTGACGAACTACTACAACCTGGAGGACTGGCTTGCGCAGGTGCGCGCGCCGTCCTGACCCGCGCGCCATGACCGCACCCCATCCTCCCGGCGCGCACGCGGTGCGGCGGAACTTCATCTGTCACTGCCTCGAGGGAGGCTTGTACATGGGCGGCACAGCCTTCCTGGCACCGGAGAGCGTGCTGCCGAAGATGGTCGAGATGCTCGGCGGCCGGGCCTGGATCATCGCCCTCATGCCGGCCCTGCTGCCGGCGGCCTTTGCCAGTGTCGGCATCTTCATCGCGCCGGTCGTCGAAAAACTGCCGCGCTTCAAACCCTGGGTGCTCGTCTTTGGCCTGCTCCAGCGCCTGCCCTACCTGATCACCGGCCTTGTCCTGCTGTTCGCCGAGGAGGTCGAGGGCGCCCTGCTCACCTTCGTCGTGCTGACACCCATTGTCTCCGGCCTGCTCGGCGGCGTCACGGTGGTCGCCTGGATGGAGATGGTGACGCGCATGATCCCCGAGCGCGCGCGCGCCGCCGGCTGGGCCCTGCGCTACATCATCCAGGCGGTCATCGGCGTCTTTGCCGGCTCGGTCATCCACTACGTGCTGACCCATTTTCCCGGGCGAGACGCCTATGCCTGGCTGCATCTGGCCACCTTTGCCCTGCTGTTCGTGTCCTGGTTGTCGCAGCTCTTCCTGCACGAGGACGAACACACCCGGCACCGCCATCCGGCGCCGCCGACCGGTCCCTACCTTGCCTACCTGCGCGGCCTGCCGCGGCTGCTGCTCGCCCAGCCGGCCCTGGTGCGCCTCGTCTTCGCCCGCTTCACCGGCATGGGCTACCTGATGATGGTCGCCTTTCTCACCATCCACGCCCTGCAGGTGAGCGAGCGACCCGAGGCGGATGAAGGCCGCTTCGTTGCCGGCCAGGCGGCGGGCACGGTGCTCGGCAGCCTGCTGGCCGGTTACGTCGGCTACCATCGCGGCGGCAAGATCCTGCTGCAGGCCTCACGCCTCGTCTGCATCGCCCTCGCCCTCTGGGTCTCCCTGGCCGATCACTTCGCCGGCTTCGTGCTCGCCTATTTTGTGCTCGGCTTCGGCCTTTTCCTGGATCGGGTCGGCGACCTCACCCTCGCCGCCGAACTCTGCCCGCTGGAGCGGCGCTCGACCCTGCAGGCCGTGCTCGGCTTCTGCAACGTTTTCGCCCTGCTGCTCGCCACCCTGATCAGCGGTCAGATCTACCACATGACCGGTTCCTTCCAGGCGGTCGCCCTCGCTGCCGCCCTCTTTGCCGGCCTGTCGATGTGGCTGTTGCATGGCATCCGCGAACCGCGCGGGGCAGTGCCGCCCCCGGCCTAGCGGGGTCCTTCGGCGCATGGGCGCTGCCGGCCGCGCAGGGTACTTGGGGACCTTCAATCGGTACCGAGGTTCCTCCGTTTTCAAAAATACTTGACTGATCGTCTACTTGTGTCAGGCTCGGTTCATGGGAAGAACCAGCGATGCCCGCGAACGTCTGATGGAGGCCGTGATCGAACTGATCTGGACCGGCAGCTATGGCAGCACTTCGGTGGACCACATCTGCGAGCGCGCGGGGGTCAAGAAGGGCAGCTTTTACCACTTTTTCGAGTCGAAGACCGATCTCGCCCTCGCCGGGCTGGAGCACGGCTGGGCCGAGCACAAGCGCGAGCTCGACCAGATTTATTCGCCGGTGGTGCCGCCGCTGGAGCGCATCCTGAACTGCCTGGCGCACCTGCGTCGCGAGCAGCAGGAACTCTTCTCCAAGCACGGCCGGGTGCTCGGTTGCCCGGTGCACTCGATGGGGGCGGAAGTGAGCACGGTCGACGAGCGCCTGCGCCAGAAACTGCAGGAGATCCTGGCCCAGTACATCCGCTACTTTGAGAGCGCCATCCGCGACGGCCAGGCCGAGGGCAGCATCTGCGCCCGCCATCCGGCGGCGGAACTGGCACGCATCCTGTTTGCCTACAGTGAGGGCTTGCTCCTGCATGCCCGCATCTGGAACGATTTGAGCCATCTCGAACCCCTCGAGTCCGGTGCCCGCATCCTGCTGGGCGCCGAGATCCCTGTCTGATTTTTTGAAACTGAATTAACCAACCGGTCAACTTTGCTCCCGTGAAACCGCAATTGCTTCTCCTTCCCGCCCTGGTCCTGCTGACGGCCTGCGGCCAACCCCAGGATGCCGCCCCGGCCGGCGCCATGCCCCCCGCCTCGGTCACCCTCGCGCCGGTGGCGCAGGAGGAACTCGTCGAATGGGAGGAATTCACCGGTCGTGTCGAGGCGGTGGAAACCGTCGAGCTGCGCCCGCGCGTGTCCGGTTACATCACCGAGGTGCATTTTGAGGCGGGGTCGCTGGTGCCCAAGGACACGGTGCTGTTCACCATTGATCCGCGACCCTTTGTCACCCGGCGCGACGGTGCCAAGGCCGAGCTGAGCCGGGCCGAGGCGGTGGCGAAGGCGGCGCGCCAGGAGTTTGACCGCGTGTCCGAGCTGCTGGCGGCGAAGGCGATTGCGCCCGAGCAGGCCGAGGCGAGGGAATCGGCCTGGCGCCAGGCTGAGGCCGCGCAGGCGGCTGCCGCGGCCGGGCTGCGCTCGGCGGAGCTGGAGCTGTCGCACTGCGAGGTGCGCGCGCCGATCAGCGGCCGGGTCAGCCGCGCCCTGACGACGCCGGGCAACTACGTCACCGCCGGGGTGACCGTGCTGACCACCCTGGTCACGGCGGCGCCGGTGCATGTCTATGTTGACATCGATGAAAACAGCCTGCTCAAGCTGCAGAGCCTGCGCCGTGAGGACCGGCTGTATACGAACGGCCAGGGCCGGGTGCCGGTGGAGGTGCAGCTCTCCAACGAGGACGGCTTCCGCCACCGCGGCCATGTCGAGTCCTTCGACAACCGCCTGAATCCGGCCACCGGCAGCATGGTGGTGCGCTGCGAGTTCGCCAACGAGGACGGCATCCTGACACCGGGCCTGTTCGCCCGTGTGCGCCTGCCGATGACCGCCAAGTATCCGGCGCTGCTGATCGACGAAAAGGCTCTGCTGACCGATCAGGCCAACAAGTACGTGCTCGGGGTCGAGGAGAAGGACGGCGGTCTGGTGTCGGTGTACAAGCCGGTGGTCATCGGCCCGGTCATCGACGGTCGCCGCGTCATCCGCTCGGGCCTGCAGGCCGGCGAGCGCATCATCATCAACGGCATGGCGCGGCTGCCGCAGCCGGGCATGCCGGTGGCGCCCGTGGAACCGGAGACGAAGGCTGCCGCCCAAGCCGCCTCCGGCAAGTGAGGCCGGCACGTGAGACCCGCATGCCATGAACTTTTCCTCCTTCTTCATCACGCGCCCGATCTTCGCCGGCGTGCTGTCGCTGCTCATCTTCATCCTGGGTGGCATCTCACTCTTCCAGCTGCCGATCTCCGAGTATCCGGAGGTGGCGCCGCCAACGGTGATCGTCACCGCCACCTACCCGGGCGCCAACCCGAAGACGATCGCGGAGACGGTCGCCTCGCCGATCGAGCAGGCGATCAACGGCACCGAGAACATGCTGTACATGTCCTCGCAGAGCACGGCCAACGGGGTGATGACCCTGACCGTCACCTTCAAGCTCGGCACCGATCTCGACCTCGCCCAGGTGCAGGTGCAGAACCGCGTTTCGCAGGTGCTGCCCAAGTTGCCCGAGGAGGTGCGCCGCTTCGGGGTGACGACCGTGAAATCCTCGCCCGACCTGACCCTGGTCGTGCACCTGCTGTCGCCCAATGACCGCTATGACGAGCTGTACCTGCGCAACTACGCCACCCTCAACGTCAAGGATGAGCTGGCGCGCCTGCCTGGTGTCGGTCAGGTGCAGATCTTCGGCGGCGGCGAGTATGCGATGCGCGTGTGGATCGATCCCGACAAGGCGGCCTCGCGCGGCCTGACCTCATCGGACATCGTCAATGCCATCCGCGAGCAGAACGTCCAGGTCGCCTCGGGCGTGATCGGCCAGCAACCGGTGCGCAAGGACGTGCCCTTCGAGCTCACCGTCAACGCCAAGGGTCGCCTGGTCAGCGAGCAGGAGTTTGGCGACATCATCGTCAAGGTGGGGCCGCAGGGCGACAAGCTCCGGCTCAAGGACCTGGCGCGCATCGAACTCGGCTCCAGCGAATACGCCCTGCGCAGCCTGATCAACAACAAGCGCGCGGTCGGCATCCCGATCTTCCAACTTCCCGGTGCCAATGCGCTGTCGCTGTCGCAGGCGGTGCGCGACAAGATGGCGGAGCTGAAGCAGAAGTTCCCCGAGGGGGTCGACTACACCATCGCCTATGATCCGACGGTCTTCGTCGACAAGTCGATCGACGCGGTCATTCACACCCTGCTGGAGGCGGTGCTGCTGGTGGTGCTCGTGGTGGTGGTTTTCCTGCAGACCTGGCGTGCCTCGATCATTCCGCTGGCGGCCGTGCCGGTGTCGCTGGTCGGCACCTTCGCGGTGATGCACATGCTCGGGTTCTCGATCAACAACCTGTCGTTGTTCGGCCTGGTACTGGCGATTGGCATCGTTGTCGACGATGCCATTGTCGTGGTGGAGAACGTCGAGCGCAACATCCGTGCCGGACTCAAGCCACTGGAGGCGACGCGGCGGGCCATGAAGGAGGTGACCGGACCCATCATCGCGACCACCCTGGTGCTGTGTGCCGTGTTCATTCCGACCGCCTTCATCAGCGGCCTCAGCGGCCAGTTTTACAAGCAATTCGCCGTCACCATTGCCATTTCCACGGTCATTTCCTCGATCGTTTCGCTGACGCTCAGCCCGGCACTCTCGACGCTGCTGCTGCATGCGCACGACGACAAGAAGGACCTCGTGTCGCGTGTGATCGACGCGCTCTTTGGCTGGTTCTTCCGCCCCTTCAACCGCTTCTTTGAGTGGTCATCGAACATCTATGTGGGCTTCGTCAAGCGGCTCATCCGCTTCAGCATCATCGCCCTGCTGTTGTATGGTGGGTTGGTGTGGGCGACCTGGAAGAGTTTTGAAATGGTGCCCAGCGGCTTTGTGCCCGGCCAGGACAAGCAGTACCTCGTCGGCTTCGCGCAGCTGCCCGATGGCGCCTCGCTCGACCGCACCGAGGACGTCATGCGGCGCATGTCGGACATCGCCCTCGCCCATCCCGGCGTGAAGGACGCCATCGCCTTCCCGGGCCTGTCGATCCACGGCTTCAGCATCAGCCCGAACAGCGGCATTGTCTTTGTCGGTCTCGACGACTTTGAAGAGCGCACGACGCCCGAGCTGGCCGGCGACGCCATTGCCGGGGCGCTCAACGGCAAGTTTGCGGCGATCCAGGATGCCATGGTGCTGGTGCTGTCGCCGCCGCCGGTCAACGGCATCGGCACCTCGAACGGCTTCAAGATGATGATTCAGGACCGCGGCGACCAGGGCTATGCCGCGCTGTATCAGGCGACTCAGTCGCTGGTCGGCGCCGCCTACGGCAGCGGCAAGCTGCACCAGGTGTACTCCGGCTACACGGTGAACGTGCCGCAGCTGGAGGCCGACGTCGACCGCGAGAAGGCGAAGGTGCAGGGCGTGCCGCTGGCGAACCTGTTCGAGACCCTGCAGATCAACCTCGGCAGCCTGTATGTGAACGACTTCAACCGCTTCGGCCGCACCTATCAGGTCATAGCCCAGGCCGAGCCGCAGTTCCGCGACGACGTCCAGGACATCACCCGCCTGAAAACCCGCAACGCCGCCGGCGACATGGTGCCGGTGGGTTCGCTGGTGACGGTGAACGAAAGTTTTGGGCCGGACCGCGTCACCCATTACAACGGCTACCTGGCCGCCGACCTCAACGGCGCGCCGCTGCCGCCGCTCAGCTCGGGGCAGGGGGAGGAGGTCATCACCGCACTGGCGAAAACCCTGCCACCGGGGTTTGAGTTCCAGTGGACTGACCTGACCTACCAGAAGATCATCGCCGGCAACACCGCGGTGTTCATCTATCCATTGTGCATCCTGCTGGTGTTCATGGTGCTCGCCGCCCAGTATGAAAGCCTGCGCCTGCCGCTGGCCATCATCCTCATCGTGCCACTCTGCCTGCTGTTCGCGCTGGCCGGTGTCATGTTGGCCGGGGGCGACAACAACATCTTCACCCAGATCGGCTTCATCGTGCTCATCGGCCTGGCCTGCAAAAACGCCATCCTTATTGTTGAGTTTGCCAAGGAGCGTCACGAACATGGCGCCTCGCCGCTCGAGGCCGCGCTTGAGGCCTGCCGCCTGCGCCTGCGGCCCATCCTGATGACGTCGATCGCCTTCATTGCCGGCGTCTATCCACTCGTCGTCAGCACTGGCGCCGGCGCCGAGATGCGCCGCGCCATGGGCACGGCCGTGTTCGCCGGCATGATCGGTGTCACCCTGATGGGTCTCTTCCTGACACCGGTGTTTTACGTGCTGGTGATGAAGCTCGGCAAAAAGCCGCCGGTGCGATAACCTTCTGACTCCATGCACTCCCTGATCCTTCTCCTCGTCGCCACGGCTGCCACCGCCCAGGTCGGTCCCGATTACCAGCGGCCCGAAACCCCTGTGCCGCCCCAGTTCAAGGGCGTCACCTGGCGGCCGGCGAATCCGGCCGCCCATTTGCCGAAGGGCGAGTGGTGGAAGGTGTTTCGCGACGCCAAGCTCAACGACCTGATGGGGCGCGCCGGCGCCGCCAATCAGGATTTGAAGGCGGCGCTGGCCCGCTTTGAACAGGCGCGCACGGCGGCACGCGTGGCGCGTGGCGACTACCTGCCGACGCTCAGCCTGCCGCTCAGCGCCGAGCGCCAGCGCACCTCGGAGAATCAGCCCTCGCCGATCCCGCTCAATGGCCTCCGTTATGACGGACCGGCCTACAACGCCATGGCCGACTTTGGCTGGGAGATCGACCTCTGGGGCAAGATTCGTCGCGCGAACGAGGGCACGCGTGCTGATGCCGAGGCGGCGGCGGA
The DNA here is from genome assembly GCA_036846165.1 of Prosthecobacter sp. Lineage (GTDB taxonomy): Bacteria > Verrucomicrobiota > Verrucomicrobiia > Verrucomicrobiales > Verrucomicrobiaceae > Prosthecobacter. Next base: position 11,417 of record DAIUCN010000114.1, read on the forward strand.
TGCGGTGCACAATGTCCTGCTCGGCATCCAGGCCGAGCTGGCATCGAACTACTTCCAGCTGCGCGCCCTTGATCAGGAAATCCGCCTTGTGCGCGAGGCGGTCGCCCTGCGCGGCGAGGCGCTCAAGATTGCCCAGGCACGCGTTCGCGCCGGGGCCGGCAGCGAACTCGAGCAGGCGCAGGCCGAGGCCGAGGTGGCCAGCGCCGAAGCCGAGATCTCGACCCTGCAGGCGCGGCGCGACCAGTTGGAAAATGTCCTGGCCATCCTCACCGGCAGCAATGCGGCGATCTTCCGCCTGCCGACCGGTTCAGCTCCGCCCGCACCACCGTCGCTGCCGGCCGGCCTGCCCAGCGATCTGATCGAGCGCCGTCCCGACATCGCCCAGGCCGAGCGCGCCCTCGCCGCCGCCACCGCGCGCATCGGGGTCGCCCGGGCGCAGTTTTTCCCCAGCCTGCGCCTGCTTGGCCGCGGCGGCTACCAGAGCATGGAACTGGATGCCCTGCTGCAGCCCAACTCCGTCATGTGGAGCTACGGCCCGAGCCTGAGTGTGCCGCTGTTTGCCGGCGGCAAAAACCGCTTCAACCTGGAGAAGGCGCGTGCCGTCCACGACGAGGCGCTGGCCGGCTGGCGTCAGGCCTTTCTCTCCGCGGTCGCCGATGTCGAGACCAGCCTGTCGGCGATCCGCCATCTCGCGGTCGCCCATGAGGCCCAGCAGCGCGCGCGCAGCAGTGCCGAACGCGCCGCCGCCCTGGCCAAGACCCGCTACGAGGCGGGCACCAGTCCGTACCTCGATGTCATCGAAGCGAACCGCACGGCTCTGGCGATGCAGCGTGCCACGGCGCAGACCGCCGGTCAGCGCCTGGCGGCCAGTGTCGCCCTGGTCAAGGCCCTCGGTGGTGGCTGGCAGGCGACCACCGCCTTGCCGACCGTGGAGCCCGACCCCGCCGCCCAACTGAGCCCCGAGGGTGAGGCCAAGCGTGGCGTGTTCGGTCGGCTGAAAAGCCTGTTTCGCCGCGGCTAGAGCAGGTGCCCCGCGCCGGAGGCGGAGAGTGGGGAGTGGAGAGTGGGGAGGGTAGGGCCCCGCTGCGCCGGGGCCGTGGCTCGCACG
>DAIUCN010000115.1:0-12468 GCA_036846165.1 Prosthecobacter sp.
CGGCATGGGTGGCGGTGCCGGCCAGGCCGACTTTGAAAAGCTCAAGTCCATCATCCGCCCCATGCTGACCCGCGAGGTTGGCCAGATTGAATTCGAGGAGAAGACCAACACCCTGCTGGTCACTGACAATTCGGTGAAACTTGAGCGCATCCGTGCACTGCTCGCCGATATTGACCGTCCCAAGCAGCAGATCCTCGTCAATGTGCGCGTGCTGCGCATCCGCCGTGACGAATCGCGGCGGGTTGGCGTCGACTGGAGCCAGGCGCTTGGGGATGTCGGCACGACGATCAGCATGAGTCAGAGCCTGAACGCGCTCTTCAACCTGCCCGACACCTATCAGATCACCCGCACTGGCGACCCCGCCAATCCGGCATCCTCGCTCGACAAGATCAATCAGGAGGGCATCGGGCTTGTGTTTGGCAACACCCAGGTGCAGGCCATCCTGCGTGCGCTGGAGGCGGCCGACCTTGTCACCCAGGAGGCTGCGCCAACCCTGATTACCGAGGACAATGAGCAGGGCACGATCTCCATCGTGGACCGCTTCCCCGTCATCACGGCGAACATTTCGACGACCACCGCCGGCCAGAACATCTCCGAGGAGGTGCGCTACCAGATTGACACGAAGGATCCCGACCCCAGCACGAACCCGGAGAAAAGCCGTGAGATCGGCGTCACCCTCACGGTCACGCCGACGCTGCTGCCGGATGGTACCGTGCGCATGAAACTGCGCCCGCGTGTCGCCAAGATTGTTGAACTGGTCGCCGGTCGAGGCAGCAGCGGCACGGCCGGCAATGTCTACCCGCGTGTCAGTGAATCCACCGTTGAGGCCATCAGCCGCATTCCTGCGGGGCAGTCGCTGTTTCTCGGCGGCTTTTACGACTACAACAGCCTGGAGGGCAACAACAAGGTGCCACTGCTTGGCAGCATCCCCGGCATCGGCAAGCTGTTCGGTTCGGAACAGAAAAAACTGGAGCAGGTCAGCCTCGTCTTCGTCATCACGCCGCAGGTTTACGATGCCTCCATGGAGGGTGAGATTGGGCAAATGAACGCGCGTGTGAGCGACTTTGCCGCCTTGCCTCCCGGTGCCGCAGGGGGACTTGCGCCACTGCTGCCCGGGCCCGGCTGGCAGGCCCCACCGAAGAGCGTGCTGCCGGAACCCGTGCAGCCGCGCCAGTCCTGGCTGCGCCGCCTGTTTTACGGCAAGTCCGCCGGCGGGGCGCCGCCTCCCGAACCCGGCCAGCCGGCGGGTCCCGCCAATTTCCGCTAATCCGCCATGGTCACGCAAGCCGAGGCCGTCACCGGCCTGTCCTTATCCGCCGCCGTTCCCGCGCCCACCGACATTCGTCCGGTGCTGGAGCGCGTGGCCGGCACCTGCATGAAGCACCTGCGCCAGGACGGTTACCTGTCCGAGGCCGAGGCCGTCTCCATGATTGAGGCCTACCGCGAAACACTGTCGCTCCCGGCACCCAAGGACTTCCTCCTTTTCGTTGCCGAGACCCAGGCCGAAAAGCATTCGCTGACCGTCGAGGCCGAGGTCAATCGCATGCAGAAGCTGCTGCGCAGCAGCCTCAGTGACCGTGTGTACTACTGGACCTTTGGGCCCCTGCCGGGTCGCGCCGGCTCGCTGTACGAACACTGTCCGTCGCTGAGGTCGATCTGCTCGGCGCTCGGCTGCCCGGCCGTCGTTGCCGGCGAGACGAGCATTGTCCACGTCGCCTCCATCAATCCCGTGGCGGTCACCGTTGCCTCCTTCTGGATCGGCCACGAACTCAACCATGTGACCGGTGGCGACTCGCCTTTCGTCTTTCCCTTTCTGACCGACCTTTCGTCCTGGAGCCAGCTCATGCAGAGCCATTTTGCCTCATGAACCTCAATCTTGGCATCGAGTTCAACGACACCATTCAGCGGCTCATCATCAGCCAGCTGCGCTCCTCGCTGGCGGCCCAGGACGGCATCACTGACGAGGCCCTGGTGCGCAAATCGTCGAAGACGCGCATCCTCGGTGCGGTCGGCCGTGCTTCCGGACTGCCTGCCTTCCCGCAGGTGCGCGAAATGGTCGATCCGGAATTCGTGGGTTACTGCGATCCCGCCGTGCTGTCGCGCGGCATGTTCGTGCCGCTGCGCCGCAGCAGCAAGCAGGTGCTGCTCGCCGTCGCCAACCCCTGGGACTATCGCGCCGACGACTACTGTGCCTCGCGCTTTCCGGACGACGAGCTGTTGAAGATCGTCACGCTCGCCTCGGAAATCTCCTCGGTGATTGAAGGGTCGGCCAGTTCCTCGGGGCCGAGCCGCGCGGAATTGGAGGCGCTTGAGGTTGAGGAGTTCTCCAATGAGAGCCCGGACTTTGACGTCACCCGCCAGTACGACGAACCGATCGCCCAGCTGGTTGCCAGCATGGTGTCGGACGCCATCAAGCAGCACGCCTCCGACATTCACATCAAGACCGAGAAGACGTTGTTTCAATACTGCTACCGCCTGGATGGCTCGCTCGGTTCGCGTGTTGACATGCCGATGAAGCTGCGTGACCGCGTCGATGCCTTCCTGCTCAACCTGATGCGTCTGGCTCCGGAGGAACGCAACAAGCGGCCGGGCATTTCCGGGCGCTTCACCGCGAGTTATTATGGTCGCGCGGTCGGTGTGCGCTACGAGCGCCACCGCACCTACCGGGGTTATCACGTGACCATGCGTCTGCTCGACAAGACGCATCTCGAGGCGCGCCTCGGCATGGGCACGCTCGCCTTTGATCAGGAGACGCTTTTCGAGCTCGACAAGGCGATGGCCGTGCCTTCGGGCATCATCGTCATGTCGGGGCCGACCGGTTCCGGCAAGTCGACGACGCTCAATGCCATGCTGCGCGAGCTGAATCATCCCGAGGACAACATCCTGACCCTGGAGAACCCGGTCGAGGATGAGATTCCCGGTGTCACCCACTGCGACCTGAAGGACTCCAGCGAGTTCAAGCCGATGATTGCCAGCTTCATGCGCTCCGATCCCGATGTCATCCTCATGGGCGAGGTGCGTGACCGCGAGTCAGCCGAGCTGGCGATTGAGGCCGCGATCACCGGCCACAAGGTGCTGACGACGATTCACACGCCACGCGCCTCGCAGATCATCGAGCGCTTTCAGCAGCTTGGCATGGAGCGCTGGAAGATTGCCCAGACGCTCAAGGCCGCCTGCGCCCAGCGCCTGGTCAAGATGCTCTGCCCGGTGTGCAAGGAGCGCCAGGAGGGAGTCTCCGAAAGGGAGATCCGGCTGTTTTATCTGGATGCATCCTGGGCGACGCGCACGGTTTATGTCCATCGCAAGGAAGGCTGTGCCGAGTGCAAGGGCCGCGGCTATTCCGGCCGTACCGCCATTCTGGAGATCCTGCCGATCAGCCCAAAGGTTGGCGACAAGCTGGCCAAGGGTGACATCACGCCCTACGAGCTTGAGCAGGAGGTGCGGCGTGACACCGGTCTGCCGTCCCTGCGTGACAACGGCCTGAAGCTGCTGGCTGAGGGCAAGACCGATCTTGACGCCCTCAAGAAGGTGCTCGACATGACGTACGACTCCTGAGCATGAACGCCTTCCAGGTCACCCTCCGCCACAGCGAGCGCCCGGACGTCTCCAAGGTGCTCGAGTTGGAGGCTCCCAACCGCGAGCAGGCCGCTCAGATGGCGGCCAGGCCGGGATTCCGGGTGGCGCTGGTCAAGCCGCTCAATCGCGCCAAGCGCAGTGCCAAACGGCCGCGAGGCATCCCGCGCAAGGAACTCATCAAGCTGTTCCGCGGCCTGGCTTCCATGCTGAAGGCCAACATCAGCACCTCCGACGCCATCCTCTACTACGCCCAGGGCCTGCCGGACCCCGAGCTCAAGACAACCCTGATCAACATCCGCAACCGTCTGGAGGCGGGATTGCCGGTGCATGTGGCCTTTGCCAAGGAGCAGGTCTTCGACAGCACCATCATCACCATCATCGAGGCGGGGGCCGATTCCGGCCAGCTCGGCCAGGCCTTCACCTCGCTGGCCCATCGCATCAAGATCGAGATGACCTTCGCCAGCAAGCTGCGAACCGCGCTGTTGGTGCCGACGCTCATCATCCTTTTCCAGATCGGCCTCTTCATCTACTCACAGGTCCATGTTGTCTCCAAGGTCGAGGAAACCCTGCAGAGCGTGCGCCAGGAACCCGATCCGATTTCCGTCTTCATCTTCGCGGTCAGTCATGTCGTTCAGAAGGTCTGGCCGTTTTTTGTCATCGCGCTCACGAGCTTCTTTGTCGCCCTGTTCCGTTCGGCCGAGTTCCGCCAGCGCCTGCTCCTGCTGCTCATGGCCCGCTGGGGCCTGCTCAAGAAGTTGGTCATGAGCCTGCGTCAAAGCGCCTGGATCGGCACCCTGCAGATGCTCTACTCCAATGGCATCAATCTCGCCCGAGCTTCCCTGCTCTCCGCTCGCGTGCTCAATGGCACGCCGATGTACGAGGACTTTCTCAAGGCCGCGCGCATCTATGAGTCCTCGGGCGTGCCCTTTGCCGAATCGCTCAAGCGCAACACCGAGCTCGATCCGCAGGTGGTGCACATGATCGGCATCGGTGAGAAATCGGCCTCGCTTCCCCAGCAGCTCGAATTGCTGCGCGACATCTACGAGGAGGACACTGCCGCCATCATGGCGGACTTTACCCAGGTCATCAACTTCGTGACCCTCGCCATGGCGGTCTTCCTGATCGGCTTCGTCTTCACGGGTTCCATGCTGCCCATCTTCCTGATGGGGCCGCGCATGATGCAGTCCGGCAACATGTGATCCGCCATGCATCGTTCGCTGCTTGCCCTTTTCCTTGCCGTCATGACCGCCTCGGCGGCCGAGCCGGCGCCGAAACTGGTGCCGCGGCCGATTCCCGGCATGCCCGCGGCCAAGCCCGTCGAAACGCCCACCGACGTGCTCATGTCCGCCTTCACGCCGCCCCCGGCCGCAAAGCGCCCGGCGCTGCCGCCCTCGACCCCGCCGGTCAGCCAGGCGCCTGCGGCTGCGCCTGTCCCCAACGAGCCGGCACGTGTTTTGTTTGTGCACCGCCGCGACCGGCTGCCGGAGGCGATGCGCCAGCGGCTGAAGGCTTTGCCGGTCGAACCCGCCCCCGCCGCCCCGGCGCCTGCCGCGGCCCTCGAAATGCTCGAGGAACGCCCTGCCGCCATCCGCATCATCCCCAAGAGCGAGGTGCCGCTGCTGAAGCCGCCGCCCGCGCCGCCAACCCCGCCCTGACGCCATGAAATCGTTCCCACCTGCCGCCGCTGCCCGCGGCTTCAGCCTTATCGAGATCAGCTTGGTCATCGCCCTGCTGCTTGCACTGAGCACCTTCGCCGGACTCACCATCACCTCCGTGCGCAACTGGCAGCGCGGCAAGGACGCCGCCCTGTCGTTGCAGGCGGTGCTCGCCGCCCAGCGTGCCTACCTCGCCGACCATCCGACCGCCAACATCGCCCTGATCAGCGCGGCTCAGCTGCAGGCCTACCTGCCCGAGGGCTGGTCGACGATGCCGAGCTTCACCGGCCTCGAAAACGAGGTGATCACCCTCGACCACACCGTCATGCCGCCGCGGCTCTACGCCAACGGCGCCGTCTATGATCCCTCCGGCAAACCCGACGACGGGTTGTGGGACACAGGCAAGTGAGAGATTCCAGCCCATGCCCGACGCTCCCCGTCTGCTTATTCCCGCCGGCACCCGCTTCGGTTACCACGAGGGACCACCCTGGCGCCGTCGCGAACTCAGTCTTGTCCGCGCGGATCAGGACATCCTGATCGGGCCCGGGCTGCACCTGCTGGTGGCTCCGAACGGCTCCGGCAAGACCACCCTGCTGCGCACGCTCGCCGGCCTGCTGCCCTGCCTGCAGGGTGGGGCCCGCATGGACGGGTGTGTGCACTACTTTGCCGATGAATTGCGCGCCGATCCGGAACTGAAGGCCCGCACGTTTTTCCGTTCCTGGTTTCATGGCGCGGCCCTCGATCAGGCTTTTGCCCTGGCGACCTCCCTGCGCCTCGATCTGAATCGCCCCGTCGCCCAGCTTTCGCGCGGCAACCGCCAGAAACTCCTGCTCATTCTCGCCGAGGTGAAGGCGGCCTTTGCCGGGGGCGGTCTGCTGCTCATGGATGAGCCCTTGACCGGTTTGGACGCCGAGACGCGCGAACAGGTCATTGCCCTGTGGGCGGCTTCGGCGGCAACGACCGTGCGCCTGGTCATCCTGCACGAACTGGAATCCGTGCGTTCGGCGGATACGCTTTTGTCGATTCATGGCGGCCTGCTCCGCCACGTGCGCGAGCGCACCGGGGGGTCGTGGATGGACAGCTACAAGTCGCTGCAAGCATGAGACGTTTCCCCCTTTTCCGCATGAGCCTGGCGGGCTTGATGAGCCGCGGCAGTTGCTGGCTGCTGCTCGGCGGCGCCTTCGTTTTTGTCTGGCTGGCGCCGCTGCTGACACCCTGGGAGGAAAACCCGCAGATCCTCCAGCCCGCCCGTGCCCAGGCGGCCTGGACCTATGCCTGGCTGGCCCTTTTCACCTGGCTGCCTTTCCAGGCGGCGGCACTCGGCCACCGCGTGCGCGTCGAAGGCATGCTGGAACATCAGCATGCCGCTGGCAGCAGCCGGTTCTCGCTCTGGCTGCAACTGACCTCTGCTCTCTGGCTGTGGATGTTCGCCGTGATGCTCTTGGCGGCAGTCATCTGCGTGACCTGGTGCCTGCCGCGGCGGGCGGGCGAGGGTGCCTTGTGGGTGCAGCTGGTGTTGCAGTACGGCGTGTTGTTCAGCCTCTGCGCAGCCCCGCTGGTCTCGCTCGCCGTCGCCCTTGGCACGCGCACGGCCGAGGTGATTGCCTTCCTGCTGCCGACCGGCCTGCTCGTCGCCGGTCTGTTCGGTGCCGCCTGGCTGGCACCGCTGCTCGGCGGCTCCTCCTCGGAAGTTTTGCAGTCGATCTGGCTGGCGGTGCCCCACTACCACCTGGCGGATCTGACCCCGCGGCTGGTGTTCAAGATGGGCCCCCTGCCCACCGCGGACTTCCTCGCCTCGTCCGGCATTCTTGCCCTGCAGGGGCTCGCCCTTTCGCTGACCGGTCTATGCCTCGTTCGCACCCGCTCCTGATCCTGGCTGCCGCCGCCGCCTTGTGGACCGCGGGCCATTGGCTGGCGGGACCGCGCGACGCGAGCACGCCCCGCTTTCTGGGCGTGCCGGGCAGTGCCTACGGCAGCCTGACGGCCCGTCTGGTGCGCGATGCCCTGCACAGCTACTGGCACGGTGGCGAGAGTGCGGCGCAGAGCTCCCACGACAAGCCCGAAGCCAAGAATCTGCCCCCGCCGGCCGGTGTGTTTTCCCGTAGCTCCGCCCCGCCGCCGCAGGTTCAGGAGTTGCCCTGGCTGGACGAGCGGTTGCAGCAACTGGCCCGGCTCGAAAAAGCGCGCACCAAGCGCAACAGCCCGTTCCCGACATCCGATGCCCACCGGCGCTATCTGGAAGCCTCGGCCAATTGGCGGCTGAAAGCGGCCTATGAACTGGACCACAGCGACGCCACCCTCTACGAGATCCTGCACTTTCAACTGGCGGCACGCGCCGCCCAAGATCCGGTGCTGCGTGATGAAGTCGTGCGGTTTGCCGACCAGGCCATCGCCCAGGTCGATGCGCCCATGGCAGGGTTTTCGGCGGCTCTGACGGGGGCGGGAGCCGCCATCAACCTGCTGAACGACCTGCTCGCGCCCGGTCAGGCCCGCCGGGATGACGAGGCCATCCTGCGCCGCTGGCGGCAGTTGGAGACCTGCCTGCAGCGATATCGCTCGATTCGTGATCTCGCCCTGGCAGAGGGCTGGTGGCAGGGCATTCCCGAGATCCGCCGACAGGAGGTCGAAAGCCATGCGGCCCTGCTGACGCGCATCGCCGAAAATGTCCGCCTGCAACTGCCGGCGGCCCGGTTGAATGTGGTGGTCGAGCACCGCTGGCAGGGGCGGCCGCTGGCTCTGGCACAGAATGGTCTCACCAATGCCGCCGGCGAGCGGCTGAACGTCACCCGGCTGGCCTACCTGATTTCCAACGCCCAGTTGCGCAAGGAGGATGGTCAGTGGAGCTCTGGCGAAGATGGGTATGCCTATCTCGATGTCGAGAAACAGCGCACTTCCTTCCGTTTGCCGCGGGTGCCGCGCGGCAGGTACACCGCCCTGCGCTTCGATCTCGGCGTCGATGCGGCGGCGGATGCCGGCGATGCCGCACGCTGGTCGCCGGAGCATCCGCTCAACCCCGATCTCAACGCCCTGCACTGGAGCTGGCGTGGCGGCTATGTGTACCTGGCTGTCGAGGGGCATTACGAGCGGAGCGAGGGCCCCTCCGGCGGTTACTCCTACCACCTGGCGGGTCAACCCTGCCGGGTCAGCGTCGAAATCCCGGTCGAGCTCGACCTTGAACAACCCCAGCAGCTGCGCCTCCATTTTGATGTCGACCGCCTGTTCAGCGCGGTCCATCCGGTGCGCATCGCCGACGCCGATTCCACCCACTCGCAAAACGATGGGGGACTCGCGGTGCGCATGGCCCGGAATGCCGCGCGCAGCTTCGGTCTGCTGGGTCTCGAACCCGATCCGGCCGGCGATGACCGGCGCGAGGTGGTTGGCCGCGTCAACGCTCCCGCCAGCTTGGCCGCCCATGTGCCGGCCCATTTTCCCCTCACCGTCTGGCCCGAGGACAATCCGCCCAGCGCGGCGGGCGTCGCTCTTGGCCGTCGCCTGTTTGAGGACAAGCGACTCTCCATCAACAACCTTCAGTCCTGTGCGTCCTGCCACCATCAGGAGCAGGCCTTTGCCGAGCCCCTGGCCACCAGCGTCGGTGCCGAAGGCCAGATCGGTACGCGCAATGCCATGCCTTTGTTCAACCTCGCTTGGAAGCCCGCCTTTTTCTGGGATGGTCGCTCGCCGAGCCTGCGCGACCAGGTTCTGCGGCCCATTCAGGATCCTCTGGAGATGAATGAAACCCTGCCAGGCGTGGTGGCCAAGCTGGGGGCCGATGCCGGCCTTGTGCGTGAGTTTGAAACGGTTTTCGGCAGTCCCCAAGTCACGCCGGATCGCATCGCCCGTGCCCTTGAGCAGTTCCTGCTCACCCTGCTTTCCGGCCAGTCCAAACTCGATCTTGCCCAGCAGGGCAAGGCCGAACTCACCGAGCAGGAGCAGCGGGGGTTTCAGCTCTTCTTTACCGAATCCGATCCGGTGCGCGGCATCCGTGGCGCCGACTGCTTCCACTGCCACGGTGGCGCCCACTTCACCAACAACCAGTTCCTCAACAACGGCCTCGACAGCGAAAAGCTCCTGCGCGACCTCGGCCGGGAAAAAGTCACCGGCCATCCGGCCGACCGCGGCAAGTTCATGGTCCCCTCGCTGCGCAATGTTGCCCTGACCGCTCCCTACATGCACGACGGCCGTTTCCAGACGCTGGAGGAAGTCGTGGACCACTACGATCACGGCATTCAGCACAGCGACACCCTGGACCCCAACCTCGCCAAGCATCTGACCCACGGCGGCCTCGGGCTTACCGCGGAGGAAAAGCAGGCGCTGGTCGCCTTCCTCAAGACCCTCACGGACGAGCGTTTTATCGCCCAGCCGTCCGCCCTTGCTGCGCCCTGATCGAGGAAATCCTCAGGGCAGGGCAACCCTCTGGCGCTTGCATTCGTTGACATCCCTGTCATTCTATTTTAGAATCATTCCAATTCTAATTCTAAAACCATGCCCCCCAGTTCATCCCGCCCACCCGCCAAACCCACCGGTTTGGAGTGCCGCATGGCCGTGCTCGGGGCCGACGTGCGCCTGACCCCGCACCGGCGCCGGCCTGATCAAGCAGGTCCACCTGGAGCGCGGACAGTCGCGCTACTGCGCCAACCTGCATGAGCACGTCCATTTTCACTGCGAGACCTGCGGCAAGGTGATCGACGCCCATCCCGCCGCCGATTTCGATCCCGCCAAGTTCTGGAACCTGCCGGCCGGCACCCGGGTCAGCCGCATGGACCTCGCCATCCACGGCACCTGCAGTGCCTGCGCGGCGCGCTGAGGCGCCTCCCAAATTTCAGATCTCCAATTCCAAATTTCACTTCATGTCCCTCGAAATCCAAAACCTCCACGCCCAGATCCCCGGCCGCGAAATCCTCAAAGGCCTGAACCTTGTCATCAACCCCGGTGAAGTTCACGCCATCATGGGACCGAACGGCTCGGGCAAAAGCACGCTCAGCAAGGTGCTTTGCGGCCATGAGGATTATGAAGTCACGGACGGTCAGGTGCTGCTCGACGGCCAGAACATCCTCGACATGGCGGTGGACGAGCGCAGCCGCGCCGGCCTGTTCCTGGCCTTCCAGTACCCGCACGAGATCCCCGGCGTCAGCAACGCCAACTTCCTGCGCGCCGCCCTCAAGGCGCGCCTGCCGGCCGGCGAGGACATCGACGCCGTGCAGTTCTACAAGAAGCTCTACGCGCGCATGGATGCCCTGGAAATGGACCGCAGCTTCACCGGCCGCAGCGTCAATGAAGGCTTCTCCGGCGGCGAGAAAAAGCGCAACGAAATCCTCCAGCTCATGATGCTGGAACCGAAGTACGCCATCCTCGACGAGACCGATTCCGGCCTCGACATCGACGCCCTGAAAATCGTCGCCCGCGGCGTCAACGCCATGCGCAGTGAGAACCGCGGCATCCTGCTCATCACCCACTACCAGCGCCTGCTCGACTACATCCAGCCGGACATCGTGCACGTGCTCATGGACGGCCAGATCGTCAAGACCGGCGGCAAGGAGCTCGCCCTCGAGCTCGAAGCCCGCGGCTACGACTGGGTCAAGGAGGAGCTCGCCGCCGCGGCCTAACTCGAAGCCTGAAACTTTAAACTTTAAACCCTCGCCCTCCATGGTCACCGCCCCCGATCTCCCCGCGGATCTTGAAGCCTCCGACATCGCCGACATCAAGGTCGACAGCGTCGGCGACTTCACCTTCCCGGAACGCAACAAGTACGACTCCGGCTTCGGCATCACCGAAAAGACGATCGACTACATCTGCGACGTCAAGGGCGATCCCGACTGGATCCGCGAGTTCCGCAAGAAGGCGCTCAAGGTCTTCCTCGACAAGCCCATGCCGACGCACTGGGCCACCAAGGATCTGGAGAACATCCACTTTGACGAGTTTCGCTACTACCTGAGCGACGGCCAGAAGCCGAAGCGCTCCTGGGACGAGGTGCCCGAGGACGTGAAGAAGACCTTTGACCGGCTCGGCATTCCCGAGCAGGAGCGCAAGTTCCTGGCCGGTGTCGAGGCGCAGTACGACAGCGAGGCCGCCTACTCGAACATCAAGGCCGCCGTCGAGGAGCAGGGCGTCATCTTCGTCAACAGCACCGAGGGCCTGCACAAACACCCGGAGATCTTCAAAAAGTGGTTCGGCAAGGTCATCCCCACCGGCGACAACAAGTTCTCCGCGCTCAACAGCGCCGTGTTCTCCGGCGGCTCCTTCATCTACGTGCCGCCGGGCGTGAAGGTGAAGCACCCGCTGCAGGCCTACTTCCGCATCAACAGCGAGCAGTTCGGCCAGTTTGAGCGCACCCTCATCATCGCCGACGAGGGCGCCGAGGTCATGTACATGGAGGGCTGCACCGCCCCGAAATTCGAGACCGCCACCCTGCACAGCGCCGTCGTCGAACTCGTCGCCATGAAGGGCGCAAAGATCCAGTACGTCACCGTCCAGAACTGGAGCAGCAACGTCTTCAACCTCGTCACCAAGCGCGGCATCGCCCATGAGGATGCCGAGGTGCGCTGGATCGACTGCAACATCGGCAGCCGCCTGACGATGAAGTATCCGGGTGTCATCATGAAGGGCCGGCGCGCGCGCGGCGAGGTCATCAGCATCGCCCTCGCCAACAGCGGCCAGCACCAGGACACCGGCGCCAAGATGGTGCACGCCGCCGACGAGACGACCAGCAACGTCATCTCCAAGTCGATCTCCATCGGCGAGGGCCGCGCCACCTACCGCGGCCTGGTCCACATCCCCAAGCACCTGAAGGGCTGCAAGAACAACACCGAGTGCGACGCCCTGCTGATCAACCCGAACAGCCGCACCGACACCTACCCGGCGATCAGCGTGCGCGGCAACCAGCACGCCACCCAGCACGAGGCCAGCGTCAGCCAGGTCAGCGCCGAGCAGATCTTCTACCTCATGCAGCGCGGCCTCACCGAGGCCGAGGCGATGAGCCTCAGCGTCAACGGCTTCATCAACGACCTCGTCAAGGAGTTCCCCATGGAGTACAGCGTCGAGCTCAAGCGCCTGATCGACCTCGAAATGGAAGGCAGCGTCGGCTGACGCGTGCGTCCCATGGGAGTGGCTCAGAACCACTGTCTTCGTCTCATGTTTTACGAATTCCTGCATTCTGAAGATGACTACCGAAGTGCCGGCCGGCACCGCAAGGCAAGGCTGTCACTGATTGAAGGACTGCGCACACGGCGTCGAAACAGTC
>DAIUCN010000116.1:0-12448 GCA_036846165.1 Prosthecobacter sp.
ACCTTGGGGCGGGGAAAGGGCTGCGGGGGGAGGCAGCCCGCGTGTTGGTGCACCGCCGGTTTACGGAGCCAGCGGCGGCTGAAAGACGCGCAGGCCCGTGAGGGGCGCGCTGCCGGGACCGATGGGGACCAGACACAGGCGGTGGGGGCCGTTGGGTAGCATCTGGGCGAGGCGCACCCCGAAGCTTTCGCCCGCCTTGCCGGCAAAGCTGACTTCGTCCAGGCAGGCGGGTTTGACCTCAAAGGTGAAGCGGTCGCCGGTGCGGTTGCGCTCGGCGCGGCGCCAGAGTTCGGGTTCAATGAGGATCTGGCCGCTGGTGCTGGTGAAGGCCTGGAAGGCGTTGCCGCTGCCGTCCGCGCCGGTGACGCTGCCGGTGAGCTGGTAATCGCCCTGATCGCTGGTCATCACCAGGGTCCAGGTCTGTGGCACGATGCCCTTGCCCAGGGTGATGCCGTGGGGCGACTGGTCACGCGGGTTGGCGCCCTTGCCCTCCTTGGCATTCTTCGGATTCGGCTGCACGTAGCTCATGAGCCAGGCGCCGGCTTCGCGCGCGGGTTGGTCGTCGATCAGGACGCGGAAGCTGGCGCCGTCGGGCGCGGTGGTGCCGAGCAGGTCGATGCGGTTGCCGGTGAAGCTGGCGGTGAAGCTGCCGTCGGCCTGGCGTTCGGGTTGGATGAGCCGTTCGCGCTCGCTGGGGCTGTCACTGAAGCTTTCCGGCACGCGGAAGTGCGCGAGCATGTTGCTGTTGATGATGTGGGCACCGTAGTCGCTCTGGTGCACGGCGTCCTTGAGCAGGGCGGTGACGGGGAGTTGGTTGGCGGTGAGGTAGGCGGCCCAGTCGCGGCGGTTCTCGACGAATTCGACGCCGTGTTGGCGGCAGACTTCGCGCACGGCGGCGACATCCTGATCCGCGGCGTTTTCGGACTTGCCCCACAGGGGGAGGTCGCGCTCGCGCCAGTGGATGCTCGGCACCAGGATGTCGGCGGTGGTGTGGCGGCGCAGCTCGAGGATGAGCTTTTCGAGGTCGGCGGGATTGCCGATGGTGTAGGTGATGACGAGGTCGGGCTGGTCGGGGATGACCAGGTGCCGGGCCCAGCCGCGCAGGTACTGCCAGGGGCAGGCATTGCCGACCATCTTGCGATACTCCACCTGCTTGGTGTTGGGGAAAAGCCTGGGCAGTTCGCGCTGCCAGAACTCGCCGTTGCCGAGCATGTTGGTGTAGCTGGAGCCGATGGCCCAGATCAGGAAGGGTCGGTCCAGGCCCTGCTGGAGTTTGTGCAGGCTCAGCGCCAGGTGCCGGCCCGCCTCCGGGTCCGCCTTTGCCACGTACTCGGCGGCGCCCTCGGGTTTGCCCTTGGCAAAGAGAGGTTCGTCGGTGACCAGGCTGCGTTCGGCGGCACTGGCGGAAGAAGCCTGCAGATGAAGAGCCATGGCCAAGGCCAGAAGGTGTGACGGAGCGCTGCGCATGAGGCAGGTAACGACGAATGGACGGGCCCATTTCAGTGCACTTCCATCCGCAACAAGCGGTGCGGTTTTGCGTTCCAGAGGCGATGAGGTTTCTCCTGTTCGTCTTTCTTGGTCTTTGCACTTCGGTCCTTGCCGCGCCGCCCAACATCATCTTCATCCTCGCCGATGACATGGGCTGGGCGGACCTGCGCTGCCAGGGGCATCCGTATGCACAGACGCCGAATCTCGACCGGCTCGCCAGCGACGGAACGCGCTTCACGCAGTGCTACGCCACGGGCGTCACCTGCTGCCCGAGCCGCACGGGCTTCATGACGGGCAAGTTTCCCGCCACCTTTGCCAACTACCCCGCCGGGGCCGGATTTGGCGACCGCGTGACGATCACCGAGTTGCTGAAAAGGCAGGGTTACGCCACCGGGCACTTCGGCAAATGGCACATCGGTCCCGTCACCGACCATGGCACCTATGGCATCGACCACATCGGTGCGGCGGCGGAGGAGTCCGGTGGCCAAAGGAAACGGAAACGCGAGGCCGCCGCCTCGGCGCGGGGGCGCGACGCGGACATGTATGACGCCGCCATCCGCTTCATCGAGCAGCACAAGGACGGTCCGTTTTATGTCAACATCTGGGACCACATTCCCCATCATCCGGTGAACCCCTCGCCGGCCGTCACCGAAGCCTTTGGACCGCTGGAGGTGGACGAGTCGCTGTTCCCGCAGCCCATGCGCGACAAGTTCGCGAGGTGCAAGGCACAGGGCGGCGATGTCAGCACCCACATGCGGGCCTATCTCGCCGAAATCAAGGCCATGGACGCGGAGATAGGCGCGCTGTTGAAAAGGCTCGATGAACTCGGCCTGCGCGACAACACGCTCATCGCCTTCTCCAGCGATCAGGGGCCGGCGGGCATTCGGGAGAGCCTTGTCGGCAAACCGGAGAAGCAGGGGGCGAACAACACCCTGGACATCCGGCTGAACGCCATGGGCTTCGTTGGCAGCTTCAAGGGGGGAAAGCACGATCCGCACGAGGGCGGTGTGCGCATTCCCTGGATCCTGCGCTGGCCCGGCCATGTGCCCGCGGGGCGCGTGGATGAAACGGCCGTACTCAGCGGCGCCGACTGGCTGCCCACTCTTTGCGCCCTCGCCGGCGTGGAGATCAACGCCATGGAATTCGATGGCGAGAATGCCTCCGCGGCCTGGCTGGGCCGAGACTTCACCCGCAGCAAACCCTTGCTGTGGAAAACCAGCAGCACAGGCAGTGATCCAGCGTTGCGTGTGGACCGCTGGAAGTTCCATGGAACCCAGCGCAAAAAGGGCAGCATCGAGCTTTACGACCTCGCCACCGATCCCGGCGAGACGATCAACCTCGCGGACCAAAGGCCCGAAGTGGTCCGCCAGCTCAGCGAAACGCTCGCGGCCTGGACCGCCTCCCTGCCAAAGAGCTACGACAAGTCAGACGAGAAGGAGGATTGAGCGGGCAGTGGAGGAAGGGCATTCCATGTCAGACTCGCGCTTGACTGAATGAGTCTATGCGCATATATTAAATCCAGGATTATCCATCCGCCATGCCCTCCGCACGCCCCACCAAGAAGCTGCCGCCTGTCACCGACGAGGCGCTGGCCCTGATCGCCTCCTGGTTCCGCACCCTGGCTGAGCCGAGCCGCCTGAAAATCCTCCGGGCTCTGGAGCAGGGCGGGGAATTGAACATCGGCGAGCTGGTCGAGGCGACCGGTCTCACCCAGGCGAACGTCTCGCGCCATGTCCAGACCCTGGTTGAGGCCGGCATGGTGGGACGTCGCCGCGAGGGCCTGAACGTCATCTGTTTCATCGCCGACCCCAGCATCACCGATCTCTGCGACAAGGTCTGCAGCAACCTGCTCAAGCGTTTGTCGCGGCAGGTGAAAAAGCTCGGCGGTGCGTGAGTCGAGCTTCAGGTTTCATGTGTTTGCATGATCTGGCCCCTCGTCCTTTTTGCGGCGGTCGTCGCCGGCTGGTACCTCTTTGAAGGGCACTGGGATCGGCAGCTCTTTCGCGCCGAACCGGGGCGGGTTTGCGCCAACCTGAAGGCCGGTGAGGCACAGGCCTGGCTGCAGGCGCATCCGGAGACGCAGGTGCTGGATGTGCGCTCCGCCGGCGAGTTCGCGGGCGGGGCGCTGCCAAAGGCGCTGAATGTCTCGCTGGGTGACCCGGCCTTCGAAAGCAAGGTGGGCGCGCTCGACAAGGCCAGGCCCGTGCTGGTGTACTGTGCGGGCGGCTACCGCAGTCGCAAGGCGGTGGCGAAGCTCAAGCAGCTCGGCTTTGCCAACATCCAACACCTGCACCGCGGCTACCTGTCGTGGTCGAAGCAAGTCAGACCATGAAACTCCTGCGGCTCTCCCTTCTCCTTGCCATCTCGCTGACCGCCACGGCTGCCGAACCGGAGGTGATCCCACTGCAGGTTCGGGAAAACCTGCGCATCGTCTATCAGGTCACCGATGACGCCTCTTATGAGGGCCTCAACAAGGGCCTGTTTTACGCGCGCAAGCTGATCGACACCTACCGCAGGCATGGCATCGCGCCGGAGCAGGTGCATCTGCACCTGGTCTATCATGGCACCGGCATTGCCGCGGTGGTCAACGATGCCGCGCGCCGGCGGCTCGGGGTGGAGGCGGCCAATCCGAATGGGGCGATCCTCGCCGAGTTGCTGCAGCGCGGCGTGCAGGTCGAACTGTGTGAAAACACGATGCAGCAAAAAGGCGTGAAACCTGGAGAACTGCTTCCCGGTGTGAAGCTCGTCGTTGGTGCCTTTCCGCGGTTGATCGACCTGCAGCTGCAGGGTTTCGCCTACATCAAGTTTGAGTGAGGTCGGGTGTTGTGACCGTTGGCTTGGCGCGCTGCACGGGAGTCAGCGCCATTCGACCAATCGCGCTGCCGGCACGCCCAGCCGGTGGCCGGCCAGGATCAGCTGGTGGCGCAGGAAGGTGCGCAGCACGCCGTCGCGCTGCCAGCGACGTGCAGAGGTGGGCGCGCAGGCCGAGCCGGCGGGCCTGTTGCGGGGTGGCCTCGGTGTTGTGTGCCGGAGGCGGCGCAGAAGGCCCAGGCGCGACCGACCGTCTGCTCGGTCATGCGCCGCTGCAGGTCCGCCGCACCCTCGGCGTCGAGCGCGGGGATGAGCCGCGTCTTGGCCCGACCCGGCTCGGGACAGCGGGTGAAGAGGAGGAGGGCGTGGGGCGATGCGGAGTTCACCCTGCCGATGGACCTTGTGCAGCTGCCTTTCGCCAGCGTGGGTGAGACATGGGACGAGAAAGGACGTGGAGTTGGGCACGCGCGAGCCGCAGAAAAGCCCGGACAGATCAAACCCGGTCATGACACGGGGGAGAATCGGGGCGATGGCTGGAAGGTCTCCGCCGGGGGCGTCCACGTCATGCAACGATTCACCTGTGAATGCGGCAATGTGCTTTTCTTCGACAGCTCGCGCTGTCTGAGGTGCGGCGAGGCGGTGGGTTATGATCCAGTGGCAGGCGGCATGAGGCCGGTGCGCCCGGGGGATCCGGTGAAGCTTTGTGCCAACGGCACGCGGCACGGCGTGTGCAACTGGCTGGTGCCGGCGGATGGCGCCGAGACACTTTGCCCGGCCTGCCGCATGAACCGCACGATCCCGGATGTGACATCAAGCCGGAACCTGCTGCTTTGGGCGCGCATGGAGATGGCGAAGCGACGGCTGCTGCACAGCTTGCTGCGCCTGGGCCTGCGGCTGTCTTCGAAAGTGGAGGACGCCGAGCACGGCCTGGCTTTTGACATCGTCAGCACGCTTTGCAACCCGTCGGTCACCACCGGGCATCTCAACGGTGTGATCACCGTGAACCTGGAGGAGGCCGACGACACCTACCGGCAGATCAACCGTCAGCAGCTCGGTGAAAACAGTCGCACTCTGCTCGGACATTTTCGTCACGAAAGCGCGCATTACCTCTGGCGACGCCATCTCTCAGGGCTGGCCTGGGAGGATCCGATGCGACGGGCATTCCGGGAACGGTTTGGCGATGAATGGCTGGACTACGCGAGCGCCCTGCAGGCGCATTACCAGCACGGCGCTCGCGCGGATTGGGAGCAGGATTTCATCTCGGCCTACGCCGCCTCACACCCTTGGGAGGATTGGGCGGAAACCTGGGCGCACTATTTGCAGATCGTCGATGGCCTCGAAACGTGCGAGAGCCTCGGCATTCAGGTCAAACACCTGGCGGTGCCGCTGGTCATGCTGCCGGTGGAGGCGGGATTTCTGCCGGTCATGCTGGTCTCCAGCACCGAGGAGGACGGGGCTTTCCTGGCCTGGCTGCAACGCTGGATGTGTTTGTCGGTCGTGCTCAATGAAATCTCCCACAGCATTGGCGAGCCGCCGCTCTATCCCTTTGTGATCTCCGTGCGCGTGGCGCAAAAACTGCGACTCGCGCATCGATTCGCCGGCGACTGGAGTGGACGAGGCTGAAGCAGACCGTTGTCCACCTGCTCAGTTCTCGGTCGGCACGCGTACCGCGGCTGATGTTCGCATGATGGAACTGCATCACGGCAACCATCCATCACGGTGTGCCGGTCACCCTGATGTCAGGGCGGCCAAGGACGAGGTGGCAGTTGACGCACTGCTGGTGCAGGGAGGTCAGCGTCGCCGTGACGCGCTCGGGGTTGTGCTCGGCAAGCGCTTGGGCCAGTTGCCGCCACTGGCTCTCCCAGGCGGTCAGCAGGGGACGCAGGTCGGCGGCTTGGCCATCGGGCCGCTTCTGGACGGGGCGACTGAGCACGGCGTGGGCGACACTGCCCTTCAGGCCCTCGGCGCGTGCCTGCGCCTCGGTCCAGCAACCCGCGGCGGCGAGGCTTGCGACATCGCTGAGCTTGCGATCGGCCGCCAGCATGCGGTGGCGGGCGAGCATGCCCGCGCAGGCGGCCAGCGACAGGCAGAGCAGGAGCAGGGTGGCTTTCATGGGGGAGGTCAAGTTTCGTCGCCGGTGAGCGGCGGATCAGGCGCGGCGAAGCCAGTCGATCAGCCGGGCGGCGGGCTGGAAGCCGCTGGTCTGGGCGGCGAGGCGGCCCTGGCGGATGAGGGTGAAGGCGGGAATGCCCTGGATGCGGAACTGCGCGGCAATCTCCGGCTGCTCGTCGGTGTTGACCTTGAGAAAGATCGCCTCGCCTGCGGTCAGGGCCGCAGCCTTGGCGAACTCGGGGGCCATCATCTGGCAGGGGCCACACCAGGGCGCCCAGAAGTCGACCACGACCGGCAGCGGACTCTGCGCAACCAGGGCGGCGAAGGCGGCGGGATCGAAGGCGTCGGCCGGCGCGGCGACTTTTGGCAGGAGGGTGCGGCAGGAACCGCAGTGGCCCTGGCGGTCGATTTTGGCGTAGGCGATGCGGTTGACGGTGCCGCAGGCGGGGCAGGGCAGCAGCAGGCCACGGTCATCGGTGGCAAGGGAGGCGCTCATGACAGCAGAGTTTGAGGAGTGGTTTTTTCTTGCATATGAGCATACGCGCATATAGTTCGAGTGCAACTGAAACGTGGCGCTGACAGATCCGCAAAGCTTTACAGCACTTGATCCTGGCATGTCCGCCCTGACCAACGAACCGGACCGCTGCGAGGTGATGAACCTCGGTTGGGGGCCCAAAGGACACGGACCCTGCCTGGTGCGCCAGGAAGGGTATGTGCCGGGCGGCAACGATCTGCGGTCCCAGCGTTTCATTTTGCAGAAGGACGGTCGCTGGCTGCTCAACCTGGCCTTTGTGCTGCTGCCGGAAGCGGAGCAGGAGCGCCAGCTTTTCCAGACGCTCACCGTGGTGCTGCTGTGCCTTGACGAACTCAGCGGTCGGCTGGTGCGAGCCGACGCGGCCCTGTCGCCCGGGATCAGCGAGGCGGAGATTCTCGCGTAGTTTGAGTCCTGCACCCGGCGCCTGTTGCGCGGTCTGCGCGACTGCGAGGTCCGACCGTTGGCTCGCCCCGCCTGAAACCGGGTTTTGGCGCATTGACAGTGCGTGGTGAACTGGTTAGCCTTGGGGGAAATTCAGCGGTTATTCGACTTATGAAGAATCTCTCCCCCCGTTTCCCTGGCCAATGGGCGATTCTGGCGGCGGTGCTGACCCTGAGTGGCTGCAAGGAGGCGGAGCAGGTGCAGGCGGATCATGCCGCCACGCTCAAGCGGCAGGCCGACTTGAAAGCCGAGTTCGACGGTCTCGAGCAAAAACTGGCCGACCTGCGCAAGGCGGTGCCGCCCGGAGCCACGCCAGAGGATTCGGCACGGCGTCTGTCGGCACGTTTGCAGACGGAACTCGAAATGCTCGACCAGCAACTCGTGGTTGCCACCAAGGATTTTGAGGCCGCCGATGCCGAGTTGAAGACGTTGCACGAGCAACTTGCGCAGATGAAAAAGGAACTTGCCCGCTGAGACGGTTTGCCGACCATGAAGAACCTCGTCGCCCTGATCTTTTTCGCCGCCGGGCTGGCCGGCTGGTATTGCTATGACCAGTTGGAAAAAATGAAGACCGATTTGGCGGATGCGCGCCGCAACATCGCGGCCTACGAGAAGACGCTGGAGGCGCGCCGAACGGAATTCCAGACCCTGGTGGGTGCCCTGGAACTGCAGAAGAAGGTGGAGTTTCGCAAGGCGGAAATCACCGCCATGAAAGGCAAGGCAGAGCAGGCTCGTGCCGACTCCAGGGAGGTGAGGCAGGAGCGGGCGGATGCCGTTGCTCGTTTGCGCCAGCGCCTTGTTGGCCAAGTGCTGCCCGAGCTTGTGCTGGCCGATGGCCGCAAGCTCTTCAACGTGCGCATCAGCAAGGTGGATGATACCGGCCTGGCGGTCACCTCCGCCAGCGGTGTCACCAAATTGCGGCCGGTGGAGTTGTCGGCGGACCTGCGCCAACGCCTGCATTTCCCCTGAGCCGGTCCGCGCGGTTCGACGCCGAAAACATCCCGTTGCCTCAGCCGGGGGAAGCTCCATACTGGACGCCCTCCCCGCATGTCTCCGTCCGTCCCCAAGCGCGTCGTCATCAAGTTCGGCTCCGGCATTCTCACCCGCCTGCAGACGCCCGAGCCCGATCCTGTGCAACTGCGCAAGCTCGTGGAGGCGGTGGCCCTGCTCAAGCAGGCCGGCCACACGGTCGTGGTGGTCAGCAGCGGTGCGGTCGCCAGCGGCCTGAAGCCGCTCGGCATGGCGTCGCGGCCCGCCGACCTGACCACCCTGCAGGCCCTGGCCGCGGTCGGTCAAACCCACCTCATGCACGCCTATGAAAACCTGCTGCGCGATCACGGCCTGCATGTCGCCCAGCTGCTGGTGACCCATGAGGACCTGGAGGCGGCGCCGCGCGCGGCCCGCTTCAAGGCAACACTGGAGCGCCTGCTCGAGTTCCCCCAGGTGGTGCCGGTGATCAACGAGAACGACAGCGTCGCCATCGAGGAACTGCGCTTTGGCGACAACGACCTGCTGTCCTCGCACATCGCCCGGCTTTGGGGCGCCGACCTGCTGCTGCTGCTGACCAGCGCGCCCGGCCTGCTGCGCGATCCGGAAAACCCCGCCGAGGGACCGATTCCCCTGGTCGAGGACGTGGCCGCTGTCATTCACCATGCCCAGGAAAAGAAGACCCAGCTCGGCACCGGTGGCATGGTCTCCAAGCTGCGCGCCGTCCAGGATGCCGCCAAGGCCGGTGTCGAGTGCATCATCGCCTCGGGTCGGCAGGCCGAGCAGATCCCGGCCGTGGTGGCCGGTGGTGGCGTCTGCACCCGCTTCCTGGCCGCCGACCAAACGCCCGGTTGAACCCGCCGGGCATCGGCGCTAAGGAAGCGCCCCCATGTTCCGCGCTGTTCTCACCGACCGACTCCAAGCCGCCTTCGCCGCCGCCGGCATCGACCTGCCGGAGGGCTTTGCGCCCGAAGTTGCCCTCGCCTCGGACACCCGCTTTGGCGATTACCAGAGCAACGCGGCGATGATCCTGGCCAAGCGTCTGAAGACCAACCCGCGCGCCCTGGCCCAGCAGGTCGTCGACCGGCTCGACGTCGTGGGCCTGTGCGACAAGGTCGCCATCGACGGTCCCGGCTTCCTGAATTTCACCCTCTCGGCCGCGGCCCTCGAAGGCCGGCTCGGACGGATTCTCGCCGACGAGCGCGCCGGTGTGCCGCCCATCGCCGCGCCCAGGCGCATCGTCGTCGATTTCTCGGCCCCCAACATCGCCAAGCCGATGCATGTCGGCCACATCCGCAGCACCTTTCTCGGCGATGCCCTGGCGCGCACGGCGCGGTTCCTCGGGCATGAGGTCATCACCGACAACCATGTTGGCGACTGGGGTACACAGTTTGGCATGATCCTGCACGGCTGGAAGACCCGGCTCGATCGAGAGGCCCTGGCGCGCGATCCGATCCATGAACTGGTGCGGGTGTACAAAACCGTCAACGCCGAGGCCAAGGCCGACGAGGCCGTGCTGGAGACCTGCAAGGGGGAACTGGTGCGGTTGCAGCGGGGCGATGCTGAAAACCTCGGCATCTGGAAGGAGTGCGTGCGCCTGACCCTGGAACAGTTGGCGAAGGTCTATGAGGCCCTTGAGGTCCGCTTTGATCACTACCTGGGCGAGAGCTTTTACAATGACGCCCTGGCGCCGCTGGTGCAGTCCCTGCTCGCCGCGGGCATCGCCCGCGAGAGCGAGGGTGCGGTCGTGGTGTTCAGCGACGGCAGCCTGCCGCCCGAGGAGGATCCCTTCCTGATCCGCGACAAGGACGATTGGAAGGCGGCGCCCTGCATTGTGCGCAAGAGCGACGGCGGTTTCCTCTATGCCACCACCGATCTGGCCACGATCGACTACCGGGTGCGCGAGTGGCGGGCCGACGAGATTTGGTATGTGGTCGGCGCGCCGCAGCAGCTGCACTTCCGTCAGGTTTTTGCCGTCGCCCGCCGCCGTGGTGCGACGACACACATGACCCACATCGCCTTCGGCAGCATCCTCGGTCCGGACGGCAAGATGTTCAAAACCCGCAGTGGCGAGACGGTTGGCCTGCTGGAGGTCATCGACGAGGCCATTGAGCGCGCCCGCGAGGCGGTGGCGAGCCGCGAGCAGGGGCTCGATGCCGCGGCGCAGGAGGAGATCGCCCGCATCATCGGCACCGGCGCGGTGAAGTACGCCGAGCTCAGCCAGAACCGCCTGACCGACTACAAGTTCAGCTGGGACAAGCTGCTGTCGCTGCAGGGCAATACCGCGCCCTACCTGCTCAACGCCTACGTGCGCACGCGCAGCATCTTCCGCAAGCTTGACGGCGCCGAGGCGGCGCCCGCGGCGGACGAGATTTTCACCCTGACCGATCCGGCCGAACGCGCCCTGGCGGTCAAGCTTGCGCAGTTTGCCGAGGCGGTGCACGACATCCTGATCGACCACCGGCCGAACCTGCTGGCCAACTACCTCTTTGAACTGGCCAACAGCTACCATGCCTTTTACGAGGCCTGCCCGGTGCTCAAGGCCGAGGGCAGCGTGCGGCGCACCCGCCTCGCCCTGTGCGAGGCGGCCGGCAAGGTGCTCAAGACCGGTCTCGGCCTGCTCGGCATCCGCACCACCGAGCGCATGTGAGGGGAAAATGCCGGCCCGGGCGAAGAACCGCCCGGGTTGCACCTTATTTGACTTTTCGGCGCGTGGTTTCCGTCCCACCTCGCCCCTTGCAACCTCAACCGCCGCGCCTACACTCCGCCCACTCATGCGTCAAAATTTCCCCTTTGTCCGCGTCCTGCTGCTCTTCCTCTGCGGCTGGTTGATCGCCGCCGGGCTGCAGGCCCAGACTCCCGCCGCGACCCCCGCGCCGGCCGCACCGTCGGCGGCCACGGCGCCGGCTGCCGAGGACAACCCCTTTGCCAGCGCCCTGACCCTCGACGGTTTCATTCAGCGCACCGGCGTCATGGCCTACCCGCTGATCCTGCTGTCGATGGTGACGGCCTTTCTGATCGTGCTTTTCACCTTCACCGTTCGTCAGGGCACGGTGGTGAGCGATGCCTTCATGAATTCGGCCGACGCCCTGATCCGCAAGCAGGATTACCTGGGTCTGCTTGCCGTCTGCAACCGCCGCAACGAGTGCATCGCCCGCATCACCGCCAAGACACTCGACTTCGCCACGCGCAATCCGACCGCCAGCTTCGAGGAAGTGAAGGAGGTCACCGAGGCCGAGGGCAACCGCCAGTCGAGCCTGCTGCTCGCCCGCATCGCCTACCTGGGCGATGTCGGCGCGGTCGCCCCCATGCTCGGCCTGCTCGGCACGACCCTGGGCATGATCACCACCTTCCATGCCATCTCCGCCAAGGACTACGGCGGCTCCAGCCAGCTCGGCCTGGCGCAGGGCGTTTCCGAAGCCCTGCTGTGCACGGCCTCGGGCCTGGTCATCGGCATCCCGGCGCTCATTTGCTACGCCATTTTCCGCGGCAAGGCGAACCGGTTGATCTCCGAGATGGAGGCCGCCACGACCCACCTCATGGCCCTGCTCGCCGTCCAGTACAAACGCGCCGCCCGCGCCGTCGCCAGCGGCCGCGGCCCGGACGGCCAGCCGATGTGATCCCTGCATGAACTTCCGCAAGCAGCATTCGATCGAACCCACGCCCCTGCAGCTCGCCCCGCTGGTGGACGTGCTGCTGCTGCTGGTCATCTTCTTCGCCGTCACCAGCCATTACGCCAGTGTCGAGCAGCTCATGGACGTCAGCGTGCCCGCCGCCGACAGCGGCAAGGACGACCGCGCCCGCAACGTCGGCGAGATCATTGTCAACATCAAGGCGGACGGCGGCGTCATCGTCAACGGCCAGGAGGTGAACACCGAGCAGTTGCTGCGCAACCTCGCCAACATCGTCTCGGTGAACAAGGATCAGGCCGTCATCCTGCGCGGCGACGAGGTGGTCGATTACAAGCACGTCATCGCCGTGCTCGACACCTGCCAGAAGGCGGGCATCTGGAACATCGCCTTTGCCACCCGCCGGCCCGAGACCCCCGCTCCCCCGCAATGAAGCCCCGCGCCC
>DAIUCN010000117.1:0-12329 GCA_036846165.1 Prosthecobacter sp.
TCCCCGCGCTGCGCAAAGGCCGTCCCTACGAGTCGCTCGACAAGGTCCAGGTCAAGGACCACAAGACCGGTGAAATCTGCGCGGAGGTCAGCCAGGTCAATGCCGGCATCGTGCGCAAGGACCTGGCCCGCATCGCCGAGGCGCGCAAGGCCCTGAAAAAATTCACGGTTGAGGAACTCATCGCCATCACCGCCAAGGCCGGCGATCTCTTCCTCAATGGCACCCTGCCGCTCGGCGACAAGGGCCACACCCAGAGCCCGCAGGAGTACATCGCCACCCTGTCGCGCACCAGCGGCCTGCCGCACATCATGGTCAAGCGCAACATGGCCAAGATCCATTACGCGATGACGCACATGCACGTCATCCTCAACGGCCTGTCGCGCGGCCTCGATATGTCGGTCATCGACCGCGGCTTCGGCGAGCAGGCCGGCTGCCCGGTGGCCTACTTTCCGACCACCGACGCCCTCGGCCTGGTCATGCCCAGCAACTCGCCGGCGGTCAACTCACTCTGGCTGCCGTCGATCGCCCTGAAGATCCCGGTGGTCATCAAGCCCGGCCGCGAGGAGCCGTGGACGCCCTTCCGCCTGATCCAGGCCTTCATCGCCGCCGGCGCCCCCGCCGAGGCCTTCGGCTTCTACCCGACCGATCACGAGGGCAGCGGCGAGGTCGTCAAGCTCTGCGGCCGCAACCTGGTCTTCGGCGACGTCAACATCGCCAAGATGTACGAAAACAACCCGCGCGTGCAGGTGCACGGCCCGGGCTGGAGCAAGATCCTCATCGGCGAGGACAAGATCGAGAACTGGCCCGAGTACATCGACCTCATCGCCGGCTCGATCAGCGACAACGGCGGCCGTTCCTGCATCAATGCCAGCGCCGTGCTTGTGCCCAAGTATGGCCGCGAGATCGCCGAGGCCCTCGCCGCGAAGCTCGGCCCGGTCGCGCCGCTGCCGGGCGACGACGAGAACGCCCGCCTGTCCGGCTTCGCCAATCCGAAGATGGCCGAGTACATCGACGGCGCCATCGACAACGACCTCAAGACCCCGGGCGCCGAGGACGTCACCGCCAAGTTCCGCGACGGCCCGCGCAAGGTCGAGTTCCAGGGCGGCATCTACCTGCGCCCGACCATCATCCGCTGCGACTCCTGGGAGCACCCGCTCGCCAACCGCGAGTTCCTCTGCCCCTACGCCAGCGTTGTCGAAATGCCGCAGGCCGAGATGCTGTCGAAGATCGGTTACTCGCTCATCGTCACCGCCATCACCGCCGATGCGGACTTCACTGAAGCCCTGCTCGAGTGCCCGACCATCGACCGCCTCAACCTCGGCCCGATCAGCACGATGAAGATCAGCTGGGATCAGCCGCACGAGGGCAACATGTTCGAGTTCCTCTACAAGCGGCGCTCGATCGACCGCGCCTGAATCGCGCCGGAACCGCCGGGGCGGCCGCAGCATGGCCGCGCCCAGCCGCCGCCCCCACGCCATGATCCTTCCCGCCTTCGACCACCAGCCGCGCACCCGCCTGATCTTCGGCCCGGGCACCCTGGCCCGGATCGGCACGCTCGCCCGCGAGCTGGGCGGCAACCGCGTGCTCATCGTCAGTGACCCCGGCATCGTCAAAACCGGCTACGTCACCCGCGCCGTCAGCTACCTCGTCGATGCCGGCCTGCAGGCCCGCGTCTTCGGCGACGTGCGCGAGAACCCGAGCACCGACGACGTCGCCCGCTGCGTCGAGGTCGCGCGCGAGTTCGACGCCGACCTGCTCGTCGGCCTCGGTGGCGGCAGCAGCATGGACACCGCCAAGGGCTGCAACTTCATCCTCACCAACGGTGGCCGCATGCAGGACTACTGGGGCACCGGCAAGGCCACCCAGCCGATGCTGCCGCTCATCGCCGTGCCCACCACGGCCGGCACTGGCAGCGAGTGTCAGAGCTACGCGCTCATCTCCGATGCCGAGACCCACGTCAAGATGGCCTGCGGCGATCCCAAGGCCGCGGCCGCGGTCGCCCTGCTCGATCCCGAGCTGACCGTCTCCCAGCCGGTGCGCGTCACCGTCTGCACCGGCATCGACGCCCTTTCGCACGCCCTGGAAACCGCCGTCACCGCCAAGCGCAACGCCTACTCCGCGGTGTTCTCGCGCGAGTCCTTCCGCCTCTGCCACGAGGGCTTCAGCCGCGTCCTGCGCGAGCCCGACGACGTCGCCGCGCGCGGCATGATGCTGCTCGGCGCCGCCTACGCCGGCATCGCCATTGAAAACTCCATGCTCGGCGCCGCGCACTCCTGCGCGAACCCCCTGACCGCCTACTTCAACGTCGTGCACGGCGAGGCGGTCGGTGTCATGCTGCCCCACATCATCCGCTTCAACGCCGCCCTGCCCGAGATCGCCGCGATCTACGCCGACTACTTCGAGGGCGACCTCGCCGACCGCGTCAGCGAGCTGCTCTGGGAGGCGAAGATGCCGCGCCGGATCCGCGAGTGTGGCGTCACCGAGGCCGACCTGCCCAAGCTGGCCGCCCTCGCCGCCAAGCAGTGGACCGCGCAGTTCAATCCGCGCCCGGTCAGCGAGGCCGACTTCGTCGAGCTGTACCGCGCCGCGCTCTGAGCCGTCGCGGCTCAGGCATAAAGCAGGTGACGCTGGCGCGCCGAGCGGAAGCTGTTCACCGAACTGCCCCAGCCGGCGATCAGCCGTTCCACCGAACCGCCCGCGCGCAGGGTTTGATACAGGCGCTCGCTGCCATAGACCTTGTTGAACAGGCTCAGCTTGTCGCCACTCACCCGCGCCAGCACACGTCCGCCGGAGAGCCGCTGCAGCGCCGCCAGCAGGCGCACATCGAGCGCCGTCAGATCCGCCTGCGCGCGCGGATGGATGCTCAGGCGCACACCGCCGAAGCTGCCCTTCGTGTAGGGCGAGAAACCGACGCCCGGGGCGGGAAACTCGCGGCAGGCGGCGAGCATGGACTGCGGATTGACACCGGTCGCGCCGGCATAGCCAAAGGGGTTCTCCGTGCCGATGCCAATGTCCACCGACGACGCACCGCCGAGGATGCCGGTGGCGACATAATAAAACGGCGAGGTCGCGTGCGGGATGTTCGGCGACGTGCGATACCAGCGCAGGCCGGTGTCCTGCCAGACCATCGCGCGGTTCCAGCCCTGCATGCGCACCACATTCAGGCGCGGGCTGGCGGCGATCCAGCGATGCGCGGCGGTCATCATCGCCAGCTCACCCGTGGTCATGCCGTGCACGTAGGGCACCGGCAGTTGACCGACAAACGACTTCCACTGCGGATCGAGCGGCGGGCCCTCGACGCGCAGGCCCCCCATCGGGTTCGGCCGGTCGAGCACAATGAAATCCTTGCCGCACTCCGCCGCCGCCTCCATCGCCACCGCCATCGTGCTGATGTAGGTGTAGCTGCGGCAGCCGATGTCCTGCAGGTCAAAGACCAGCACATCGATGGGCGCCAGCATCTGCGGCGTCGGCTTGCGGGTCGGGCCATAGAGCGAATACACCGTCAGTCCCGTCACATTGTCGCGGCGCGTGCTGACATGGATGCCCGCGCCGATGGTGCCATCGATGCCGTGTTCCGGCGCATACAGCGCGGTCAGCCCCGAGCCCAGCGCGCGCTTCATCGCCACCCGCGTCATCTCACCGCGGCCGGTCATGCTCGTGTGATTCGTGATCAGGCCGACCCGACGTCCGCGCAGCAGGTCAAAGTTGCGCGAGGCCAGCACATCGATGCCGAGTCGGAACGGCCCGCCCTGCGGGGCAGTGGCCTGCGGCGCCGGCAGGGTTTGGCAGCCGCTCAGCGCGGCGGCCCCGGAGGAAAGCAGGAAGGAGCGACGAGATAGCATGGCGCCGGACAGACGACGCGCCCCGCCCATGGGTCAACCAAAACCGCCGCCACCGTCCGCCTCCGTCCTGAGGGGCTGCAGGGCACGCATCGCACCGGGCGATGTCGCGCGGCAGGCTGCCAAATCAAAACTCGCCGCGGAACACGCAGCGTGCCGCCGGCGTCTCGTGGATGGTGATCTCGCACAGACCGGGCAACTGCGGTGCCAGCTTGCGCCAGAGCCAGGCGGCCATGTTCTCGATCGTCGGATTCTCCAGTCCCTCGATCTCGTTCAGGTAGCCGTGATCGAGCTGATCGAGCAGCGGCTTCATCGCCCGCGAGATCTCCGCGTGGTCATAGACCCAGCCGATGTGCGGATCCACCTCACCCTCGATGGCGATCTCCACCTTGAAGCTGTGGCCATGCATCTTCGTGCACTTGTGGGTGCTCGGCAGGTTGGGCAGCGTTTGGGCGGCCTCGAAGCGGAAGTCTTTGATGATGCGGCAGCGCATGGGGAAGGAATCACCCTTACCGCCACCGCCCGCCGCGGTCAATCGCCGGAAAGAAGCAGGCTGCGCGCAGCGCCCTCGAGTGCGGAGGTCCTCCTCCGCTCTGCCACTTCGTCCGGTCAGCCATCCAAGCCCGGAAGGTCCGCAGATTTCACAAATTTCGCAGATGGGCCAGAAGGAGGATCGCCGATGTCGCCGATGAGCGCAGATTTTGCAGAAGGGAAACCGGCTTCAGCCGCAAAGGAACGCAAGGATCGCAATGGCAGATTGGGCAGAGGAGGTCTTTGCCAGACAACGCAGGCTCATGCGGATCTCGCACGGAGGACACGGAGAGCACGGAGGTGGAACGGGTAGGGCACCGCTGCGCCGGCGCCGTGGCTTCTGCTGGAGGCGGGGGCAGTGACCCCGCGGTCCCGGACCTGACCACCGCAACACCAACCTGAGGTGAGCCGCTGATTGGACGCTGATCCAGAAGGGGGCCATGCACAGAAAGGAAATCGCAGATGTCGCCGGTGAGCGCAGATGACAGACGAGGTGAGGGGGCCACGGACACTCTTGTCCGCTTCTTCTGGGTGTCAGGCTTTGGAACCACGAATGGCACGAAGATCACGAAGGGAGCCGGGAAGTCGGACGCGGCGCAGCGCGTCCCTACCGGTAGGGCGCCGCTGCGCCGGCGCCGTGGCTTTCCTGGGAGGCGACGTCAGCAGGGATGTCGTTTGGCCGCAGAGGGGCGGAGAGGCAGGGGCAGAGGACGGAGAGGGTGCAGCCAATGCGTCCACCGAGCTCGCGGCCTGCAGCCCAGGGATGCCGAGAGCAGCGACTCTTGAAGCGCGAGTGGGCCGCAAGTCACTCGCTCTGGCAGGCGTACCCGCTTGAGTCCATGGTGCGCGGCCCAAGTTCCGACCGGTGGCGCGTCTTTTTCTTGACGGGCCAGCCCGTGGCGAAGAGCCTTTGGCCATGCCAGCCTTGCAGAAACGACGTCTGACCTTTCGGGCGGCTTTTGTTCGCAGAAAGCCGCGCGTTGCCAGAACAAGTTGAGGCAACGCGTGGATTAATTATGCTGTTCGGCAAAATTATGAAACCCGCGCTCAAAACATCGATTCTGATAATCAGCATGCTGGTTGTCGGATTCATACTCGGGCGCTTGCACGGAATTCTGACGCGAGGCTACGTCTACAATATCATCGACCAAAAGAGTTACGATTCACCGTCAGGCAGCGTCGAGTGGCGGCATGTGACGAAAGCAGTAGGCTTTCCTTTTTTAGATCCAGGAACCACTGAATTGGAGTATGACGGGCGCCTTTTATTTAGCGCCTTGAGAGTCTTCCAAGAAGACAGTCCGTTTGCTAGAGACGTTCAATTCGACGGTAAGCGCTTACAGTGGGATGATGGCGACTATTCGTATTCTCTAGAAATCAAAGGCTCAAAATACAGAAAGGAGCCGAACCAAACGCCAGAGCCAACGCCTACCGCTGTCACGCCTGATGCTGACGCATCAGTCGTGCCATCGGCGGGCGCGGCTCGCCTCCAACGTTAGGCCCCTGCACACGCCATGAAAACATTTCTCACCATCGTCATCACGGCGGCCATTACGTGGAGCACAGTTAGTGTCGTTCACGGACTTCGCACCGGCGTAGAGCGGCTGTGGCTTGTCAGCGCGATCAAAGCTCCAGGACGGATGGCTCTCGCCGAGATCCAGACAGACATGAATGCAGGACGCTACGATGTCGCAAAAGTGAAGATCGATATCCTGATGACTGCATGGCAGAAGTTTGATTCAGGACCGGATTCATTCAGAGGTTCTGGGATTGGCGACATTATGGTCGCCTTCTCGAAGCTCGACACTAACGGCAGTTCCACCCTTCCCAAGCCATGACGGGGACTAACAATAAAGGGTGCATTGCTGCGGAGCGAAGCGGAGCCGGCAAATGCTCCCATGAACAAGGCGTCAGAGCCAACGCCGGACCTGTCACGGCTCATCTTTGACGTTCCCATCAGGCATGACCTAGATGAGGCGTTACCATGGGATTGTCTGAAGCCCAGAAGTACGCGTCCCATCACTCCTTCTCCGCCGGTACCAGAGTCAGCCGGAGCCGCTGAACGGCACCGTCGAAGGGTGTGCTGTTGGGAAAGTCGGCGACGGACAGGATGCCGAAGCTTTGGCCGACGGTGAGGCCGGACTTGGGGTCGGTGGGGAAGCCGCCGGTGAAGGGGACGAGGCCGAGGACTTCGCTGCGGCCGGGTTCGGCGAGCGACAACAGGCCGTCGCCATCGAGGGAGGCGCGCAACTGGCAGGGGCCGGTGGCGGATGGGCTGGCCTGGAGGGCGGTGGCCTCGCCGTGGTGGAAGACGGTGAGGGTGGGGCGACCGGCGACGTAGTGCAGAGCCCAGCCGAGCTGGCGGTCGCCCTGGGCGATGAGGGTGCTGTCGCCATCGACGGCGGGATCGAAGTGGAAGGCGGTGTCGAGGAAGAAGCCGCGGCCGGTGAGCTTGGGGGCTTCGGCGGCGCTGAGTTCGTCGCCAACCTGCAGGCTGAGATGCTGGGCGCCGTCGTCGCTCGCTGCCGGCACAACCTCGCTGGCGGGGCGACTGGCGCGCTTGAATTCGCGCGGGAAGTGCGCGGCGAGCGACTGTTTGAGGGCGGTGTGCTCGGGTCGGTCGGCGAGGTTGACCCACTCGTGCGGGTCGCTGTCGTGATCGTAGAGTTCCTCACCGCCGTCGGCGTAGCGGAGGTAGCGCCAGCGTCGGTCGCGCGCGGCGTATCCGGCGCGGTCGCCGCCGCCCATCGTGGTGAGGGCGGGTCGCTGACGCCGTGCCTGCGGATCCTTGAGCAGGGGCAGCAGGCTTTGGCCGTCGAGGTGGGCGGGTTGGGCGACCTTGAGCAGGTCGCAGACAGTCGGGTAGAGATCGAGCAGCGACACCGCCTCGGTGCTGGTGCTGTCGGGCTGGGTGAGGCCGGGGGCGTGGATCGTCAGCGGCACGTGGGTGGCTTCCTCCCACAGGCGGCCTTTGTGCCACATCTGTTTTTCGCCCAGGTACCAGCCGTGGTCGGAGGTGAAGATCACCACGGTGTTGTCGGCCTGCGGCCCGGCGTCGAGGGCCTCAAGCAGGCGACCCAGCATCGCGTCGCAGAAGGCGATGCTGGCGAGGTAGGCCTGCACGGCCTCGCGCCACTTGCCAGTGGCGAGCAGGCGGTCGTGGTGGCTGCCGGGTTTGGCATGGGCGCGGGCGGAGGCGGGCAGGTCGTCGAGGTCGTCCTCACGCACCTCGGGCAGGACGATGCTTTCGAGCGGGAAACGATCGAAGTACTCGCGCGGCACGTACCAGGGCGAGTGCGGTTTGTACAGACCGACGGCGAGGAAGAAGGGGCGGTCCTGCCGGCGGCGGAGGAAGTCGCCGGCCCACTGGACGACGGCGCCGTCCTCGGTGAGCACATCGGGCAGGTCGAGCGCGCCCCAGTCCCAGTGCCAGATGTCGAGGCCGTTGAAGTTCTGGCCGGTGGGCACCGGCAGCTCGGGGATCTGGAGGCCGGGGGCGGGGAAGCGCTGGTCCCAGGCGGCATCCTGCTCAAAGCCGCGGCGACCGCCGTGCCAGCCGGTGAGGCGCGAGTCCGGGCCGCCGTGGTTGGCGTGGAAGATCTTGCCGGCGCCGGCGGTGAGAAAGCCGAGCCCGCGCAGGTGCTCGGGCAGGGTGGCCTTGCCGGTGAGCTGGACGCTGCGCCGCCAGTCCTGCTCGTTGCCAAAGACGCCGCTGGAGGAGGGCAGCAGGCCGGTCAGGAGGCTGGTGCGCGAGGGATTGCAGAGGGCGAAGCTGCAGTGGGCATTGCTGAAGCGCATGCCGCGACGGGCCAGCCGGTCCATGTTCGGCGTCTGCGCCTGCGGATGCCCACCCATCCAGCCGACCCAGTTGCGCAGGTCATCGGCGAGGATGAAGAGCACGTTGGGGGCGTTCCGCGGCGCGCGCGGCCGTTTCGGCGTCGCCGCCGCAGCGGGCAGGGCGACGAGGAGGACGAGGCAGAGGGGGCGGAGCATCGGGGAAGGAAGACGAGGGAAGGGATAAGGGAAAAGGGAGAAGGGAAAAGGGAATAATGAAGTCCGGAAGGCGGGAGCCTTCGTCATTGGGACTTCCTTGTTGGATCTTGGGTCTTCCTCTGGCTTGAACGCTCCCGCAGGGGGGCTGTTGATGAAGGACGACCTGCGGAGCTTTTTCTTGACGGTCATCGCCGTTTCGCAGAGCCTCGTCGCATGCCATTCTTTCAGGAACCCCGTCTGCCGGCCCGGGCGGCTTTGGTCCGTGAACAGCCTCTGTGTCCAGAACTTGTTCTGGCGACGGGAGGCTGAATGATACTGTTAGGCCGCATGAACCCATCCGCGATGAATCTTGGCGCCGTCTTCAAAGTCGATTGGTCTGCTGAACCTGTACGAGTCATAGCATTCGACGGGCACGTCGTCATGTACGACACGTGGTGGGCCCACAGGGAATCGTGGGGAATGTCAAAGTTAAATGGCAAGTACTCCTACTACCGGCTTCACAGAGACTACTTCCAGAAGCATGCGAGCCTTCTGAGGTCGGAGCCACTCACTGAGCAAGAGGTCGAAGTTCATCGTCCAGACCTTCCGTTCGCCTTCGCTACGCATCAATCTTTGTCGTGGTACGACAAGTGGCCCAACGACTTGCATATCGAAAGCGAACAAACTCTCCGGGCGCCAGCCATTTACCTCGCCCCGTTCGGCCCAAGAGATAGCTCAAAGCCCGCTGTTCTTGTCCATGCCAAAGATGGCCTGTCCTTCTCGGAAACAGAGCTGCTCCTTGCTGCCAAGTCAATTCAAGATCCGTACATAAGAGAAGTTCCTCTTACTGGCGGCGTAGGCGTCCATCGCTCGGGCATACAGAAGTGCCTTCCTTCTTACTATCTGTGGGGCGCCAAAAGCCGGCTAGATGCACCGGTGCAAAATGCGGCCTAACTCTTCCATCGAGGGGCAAACAACGGCAAGCCGTTGTTTGCCCCTCATGTCACACGTTCGGCCCAGTAGCCAAGCCACCAAGCATGACTGAGACCACTCACTTGACTCCCAAAGAGCTTGTATCACTTGGATATTCGGACCAGCGAGCACCCGCTCCAAGTGAGATTTTGCTGATGACGGATGGGGGGCTTATGACAGCGGCAATTATTCACCACGTCACAGTTAAGCGACTGATTCATAAACGAGCGCTTACTACACGGGAGCTTGTGTTAAGTGACCTACAGTCGATGATTTGCGAGATTCTCAGCACTGGCTACCACAGCGTGTTTTATCAGATATTTGACCGAGATCGTCTTGATGAGCTTGTTGACGAGTTGGAGGACATGAACGCATCTGAACAGGCCAGCGCTCTTCGAGAGTCTATCCAGCTATACTTTCATGGCAGGAGTGACATTAGAACGATCCAGCAGAAAATTGACGAGGATTTTGACGACTTCTCTCTCTCCGAGGACGAATCGCAACGTTTACACGATCTCGGTGAGGTCATCTATGGCGAGAAACAGATCTCGCATTGGACCGAAGTTTATTTCCCTCCATTTTTTCGCCGATACTATGAGCATTTTGTTCTTTAGCCGTAGAGAAGTGAGCGTGCAATCAAGGAGGGCGAACAAAACGGATGCAGGCAACGGCTCGTATGGCATTTGTCGTGTCATCGACGCTTCCCGCTCGCCGTCGCCTGATCCGAAGCATGCCTCAGGGGCTTGAAACTGAGAACTGAAAGGTCAGAGGTCTCTACGCCCTTCGCTCCACGCTCCACGCTCAACCCGCAGTGGACGGCGGGGGCAAGGCCGGGCTAGCATGGTGAGGTCGTCATGGCTCGTTCCCGCACTGCTGCATCCATTCCCCAGGTGGCCGTTCTGGTCGATACCTCGCGGTCGTATGGTCGCGACATCGTGCGTGGCATTCGTCGCCATGTGGCGGAGCACGGGCCGTGGTCGCTCTACCTGGAGCCGCGCGACCTGCGCAGCCGGTTTCCCGATTGGCTCAAGGACTGGCGCGGCGACGGCATTCTGGCGCGCACGGCCGATGCCGAACTGCTGCGGCGGTTGATCGCCACTGGCCTGCCGGTGGTGGAGATGCGGACCACTGTGCTCGAGCATCCATTCCCCTTTGTCGGCATGGACAACAGCGTCATCGGCGCGCGGGTCGCCGCGCATTTTCGCGCTCGCGGCTTCCGCCACTTCGGCTGCTGCCTCGACGATGCCGAGGCCTTTTTCCTCGAACGCAGCAGGCGTTTTGTCGAAGCGGTCGCCGAGGCGGGCCTGGAATGCCCGGTGTTCCGCTCGCGCCGCAAAAACTGGGAGCAGCACCAGCGCGACCTCGCCGACTGGCTGCGCGCGCTGCCGAAACCGGCCGGGGTGTTTGCCGTCAACGACCAGCTCGGCTTCTGGGTGCTCGATGCCGCCCGCCGCGCCGGCATTGCGGTGCCCGAGGAACTGGCCGTCGTCGGTGCCGAGAACGACATCATGCTCTGCGAAACCGCCTCGCCGCCGCTCTCCAGCGTGCGCCTGCGCGGTCAGGCGGTCGGCCGCGAGGCGGCGCGCCTGCTGGGCGACTGGATGTCGGGTCGGCACGTGCCGAAGCCCGGCGAAACCCACCTGCTGGCGCCGGGCGACATCGTCACGCGGCAGTCGAGCGACATCGTGGCGGTCGAGGATGCGCGCATTGCCGCGGCCCTGCGCTTCATTCGCCAGCATGCCACCGAGGGCATCGAGGTCAGCCGCGTGGCGCGCGAGGTCGCCCTCTCGCGCAGCGTGCTGGAGCGGCGCATGAAGGCGCTCATTGGCCGCAGCCCGGGCGAGGAGATCAACCGCCTGCGTTTTGTCGCGGTGGAAAAGCTGCTGGCGGAGACCGACCTGACCCTGGCGGCCATCGCCGCGCGCTGCGGTTTTGCGCATCCGCAGTACATGGCCGAGGCCTTTCGCCAGCGCACCGGGGTCACGCCCGGTGCGTTTCGGCGCAGCCGCAAAACCTGAAAACCCCGGCCCAAAGTCTGAATGAAAGGCCGCGCCAGCCGTCGTTAACTCCCCGTCATGAATCGTCGCCATTTCCTGCAATCGCTCGCCGCCCTGGCGGCCGCGCCCGCCTGCGCCCAGGGCGCCGCCTGGAAGCTGAACTACGCGCTCGCTTCGAGCATGTATGGCAGCCTCAAGCTCGCCGAGATCCTGCCCGAGGTGAAGAAGACCGGGGCCAGCAGCATCGACCTGTGGCCGCGTCGCCACGGCACCCAGCGCGAGGAGATCGATGAGATCGGTCACGACCGCTTTGCCGCGATGCTCGGCCAACACGGTCTGACCCTGGCCGGATCGACCCGTTACGACCTCGGGCCCTTTGGCTTGGACGAGGAGATCCGCGTCAATCAGAAGCTCGGCGGTCGCTTCATTGTCACCGGTGGCAAGGGCGAGTACAAGGTGCCGGCCGATCAGCTCAAGCGCAACGTCATCGACTTCGTGGAAAAGATGAAGCCGCATGCCGCCCAGGCCGCCGCGGCCGGCGTGACGATCGCCATTGAGAACCACGTCAACAACCTGATCGATTCGCCCGACTCGCTGCGCTGGTTTGCCGATGCCGCGCGCGGCATTGAGGGCCTCGGCATCGCCCTGGCGCCCTACCACCTGCCGCAGGAGCCGGCGCTGCTGGCCGAACTGATCCGTCACATCGATGCGAAGATGTCGCTCTTCTATGCCTGGGAGCACGGCATGGGCTGCATGAAGCCGATGCCCAAGGACGAGGAGCTGCAGCAGATGCCGGGTCGCGGCAAGCTCGACTGGCAGCCGCTGCTTGCCGCGCTGAAGGCGATTCGTTTCACCGGTCCGACCGAGATCTTCATGCACCCGACCCCGCGCGGCATTCCCATCCTGCCGACCGCCGCCGAGACGACGGCGGAGATCGTGCGCGCGAAAAACTTCCTCGATCCGATCGCCGCGGCGGTTTGATCCCATCCCTCCCTTCATCCCCACCCACCCATCCCATGCC
>DAIUCN010000118.1:0-12325 GCA_036846165.1 Prosthecobacter sp.
CCCCTGATTTTACCCCACCCCCATGAGCGTCTCCGACATCAATCACTGGTTTGGCATCACCCAGAACGCCTCCGAGCACGGCGGCCTGGTGGACCACATGCTCGGCTTCGTGCACTGGTTCATGCTTTTCCTGTTCATCGGCTGGTCGATCTTCCTGATCATCGCCTTCACGAAGTTCCGCCAGACCAAGAACCCGAAGGCCGACTACCACGGCGTCCGCGGCCATGCCTCGACCCACATCGAAATCGGCGTCGTCATCGTCGAAGCGATCCTGCTGCTCGGCTTTGCCTTCCCGCTCTGGTCGCGTCAGGCGGATGACTTCCCGACCTCGCCTGACACGATCAAGATGCGCGCGCTCGGCGAGAAGTTCCTCTGGAACTTCCAGTACCCCGGCGACGACCTCATGCTCTCGACCTGGGATCCGCGCCTGATCTCGCCCGCCAACCAGGTCGGTCGCGACCTGCAGGATCCGAACGGCAAGGATGACTTCGTCAACCCCGGCACGATGAAGCTGCCGGTCAACCGCCCGGTCATCGTCGATGTCGCCAGCAAGGACGTCATTCACAACCTCGCCATCGTGCCGATGCGCGCCGCCCAGGATGCCTGCCCCGGTGTCAAGTCGCACATGTGGTTCAAGCCGGTGCGCACCGGCACCTGGGACATCATCTGCGGCCAGCTCTGCGGCCCGGGCCACGCCCAGATGAAGGCGGTGCTCGAGGTTGTTGAAGGCCCTGAGTTCGACGAGTGGGCCAAGGAGATGTCCGCCGGCGCCGCCGCCAAGATGGCCGAAGCGGCCAAGTGATCGCTTTCGCCAGTTTTCTTTCGGAATGTCCCGCTTCCGCCCGGAGGCGGGACGTTTTGTTCCTGTGATGAACCGTTTCCAACGCCTCGCCCTGACCGCCTTCCTCGCGGTCGAGCTGCTCATCTTCGTCGGCGCCATCGTGCGGGCGACCGGTTCGGGGCTCGGCTGCCCCGACTGGCCCTTCTGCTACGGCTGTCTGGTGCCGCCGACCCGCGCCGAGGACATCGATTTCAGCAGGCTCGATCTCGACAAGTTCCGCGCCAAGGCCGAGCGCCACGGTCGCGATCCGGCGACCATCACGCCGGAGACCCTGCGCGCGGAGTTCGACCCGGTGGCGACCTGGATTGAGTACCTCAACCGCCTGACCAGCCTGCCGGTCGGGCTGTCGGTGGTCGTCCTGCTTGGTGCGGCCTTTGGCGAGATTCGGCGTGGTCGGGCGCGTGTTTTTTTTGCCGCCCTCGCGGCCTTCCTGCTCGTCGGCATCAACGCCTGGCTGGGCGCGCGCGTCGTTTTCAGCGGCCTGCAGCCCGGCATCATCACCCTGCACATGGCCCTGGCCATCCTGCTGCAGTGCGTCTTGGTTTACACCGTTTGGCGCGGCTGCGACCAGCCCTGGCGACTCGCCTGGCGCACTGGAGCACCGGCGAACGGCCTGCGACGCCTGGCTTGGGCGCTGTTCCTGCTGGTCGTTCTCGAGGGCGTCATGGGTTCGCAGGTGCGCGAGTTGACCGATGAACTCGCGCGCAGCCACGCCGGCGAGCCGCGTGCGCAGTGGGTGGTCGAATTGGAGGACAGTGGCGTTTATTTGGTGCACCGCAGTTTTTCCTGGCTGCTGGTCGGCGCCGGCATCGCCTTCTGGCTGGGAGCGCGCCGCCGCCTGCAGCGCGCCGGCTGGCTGGAGGCCTCCGTGGTCCTGCTCATCCTGGCGCAAATGGTGCTGGGCATCGTGCTCGCCCACGTTGGCATTCTGCCGGTCGCCCAGGTCCTGCACATCGGCCTGTCCTCGCTCCTGGTCAGCGCCCTCTTCCTCTGGCTGCTGGGTGCAAACGCCCCTGGCGAAAGCGCGGCACGCGCGTAAGCTCCACCTCCGATGGCCGACCGATCCGATCCCGCAACCCCCGCGCGCAGTTCGACCCTGAACGACCTGCTCGTGCTGACCAAGTTCCGGCTCAGCGCCCTGGTCATCGTCACCACCTTCGTCGGCTTCTGGCTGCGCCGCGGTCCCGACTGGAGCGGTTGGCTGCTCTTTCACACCCTGCTTGGCAGCAGCTTTGCCGCCTTTGGCGCCGCCGTCTTCAACCAGCTCATGGAGATCGAGCCTGACTCGCGCATGACGCGCACGGCCGATCGCCCGCTCCCTTCGGGC
Source organism: Prosthecobacter sp. (assembly GCA_036846165.1). Lineage (GTDB taxonomy): Bacteria > Verrucomicrobiota > Verrucomicrobiia > Verrucomicrobiales > Verrucomicrobiaceae > Prosthecobacter. Next base: position 2,169 of record DAIUCN010000118.1, read on the forward strand.
CGTGTCAGCCCCGGCTCGGCCTTCGCCATCGGCTGGTTGCTCAGCTCCTTCGCTCTCATCCACCTCGGCTCCAAGGTCAATGTCGAGGCTGCCGCACTCACCGCCCTGACGCTGGCGGTCTACCTCTTCCTGTACACGCCGCTGAAAAAACAGTCGCCCGCCAACACCCTGGTTGGCGCGGTGTCCGGCGCCCTGCCGCCGCTCATCGGCTGGGCCGGTGCCGCCGGACCGACTCCGGCGGGGGAAAAGTACTTCCGCTGGGAACTGCTGGTCGAGCCCGGGGCGCTCTATCTGTTCGCACTGCTCTTCCTCTGGCAGTTGCCGCACTTCCTGGCGATCAACTGGATGTACCGCGATGAATACCGCCGCGGCGGTTTTATCATGCTCGCCAACGAGGATGAGCAGGGCGTGCGCACCTCGCGCCACGCGCTCGCCTACGCGGTCGCCACCCTGCTGCTGATGTTCTATCCCGTGCAGGCAGGTCTCGTCCGTCCGGCCTGGTTCCTGCCGCCGGCCCTGCTGCTCGCCGCCTGGCTCTGTCGCCTCGCCCTTGCCTTCCAAAAAAACCCGGAGCGCTCCACTGCGCGCAAGCTCTTCTTCAGCACGCTGGCCTATCTGCCGGGCGCCCTTGTCATTACCTGCCTGGCCTGGAAACGCTGAGCCTTTTCGCGAGACGACGATCCTGAGCGGCGTTATCAAACGGATGTCTCCTGAAGAACGGCACACCCTGGCCCGGCGCGATTTCCTCGCCACCGGTGCCTGCGGCCTCGGCACGCTCGCCCTCGCCTCGCTGCTCGGGCGAGATGGCCTGCTGGCGGCCGAGTCGGGACCGCTGGCCGCCCGGTTGTCGCAGTTCGCGCCGCGCGCGGAGCGCTGCATTTTCCTCTTCCTTGAGGGCGGTCCGAGCCAGATGGACCTCTTTGACCCGAAGCCGCTGCTCAACACCTACGATGGCAAGCCGCTGCCCGACTCGCTGGTGGGCGATCAGAAGTTCGCTTTCCTGCAGAAGGAAACGGCGACCGTGCTGGGCACCAAGCGCGTCTTTTCCAAGCACGGCCAGTGCGGCATGGATTTCTCCGACCTGCTGCCGCACCTTGCCGGCTGTGCCGATGACATCTGCATGATTCGCTCCATGCACACGACGCAGTTCAACCACCTGCCAGGGCAGCTCATGCTCAACTGCGGTGCGCCCCTGCTTGGCCGGCCGAGCGTCGGGTCCTGGCTCACCTATGGTCTTGGCAGTCCCTCAGAGGATCTGCCGGCCTACGTGGTCATGGTCAGCAAGGGCCGCGGCCTGCCCGGCGGCAGCTCGACCTGGTCGAGCGGTTTCCTGCCGTCCTCCTACGGTGGCGTCATGTTCCGCAACGGCGCCTCGCCCGTGCTCAACCTCGCCAATCCCGAGGGCATCAGCCCGGACATGCAGCAGGCCAGTCTGGGCGCGCTCAATGACCTCAACCGTCTGCGCCACCGCCACATCGGCGATCCGGAGATCGCCAGCCGCATCAACAGTTACGAGCTCGCCTTCCGCATGCAGAGCGCCGCGCCCGAGCTGACCGATCTCTCCGGTGAATCGCAGGCCACCCTCGATGCCTACGGCATCGATCGCGACGAACCGCCCATCAAGAGCAACCTCGGCGGCATCGGCAACTACCGCATCTTCTCACGCCACTGCCTGCAGGCCCGGCGCATGGTCGAGCGCGGCGTGCGCTTCGTGAACATCATCCACGCCTCCTGGGATCACCACAGCAACCTCGACCCCCAGCTCGCCCACAACTGCCGCATGGTCGACCAACCGGTCGCCGCCCTGCTCAAGGATCTCAAGCAGCGCGGCCTGCTCGACACCACCCTTGTCGTCTGGGGCAGCGAGTTCGGCCGCACCGCCCTCGGCGAAAACCGACCCGGCTTCAAGACGGTCACGGGGCGCGACCATCACCCCGGCGCCTTCACCCTGTGGATGGCCGGCGGCGGCGTCAAGGCAGGGCACATCCATGGCGAAACCGACGACTTTGCCTGGCATGTCGCCCGCGATCCGGTGTCGATGCACGACTTCCATGCGACGATCCTGCACCTGTTCGGGCTGGATCACACGCGCCTCACCTACCGCTTCCAGGGGCGCGACTTCCGCCTGACCGATGTCCATGGCGAGGTGGTGAAGGGCCTGCTTGCCAAGCCGGCTTGACTTGACGGCAGGGCCAGCCTCTTCCATGCTGTGACACCCATGGTTCTCACGCTCACCCTCCTCGTGCTGCTCGGGATCCTGCTGATGATCCTGGAGACCTTTGTGCCAGGACTGATCGTCGGCGCCATCGGCGCCCTCTGCACCCTCGCCGCGGCGGGCCTGCTGCTCTTCGCCGAGGAATTTGCCCACTGGAACGGCACGGCCCGTGCGGCTGCCGCCGCCGGGGTCATCCTGCTCACCGCCGCTGTCCAGCTTGTCTGGCTGCGCTTTTTTGCCGTGAAATTCTGGCGCCGCGGCTTCACCCTTGAGGCTGCCAGCCCGGCCGCGCCGCCCTCGATCGACAGCCTCATGCCCGGCGCCGTCGGCGTCGCCCTCACCGACCTGCGCCCGCTCGGGCGTGCCGATTTCAGCGGCCAGCGCCGCGAGGTGCGCTGCGAGGACGGTTTTGCTCCCGCTGGCGCCGGCGTCCGCATCACCGGCCGCGAACCCGGCAACCTCATCGTTCGACTCACCCCCAGCCCCACCTGATCATGCCCATCAACTTCCAATTCCTCCTCGTCGGCGGCGCCCTCGTCGTCGCCATCGTTCTCTTCCTCATCATCGCCAAGTTCTTCAACCTCTGGCTGCGCGCACGCATCTCCAACGCGCCGGTGAGCATCATTAACCTGCTCGCCATGTACCTGCGAGGCATCCCCAACGCCATGGTTGTCGATTCGCGCATCACCGCCGTGAAGGCTGGCCTGACTCTGGAAAGTGATCCGCTGGAGGCCCACTTCCTCGCCGGTGGCGACGTCCAGCACGTCGTGCTTGCCCTGGTGGCTGCCGACAAGGCCGGCATCCCGCTCACCTTCGACCGCGCCTGCGCCATTGACCTCGCCTGCAAGGGCACCAGCAAGACCGTGCTCGATGCCGTGCGCACCAGCATCAATCCCAAGGTCATCGACTGCCCAAACCAGGAGATGGGCCGCGGCGGCAAGATCGACGCCGTCGCCAAGGACGGCATCTCCCTGCGCGTGCGCGCCCGCGTCACTGTGCGCACCAACCTCGACCGCTTTGTCGGCGGCGCCACCGAGGAGACCGTCATCGCCCGCGTCGGCGAGGGCATCGTTTCCTCCATCGGCTCGGCCAACTCCTACAAGGAGGTCATGGAAAACCCCGACAGCATCTCCAAGCTCGTGCTCGCCAAGGGCGTCGACGCCGGCACCGCCTTCGAGATCCTGTCGATCGACATCGCCGACATCGATGTCGGTGAAAACGTCGGCGCCAAGCTGCAGACCGAGCAGGCCGAGGCCGACAAGAAGATCGCCCAGGCCAACGCCGAAATGCGCCGCGCCGCCGCCGTCGCCCTCGAGCAGGAAATGTCCGCCCGCACCCAGGAAATGCGCGCCCGCGTCGTCGAGGCCGAGGCCCAGGTGCCCCTGGCCATGGCCGAAGCCTTCCGCAGCGGCAACCTCGGCATCATGGACTACGCCCGCTTCCGCAATCTCAGTGCCGACACCGACATGCGCAGCAAGATCGCCGGCGGCACGAACACGCCGGCGGAGTGAGGGCGTCTTCGGCTTCGGTCAGCCTCGATCGACGGAACCAACGGCATCGCCGCGAAGCGGAAAGCTAGGCCCCCGCCATGATTGAGATCCCGCAATTCACCGCCGACGAGCTCAAGGGCATCATCCATCTGTTTGGCCAGAACGGTGTGCCCTTGGATTGCAAGGGGGTGACGACACACTTTGGTGGCCAGGGAGGTGTGACCGAGTTCCGCCTCCTCGTTGAAGAGGCGGACCTGGTGCAGAGCCTGACCTTGCTGATGGATCATTTTGGGATCAGCCCGCAGGTGACCGAGCCCTACGAGGGTCCCTGTCCGGCCTGCGAGACGGATGTCAAAGGAGCGGTCGAGTGTCCGGATTGCGGACTCTCCCTGTCGGTGGGAACCCCCGAGTCGATCCGTAGGCATCCGTTCTACGCCTTCCTGCAGAGCAAGGATATGCTGCCGGGAGTGGCGCCATGATGAAAAGCTGTTTCTTGATTGTAGGATTCGCCTTCCTGATCGTGCTCATATGGAGCTCTCCACGTCGCGACGCCGAGGTGGCTTTAGGATTGAAATGGCTGCCGTTGTCCGCCAGACGCGTGCATGTCAGCGTGGATGCTTGGACGGATTATGTGGCAAGGGGTTCCCTGGAGGTTTCTCCCAAGGACTTTGAGCGAATCCTGTCTTTGCGTCCTTACGAGCGAGAGGACCATGCCGAGTGGAAAGTTGATCAGTTTGGGTCGCGAACGGACATGCCTCGAGTTTCAACAACCACCTATCGGTGGAGTGATGGAGCAGCGACGATAACGCTCGAATCCGATTCCAGCCGATCTTGGATTCACTTTACCTATTCGACCAAGTGAGTACACCCTGTTGACGCCGGCACGGCTTCTTTGGGTTCGTGGTATCTGGAGTCCATAAACTTGGCTGGGCTTTGGGTGCCCTTCTTCCTCCGCCCCCAACTCCCCCTTGACGGGCACCCTGTGAACGCGTTGCGGTAGAGTCGATGAACGACCTGAGCCGCCTCTGCCTGCACACGATCACGACGAAGCCCTGGGACACGGAGACCTGCATCGCCAAGTACGCGGCGGCGGGCCTCGGCGGCATCACGTTCTGGCGCTACAACCTCGAGGGGCGCGACCCGGCGACCGTCGGTCGACAGGCCCGCGAGGCGGGGCTGGACATCGTCAGTTTGTGCCGGGGCGGCTTTTTTCCGTCGGCCACGGCCGCCGGTCGGCAGACGGCGATCGATGACAACCGTCGCTGCATCGCCGAGGCGCAGGCGCTGGGCGCGCCGCTGATCGTGCTGGTCTGTGGCGCGGTGCCGGGACAACCGCTGGAGGAGTCGCGCAAGCAGATTGCCGATGGCATTGCCGCCGTACTGCCCGAGGCCGAGGCGGCGGGGGTCAAACTCGCCATCGAGCCGCTGCACCCGATGTATGCCGACGACCGCAGCGCGGTGAACACGATGCGCCAGGCCAACGAGATCTGCGATGTGCTGGGCTCGCCGCGCATGTTGGGCATCGCCGCCGACGTCTACCACATCTGGTGGGATCCGGAGCTGGAGGCGCAGATCGCGTTGTCGGCAGAGAAGGGGAGATTGCACGCCTACCACCTGTGCGACTGGAAAACGCCGACCACCGACCTGCTCAACGATCGCGGCCTGATGGGCGAGGGCTGCATTCCCCTTCGGAAGATCAGTGGCTGGGTCGAGTCGGCCGGCTTCAACGGCCTGCATGAGGTCGAGATTTTTTCGACCCGCTACTGGGCGATGGACCAGGACGAATGGCTGGGCCGCGTCGTGCAGGCGTATCGGGAACTCGGCGACATTCCTGCTGGCGCATGAGGCGGGGTTCGCCATGGTAAGATCCCCATGACCCCGCGCAAAGAAGCCGTCTTCCCGCTGCTGCCCTGCCTTGTGCTGGTGGTGCTGGCGCTGGCCTTGGGTGGGTTCTACCGTCTGCCCGGCCTGGACCGGCGCATCATGCACACCGACGAGGCGGTGCTGGGCGTCAAGCTGGCCAAGTACGTCGACACCGGCCACTTCGAGTACGATCGCAAGGATTACCACGGCCCCGGCCTGCATCAGGTCGCCCGGCTCTGGGGAGGTCTGGCGGGCTGGGGCGATTCGAACACCTGGACCGATGCCCAATTACGGCGGGTGACGGTGGTCTGCGGTCTGCTGGTTCTGCTTCTGACCCTGGGTTTTGCCGATGTGCTCGGGCGCATGGGCACGGCGCTGGCCCTGCTGCTGGCGGCGGTGTCGCCCATGATGGTGTATTACAGTCGCTACTTCATCATGGAGATGCTGCTGGTGCTCCTGGTCGGCGTCACGCTGCTGGCCTTCTGGCGCTACTCGCAGGGCGGCTCACGCTTTTGGCTGCTGCTCGGCGGTGCCTCGCTCGGCTTCCAGCATGCAACCAAGGAGACCTTCATCCTCAATGTCGGCGCCCTGTTCTGCGGCTGGCTGGCGGTGCGCGTGCTCTTTGGCGGTTTCAGTCCGCGCAAGGGCACCGGCCTGAGCCTGGCCGGCATGCGCCCCAAGGACCGGCCGAAGCGGCCCTGGCTCTGGGCCCTGGCGCCGGCGGTGCTGGTGTCGGTGGCCTCTTACTCGGGCGGCTTCCGCGACTGGGGCACGGTCTGGGACAGCCTGATGACCTATTTCGACTACTTCCAGCGGGGGCAGGGCAGCGGTCATGAAAAGCCCTGGCACTACTACTTGACCCTGATTTTCTGGCGGCGCGACACCCTCGTGTGGAGCGAGGCGATGATCGGTGGTTTGGCCCTGCTCGGCATGGGACATGCGTTCTTCGGTCAGCATCGCCGTCCGGAGCGCCAGGTCTTCCTGGTCTTCCTGACGGTTTATGCGGTGGCGCTGTTCGGCGTGTATTCGCTGATCCGCTACAAGACGCCCTGGTCGATCCTCAGCGCCCAGCACGCGCTCATCCTGCTTGCCGGTGCCGGTGGTGCGGCGCTGTGGTCCTGGATGCCCGGTCTGCTGACACGCGGGCTGTTCCACGTGCTCATTGCCCTCGGTGCCTACCATCTTTGCAGCCAGACGATGCGCCTGACGGGCACGCACGCGAACCCGCAGTTCGAGTACTCGGCCGACCCGCGCAATCCCTACGTGTACTCGCACACCTCGAAGAGCCTGCGCCGTCTGCTCGATGAGGTGGGCGCCTACGTGGGCGACAAGACGGCGACGACACGCATCCAGGTGGTACAGGCCGATTCCGGCTGGCCGCTGCCCTGGTACTGGCGCGCCTGGCCGAAGGTGGGGTACCCCACCGCGGTGCCGGACACCCTCGAGGCCGACATCATCGTCACCGATGGCGAGTTTTATCCGGCCGTGGCCGACAAGCTGCGCCTGGAGGAGTACGACGTGCGCTCGCCCTACGGCCTGCGACCCGGTGTCATGCTGTCGGTTTTCTACCGTCGCCAGGTCGCGGCCAGCGCGGCGCCGACGCCGGTGCCCGAGCTGCCGGCGCCGCTTCAGCCAGGCGGCACCTTGACCGTGCCACCGGTGTTTTCGCCGACCCTGCCGCCCTTGCCCGGCGTGCCGCCGCCATGACGATCCACCGCTTCGAGCAGCACGCCATGGCGACCGCCTTCGAGGTGATCCTCGCCGGCGACGATGCCCTCTACGCCGCGCAGGCGGCCGAGGCGCTGTTCAGCGAGATCCAGCGGCTCGAGGATGAACTCAGTCGCTTCCGGCCGACCAGCGACATCTGGCGGCTGGCTCAGTTGCGCGCGGGGGAAAGTTTGAAGGTCTCGCTCGCCGTCTGGGACTGTCTCAGTCTGGCCAAGGCCGTGCATGCGGAAACCGCGGGTGCCTTCGACATCACGGTGGGGCCGCTGATGCACCTCTGGCGGGCCGAGGACGGCAGCCTGCGCGAGCCGGATCCCGAGTTGCTTGAAAAGGCGCGCGGGGCGGTGGGCTCGCACCTGTTTGATCTCGATGAGGACGACTTCCGGGTGACCGTGCACGCCGATCACATGGTTTTTGACCTCGGCGGTCTGGGTAAGGGCTACGCGCTCGATCAGGCGGCGGTTCTGCTCGGCGACTGGGGCTTTGCCGATGCCCTGCTGAATGCCGGCGACAGTACCCTGCTGGCCCTCGGCAACGCCCCGGGCGAGCAGGGCTGGACGATCACCCTGGCGGAAGGCGCACGCGCGCTCAACTTGCAGGACGCCGCCGTTAGCGGCAGCGGTTTTCAGATCAAGGGCGCGCATCTGATGGACCCGCGCAGCCTGCGGCCGATGGCGGTGCGACCCCAGCGCAGCTTCGCGCAGGCTCCCGCCGCGGCACTGTCGGATGCCCTCTCGACCGCCTTTGCGGTCCTGGAACCCGAGGCGATCCAAGCCCTCTGCGCCCGCCATCCGGGCGTGGCTTGGCTGGAGGTCTGAGCGCGCGCAGGTGCGCCGATGGAAGCCGGGGGACGCCCCGCCTCAGCCGACGATCAGGCCCTTGCTGCGCCGCTCCTTCTCGCGTTCGAGCAGCGGCACCTTCTCCTCGGTCTCGACCACCGGCAGGCCAAGAGCACCGATGCCATCAAAGGTCAGGCCCTTCAGGCAGGCGATCTCCTGGGCGAGGCGACCGAACACAGCGGCGGCGCTGTCCGGACCCTTCTCGCCACCGCAGGTCGCGACGAGGTCGCGCAGGATGACCAGCGTGTCGCGGGCGTTGCCGGGGCTGTTGACGGCCTTGTTGAGGCGCTGCAGGCGACCGGTGACATTGACCATGCTGCCGTCCTTCTCCGCGTAGGAATTGCCGGGCAGGACCGCGTGGGCGAAATCGGCGGCGGCGTGGGCGAGAATGTGCAGGGACGCGAAGAAGCCGGCCTTCTCCAGTTCGCGCGCTTCGAAGCCTGCCTTGAGCAGGTCTTCGCCGAGGGCGATAACCAGCTTGAGGCGACCGCGACCGAGCAACTCGCGGATGCCCTCGAGCATGGCGCCGGGTTTCTGAATGCCGAGGATGTGGCGAACGCCGAGGCTGTTCGGATTCAGGTCGTCGGCGCGCAGGTAGCCGTCGGCGCCGCCGGTGCGCGGCACGACATCGAGATTGTCGGTGCCAAGGGTGTCGGCCAGCTTGCGCACGTAGTGCAGTTCCTCGTTGGTGAAACGGGCGCTGGCGATGATGGCGATCTCCTCGCCCTTGAGGCCGCGTGCGGCGTCAGCGATGGCCTGCAGGGTGTCGCTCCACTTGGCGGTCTCATGGCGACCGGCCTTCTTGAGCAGGGGATCGGTGAGGCGGAACTCGCTGTTGACGAAGTGGAAGTCGAGGCGGCCCTGGTCGCACATCCAGTTCGAATTGACGTCGTTGTTCTCGCGCGGGGTCTGGCGGTACAGGGTGTCGCCACGGGCGCCAATGACCGTGTTGCAGCCGCGGCCGCACTTTGTGCACAGGCTGTCGGTTTCGGTAAGGAACCAGACGCGCTGCTGGAAGCGGAAGTCGGTGCTGGTGAGAGCGCCGACCGGGCAGATGTCGACCGTGTTGAGCGAGTAGTTGTTCTCCAGGCGCTTGCCCGGGTGCACGGCCAGCGTCGTGTGGCTGCCTCTCTCGGTGAAGCCGAGCACCGGGTCATCGGCGATCTCGGCGGTGAAGCGGATGCAGCGGCTGCACATGATGCAGCGCTCGTCGTCGAGGCGGACGCGCGGGCCGATGTCGACGTTTTTCGGCTTCTTGACCTTGTTTTCGCGGAAGCGGCTTTCGCCCTTGCCGTGCTCGACGCTGAACTCCTGAAGGCGGCACTCGCCGGCCTGGTCGCAAATGGGGCAGTCGAGCGGGTGGTTGATGAGCAGGAACTCCATCACGCCCTTGCGGCATTCCTGGGTCAGGATCGAATCCGTGCGGATGCCCATGCCTTCGGCGACCGTGTTGGCGCAGGCAATGACCGGGCGCGGCATCCAGCCGATCTTCGGCATGCCATGCTCGTCCTTCTCCGGTTCCTGGCCCGGCTGCGGGCGCGGCGGCATGCCCATTTCCACCAGGCACATGCGGCAGTTGCCGGGGCTGGTCAGCTTCGGGTGGTAGCAGTAGTGCGGCACCTCCTTCTTGACCTGCTTGCAGGCCTCAATCATGCGCGTGCCCTTGGGGAACTTGTGCCAGACACCGTCGATCTGCACGTTCACCAGGTCGACAGGCGGGGGCACGGCGGTAGCGGGGGCGGACATGGGGCAAAAAATGAGGGTTCGCCGATTATCGGAGCCGTGGCAGGGGCGGCAACCCGAATTTGTGAAAAATTTCACAAGCCAGGTGCGGCGAGCTCAGACGGGCTGGTTCCGGCATCCTCCCGGCACTGTCGGCGACCACGCACAATTTGCCCGATGCAAGTTTCGACACTTTTCTATAAAGTGTCTGTCCCTTTATTGGAAAAAGACTTGACGTGATGGTTGGATGGGGTTGCTTGTGGCCATGCGTCAGAAGCGGCTCAAGGCTCCGGATGGGGCGGT